>JAYOSV010000059.1:0-10834 GCA_038139415.1 Verrucomicrobiales bacterium | reverse complement strand
GACCGCCGCTCCCAACTACCATCCCATGCTCGCCCCCTTCAGGGACCACTCCTGCAAGGAGAGACATGGTAAACATAACGCAGATGATAATCGCAGTACGAATGGTCTTCATAGCTTCAGCCTTTCCTGTGAAATAGCGCGATGACGCACGCACCCGGCCAACGGTTGGCCCGCCACGAAACGGCACAATACTCCCCTGTTGATTGATATTATTCACCCCCACTGGTTTCCCCTTTTTGGTGGTGTGGCTCCAATTGGAGCGTCTCCTTAGGGATGCTTATCCACAATTACCTTAAAAATGTCAATAACATTCTCAGGCCTGTGAATCGCGTCTAGAAGGGAAACTCGTCCAGAGCGGCGAGGCGGGAACGGAAATTCCAGCGCTGATAATATTCGCGAAGTGCTTCCTCGTTGCGCTGGCTGGGGATCAGTTCGTTGAGGGGCACATTCCATTGATCCATTGTTTTCAAGGCTACTAGAGCCTGATTGCGGCGGACGTCTTCCTCGGCTTCAGCCAATTTGCCGCGTAGCTTGTCAGAAGTAATTTGATCCAAGTTTGCGTACAATTGCTCAATCGTCTGGTGCTCTGTGAGCAACTTGGCCGCAGTCTTGGGCCCCACGCCGGGAACGCCAGGAATGCCATCTACTGCATCACCGACCAGGCTCAGCCAATCAATGATCTGTGCAGGCGGCACGCCGGTTTTGGCGATAACCTGTTCGTCCTGCCAAAGGGTTTCAGATTTATCATTGGGATTGAGAAGGGAAATGTTGGTATTGATCAGTTGGAAAAAATCCTTATCCGCACTGGCCACCACCACCTCGTATCCCTCGGCTTCCGCCTGCCAAGCAAGCGTCCCGATGACATCATCCGCTTCAACACCATCCTCGCACCACGTATAGAATCCGGACGCCGTCAACCAATCCACAATAGAGTCGAGCTGCAGTTCAAGGTCATCGGGCATAGGATCGCGTTCAGCTTTGTATTCCTCAAGCACCTCGGTGCGTTCTTCATCCAGACCGCCATCCCAGATCACAGCCATGTGTGTGGGCTGCACGCGTTTCCGCATGCGTTCGATGGAATTGAGAAACCCAAAGATGGCGTTGGTGGGGAAGCCATCGGGCGCGTTCATGGAACGGATGGCATAAAAAGCGCGATAGGCAAAGTGATGCCCATCGACAATCAATAACCGCGGTAAATCCGGCTTGCTCACTGCCAATTATCGGCGGAAGGACTCGCCGGAATTCGCATTCCAAACACGGCCCTGATATTTATTCAACCCGCCACCTGCCGGAGAAGCCGGCGGCGGAGTACCTCCTCCAGCGGGAACTCCACCGCCATTATTCAGCCCACTGTTATTCATTAAAGCGGGATCCACCGGATTGATGATCCCCATGGGATTGGGTGAAGCGGTCCGCGAGAAGGGCAATTGGGCCGGGCGATTCTTGGGCTGGCCAGCCGGATCGATAATCGTCGGCTTCACGTAAATCACCATGTTCTTCTTTTTGCTGTTGCGACCTTTGCCACGGAAAAACCGCCCGACAAACGGCGCATCCCCTAGGAAGGGCACCTTGTCTCGCGTGGTTTGGACATTCTCGGAAATAAGCCCGCCCAGTGCGAGGACCGTTTGATCCCAAACCACACAGCTCACATTCAGCGAGCGCGTACGAATACGGGGCATCGGCACGGCCGAGCGCACCACGTTGCCGCCGGCGGCAAACACTGCCGCTTCAAAAGTGGATTCTTCATACCCCAAGAATTCCGTGATCTGCGGAGCCAACGACATCTCAATCGTAAATCCATCGGAATTCACATAGGGCAACACATCGAGCTGCGGCCCCATTTGCATTGGTTGCATCATGGGCGCCACGGTACCACCGCCCGCGCCGCCCGCGCCGCCAAAGCCGCCGCCACCCGCGCCGGGCGTAAAGGTCGGCACCACGCCCGTTACAATATTACGCTGATCCTGCACCGAAATGGTTTGCTGCTGGCCGCTGATGGCCAAAATGCGCGGTGCCGATAACAATTCTGCCCCTTCCTGCTGGCTGATGGCATTCAGCACCATACGGAATTGCGGATCGGTCATGATACCGGTGAATGTCCAAAGCGGGTTACCATAGCCCTTAAACGACGAGGTCAATCGGCCTTCATTCGGGCTCGGCATAATGCTGTACTGGCTCGGTACAAACTGATTACCCTGCAACGTGCCCGGATATGGAAAATAGCCACTGGGATTGTTATTTGAAGGCTCACCAATAAAGGTAGGATGCGGCCCAGCACCACTGATGATCTTATCACCCAACAGTGTGGATTTACCAAGGTACCAATCAAACCCGAGAGATTCGCCGTCATTGAACTCGATCTCAGCAAACTTGGCCTCAATGTAGAGCTGCTCGGGCGAGGTGTTAAGAATCTCAATCGCCTGCTCGATAAGATCTAAATCCGCCAACGGCGCGCGCACTAGCAACTGCCCGTTGCTGGGATTGAAAAACACCTGCGCGGCGTTGATGCCCTGGCTTTGAAGGTAGGTCAAAATCTGCTGGGCCGCCTGCGTGTTGTTGATCACGCCGCCGCCACCGGGAAGGCCACCACCGCCACCTTGGCCGGGACCGCCGCCACCACTGCCGCTACCCGCCGAATCGCCGCTACCGGCATTGACTTGTTTGCTATACCAATCGGCTGAAGGCGTGGTGGTATTCCCAGACATTTGAGCATTTTTCGAAACCAACCGTTGCCAAAAGGTGGTCGGCCGAATGGTAAATTTGCGCTGCACAAAATCGCTGTCCGACGGCTTATATTCGAAACGCACCACGCCGTTGCGCACCACCGTGCGAATCGGGTAATCGCAGGCTTCGGCCACATTATCCATGAGTTGCTGCAACGTGAGTCCGCGCAGCGGAGCGGTGAGGCCCTGGATACGGATGCGGGCAGGGTCAAGGTGGCCATTAATGACCGGCTCGGTCGATTCTCTAGCTCCGCCATTGCCGGGATTTGTACCCGTTCCAAACTGGGTGGACATCGTGCCGTTAGGTGCCGTCTTTTGGCGAATTGGCATGCCTGTTTCCCAGTTCACATTCGGGGCCGGCAAGTTGGACCCAACAAAGCCCATATTGCCCACGCCGCCGACATTCACTGAGACCTGTTTTTTTGGCATCTGCGTGGCAATCATGATGTTCACGCCCTTCTGCTCAATGGGCGCGTTGCTGAGATCGTGGAGCTTGGCTTTTTCGTCCAGCAGAGTCACTACCTCGTTGAGGGTGAAGCCATGCAGCGGCTGCAACTCAGGAATGCGAATAGTCTGTAGCTTTTGAATCACGCCAGTATTGGCGCTCAACCCACCTGCGCCACTGGGGGCGCCGGCAGAACCCCGTGTGCGCATCATCCATTCCGGGTTGGGCACGGGCAAGCTTTCCTGGTGCGCGGGCGGACGCCATTTTTCATTCACATCCTGCACCATATTCCGGAAATTTACCTCGCGTGCCATCTCCGCGTCATCGTTGCGCACGCGGTTGATCAAACGCAGATAATTGTAGGCCACGTCATTACGGGGATCGAGTTTGATGACCCGGTTAAATTTATCCTCCGCCTGATCGTAATCGCGCGCTTCCCAGAGGAATTTTCCATCGCGCAACAGGGAAGTCACCTCTCCTTGCCGCTTCTTCAGCTCCTGCAAGCGCGCAGCTACATCTGTACCAGGCGAGGCGTTGCGAAACCGGGCTTCAGCCTGTTCATTGGCGCGGCGAAAGGCGAGCAGGGTCTGGTCTTGAGGTAGAACCAGCAAAGATTCATCAATTAACTGCTTGGCTTCATCGTACTCGCGCCGTTGTTGAGCTGCCTCGGCAAGAGCGATCCGGTTGTTTACAAACGCCGCCCGCACCGGATTCAGCAGATCATCCAGCAGTGCCAACGCTTGAATACGTTGCACGTTCTGGGGATCATCCAACAGCCCGGCCAGCTTTTGTTCGGTATAAGCACCAAACGCGTAGCCGGTGCTGATGATTTGCAGATAAAAATTCCCCGCATCTTGAGGCGAATTCGCCTTTTGCACCGCTTCGAGAACATTCTCAATGGTGATCCGATACTCCTGCGACTTGAGATTCACATCCTGCAGCGCAATTTGGATTTGTTGCGCGCGCTGAATGCCAATCTGGGTGATTGGATTATTCAGCTCCGCCGCCCGCCGCTGGCGCTCTGCCTCAATTGCCCGTGCAATCGCGTCGGCCGATGGCTCCGGAATTATTGGCGGTGCCGGTTGCGCTGATACCTTAAAAAACGCGAGCGTCAAACCCGCAATGATGATGAATCCACCCTGTTTCATATCGCCCCCTATGGATAATGGTACCGCCCCCCAGCGGTCTTGGCCAATTAGCCAAGGAGCAACAATAGCAACCACTTACAAATAGGCAAGGTTAAACTCAAGGCCCGACCGGCGGCGCGCCTCGCTGGAGCGGTTTATCATAAATCTTGCCATTCCCGCCATATTCGGGATCAGAAACCAACGATACCACATCTCCCGTAATGCGAAACACACGAAAAACTTCGCCATCAATCATTAACCGGCGCCCTTCGCGAAAACCGGCCAGCTCCAACTTTTTGTGGTATTTCGTTTCATACGCAAAACTAGCCACATAGCCTCGGATGTATTCGATGGGCACATCCGACACAGCCCGCACCGAATTGGTCTCGTAAGGGTACACTCCGCCTTTTGTTCCCTGAATGACATCCATTTCATATACCACGCCTGGTATAGTTTGTGCGGGACTCTGCCTTGCCGCACCAAGCTGCGCCGGAGTTGCCGGGGAAAATTTCTTAAAAGCGACCATTAACTCGAATTCCGGATTGAATCTCAGCCAATAGGCGTTATTGCCCATAAACCCATGCAACGGACGCGCAGGACTGTTGGTGCTTGGCGTCCACCCGGTTTGTCTCGCCGATAATAGGGGTGCCATTCCCAAGCGGGACAATGGTTGCTGTGGCAAAAAAGTCCGGAGTGGCGCCATTTGGGGAGCTAATCGCATCATCGCGTACGGTTGAGCCGGGTAGTCCTGATCCACCCACGTAAACTCATGCCGAACAAATCCACCCCCGATGAAGGCTCTGGCCTTTAAGTAAGCTTTATTGGTGGTAATCCCCGTTACTCGCAGGGCGGATATGCCCAATGGTTCGTTAGGAGAATCCATCACCAACAGGGCTTCGCCCGTATTGGTCATGAATATTTCTTTCCAAACTCTGGGATTGAAAACGAGGTGATTGGTTCCTTCCAAGTTAATGGCATCAGGCTTTTCCAACGCCTTGTTGACCAGATCGATCAAATTCGAGGGACGCTCTTCAGCCAAGTTTAGCATCCTCCCCATCAATTGCACATTCGTTGACTCCTCATCGAGGACGGACATGTCTTTTTTGGCATCCAGCAGCTGCTTCACTGACAGGGCGGCTACACCTACGATGACCAATCCCAGAATGATTTTCTCCAGGTGGTTCAAAACTCCCTTGAGTTTTGCCAGTGGGTTTGGCTTGGGGCCAACCGGAGCTTGCTCGACAACCGGAGCCTCAGCCTCCTCGCCTTCAGCCCCCTTTTTTTTCAGAATTGAATCAAGAAACCCCATTAGAAATTATGGAGCAGGTGCCGGTTGTGGCGGATTGGCCACACCTGGCTGATTTTGCCCTGAACCATCTGGCTCGGCATTGGGGGGCTCTATGATACTGCGAATGGAATCCAAATCCATGACCACTTCCAGCATCACCTCCCCAATCACATTCGTAGCGGGAGGAGAAGTCAAACCACTCCGAACCAATTGCCCCACATAGTAGGGGTGATGCACGATGTTGGTTGTACTACCTGCACCAGTACCCGAAGTCATTCCCGCCCCAGCTCCTTGCGGATATCCCGAAACCCCACCTTCTTCTGGGGAAAAATCCATTTCGCTAGGGTCACCGCCCTCCATACCCCCCATTTCCATCCCGAATTCATCGGAAGCTCCATCCGCCGCGGCATTCGCAGGAGTAACTTCCATAGTACGAATTGTGTAAAATGTTTCCTGCTTGGCAAAGCCTGATAATACCTTGGCAATTCCTCCACTTAAACTTCGAAACTTAATACGGTACGGCCGTACCACCGAGATGCTGTTGGTGTATTTATCCCGGATGTCCAAGTAATTCGGACTTTGCAAAGCCGCGAAATCCTCAGTGGTCACCCGGTTTCTTTGCAGTAATTCCAGCGACCGCACCTGACTCTTGAAAAGCACCTGTGAAATCGTTTTGATATCCTCCATCTGAACCTGTAGTTCGGGAATTTTATCTTCTGCAATCTCCGCCTGCTCCATCAATGGCGCGAAGGTAAAACTGAAATTGATATCTGAGCGCGTTAACAAATCATTGCGTACTTTCACCAGATTATTTGTAGCTTCTTGATTAAGCAGAACAATCGTCTGGGTCATTAAATTTAAGAAATCATTACTCTTCATCGCGGGAAATGATTCTTTTTTCAAAACCTGCCCCGCATCCGCGATAAATTTCCGGTATTCGTCGGCCACATCCCCCAAAACCGCTACATTGGCGCCATCCACTTTTGTTTCATTTGCACTCCCCTGAATTTCATCCCTCTTTTTCTTAGCATTCGAATAAGCTTCCTCGGCCCCTGTAACTTTGTCCGCAAACTTCCCCTTAAACATTATCCCTCCAACAATAAACCCAATGGAAAGCAACAAACCAACAATCCCGATCAGATGCCTTTTGAGATAAAAAACTATTTGTTGCGTATCCATGATCTATTCAATCTCCTCATCTTTCATGGTAATGGGTTTGGTAAGGGTTAACTGAACGACAAAATCAAACCACCGGGCTCGGGAATCAATACTAGGAATCGCTCCAATGACCTTGGTTTCATCTTCACTGGATGAAAACATCTCATTGTCCCTGAACATCTTGGCGATCAACTGGGCGTATTCTCGGTTTAGTGTCTCGCGCTTTCGTGGCAACACATTCTTCGCTTTCAACTTCAGATAAACCACATCAATTGATTCGCGAACCTCATATTCACCGCCCGATGCATCCGCACCCATGCCATCTCCATCTGGATACATCATGGTAGCAGGAGGTGCTCCCTGAAATTCCGACGGACTGCCTCCATCCATCCCTTCATCACCGCCGCCCGTATTTATCGCAGCCAAAGCGGGCATCGTACTTGTTAGAGACTGGATCCACACGGCTGTTTGAGCTGCCGACAAGTCTTGGGCGTTCACTTGATTCTGAGCCTGATCAAATCGATTGGTCATCACCAGCAGTTCATTCGGCCCAGTAGCGATATAGACCGATGGTTCAACCATCGCCAAAACCTCTTGCACCCCATTTACCAGATTTATCCAATAGAACCGACTACTGAGAACGCGCTCCATTTTTTGGGAAGACCCCTTCTCCTGCTGCAAACGATTCTGTGACTCGAATAAATCATTCGCTGTCCCAACAAAAGCACTCAGGTTATCATCAATTTCCTTCGCTTTAGCCTCTTTTTTTGAGGCAATACTGTTGCTCGCCGCAGCTTGCACAAAAAAGATTAAGCCCACGCAAAAAATAGCCGCAATTGCATAGGGACTGCGCTTTTCGATTTGCCGACTAATCCTTTCACGTCTTGGAAGCAGATTAAATTCAGTGAGTCCAACGGTGGTAACCCTTAGCCCCAGCCCTGCCACCTCCCCGAGCCAATGGGCGGTAGCCGCGAGCGTGTTGCGATCCACCTCCGGCCCCACTTCGATATTCCGAAACGGGTTAAAAAATTCGATCGGCAGGTTGAGTTTTTCCATGAAAAACTCTGCGGTATAAATCAGCGAAGCCCCGCCACCTGCAAGGTAAAGTCGTTGAGGAGATTGCCCGCCCTGTTGTGCCCGATAATATTGGATAGTTTGCGCCACCTGCTGATGCAGTTTCGTCATTACGTTGCGAGCCGTCCGCACGAGAATCGCTTGATATGGATCCGCCGGCTCTTCCGTGTTGGTCAGGTGCACATAGCCGTAGGCCTGCTTGTATTCCTCAGCCTGCTGCCATTCGAGGCCAGATTCCTTAGAAAATTCCTGCGTAACCGAGTTCGCTCCAAAATTGACGCTGCGAACAAAAAAACGATCCCCCTCGATAAAAATCACATTGCTGGTTTTCGCCCCAATATCCAGCAACATCGAACATCCCTCCACCTCCGCATAATTATGCATGAAGGCATTGCGCAAGGCTGCCGGGGAGCCATCCACAACCGACAGCCGAATGCCGAGGTCATTGCACACTGTGGAAATGCTCTCGATCACCTCTTCACGTAACGCCATGAGCATCACATCCAACTCGCCTGTATCGGCGGTGCCCATAACCTCAAACCCCCACTCCACTTCATCCAATGGAAACGGCACTTGCGAAGCGGCCTCGTACTGAACGATCTGGCCCACCTTGGATCCTTCCACCGCTGGGGTGCGTAGAAACTTCGTGAAACACTGGTAGCTCGGAGTGCAAACATTGGCTTCCAAGCCTTTAGCGCGGATCTCATGGCGGTCGAGGAGCTCTTGCAACGTTTCCTTGAGCAGCTCTGTGCGGTCGGGCTCATCCAACCCGCGCTGGCCCAGCGACACCACTTCGTAGCGGGCCAACGTTAGCGTCCCGTTACTTTGCGGATCAAACAGAGCTACCTTTAAGTTCGCAGCGCCTGCGTCTATGGCCAAAAATGGCTTCATACAGAAATCATCCGGTTTACGAAGCAAACGGCCCCCAGCCGTAGACAGGTTCCATGCCTCGCCAACCCGTTAAAACAATGTACCCTGAACTAGCAAGATCGCAATCTTTTTGCGGTTTTTCAGGGCTCTTTTTGGGTTTTTCGTCGGAATAGTTCCAATATTGCCCGGGCTGAATCCACCCCCAAGGCGGCGGCCAGCAACCAATACGCCAAACCCGCTCCCAGGAAAGGGATAAACACCTGCCATAACCGCTGCGGCACCGCGCCCCACTCAGCCGGGGGCGCCACGGATCCATGCAGCCAATAGGCCAATCCCAGAGCGGTCGCGGCCATTAGCAGTAAGGCGGGTAGCTGTCGGCTCAGACCAGGCAGCTCGAGCCCTGCCATTTCCTCGCGCCGGCGCAAGGTGATCCAGAGCAACGCGGCGTTCATGGTGGAACTGATTGTGTTCGCCGCGCCAAACGCACATTGGCGCCAGTTTTCGTCCAGTTGAAACACCATTGCCAAGGCCAGCACGAGATTCAGCCCCAGACAAAATACGCTGATGCGTACCGGCGTTTTCACTTCGCCCAAGGCATAAAACGCCCGGCCCAAAATCAGCACCAGCGAATACCCCGGCAAAGCCGGGGCCAAACACCGCAGCGCCCACGCCGCCCGCTCGGTGGCGGCTTGAGAAAATTCGCCGTACTGGAAGAGCAACTGCACAATCGGTTCCGCCAGCACAAACAACAGGGCGGCGGCCGGCAGATTGACGAACAGCAAATGCCGCGCGGCCTCATCCAGTTGCCCACGGAAATCGTCGTACTTTTTCTCAGCCGCCAACCCCGCGAGGGTCGGCAGTAGAAACGTCGCCATCGAGACAGCAAATAATCCCTGAGGCAATTCTAACAGGCGCACGGCGTAGCCATACGACGCCACCACATGCTCGCCGGCAAAAAATCCGATGCAGTAGGTGATCAAAACGTTGATCTGAAACGCGGCCACGCCGATCACGCCGGGGCCGAGCCGAGTGAGGATGGTGCGGACCGAATCATCTCCCCACGGCGAGATCCACTGTGGCCGAAAGCCCTCGCGCCAGAGCGTGGGCAGTTGGTAAAGCAACTGCGCCACACCGGCCACCAGCACGCCGATGGCGAGTGCAAAGATCTGGTCATTCAGTGCATCTCCCCAACGCGGCGCCAGCCATAGCACGCTGCCGATCATCACCACATTCAGGATCAGTGCGCCCAGGGCCGGCAGAAAAAAATGCCCGCGCGCATTCAGTATGCCCATGGCCACAGCGGCTAGGCAGATGAAAAACAAATACGGAAACACCCAGCGCAACAACTCAAGCATCAGCGTAGTTTTCTCGTTCCACTCGCCCCATTCCAGGGCGGCGGTGATGCCCAGCAACCCCACACCCACCACACCGGCCAACACCACGATCAGGCCGCTCATCAGAGCATTAGCCGTGCGCCACATGGCCTGTTCGCCGGCGGTTTTTTCCTGTTCCTTGAAAACGGGGATGAACGCCGCCATGAGCGCGCCCTCGCCCAGCAGGCGCCGGAAGAGGTTGGGGATCATGAAGGCCAGCACGAACGCCCCGGCCACTAGGCCGTCCCCCATGAAGCGCGCGTAACAGATCTCGCGCACCATGCCGAGCACTCGGCTGGCCAGAGTAGCGCCGGCCATAGCCCCGGTGGATTTGAGCATATCCGCCATCAGTCGCCCTGCCCCAAGCTACGGTTGCGGTAGTGCACGATGGAAAATTCCGGCACCATGCGCAGCACCTTCACTTCCTCAAACTGGTCCTCAAACGAGGGGAAGAACACATCGCCCTCCACTTCGCGCTGCACCAGGGTCAGCAACAGATCTGTGCATTGCGGCAGCGCCTGTTCGTAGATCTGCGCGCCGCCGGCGATGTAGGCAGTTCGACCTTTCAGTCGCGGAGACACTTCGTCCAGCGACCGAATCACCGTCACATCCGGATGCGAAAAATCACCGCGCGTGAGCACCATCGTTTCGCGTCCGGGTAAAGCGCGCCCAATGGAATCGAATGTTCGCCGCCCCATCACCAGCACTTGTCCCATGGTGGTTTGCTTGAACCACTTGAAGTCTTCCGGCAAATGCCAAGGGATCTCGAGGCCGTT
>JAYOSV010000058.1:10072-11245 GCA_038139415.1 Verrucomicrobiales bacterium | reverse complement strand
GCGTAGACGAGTGAGGATGCAGACATGAGTAGCGATAAAACAGGTGAGAATCCTGTTCGCCGTAAACCCAAGGTTTCCCATAGCCACGTTCGTCGGCTTGGGGTTAGTCGGGTCCTAAGGTGAGGCCGTAAGGCGTAATCGATGGATATAAGGTTAATAATCCTAACCGGCAGGCAATTAGTGTATGAGTGCGCGGAAATGAAAAATGTATACATTACGCAATGGAAAAGGCTTAGTCCACGTGGCGAAGCCAGCATTGGAAGTTTCTGCCTAGAAAAGCTCATGCACACTCTATGCCTGTCGCCCGTACCGTAAACCGCCACAGGTAGGAGGGTGTAAATGTACCAAGGCGCGCGAGAGAAACCTCTTTAAGGAACTCTGCAAATTAGCCCCGTAACTTCGGAAGAAGGGGTGCCATCTTCGGATGGCCACAGTAAAGGGTGACTGGCGACTGTTTACCAAAAACACAGCTCTCTGCTAAGATGTTAAGTCTACGTATAGGGAGTGACACGTGACCAATGCCGAAAGATCAAGGCTGTTCTGTTAACGCAGGGCACCCAAGTCCCGGTGAATGTCGGCCGTAACTATAACGGTCCTAAGGTAGCGAAATTCCTTGTCGGGTAAGTTCCGACCTGCACGAATCGTGTAACGACCGGTCAACTGTCTCAAAGAGGATCTCGGCGAAGTTGTAATGGCGGTGAAGATGCCGCCTACCCGCGGTAGGACGGAAAGACCCTATGCACCTTTACTGTAAGCTGGTATTGGGTTCTGGACTGTGATGTGTAGTAATAGGTGGGAGACTGTGAGACGAGTTCGTCAGGATTCGTGGAGTCGACAAATGAAAAACCACCCTTTATTTTCTAGGATTCTAACCTCGATTCCTGTTAGCCAGGCGAGGGACAGTGCTTGCGGGTCAGTTTGACTGGGGCGGTTTCCTCCCAAAAAGTAACGGAGGAGCGCGAAGGTACTCTCAGCATGGTTAGAAACCATGCGTCGAGCGTATAGGTAGAAGAGTGCTTAACTGTAAGACCGACAGGTCGAGCAGGTACGAAAGTAGGCCTAAGTGATCCGGCAGTAGAAAATGGAATTGCTGTCGCTCATCGGACAAAAGGTACGCTAGGGATAACAGGCTAATCGCGCCCAAGAGTTCATATCGACGGCGCGGTTTGGCAC
>JAYOSV010000058.1:1824-10062 GCA_038139415.1 Verrucomicrobiales bacterium | reverse complement strand
GAAACTTGAGGGGTTCACTTCCTAGTACGAGAGGACCGGAATTGACGCACCTCTGGTGTGGCAGTTGTCGTAGCAACGGCAGCGCTGCGTAGCTAAGTGCGGAAGAGATAAGCGCTGAAAGCATCTAAGCGCCAAGCTCATCCCAAGATAAGGTTTCCCCATCAGGCTCCTGGAAGACTACCAGGTTGATAGGCCAGAGGTGTAAGCGCAGCAATGCGTTTAGCTGACTGGTACTAATGTCCGACCGGCTTATCTTAACCCGAAAGGGTTAAACTCAAATAAAGCCGGCAAACGTTCGCAGGTTAAGACACAAGTTCATGCAAGGTTTTCAGGGAATCATGGCTCGCCATGATCACCGCTGATCCATTGAAATTTTATGGTGGCTATAAAGAAGTGGCCCGACCCGATCCCATCCCGAACTCGGCCGTCAAACGCTTCATTGCCGATGGTAGCGATTGTATAGCTTTCGCGAGAGTAGGTTGCCGCCAGTTTTTATTAAACCGGACTCAAATTGAGTCCGGTTTTTTCATTTGCACACGAGTTCAGTGGGTGTGTTAAAAAAGGCGAAGCAATGAGCAATACAGGAATAGTATATTTGGTGGGCGCCGGGCCCGGTGATCCGGGGTTGCTGACTCGGCGGGGGGCGGACCTGATAGGCCGCGCTGATGTGCTGGCTTATGACGCGCTCTGTAATCCTTCTCTTTTAAAACTGGCTCCGGAATCTGCGGAGATAATTTATGCCGGCAAACGTGCCGCAGATCATGCAATTCCTCAGGATGAATTGAACCAGTTGTTGGTGCAAAAGGCGTGCGAAGGGAAAACAGTGGTGCGATTGAAGGGCGGAGATCCGTTTGTATTTGGCCGCGGCGGCGAAGAGGCGGAGGAGTTGGCTGAGGCCGGGGTGCCGTTTGAGATTATTCCCGGCATTTCTTCCACGGTGGCCGCACCGGCTTATGCGGGGATACCTGTAACGCATCGGGATCATTGTTCTAGTTACACCGTGATCACTGGGCATGAGCGTCCTGAAAAAGGTGACGTAAGCTCAATTAATTGGAAGCAGCTCGCGGAAAGTGATGGGACCAAGGTCATCCTTATGGGGGTTGAGCGGATCCGCGGCATTGCAGAGCGATTGATGGAAAACGGTCTTGATGCTGAAACGCCCGTGGGAATGGTGCGTTGGGGAACGACTTGCCGGCAGGAAACCTTAACTGGAACGCTTGGGACGATTGCCGATCTTGTTGAACAAAAAGGGTTTAAAGCGCCGGCTGTCACCATTGTCGGTGGGGTGGTTGGTTTGCGGGAGCAGCTCAGTTGGTTTGAGCGTCGGCCGTTGTTTGGAAGGCGGGTTGTGGTGACTCGTACTCGCACTCAAGCCAGCGCCTTGGGGGCACGCTTGTCTGAGTTGGGGGCGGATGTCCTGGAGATTCCCACCATTAAAATCGTGGAGCCTGAAGACCGTGAAGCGTTGCGTGATGGCTTGCTAGGGCTGGGTTCCTATCAATGGCTTGTATTCACCAGCCCGAATGGAGTGGATTGTTTTTTTAATTATTTCTTTAAGGGCTTTGATGATCTGCGCGATTTAGGGGGATGCCGGATTGCGGCTGTGGGACCGGCAACGGCTGCCAAACTCAAGGCGTTACATCTCAAGATTGATTTGATGCCCGATTGTTATACGGCCGAAGGGGTGGCTGCGGCATTTCGTGATAGCGAGGAATATTCGGTTGAAAACGAAAATGTGGCCTTGTTCCGTGCGCAAGTGGCGAACCCGGAATTGCCGCGCGAACTGGAATCACTCGGAGCGATCGTGGATGACATTCCCGTTTATCAAACAGTGCCGGAAACCGATGACCGCAATGGCGCCGTGGCTAGGTTAGAGAAGGAAGGAGCCGACTGGATTACGTTCACCAGCAGTTCCACTGTAGAACATTTTGATGCAAGGTTTGGTTTGGTGGCGACTTTGGAAAAGCACGGGGCGAGTGTCCTTAGCATTGGGCCGGAAACCACCAAGGCACTCAAGAAGTTGGGCGTCGAGCCGGCAGTGGAGGCGCAGCCGCACTCCATCGATGGCATGGTGGAGGCTCTAAAGGCGGCGGCGGGTTAACGGCAGAACCGCTCGAGCAATACCTCCAATTCTATCCGCTGCAGTTTTTGCAGGACCTCATATTCCGGCGTGCCCGGTGAGGCTTCACTGACGGCATCCACGTAGGCAAAAGGATCCCATTTTGCTGTTGCGAGGTGAGTCAGTGAGGTGTTTTTCAGCGCCAGAGCGGCCCGAGTGTTGATTGAGTCATAGGCTTCGTGCTGACCTGCTCGTGTAAACCAGTATTTGGCGTTTGAATAATCGGGCTCGCGGCGATGCATAATGCCATGCAGGAAGCTGCCATCGTTTGAGTAAATATTCTGTGAAAGATCATGCGAGGCGTCCAAGTGATCGTGCCAAAGGAGCAAGGCACTGTGGACCAGGGTTTGTTGGTTGGGGGCAAGGTCAAGTGTGTCGAGGGCGGCATGGCATTGGTCGAGGTTGAGGGCCCCGGTTCTGCGTTCGGGGCCGAGGGATGCCAGAGTAGGGGTATCCAATATTTTTTGAATTTCTTGGGGGATACTCATGATCAAAGGGCGGCTTGGACACTTTCGCGGTATGCCTCTTGAAGTTTTAAGGTGAGCGGGGATTGGTTGATTTCATGGCCATCCAAGGTGCCGATTGGTTGGATTTCCCTGACGCTATTGGTGAGGAATAATCCATCGGCCAACAAGAGTTCCTCGTGAGGCAGATCAGACTGAGCAGTGCGAATGCCGATGCCGGCGGCTAGCTCTAAGATAAATCCGCGGGTTATACCGCCAAGGCAGCCGCTGGCAAGAGGCGGTGTTAATAGGACATTTTCCGCTACGGCAAAAATGTTACTGGCAGCCGTCTCGGTTGCGTGACCGTTGCGATTCAATAGTAGCGCATCGTGGACCTCGGCCTGTTCAGCTTCCCGCATGGCAATGATATTGACCAGTTTGTTAGCGGTCTTGAACGTGGAAAGAGGGTCGTGGTCACTGAGGATTCCAGTCGCGGTAATGATGTGTACGAATGTTTTCGGATCAGCCACGGGGGGGGCGTCATGCAAGGAAATGAGCACAGTTGGCGCACCGCTGCCCATGGAACTGTAACCGCGCTTGCCGGTGCCGCGTGTGATGTGAATGCGGAGGATTCCATCGGAGACCTTGTTGCGTGCGATTAATTCACGGCAATGGGCTGTCCATTCGTCAAAGGAATAAGGTTCCTCGATGTGCAGTCCGCTCAGGCCATGCGCCAGTCGGCCGAGATGGCGTCCGAGCAGAAAGGCGTGGCCTTGATAAACGCGAACGGTTTCAAACACGCCATCGCCATAAAGGAAGCCGCGGTCGAAGGCCGATACTGTTGCCTGTTCCTCAGGAATCCATTCGCCGTTGAGAAAAACATCCATTAGTTGATCCAGTCTTTCATCACTCGGCCGGCGACATCCGTGAGGCGAAAATCACGGCCTTGAAAGCGGTAAGTGAGCTTCTTGTGGTTCAGGCCAAAGCAGTGGAGGAGGGTGGCTTGAAGATCATTTGGGTGCACGGGGTTTTCCTCGATGCTCCAGCCGATTTCGTCGGTTTTGCCGTATACTTGACCGCCTTTCAGTCCCCCACCGGCCATGACCATGGAAAAACAAAACGGATGATGATCGCGGCCGGTGGCATTCTTGTTGCCTCCTCGGTTTTCTCCGAGCGGCGTGCGGCCGAATTCCGAGGACCATTGTACGAGGGTGCTATCGAGCAGCCCGCGTTCCTTGAGGTCGCGAATCAGCGCGGCGATGGGTTGATCGACCACGCTGGAATTGTATTTCAACTCCCCATCCAGCTTGCTGTGGTGATCCCAAGAGGCGTAGACAATGTTGATGTAGCGCACGCCGCGCTCAACCATGCGTCGGGCGAGCAGGCAGTTTCGTGCAAAGTCCTGGTGGGTATCCCCAAACTTGCCGCGGCCGCCTCCGCCGGGATCGGGGCGATCCACTCCGTAAGCCTTGAGCGTGGCGGGTTTTTCCTTGGAGAGATCAATCAGTTCCGGTGCGGCCGTTTGCATGCGGCTGGCAAGTTCGTAGCTGGCAATGCGGCTGGCGATTTCGGGATCGTGTATTTTCTCGAAACGGCCCTGATTGACTGCGTTCAAGGTATCGAGCCCGGCGCGTTGGAGCTCGGGCGGGAGGCCTTTGGGGTTGGAAAGATTTAGTACTGCCTCGCCGTTATTGCGAAATAATACTCCGGCATAGGTGCTGGGGAGAAAGCCGCTTTGCCAGAGAGTCGTTCCTCCGCTGGAACCTCGTCCGGCGGTGAGCACCACGTAGCCCGGGAGATTTTTGGATTCACTACCCAAACCATAATTGATCCAAGAACCGGCCGTCGGCATCCCAAAACGGGACACACCACACTGCATCAGGAGCTGTCCGGGGTGGTGGTTGAACTCATCGGAATGCATGGAGCGGATCATGAGCAGATCGTCGGCGACTGAACCGAGGTGAGGCAGGAAATCACTAAATTCCATGCCGGACTGGCCGTGTGTCTTGAAGGTTCGCTGGGAGCCCAATAGCTTGGCGGTATCTGGCTTGATGAATGCAAACCGTGCCTTGTCGAGAATCTCCTTGGGGAGCGATTGGCCGTTGCGTTTGTTCAGCTCTGGTTTGGGGTCAAAAAGATCCAAATGCGAGGGTGCGCCAGCCATGAAAATATTGATGCAAGCCTTGGCGGTGGGTTCAAAGTGCGGTTTACGCGGCTCGAGAGGATTGGCGAATTCATTGGCGAGCAAGCCGTCCTCAACCAGGAGGGAGGCCAAGGCAGCACCACCAAGCCCGCTGGCACTGGTGGCAAGGAATTCGCGTCGGGTTTGTTGGAGTTGAGCTTGGGCGGGGTGCATAGTTATTCGCGGGTGATGAATTCGTCGAGATTCAGGAAAACACGTGTGACCACGGCCCACGCACTGGCCTCAGGGTTGCCGTTAAAGGCGGTCGCCGTATCTTGGTGGTTGGCGTAATAGGTCTTGGCCTTGGCAAGGAGATCCGCAAAGGCGGCGATCTCGGTGGGCGTCGGTTGCCTCGCGGTGCAGAGCTGGAAGCCGAGCTGTATGCGGGCGGTGTCCTCGGCGCGTTCGGAAAGAAGACGCTTGGACATGGCCTTGGCGGCGTCGGTGAAGATAGCGTTATTCAGGGTGGTCAGGGCAGCGAGCGGGGTGTTGGAAATATTTCGTTGTACACATGTGATATTGCTGTCGGGGCAATCAAACGTAATGAGATTCGGGTGCGGTGAAGTGCGTTTGAAAAAGGTATACATACCGCGGCGGAATTGATCTTCGCCGGCACTGGTTTTCCATTTGAAATTATTAGCGTAGCTCAACTCGGCAACACCGGGCGGTAAAGGCGGGAAGACGCTGGGGCCACCAATTTTTGGGGAAAGTTGGCCGCTGGCAGCGAGGGTAAGATCGCGGATGGTTTCAGCCTGTACGCGGAACCGGTTTTGACGGTGGAGGAGTTGGTTATTGGGGTCGTTCTCGGCGACCTCGGGTCGATGGCGGGAAGATTGCTGATAGGTGGCGCTCATGGTAATGAGCCGAATCATTTCTTTGCGGCTCCATTTCAGCTGGATGAATTCGTCGGCCAACCAGTTGAGCAGGGCCGTGTGGGAAGGGGCATCACCGCGTGTGCCAAAATCATTCATGGTACGCACGAGTCCTTCCCCAAAGAGTTGGCTCCAGATGTGGTTGGCGGTAACGCGTGGCACGATGGGGTTTTGGCCATCTACCAACCAACGGGCAAGATCAAGCCTGTCGCCTTGGGCACGGTTTTTGATACCGGGCAAGGTGGCGAAGACGCCGGGGGCTACTTGGTCGCGAGGCTGCTTGAATTCGCCGCGATGCAGGATATGCGTGGTGCGCGGGCTATTGGTCCGTTGGGCAATAACGCGCACACTCATCACGGGCGGTTTGGGGGCGCCATCGGTGAGTTTTTTTAAATCTGTCTGCAGGCGCGTGGCTTCCGGATCGAGTCCGCGGGCGTAGGCGAGTAGAGATTGTTTATCCTGTTCAGAACGTTGGCCGATAGGTTTGGCGAGGAGCTTGGCAATGGTTGCAGGGATGCGATCATCACTGGCGTGCCCGGTGCGAGCACTGAGGCGGAAGCAGCCGATGGTGTGCTGGGTGCCGTATTTTTGATCGAGTACAATGTGCAGAAAAATATCGGACTCCGCCTTGAACGGTTTGGCGAAGGTAACCGTGAGCTGATTCGGTTTGCCGAACTGATTGGCAATGGCCCAGCCGGATCCAGTTCGGCCGCCGGTGGTTTTGCCATCAATCGCGTTTTGGGCCGGCCACCCTTTTTGCTCATAGGTAGCTGCCGCCTTGCCGAGAGAGAGTGGCTTGCCAGTGAATTTGCGTTCGGTGTTGGCATAGACGCGTATGTCGTTGAGCACAAAATTCCCATGCTCGGTCCGACCGGGGCCTTTGCCCCCAAGTGATGGATCGGGTAGCACTTCCAGACGGATGCCGGTGAGTTCGCGTTGGGAGGTTTTGAATTCGAGTTTGTATTCTGCAGTGGCGGGATTGTCGCCGAACACCAGCAGTGAGGAGTCATCCTGAAGTTGGAATTTCACTTTGGGGTTTTGCTCGGTTTGAGCGGAAAGAAAATCCATGGCGTGAAAAGCCACTGTCGAGGTTGGGCGGTCGGCCAGATCGGCTTGGAGTCTCTTTTCCAAGGCGGGCCATTGTTTTTTAAGGACGGTGTCGTGCTTGGTGATTTCGGCCTGCAGGGCGATAATTTTCGCTTCGTGCGCTTTGCGGGTGTCTTCGAAATCAACAAGCGCCTGTCGCGAGCGCGGTATGCTGGCGTTGCTTTCATCGCCATTATTGAAATAGGCGAAGAGCTGGTAGTACTCCTTTTGGGAGAGTTGATCGTATTTGTGGTTATGGCAACGGGCGCAGCCGACGGTGAGGCCAAGCCAAACTGAGCCGAGCGTTTCCACGCGATCCATCACGGCGGCAACGCGCCATTGCTCGCGGTCCGTGCCGCCTTCGGTGTTGGTAAGAGTTTGGCGATTGAAAGCGGTGGCGAGTTTTTGAAGGGCGGTGGCGTTCGGAAGAAGGTCGCCGGCCAGTTGTTCGATGGTAAATTGATCAAAGGGCAGGTCGGCGTTGATCGAGTTGATGACCCAATCACGATAACGCCAGGCATTCATTCGTGGTCGGTCTTTTTCGTATCCATCGCTATCGGCGTAGCGTGCCTTGTCAAGCCAGTGCCTTCCCCAGCGTTCACCGAAATGAGGTGAAGCGAGCAGGCGTTCAACGAGGCTGTCGTAGGCTTTCGGCGATTTGTCGTTAATAAATTCGCTGACTTCCTTGGGAGTAGGGGGGAGACCAATGAGGTCGTAGTTTAGACGTTTGATTAACGTGTTGCGATCGGCGCGTGGTGAAGGCTTAAGCTGTCGCTCCTCGAGTTTGGCAAGGACGAAGTGGTCGATTTCATTTTGAATCCAAGCTGAATCGTGCACCTTTGGAGGAGGTATTTGCTTCAGTGGACGGTAAGACCAATGTTGACTCCACTTGGCGCCTTCAAAAATCCACTGTCGAATAAGCGCAATCTCGGTCGGTTTCAGACGAGCGCCGTGCTCCGACGGCGGCATCAGTTCATCGGTGTCCTGTGTTGTAATGCGATAGAGGAGTTCGCTGTCATCGGGTTTGCCGGGTACAAGGGCAGGTTCGCCAGACTTCAATTTGCCGTGAAGCGATTTTTCCCTCGTCAAATTTAGCCCTCCTTTTTGTTCGTCAGGCCCATGGCAGGTGGTGCAATGCTCGGCAAAAATGGGCTGAATATCGCGTGCGAAGTCGATATTTTCCGCCTGTAATCCGGGCGAAACAACCAATATGGGGAAAAAAAAGGCAATTTTTAAGCGAACTGACAACATGACAGAAACCTCTTTCAGGTAAAAAGCATAGACTTTTGGGGCAATTTTGGTCAAATTAAAGCTGTGCGAAGGAGGAAAACGCCCAGTTCACCACTATCGCCTTGGTACATGACGTGCTAGATTTAAACATGATGAAAAAAGTGCCTGTCTTTTCCAATCGGCTAATTTTTGCTGTCGCAGCGGCTTGTGTTTCGCAGTGGCTGTCTGCCGGCGTTCCCGGAACAGTGCCAGGCGTTCCCGGAACAGTGCCAGGCGTTCCCGGAACAGTGCCAGGCGTTCCCGGAA
>JAYOSV010000058.1:0-1724 GCA_038139415.1 Verrucomicrobiales bacterium | reverse complement strand
CCATTCCGGGAGTAGCTGCGCCAGGGGCAATCCCTGGTGGAGTGCCGGGGATGGCCGTGCCTGGAGGTGTTCCTGGTGGAGTGCCGGGGGCGACACCTGGGGCAGGAGTGGTCGGGCAGCAAAGCGTTACACCCCCCGTCATAAAACGCCCTGGATGGACGCCCGCAATGGGGCCGATGAATCCCAATGCTGCTTTGGCGCTTTTGATGGGTAATGGATTTGGGGCGAAGTCCTACTATAACGGCGTTCCTGATTTGTCTGCTGGGGCAAATAAGCGTGAGGTTAGGACGAGGGACGTCATCAAAAGCAAGCTTCTCGATATCGTTATTCCGAAGGTGGATCCTTTGCATGATGTTACAATGAATGAGGTGATTACACGGCTGCAGTTGTTGCTTCGCCAATCGGATCCCTCGGGTGTTGGGTTTAACATGGTGGTGAATCAATTTATTGATCCGGGTGGTGCTGCTATTGCGCCAACTCCAGCTCCTGGTGGCGGAACTTCTGGGCCGGGAGGTCCTGGCGGAGGGATGGCAATTGATCCGGTAACAGGCCTTCCAATTGATGGCGGAGGGGATCCAGGTGGAGGGGCACCGCAAATCGATCCTGTTACAGGATTACCAATTACAGGAGCACCAGCGGGGTTTCCCGGAGGAGTGCCGGGAGGAGTGCCGGGAGGAGTGCCGGGAGTGCCGGGAGTGCCGGGAGTCGGTGGCGGTATCCCTGGTATGGCTGGCCCAGGGCTTGGTGGGTTGCCTGGTATGGGAGGGATGCCGGGTATGGGTGGGGGTATGCCTGGTATGGGTGGAGGAGGAGGAGCTCCTTCCACAGCAATGCAGGGTGCATTCGATCCCAGTACGGTAAAAATTAATGGACTCACAGGGCCGTTATTCAATATTCGAGCCAAGGATCTTTTGGATACGATAGTAATGTCGTTTGATCATCCCATTCAGTATGTTGTTCTGGATACTGGAATTATGTTTTTCCAGCAGGACCCTAAATTCGCAGGGACTGTGACGCGGACTTTTTCTCTTAATCTTAATTCCCGCTCGTTAGCTCAGTTAGGCATTCAAACACCTCAGTTAGGGCAGGGTGGTGGAGGCGGTCAAGGCCAAGGCGGAGGCCAAGGCGGAGGCCAAGGCGGAGGTCAGGGCCCGGGGGGGTATCCAGGTGGGGGGAATCCTGATGGTGGTTATCCTGATGGTGGTGGTTCGGGGGAGCCTCAGATGGCAATACCCAAGTATGGTGGATACCCTAAAATGAGGCCTTTTAACAGTATGGGTGGCTACTATGCACCGGGGAATTTTAATTCATTCTCAGCACGACGACCTCAAGGGTTTCCGAATTTCAGGCGATAATATTGTCCTGTACGTGGCCGTGGACATCCGTTAGGCGAAAGTCTCGACCTTGGTATTTGTAGGTCAGCTTTTCGTGATCAATTCCGAGTAGGTGAAGAATGGTGGCATTCATGTCGTGCAGATGCACGGGGTGATCGACGGCTTGATATCCTAGCTCATCGGTGTCGCCATAGGTGATACCGCCTTTCACTCCGCCGCCGGCGAGCATCATGGAGAATCCTTCCTTGTGATGGTCGCGTCCAACGTTTCCAGCGGCGCCGTTATTACTATTACCTTGCAGCATAGGGGTTCGGCCGAATTCACCTCCGAGAATGATTAGTGTTTCGTCCAGTAAACCACGCTGCTTGAGGTCCTTGATGAGGGCGGCTA
>JAYOSV010000057.1:4110-11924 GCA_038139415.1 Verrucomicrobiales bacterium | reverse complement strand
GCCAACATCATTGTAAGACTTATCGGTATCATGCACCTCCTGAACCTTTTCGAGAATCTTGTAGATATTTCTCTCCATTTTTCCAGAATTCGCAAAATCCTTTCGATCCACTTTGATCTTTGCCCTCGGTTTCACTGCCCAGTGCATTGCCGTTCGAACGAGCTGCTGCCCCTGGTCAAAGTAGTTCTCTAGGTCGATGGAGCTGAGTGACTGGTTCTGACCAATAGTATCGTAACGGCCGCTTGCATCATCTGGCAGTCTTTCGGTAAGGATTCGAATGCCAAGTAATTCTTTTATGGTGGATTCATATTCTCGTCTATTGATTCGCCGAAGGGTGATTTCCCCGCCGCTGTCCTTTAGCATCAACTGGGCGGACTGTAAGGATTCTGTCAAGTCACCCACCACCTTTGCCAATTCGTCCTTGCTCGGTTGTGTTTTCTTCTTAGGGGGCATTTCACCCGAGTTGAGCTGATCGAGGATATCCTGCCAGTTTTCAGCGTCGGCAACATCGACAATGGATCGACTCAGGCCTTCCAGATCGAGGTCTGCCTTGGCGGTATCGGCATCGTGACAGTCAAAACAATAGTTCTCGAAAAAAGGCTCGATACTCTTGGGCAAAATTACTTGAGCTTTTGCGGCAAGGGGCACGCGGCAAAACAAGGATACTGCCAAAACCAACAAGAAGATAAATCGATTGGGAAAAGAAATCATCTAATGGTTATTAATTAGTGGAGATGTCATTAATAAATGTCGACGCCGAGAGTCGCAGGGTAATTCACGCCAACCTTTAACGGTTCAGTTTAAGTCCGGAATCTCCGGCTTCAACACTGTGTCACCTGCAGAAGGATATAGCGCGCCTTCCTTTTCGAGGCGAACAGCCATTGCCTCAGTCATTGCCTTCAGTTTATTGGGTTCGCTTTCGGCCAGGTTTTTAGTTTCGAATGGATCTTCCCCTAAATTGTACAACTCGTATTTGGTTTTTCCCTTGTAACGGTAGATCAATTTCCAATCACCCTGACGAAAAGCAGTGAAGTAGGAACTACGGTGAGAATGGGGAAAGTGACACATGAAATGATTAGACCGATCAGGGTTTCTCTTACCCGAAAATTGCTTAAGTAAACTCACCCCGTCCACAACGTGGTTTGAAGGATTCTTTACCCCCGCGGTTTCAAGAATGGTCGAATAAATATCCATAACTGTTCCAATCTGATCGTTGTGAAGCGAATCTTTTGCGATGGGAAAAGTATTTTTCTTACCGGGCTTAGCCCAGCCCGCAATGAAGGGCACACGCATACCTCCCTCGTAGTAGGTTCCCTTCTTTCCTCGGAGCGGAACGGAACTGGAGTACCCGTGAATCGGCCCTAAGGGCGCGTCAGACCCATTATCACCGACAAACAGAATCAAAGTGCTTTCAGCTTCACCCTTATCTGCAACATGATCCATCAAGTCACCAAGGGATTTGTCGATTCCCTCGATTAAGGTCGCATATGCCTGAGCATTCTTTGGCTTTCCTGAGTCCTTGTAGTTCGCCGCAAACCGAGGGTCCGAATTGAATGGGCTATGCACCGCATAGTGAGACATATAAAGAAAGAACGGCTTCTTCTTTTCTAATGATTGGTCGATGGCGTCTTTGGCTTCAAGGGTGATTGCTTCGGAAAGGAAGACGTCGGTCTTATGGTATTTCTCAAGCCCGGGCACGGCCCGCTTTTTACGTTTTGGATTCAGGTTTCCATATCCATCCTCCCCATAATAACTCCCCGGTTGTCCGAATGAACACCCCGCAATATTTATGTCGAAGCCCAGATTTTTCGGATCTTCCCCAGCGAACCCAATGGGGGCAAAGTGGGCCTTGCCAGCGAAAATGGTGTGATAGCCTTGCTTGCGAAGAAGCAATGGAAGAGTAACGTCCTTTTGAGTTAGCCCTTCCCATTTCCAGCCCTTGGGCCCGCCATTTTTTTTCTCAGGTGAAATGAATTGAGTCACCCGGTGCCGAGCAGAGTTTTGCCCTGTCATGATAGATGCCCTGGTTGGCGAACAAACCGACTGAGCGTAGAATTGAGAGAACCGAACCCCTTGTTTGGCTAAGCGTTCCATGTTTGGAGTACGATACCAATCATTGAGCGGATAACGTTTTGGTTTACCGTCCTGACCGGCCAACATCGGGACTGACGTGTCCATCAAGCCCATGTCATCAACCAGAAAGAGAATGACATTGGGCCTTTGGGTTTCTGCGTTTGCAGATAAACACCAAAAAACAAAAACGTAAAGGAAGAGCACCACTAGTTTTTTCATTTTGATTACTTCTTCAATTCATCTAACCGCAGCTTACCGTCACCGTTGGAATCGATCTTCTTAAACCGTTTGGTCAGCGCAGGAACATTTCGCCCCTTTGGGTTACCGATGTATTCCTCCAAGGTAACCTCGCCGTCTCCATTTCGATCCCGATTTTTGAAGAACTGTTCTTGTGAACGGTGTTTCGGTGCTGGGTTGAGGTTTCCCTGAGGTTTGACTTTCTCTTTTTGCAGACCTTTGGAAATCCCACCACCAGGATACTCAGCGTTGATGCTGGTAATGTGGTCGATCAGCTCCGCCTTGAGCGAAGCGTAGACTTCAGGGCGTTGCGTCCGCAGATCCGTCGTCTCGGCGACATCTTTGCTGAGATCGAACAGGGAGAGATTGGTATCCTTAAGCTTGGCGGCAAGGGCAGGCCAATCCGGAGAGTGTTCTCGCCCGACGTCCGTCCAGAGTTTGTAGTCGCCCTTTCGCAATCCGATGTTTCCCCAGAGCTCAAAAATCATGCTGCGATCCGAAATGGTTTTCTTTCCGGACGAGAGCATGTGCGGCATCAAGGACGTTCCGCGAACCGGGTTCTTGCCATTTATTTTTGGAACCGGAATACCAGCAGCATCCAGCAAAGTAGCGTAGATGTCGCAATGCATTACCTGATCATCAGAGATAATCCCGTGAGGTAGCCGACCTTTCCAGTTCATTAGGAGTGGAACTTTCAGGCCGCCTTGATAAGTGGTGGCTTTCCCTCCGCTGAACGGCCCATTATTTCCAGGGAATCTGCCACCAGGCGCGTCTTCTTCCATGGTGCAACCTCCGTTGTCACTAACGAAGACGATTAGAGTGTTCTCGGAGATGTCCAGTTCCTTCAGGACAGAGACGAGTTTCCCGATGTTGTGATCCATATGCTCCAAAATCGCCACATAGTCGCTACGTAAGAAATCGACACCTCGGGAAGTGTCCTTTTTCAACCAGGCCTCGGGTGCGGAGGCCGGTTTCGATTTATCGGTGCGTAACGGGCCGTGCACGGCGTTGTAAGCCAGGTAACAAAAGAAGGGTTCATCCTTGCGGACACTCTCACGAATGAATTGTTCAGCCCATCCAGTAAACAATTCAGTCGCGTGGCCTTCGGACGTGGAATCAGGTTTACGATTGTGCATGATCTTAGATCTTTTTGGGGTGATCCAATAAGAATGAGCCCCTGCCAGAAATCCGTGAAACTCATCGAACCCTCGGTCATTTGGCACTTCCCCCTCCAAGGAGCCCATATGCCATTTACCAAAGCATCCTGTATGGTAGCCGGTTCTTGATAGATGCTCTGAAAGCATTGTGACATCACGTTTGATACCCCGGTACCCAGGCGATCCGAGCGGATCTTTCCCCGGCCCCCTCCACATACCATTTTCCGTTGAGAATTGGCCGGTGAACATACAGGCTCGAGACGGGCCACAAAGTGGGACGGTATGATAATTCGAAAATCGAACACCTTGCTCAGCCAAAGTCTCCAAGGTAGGGAGACGCACTTCGGTATTGTCCCAATTAGAGGGCAAGTCTCCCCAACCATGATCATCAGAAACAATGAAAAGAATGTTGGGCTGGGCAGCAGCAACGGACGAGCTGAAAATGATATACCCTGCAATAGCTAGAACGCTGAATAGTTTCATAAATTTCATTGTAGTTTCCCGGATGTTTTTTGTCCAATTTCCATACGGGTCCGCGAAACAGTCCGAATTTGGACAAAAAAATACTAGGGTTATTTTCCCGGATGTTTTTTGTCCATTTACTTCGCAGCTGAAACAAGCCGCCGGCCACGAATTTTCGGGCAAATCTCTTTGCCATCGGTTCGGTCAAGTTTCGCTGCGATCCCAAGTTGTGAGGGTGATTTGCCGACCCACTGACTCTCGCGGCCCTTCACATCAATGCGCCCATTGGCGGGGTCAATGGTGAGCGTCGTGAAGAGGCTATCCTGATAGGGACAAGTATACTCAATCCAACGGAACTTAGAGTGGATCTCTGCCGGGTAGCTCTTATTACGGTGGGATCCTCCGACCCATTTATAGGAAGCTGAGTTGACGTGCAGAAAGGAGATTTTACCGACGCGATCCAAATGATCAATATGAGTGTGACCGTTGACCGCCAACAAAACTTTGTCCGCAGCTGAATTAAGCAACTTTTGGACCTCTCCAGCATTATCGATACCTGATGTCCCCGCCAAAGGCTGATGGGAAATAACAAGGATTGGACCCTTGAGGGTTTTCAACTGTTTCTCGAGCCACTCAAGCTGTTGCTCACCAATGTGCGCGGGATAACCACCTTTGTGGTTTTTGGGTTTCTCGTTACAGTCGAGGACAATTAAATCCAGACCATTAATGTTCTCGGTGTAGTAACGCCCCTTCATACCCCAGAGTTTCGCAACCGCATCAAAGGTATGCCCGCCATCAATCTCGTGGTTTCCGAGAACATTCAGGGTTCTGGGATGCGCCTTTTCAAAAGCCTTGGTTACGGCATCATTTTTCTTTATCGGATAAGCGAAGTCGCCGAGCTGTACCAGAGCATCGGGGCTTTCCTCTTTCATGGCTTCGAGAAAGGCCTTCAGGCGTGCTGGCCCATCGTGCATCACATCCTGGTGAAGGTCAGCAATCAGACCGAGCTTGATGGGCTTTTTGATTTTCCTCAGAACACCCATAACCTGATTGGGCAGGATGATTGAAGTCGCCACTACCCCGGCAGCACTTAAAAAGCGACGTCTTGATGAAATTGATTTTTCCATTTTGGCTTATCTTAATTACAAGGCAAGTGAGTTGAAGAGCTACAACTGAACCCTTTCAGGGGATATTCAATGAGGCTCGAAAGCGAAAGCTTTGGCTTTGATGAATGCTATTACGTTTGTCATTTTTGTAATTGTATTAACTCATAAGCAAACCCATATCTTTTTGGCTGCTACCGAAGCGTTCGTCGTCGATGTCGTGTTTATGGAGTAGTTCCAAATAAAGATTACAGAGCGGCGTGGGTTTTTCCAACACAGTATGACCCTGATGCCGATAGCCGCCGCCAGCAACGATCATGGGGAGGTTATTGCAGGTGTGGGCTGAGGAATCACCAAAGTTGCTGCCCATTACCACAGTGGTGTGGTCAAGCAACTTGCCGTTCCCTTCCTTGATTTGATCCATTTCAACCAGGAACCGATTGAAGTGCTTGAGGGTATCGACCTCGATCTTGCTCAACTGTGCGATCTTGCCGGCGTTGCCGCCATGGTGTGAAAGCGAATGCCAACCGCCGGTGGCACCGGGCACCTTGATGGCGCCGTAGATCCAGTCCATGGACAACGTGATCACGCGTGTCGAGTTAGTTTGAAAAGCCAGCTTCGCCAGCTCAAACAGATTATGGATCTTGGTGGAAAAAGGAAACGCCGCGTCTTCACTGAGGCTCTGGGTCACCTTCGGCTTTTTGGTGTTCAGCCAAAACTGTTCGTGCTTCAGCTGAGCTTCCAGTTCACCAATCACATTTTGATAACTTTCCAGCTTGCCGCGATCCGCGCCTTGCTTACGCAACTGGGCTAGATCGCGTTGAAGGTTCGTAAGAATGTTTTGATCGTTGCGCAACCGACGCTTGGTGGCCTGCACATCCTTATCCTTAAACAGCAGATCAAAAATCTTCGCCTCATCATGCATCGGCGGAATGGCCGCACCGCGATCATTCCACGAGCAACCCCAGCCGCGATCGTAGATACTAAAGTTCAGGAACGGGAAACGCGTATCGCCGCCCATCTTACGGGCGAGCACTTGATCCAGCGAAATACCGTTCACAAAATTTGGGGCCTCCGGGCTGGGCGTGCCGGTGAGAAACGACTTTTCCGAGTCATGATTACTCGTCTCCATGCCCGGATGAAACAGGTTCTGGAACACCGTCATCTTTTCCAGCGTCTTCATCCCCTTCAAGTAATCAGACGTAGCTAGATCGCCGCGTTTCTTTGGGAAGAAATAAGGCTCATAAAAACCGAGGCAGCTGTTGATGAAAATAATCCGGCGTGGAGGCGTCTTGGCTATCGCCGCCGCCCGCTGCCCCAGCGACTGCAAGGCCAGCGGCAGCGCCACCCCCATCTTCAAAAATTCATTACGACTGATCATTCCGCTTCGCCCTCCAGTGAATAGACCAAGACTTCGCGTATCAAGTCTTTCATGCGGCACGCCTCGGCTTCGGCCGGGATCATCGCATATAAGTCCAGCCGCTGCTTCAGACTCGGCGCATAGCCATTGGCGTACTCAAAAAATTTCTTCGCAAAATTATAGGCCACCTTGCGGTGCTTCGAGAGCAGAATCTGTTTAAGCCCAAATACATTCTCGAATTTGGCTCGGCCCACCTCGCCTGCCGCATCCACATTGCCAGTTAGTTTAAAATACCCCTTCGGCCGGTATTGAAACGTGCCGCGGTGCGGCAGCTTCACGCGGTACTGCGTGCGCCACTGACCGGTAGCATCAAAGCTCTCCAGCGCGAACCCATAAGGATCGATGCTTTTATGGCATGCGAAACAGGCCGCATTATTTTTGTGCTGCTCAATCTGCTCGCGCAATGTCGCCGCGTCCGAACCGTGCTCCGGCTCAATCGCCTTCACGTTTTCGGGTGGCGGCGAAAGAGTATTACCCGCGATAATCTGGGAAACCCATGCACCACGCCGGATGGGGGAGGTATCAAAACCATCCGCGGTCACCTTGAGAATGCTCCCCATCGTCAAAAGCCCGCCGCGCGGCACATCCGGCCCGAAAGATACCTTGCGCATCTGCTGACCAACAACGCCGTTGACGCCGTAGTGCTGAGCCAGTCGCTGATTAAGGAAAGAAAAATCCGAGTCAATCAAGTGGCTCACCGGCAGGTTTTCCTGAATGAGATGGTTGAGGTACGCCTCAGTCTCCAGTGGTAGATAGCGGTTCAGCAAGTCGTCGTACAATGGATACAACTTCAGCGAAGGCGTCACCTTGTTGAATTCCCGCAGGTTAAGCCACTGATTGCAGAACGAATGAATCATACGCGCACTCTTAGGATCACTCAAAAGCCGATCGATTTGTGCGACCAACAATTTACCCGTCAACTGATCATCGCTGGCCACGCGCAAGAGTTCCGTATCCGGCACGGATAACCACAGTATTCGCGACAATGCCGCCGCCTTGGCATACGACGCGTTGGCGTGTTCACCGGGCGCCATGAGGAATCGAGGCGAGCCGAGCACCGTCTTCAAGCCCACCCTAGCCGCAGCCACGAAGTCGCCCTGCTCTTTCAGCGCCGCAAGGCTGGCGTCGTAATAAGGCCGCAACTCTGCCTCCGTCAGGCGCGAGGCAAATGCCCGCTCGGCAAAGCGCCGGGTGACCTGCTTCAAGGCCGCTTCCGATTTTGTGGCCACCGTCACCGGCAGCTTGGTGTTTGCCACTGGCAATTTCGTCATCACATCCAGCTTGCCAATGGACGCCAGCGAACGCCCATCCATCGAATACGAGTCGGCCACCAAAAACTTGATGAACCGCTTCGTCGTAGGT
>JAYOSV010000057.1:0-4100 GCA_038139415.1 Verrucomicrobiales bacterium | reverse complement strand
GGTCGGTTTCGGAAACGCTATCGGCTGCTCATTAGCCAAACGGATTTCCAATGCACCGTCCATCACCCGCTCGCCCCACGACTGGCCGTCATCGGAAAAATAAATCGCGTACGCCTTCACCTGCCCGTTCCCATTGCCGCCCGACCACGTGGCGTATGAGAGCCCATCGATCGATTTGCCTTGCGGATTCTCCAGCACCACAAAGTGCGGCGGCTTGGCGAGGGTCGGCTTGAAGCGCGTGTGCCAGAAGGTTCGGTTGGAGCCGTCCTGCATCCGCTCCTTTTCCATCCCCTTTTGAAAACTGCTCACCGTGATGCGCCCGCCAATGGCTTGCAGTTTGGTTTGCGAAACCGCCGCTGATTGCGCTTCCCGCGGCGGTGCCTGCAGCGGCAAACCGGCAAACACCTCACGATACGCTCGCGGCGGCCACTGCTCCTGCACCGGCCCGCGGACTTTCAACTGTTTGATGTAAGCGCCGACCTTGCCATTTCGCTGGCGGAAGTTGTGCTTCGAATAACAGTGCACCGAGACGTTTTCACCCGGACGCAAAAAGGCGCGGATGGTATGGGATTTCATCTCACGATTACCCAGCGAAATTACGTCCAGCAATCGCTGCGGCTGCGGGCGATCATCGGCATAATAGTATTTGCCCGCAAACACCATCAGACTCACGTCCTCTGGAAAAGCCCCCAGCTTCTGAGCGTCACAGGTCAGCTCATACCAGCCCTTCACCGGCGGCTCAAAATTGTCGTAGAAAAAGGAGTAACTGTTGCCGTTGTTTGCCCGCGTCCAGGAGAAGAGAATGCCTTCCTCATACGGCCGCGTGTAAATGTTGTAGCTTTGATGACTATCCTTGAGCTTGCTCGTAACCCACACACGCTCCGGCTCGAATCCCTCCGCCGGCAGTGCAAACTCCAGCAAGTCATCCACCGCCGTGAAATAGGCCGTGAGCATTTCCTTCGTCAATTGTACCCGCCGATTCGAATCAAAATCATGTGTGCCACGGTCTTCAGGAATCTCGCTCGTTAGGTCCATCTTTACTCCTAGCAAATCATTGACCGCATGCACCAGCTCATGCCGGCTGATCCGGCGGAACGATTGGGGCGCTGTCGCTTTCTGCCGTTGCGCCAACCACTGCAGCATGAGCTGACGCTCCTCCGCCTTCGGCTGCTTCTTATTCGCCGGCGGCATCTTCGCCGTAATCAAATTTTCAAACACCAACGCCCCATCCGTTCCAGTCTGGCCCAGCAGTTGTGTTAAATCCACCTCCCCCTTCTTCGTCTCCCCATCATGACAATCAAAACAATACTGCTCAAAATGTTCCCGAGCCATCTCCTCAAACTCCCGTGGTGACTGCGGGCGGGCTTCCGCCTCGACCGGAGAACTCAAGCCAACAACGTATAACAAAAGTGTCAACTCAGCGATCCAATGAATAAGTTGCGGATCTTTTCTCATTTAGCTCATTGCATTAACGGCTCTAGTTTTGAAATTGTTGATATTACTTATCGACCTTCTCAGTGCCTTTTCTCAACTTCTGGATAGGACCACGAATATCGTTCATTGAGGCGCCGTTATAGCAGATGCGGAAATTCAGGTCACCCAGACAAACAAGCGTATGAAAACTGTGCTGATAGGAAAAGAGCATCGTGGTAGTGAGCTTCTGTCCGGGCTCAATCACCGTTGCCTCTGTATCCGTAGTAAACCCCTCATAACCGATGGGCAGCCATACCTCCCATTCACAGACAAAGAGAATCGACTCATCCCAAAGAATTTTGCTGTTCTTGGAGCGCAACGCATCGACCGTTATGGGTTCCTTGGTTGTATTGGTTAAGGTGATGTCATAGAACACGCCCGGTGGGGGGGGGCGACTATCGCGCCTTCGGAACTTGCCGTTGGTGGTTTGGTTTTTGGCGCGGTCTACTGTAAGGGTCAGACCCTTGGGAGCCAGGAAGGCCGGGCGTCCGCTCTTGGCGCAGGCAAGCCCTTCCGGTGTTCCCTCGGCGTAACGCCCTTTGATAGCACTCCAGGGGCTCACCAGCGTCTTGCCGTCAAAGGTCCACCCGATGGGAAGCTTAGCAGCGGCTTCCGCCTGTTTACGCACTTCGGCTGTCGCTTGCATCATATGGGGCCCGATGTCTTTGGGAAGATGAGATCCACGGGAGAGGCGGTATGCGTAAGCTGGCTTCATCCTCCCCAGTGAGTGGGGCATGGCTTGTTTGACGAACGGCTGGTACGACTTCTCCATGATCACAACCACTTCCTTTTCTTCTTTCATGGCCTTCTCAAAGAGAGCGGCTTCCTTCTTTTCTGACTCCAACCAGCCACTGATTACGAGCTCAATAGGCTTGCCCACCTCGGCGCTTCCTCCATAAACTTCGAGGACCGAGAGTTTGACCGTGGTGTAGGAGGTCGGGTCCCCAAAGCTCTGAGAGGAGCCCACTGACAGCACCTTGCCCCGAATCATGTCTCCGGCCAGCGCCATCTGCTTCGGTACAGCCACGTTTTCTGGCGGTACCTTGACCTCAGCTTTCGGGCCTTCGTCGGTGGCAGCCGGGTCCACGGCGAACTGACTGTTGGCCTTGACCGTTTCCTTGACGGCTGCCGCGTCGGCCGGAGCAGCCAATGGTTTGCCCGCAACCGCGCTGATAGAGCTGGTGAGTGTCACAGCTCCCGACAGGAGCAGGATCTTCGTCGCATTCAATGGGATCATTTCTGTTTTACTTTAGTCATATGGTTCTATTCGCGAGTCAGCCTATTTCACCTTCAGTCGGATCTCGTTGGAGTTGGCCTTGAGTTCGGGTGCGTAGACCCCATTGACTTGGGTCGACAAGGCACTGAAGCTGCCCGAGATTCTCTGGGCTCCTGGTTGTCCACGTAAGCCGTGACCATATCCGTAGTGCTTTCCGAACCGGAATTACCAGTCTGCGTCCATGGCGCATGGTGCGGCTAGTACAGTGACGATAATTGGAGTAATTTTTTTATTTTGAATTTGGATTAGGAGGAGAGGTTTTATTAATTTTCAAAATCGTATTGATGCGTATTGTATTCTTTCTGAGAAATTTTTTTACCGTCTTCGTAGAGGGTTTCTCTCCACTTCGATCCGTCCTCGCGATATCCTATCTGCGTGCCATGCATCGTGCCTTTAACCCATGGGGTTTCTTCCTTCCTCGAACCGTCCTTGTAGTACAAAACAACAGTGCCATCTAAAACGAATTCGTTGTAGGGCATTTCCTTCCACTTGGATCCATCTTCTCGGTACCAAATCGCCTTGCCATGCTTTTTGCCGTTCACATAAGGGGTTTCCTCCTTCTTATTTCCGTTCTCATAGTACCAAATCGTCGCACCATGCTCCTTGCCGTGTACGTGGAAGGATTCAAAACTCTTTGTTCCGTTCTTATGATACCAAATCCGGTCACCATGGTGTTCTCCTTTGACATAGGAGACTACCGCACGTTTAGATCCGTCCTCGTGGTACCAAATCGACGTGCCATGCCTTTTGCCCTCCACATAAGGGCTTTCCATCGATTTTGATCCGTCTTCATGGTATCCCACCACCATACCATGGAGCTTGCCGTCCACCATGGGTGGTTCAATCTTGATTCCGTTTTTAAGGTAGTAAGTGATTATACCGTTATGCTGGTCTATGTCGTAGCGTATTTCCTTCCACTTCGATCCATCTTCTCGGTACCAAATCTTAGATTGGTATTTATTTTTGGCAAAGATGGTTTCACTCTCCTTCGATCCATCCTCGCGGTACTGAATACCCGTGCCATTAGCATTGCCGTCTACATAGGGGGTTTCTGAAAACTTCGATCCGTCCTCATAGTATGTAATCTCCATGCCTTCGCGTACGCCATCCTCCCAGGGAGTTTCCACCCGCTTCGATCCGTCCTCACGGTACTGAATCTCCATGCCATGCTTCTTGCCGTTTACGAAGGGGGTTTGGTTAAACTTCGAACCGTCATGGAAGTACCAAATTTCCAAGCCATGCTCCTTGCCGTTTTCATATGGGGTTACTTTCTCCTCTGATCCATCCCCGTAGTACCTAATCTGCATGCCATGTATTTTGCCTTCCACATAGGGGGTTTCTAACCTCCTCG
>JAYOSV010000056.1:0-12141 GCA_038139415.1 Verrucomicrobiales bacterium | reverse complement strand
CTGCTAAGAAGAAGCCAGCCAAGAAGAAGGCTGCTAAGAAGAAGCCAGCCAAGAAGAAGGCCGCTAAGAAAAAGCCGGCTAAAAAGAAGGCTGCTAAGAAAAGAGCCAAGAAGAGGTAGTCTCTTTTTTCGCGAAGACTATTTCCAACACGGCGGCGGGATTTTCCCGCCGCTTTTTTTGTTTCCGCTTTGATTTTTCAGTGGTTGGGCGCAACGTAGGTGCATGTCCTGTCTGGTTTTCGATATTGAGACCTCGGCTTTGCCAAAAGATCATTTTGATGAGGCGCAGTTGGAGTATTTGTTTCGGCCTGCGGAAAATATGCCCGATGAAGCAGACCGCGAACGCAAACGGGAGGAGATCGACCGTCAGTTTAATCTCTGGCCGTTCACGGCGCAGTGTGTGTGCATCTGCATGATCAATTCGGACAGTGGCCGCGGTAAGGTGCTTTATCTGTCAGATGACTTTGAGGAAGGGCCTGGCGGTCCTATTGAGTATGTCGCCTGTATGGATGAAGCTGAACTGCTTTCGCAGTTCTGGGAACTGGTGGCCAAGTACAACAAGATTTGCACCTTCAATGGGCGCGGGTTTGATGTACCGTTTTTGTATCTGCGTAGTGCTGCGCTTAATGTGCCGATTAGCCGGAAAGATTGGCTGGGTTATCGTTTTCAAACTGAGCCGCACTGTGATTTAGCTGATCAATTTACATTTTATAACGTCGGCGGTTTTGGCGGTGCAGCCCGCCGGTTCAATCTCGATTTCTACTGCAAGGTGTTTGGGATTGATTCGCCCAAGGCCGAAGGGGTGACCGGCATGGATGTGAATGATCTGATGGCTACAGGACGCTACAAAGAGGTTGCCGAGTATTGCGTGCGGGATGTGGTGGCCACCACGCGGCTTTACGAGATTTGGCGGGATCGCCTCGCCGGCGTGAAGTAGGTCTCTGAACTTGGGCTTGAGATTGAGCCCAAATTATGTTCCTATCATCACACCTAGCGCGTTGCCTAACAAGGCCGTGTGATGTCGTCTACACCGCAAAACCGGCGGGACTGGGTGGAGACCCTTCAAGGTCCGCTCAAGCTTCCCGAGCGTTGGCATATCCTGCCACATGAAATGCTCTTTGTGCTGGTCATGGGCGTGGTCTGGTTTCGGGTGGGTTGGTCGGCCGGCTTTAGTCAATCGAGCGCCATTCTATTCTTTCTCTACACCTTATCGTTGGCTGGAGTGATTGTCTGGTGCCAGTTTCATCCTTCACCCTACCGATGGCGTGTTCGCTTAGGTGCCAGTCTGTTGTTGAGTGCGTTGACCTATTTTTCCCTCTCCACTGCAGTGCCGCTGATGCACAATCCGAGTGGCTTGGAGACGTTTATTTGGCATCAGGACACGGCGTTGGCCCAATGGGATACTGCCTGGCTGGGTGATTGGCCTCGGCGTTTGATGGAGCTGAACCCGGCAGCGTGGGTGACCGATGTGTTCATGGCCTGCTACCTGTTTTTCTTTTACTACATTATCGGCGGGCTGCTGTATTATTTCGTGAAAGACCTTAATCTGTTTCGGGCAGCCTTGGTAGGATTCGGGACGGTGTATGCACTGGGTTATGTGGGTTACATGCTGATGCCGGCAATTGGGCCTCTGGAGGAAATGGGCGCGCGCTCCGGCGGTTGGCTCACGGAAACGGGAGGCGCATTTATCACCCAGCGCACCAATGGAGTGGATGTGTTTCCCAGCATTCACATGGCGGCGTCGTTGTTTTTGCTGATGTTCGATTTCCAGTATCGCCGGGCGCATTTCTGGTGGGTGTTGGCGCCTACGGTGGGTTTGTGGATTTCCACGGTTTATCTGCGTTATCATTATGGCGTGGACCTGCTGGTCGGCATCGGGCTCGCCCTTGGGTGCGTGTGGTTGACCCGTTGGTATGTCCGATCGCGTTTATGCGCAGAGTTAGAGGCGGAATGCGCTGCCCATAGCCGCAAGGTTCACGTCCAAATTTGACGATCCAAGGAGCGATACTGAATCGCCTCCGATACATGGGCGGCTGCCAGTCTTTCTGAGTTCGCCAAATCCGCAATGGTACGGGCTACTTTCAGAATACGATCATAAGCGCGCGCGCTCAGGTTCAATTCCTCCATGGCGCTGCGCAACAACTGGCGTGCCGGCTCATCCAGCTTGCAGTGCCTTTGCAAATCGCGTGGCGGCATTCTTGCGTTGCACGTGGGCGAGCCCCGCCATCGGCTCTGCTGGATGCCGCGGGCAGCAATGACTCGTTCGCGGACGACTGCACTGGATTCGCCACCGGCTTGGGCGTTCATATCGCGAAACTTCACCGGCGGCACTTCTACATGCAGATCAATACGGTCGAGCAACGGCCCGGAAATGCGGCCGAGATAATTCTGGATTTCACGCGGACTACTGCGGCTTTCATTGGGCATCTTGCCATCCGGCGTAGGATTCATAGCGGCGACCAGCATGAATTCGGAAGGAAAAGTCATCGTGCCCGCGGCGCGGCTGATGGTCACGTGCCCTTCCTCGAGCGGTTGGCGCATGGTTTCCAAAACGCTGCGTCGAAACTCGGGCAATTCATCCAGAAACAAAACGCCATGATGCGACAACGAAATCTCACCTGGCGAAGGGTTAATGTTGCCGCCCAGCAACCCAGCATCACTGGCCGTGTGGTGGGGAGCCCGAAACGGCCGTTGCGTCACCAATGCCTGATTCGGCTCCAGTAAACCGGCCACACTGTGGATACGTGTGGTTTCCAGCGCTTCATTCAAGGTAAGCGGTGGAAGGATGCCGCCCAACCGCTTGGCCAGCATACTCTTGCCCGTGCCAGGTGGGCCGATCAAGATCAGGTTGTGTCCGCCGGCTGCGGCAATTTCCAGGGCGCGTTTCACTATTTCCTGCCCCTTCACCTCCTGCAAATCGCCGCCGTTGGCCTGAGCCGCTGCGAACAATACTTGCGTATCCACGCGCACGGGCAGGAGGGGGGAGGTGCCGGCCAGAAACTCGACCGCCTCACGCAGGGTTTTCACCGGGATCACTTCCAGCCCCTCCACCACGGCGGCTTCCGGTGCGTTATCTGCGGGTACGAGCAATCCTCGTCGCCCTTCGGCGCGAGCTGTCAGCGCAATGGGCAGCACGCCTTTTACTCGGCGTATTTGACCAGTCAACGCCAGTTCTCCTGCCAGCGCATACAGCTCCGCGCGTTCGGTCGAAGCCTGTTCACTGGCCATCAACCACGCCAGCGCGATGGCCAAATCAAAGCTTGGCCCTTCCTTGCGTAGATCGGCCGGAGCAAGATTGATGGTAGTTTTGCCTGGCGGCAAATGATAGCCCGAGCTGGTGAGCGCCGTGGAAACGCGGTCCACCGATTCGCGCACTGCGGCATCCGGCAGGCCGACCACGATAATGCGCTCTTCGCCGGGGCCCACATGCACTTCCACCTCCACTGGTGACGCCTCCACACCACGCAACGCTGCCGCATGAACCTTGGAAAGCATGCATTACATTAGCATAGAATTAAGATAACGCCATAGATGAAGGGAGAAAGTGGAAATGGCGGAGGGGGCGGGATTCGAACCCGCGGTAGGGGTTAACCTACGCACGCTTTCCAAGCGTGTGCCTTCGACCACTCAGCCACCCCTCCGGGAGGGCGCAGTGTGGACAAGTGCGGGAGGGGACGCAAGAATTTCTGATGAGTTGAGTCTTGTGCTATCCACGCTTGGCACGGTTCAATAGCGACGGATGGCCACGCCCGAAACCTACAAGTGTTCCTGCCAAATTTGTGGGGAGCACATAGAATATCCCCCCAGTTATGAGGGGCAGCAGGTGGCTTGCCCGCATTGTGGCCAAGGGACGTTGCTTCAGCAGCCGCAAATTCAAGTGCAGCCCTCTGTAGCTCCACCGGCATCCACTGTGCCAGCGGCTCCTCCCATGGGGGGAATGCCGCCGCCCTCTGCCGCCGCAGCTCCGATGGCCAGTGCTGCGGCACAACCCGCGGAAGACGAAGGACCGGATCCCTATATCTGTGAAAACTGCGGGGCGGACATGATCCCTGAAGATACGGTGTGTGTGGAATGTGGGCACCGCCGGGCGACGGTTAAAAAATGGACGGGCACAGCCGTATTCCGTTTGGTAGCCGGCTTGACGTTGCTTTTTGAACTCGTTGTGCTCGGATTGCAATGGACGACCGAAGGCGAACCCTTTGGCCTACGCCAACGCACCCGCCACGCCGTCCTGATCAAGGTCGGTTTACGTGAAGAGGTGGACCCGGCCGAAGCTGCGAAGGCCGCCGGCACCAATGCCCCGAGCATTCTGGCTGCCGTACCGAAAGATCCGGACCTGATCCTCGAAGAGCATTCCATTAAGCCGGATAAGGATAATGGCGCCTTGTACATCCATGGCGTGGTGAAAAATGTTTCCAAGTTCCGTTATCTGGCTGTGCGGGTAAATTTTAAACTGAAGGACAGTGCTGGCGGTGTCATTCCCGAAGCCACCGCCACCTCTTACTCGCAATCCATCGAGCCCGGTAAAGAGTGGGTTTTCAAAGCCCTCGTCCTCGACCCCGACGCCGTCGCCTACGAACCAGTCATGCCGATTGAAGGATATCGGTAAAAAAGAAAAATGGTGGAGCCATGGAGAATCGAACTCCAGACCTCGTCATTGCGAACGACGCGCTCTACCAACTGAGCTATGACCCCACGAGGAGGAGGAGCCATACAACTGTGGCTGTGTGTTGCGCAAGCGCAAAGAAATGGTGCATAGAAACAGTAATTGTAGATTGTTTACAAAAAGTAGACACCTTTGCGTGAAATTTACGCATCAGGGGCTTTGTAACCGATAAAACACCGATTTTTCATTAAATTTCGGCGGGCTTTTGCTGGCATAACAATTGCTTTATGTTTTTTGCCCGGAAAACTGGAGACCGGAAAATCCGCTCTCCACAACCCCAACCTAAAAATGAAAAAACTAACGCAAAAGGGATTCACTCTAATCGAACTGTTGGTGGTCATAGCTATCATCGGAATTCTGGCTTCAATGTTGTTACCTACATTGGCCAAGGCAAAAACTAAGGCAAATCGCCTGAAGTGCACATCTAACTTGAAAACAGTTAGTACTGCATACGGAGAAATTTCAACCCTCCTTGATGGGTCTACACCTGTACACAGCGGCGGCATGGATGACTCTCAGGCTAAAGCAATGGGATATTTCGGCGGATCGGCCGACTGCCGCCGGATCGGTGGCTGGTCGACAGCATTCGCGATTCGGGATGCTCTAGCAACCCCGACCGTCCTCTCCTCTCCGTTGGACCCCAAAGTGATTGCGGAGCAGAGGAAATGGGATATTAAGTCATTTGCGCAATGGAACGCCAAGCGTATCTATCAGTGGAGTGAGCGCAAAGACACTGGACCCAATGTACTTAACCAAAAACGTCAAAGCTACGCCATTCACCTTCACAATGATACGATGGTGTCCGAGACTGTTTGTGCTTCGACCCGGAATATCAAACACATGTCAGGAAACGGCACATGGGGTAAATACCAAGCTTTCACCCTGAAACATGGTGGTCTTGATAAAAATAATAAATGGCGGTATGCCTCTGCTGAGTCTGCCGGAGGCCAAGGCATTTGGGACAACGGCTGGGCAAAGGTTAAGCATTACCAAGTAGCGAGCGAAGATGCCTATGGAACTGTCGGTTTTTACGGCCCAGGAATTAAGGACTTCAGCATGACCGGCCTATTAACAGACGAGGCTAACTGGGTCACCAGCGGCGGGGCAACCAAACAGGGTACAGCTGCTGACTTCAATACTCAGCTAGCGTCGGCTCAGGAGAAATTCTCCGAAGGGCAAGCCATCACATCGCGGATGGGTGGCCATTTCCTAAGACCTGACCAAAAGTAAGAAACTACCTAATCTTTTAAAACCAAACAAACGCCCCTCAAAAAAGAGGGGCGTTTTTCTTTATAAAAAAAAACGCAAGGGCAACTGCCCTTGCGGTGAATCTTGCTGGCTCCTTTTTCTTAGGGCCTTGTAAAGAATTTATTCGACGCCTTCTCCGCTTCCGGGATCGGCTTCACCATCCTCAGTAACCTCATCAGCTACTTCCTCTTGGGCGTCTTGCACGTCTTGAGTGGAAGGCTCCTCGCTCGGGCCACAACCGGTTGTCAAAGGAGACAACACAGCGGCAAGGGCGAACAGGGATATTGTAACTTTCATTTTCATTGGGGGAGGATCAATATGTAAAATGGATAGCCGACACAAGGATTTTTTTTGAAAAAACCTGCTCAGTTTACTTTTTAAGTTTGAACACGCGGCCACCTTGATTCGTAGCGATGGGCTCGAAATATTCGGGGTCTCCCTGGCCTCGGCCGAGTAGTTGAATGAGCTGGGTGCGATAAGCCGGTTCGTCTACCACCATGGCAAAAGGAGGTGTGTGCGATAGGATAAGGCGCAGGCCGGAGTTATTTCCGTTGGTGCTTTCGAAAAAAGTCTGTTGCGTGTCGGAACGTTCGGCACTTTTCATAAGGTACGTTGGGCACACCCATTCCACTCGGTCCATCTGAGTTTCGGCTGCTTGCCCGTTGAGCAATTCCAGATGGACCTTTTCATCGTTGAGATTGATTTTTGTACCGTGCACCAGCGGGCCGTTTTTGATTTGCAAGGAGACCGCATCATGACTCCATCCAAGGGATTGCAGTGATTTACCACTGCGGCGCAGCGTGAGCAGTTGCTGGAGTGTGACGCGTTTTTCCACGTCGCATAGTACCCCTTGCCTCGGCTCGGCGAGCATTCGGAAGCCAGGCGCATATGGGCAATGCTCAAGCCAGACGAGTTCACGGTTCGGGCCATCATATCGCATGGTTTGGAAGTAAAACCAGTTATCTGGCTGCGATTCTTGGCCGGTCACCAGATCGCGTTCCCCAAACATATGCAGTACATGATAAAACCGAAGTAAGTCTGTGGGTAGATACAGGTACACTCCGCGCGTGGGAAGCACGGGCAGGCTTTTCTCCAGTTCCGCCAAGGCTTCTTCCGGCGTGCCAGTGCGATTTTTAAAAAAATGCTGCACAGCCAAACCGCCTGAACCATCTGGACCGCCATGGTGGAAGTATTCCGCGGAAGCCCGACCCAAATGCGCTGCCAGACGAGGGGAGTCAGTCATCATCATTTTAGCAAATACGAATGTGTCCTGCGATTGGTTTAACGGTGTGGTCAGCACATTGCGCTCGGCGTGGAACCACGTGGCCGAGCCCCAGTCCCACCATGTGTGGACGTAGTCGCCGGGAAGGGATTCTTGTTTGATGCGGTCGAGTAGTTCCACTTTTGTCGTGTCCAGCACGGGCAGGAGGCCTGCGGATTGGGCGCTGTTTAACTTCAGGTTGGGCAGCAATACGGGTATAGTAAGGGCGAGAATCAAAGCCCGGGACATCCAATGGCCAATCAACCAGTTTTGGGGCCAAGCAGTGCCGATTTGGAATGGCGTAGATTTTTCTAATTCGGGTTGATGACTCACTCGCCAACGTCGGCAGATCTCCATCAACCCTAAGGGCAGCAATGCCACTGCGATGGCTGCGGTTGGCACGGCGTGCACGGTGAACCGATACCCGCCCCAGTAAGCAAAGGCTCCAATTCCCAGCAGCGGCAATGCCACGATGAATTCTGGGAACACCAGCACCAGCAGAATAAATCCCGCTATTGCGATGAGGTAGGCGGTCTTAGAGCCACTGATGCGTTGCATCACCACTCGCCGCATCTCCGCCTTTTGTTCCCGCGAACCGGCTTCCACCACGGTTTCCATTACATTTTTGTAGGCGACTGGCTGCGGGCCTTGGACTTTTTCTTCCTTGGCTTGTTTAACACTAGGTAAATAACGAAAGGCATTTTGCCAAATGGACTGGATGGATTGGCTGCCCAGACACATGGCGATCAGCGCAACTGCAGTTGTGCCGCCCAGGAAGCGTATCTGTTGCTGGGGAGGACGTGATTGCAGCCAATAGTAGCCCGCAGTCAAGCCGCCTAGCATCAGGAAGCCGAGGATGAAGGAAGCAGCATTTCGCGCCAGTTGGCTGCCAATGGAATGAGGGCAGAACCAAACAGCAGCAGCCAACAGGCTGACGGATAAGAGGCTGAATGAGATCGAGGGTTCGCCGGATGCGGAAGCATCTTTTTCTAGGCCTTTTGATTTCCACCATGCTTTGAGTTCCGTGAACCCACGTAATCCCATGAAGGTAAGAGCCATCGCGGTAACGATTGGGACTCCGGAACTATAGAAGAATGGATAACACATCACACTAACGCTTCCCGCTACCATCCACGGCACGGACGATTCACGGTGTGCCCGCAGTAGAAAATACAGAATGAACACGGGGATAGTGACCGAAAAAATATCGGTATCCAGATAGCCGGCCATGGTGCGGTTAAAGAAGCTGGAGCCGGCCGTAGCCAAACAGGCTGCCGCAAAACCCGCTAATGTAGAACCGTACAGTCGACCGATAAGAACGACCGGAATGGTTACTAAGCCGGCCAGATAAATGGGGAGGTATGTGACAATATTCAGCACGGGTTGGCCTTGCTTGGCTAGGGCGGTGCCTAACAGAGTCAATGCGCCGAATTGATGGCGGTCGGGCAGATTCAGCAGCGGTTCTTCCAGAGCATTAGTTTGGGCGGATTGCTGGATGATGGTGGCAAATAGGTAACTATCATGTGTGGTCGGCAGATAATGCTCCTCCCATTGGGTGTTGGGTCGGTCCTCGGCTATTTCGATCCATTCCATGCGGATCCAAATGGAAAACGCCCAAGCTCCTACAATGGCCGCCAACACCAGCAACACATCCAGCACCCTTAGAGCCTTGGCTTGATGAGGCTCTATGCCGTCGATCGGTTTCTCCGAGGCAGCAGCTTCGGTTTGCTTCCGTTTTTTCCCGCCCATGCCGTAGCCAGTAATCGAGATTGAGGCGCAAAGTTCAATCAATACTCATTCACGCGAGGCGTAGTGGATAACTCCTTAACTCCGACCTTTACTCTTCAATTCGCCCCAAGCAAGCATAGCACCTGAAGGGGGGAGAGGTTTGATTCATGAGCCCAGCCAACGAGGCCGAGCAACGGTGGTTCGCCGCGCACACCAAGCCGCGCTGCGAAAAGAAACTCCAAGCGTGGTGCCAGCAGGAGGGCTTGGATTGTCGCCTGCCCACTTACGCCTCAGTGAGGCAATACCGCGGCAAGGAGGTCACTTTTCACAAACCATTATTTCCCGGATACCTGTTTATTTGGATGCCCGGCAAGAATCGGCGAGGCGTGCTACAGAGCGATTATGTGGCCAACCTATTAGAGCCACCCAACCAAGCGGAATTCGAGTCGCAGCTGAATGAAATTCTGCTTGCAGTGAAATCCATGGAAACCATTCGTCTGGTCCCCAATATAGGGCCCGGAAAACAGGTTCTGATCCGGCGCGGCCCGCTGGAAGGTATCGAGGCCTGGGTGGAAGACCGTGAAGGGCCGCGAGAGGTTCTGCTCCGGTTGGATTTCATCGGCCAAGCAGCAGCCGTTGCCGTGGCAGTAGAGGATTTGGAACTTGTGTAAAAGGCACTATTTGACTTGCCAGAGGAGGGATTGAGGCAGTATGTTTTTCCAGTTCAGTTTGTTCATTTTTTTTTGAACAAAATAAAATCATACTTATGGCTAGTTGATCGCAGGTTGTGCTGCGAATCGACGGGCGCGAAGCGTCATTGGACGGCCATATTCACTAACGCCTATGGCGACTCATTCGCCACCGACGACTCCTAATTCTGGGACATCAAATCTGCCACCTGTAAGGCTTGAGTTGATTGATGTGGGGGGGCGCTTTGCGCAGTCAGCTGGTTTACCTCGGTCAGTTGGGGAAATATACGGGCTGCTTTACCTATCAGCAAAGCCCATGTCCGCGCCGGAAATCGGGGAAGCGCTATCAATCAGTAAGGGGAGCGTCAGTACGGGTACGCGTCAATTATTGGCGTTAGGATTCATTAATAAGGTTTGGGTGCAGTCGGAGCGGAAGGATCATTTCGAGGCCGTACTGGAATTAGGCGACATGCTGCGCTCGGCGTACGATCGGATTTTTAAAGTGCGTGCTCAGAATGCTGAACGGCGACTAGATGCCGTGCAAGACTCTTTGGAACTTAGCCGGAAAGAGATGGCCCCGGAAGAGCACGCTTTAATTCAAGAACGGCTTAAGCGGTTGGCAAAAATTCAAAAACGCGCCAAACAATTTCTGCCGCTCATTGAGCGCCTGATTCGATGACGTCGTACGAAAAACTTCGGCGCAATCTCAAGCGGCGGCCACGGAAATGGTTGGTAACGGGAGCGGCTGGGTTCATTGGTTCGCATTTGGTGGAAACCTTACTAGGATTAAATCAATATGTCGTTGGTTTGGATAATTTTTCCACTGGGTATGCTCATAACGTGGATACCGTGAAACAGCAGTTGACGTCTCAGCAACGTCGCCGATTCAGGTTTATCGAGGGAGACATCAGCGATGCCGCCACCTGCAGCAGAGCGTGCCGGCAAATAGATTATGTTTTGCATCAGGCAGCTCTAGGTTCCGTGCCGCGATCTTTTGCGGATCCGCTAGCAACCCATTTGGCGAATACAACCGGATTCATTCAGGTGTTAGAGGCGGCTAAGAAATCGAATGTAAGTCGTGTTGTGTACGCTTCCAGTAGTTCGGTGTATGGGGACGCCAAGGGCTTGCCCAAGCGTGAGGGTATAGAAGGCACACCACTGTCGCCTTACGCAGTAAGTAAGGCAGTGGATGAACTGTATGCGCGTGTGTTTCATAAAGGATATGGGCAGGAATTGATTGGGCTTCGGTATTTTAACGTCTTCGGACCGCGGCAGGATCCGCGTGGGGCCTATGCGGCTGTGATCCCACGTTGGATTCAGGCGCTTTTAAAGGATCGGACTTCTGAGATATATGGAGACGGAAAAACCAGTCGCGATTTTTGTTATGTGGCAAATGCCGTGCAGGCAAATCTGTTGGCGGCGACTGCTCGTCAGGTAGAGCACGGCGTGTACAATGTGGCCGTGGGGAGGCGTACCAGTTTGAATCAGCTTCACCGGCAACTCCGAAAGCGGATTGGTTCTAAACAGGCGCCAAAACAAAAACCCTTTCGAGCTGGCGACGTACGGCATTCATTGGCTGACATTAGCGCCGCATCCAAAGATTTAGGATTTCGACCAACTCACACCATCGAGCAGGGTCTCGATCTAACAGTGCGGTGGTATCAAGAACAACAAGTCTAAGATGAAAATTACCATATATGGAGCCGGATACGTTGGGTTGGTGACCGGGGCGTGTTTGGCAGACGTCGGTAATGAGGTATTACTGGTCGATGTGAATGAAGCCCGTGTGGCGGCCCTCAAGCGCGGGGAAATTCCAATCTATGAGCCGGGATTAACGGCGATCATCCAACGCTGTGTCCAATCGGGCCAACTTGATTTTACCACAGACACGGTCACGGCTGTGGCGCATGGCCAACTCCAATTCGTTGCGGTGGGCACACCTCCAAAGGCGGATAGTTCGGCGGATTTGCAGTATGTCCTAGAGGTAGCCCGCACGGTCGGGCGACACATGGATGATTACAGGTTGGTAGTAGACAAATCCACTGTACCTGTTGGTACGGCCGATCAGGTGAGTGCGGCCATTGCCGACGAATTGAAGCAGCGAGGCGTGGATCTTCCGTACAGTGTGGCCTCCAATCCGGAATTCTTGAAAGAAGGGGACGCGGTCAGTGATTTTACGAAGCCGGATCGAATCGTGATTGGCACTAGCGAGCCGCGCGCCGAGAAGCTTCTGCGCGAACTTTACGCGCCTTTTAATCGCAATCGTGATCGGGTATTCGCCATGGATGTGCGGTCTGCGGAACTCACGAAATACGCGGCCAACGCCATGCTGGCCACCAAGATCAGTTTCATGAACGAGATGGCCAACATTGCCGAGCGAGTTGAGGCAGACATCGAACAGGTTCGGCTGGGTATCGGTTCCGATTCTCGCATCGGCTACTCGTTTATTTATCCGGGCTGCGGCTACGGCGGGTCTTGCTTCCCTAAGGATGTGCGCGCAGTAGACCAAACGGCCCGAGCTCATGGTTATGAGCCTCGTATCCTGCCTGC
>JAYOSV010000055.1:0-14509 GCA_038139415.1 Verrucomicrobiales bacterium | reverse complement strand
GTTGATTGCCCTCAGGTTGATTGCCTTCAGGTTGATTGCCTTCAGGTTGATTGCCTTCAGGTTGATTGCCCTCAGGTTGGCCGGCGTTTTCTTCGGCTTGTTCCTTGCCGGCGGCTTTGGCGGTGTCCAACTGCAAATCCTGTTGATCCTTGATGATTTCGCCGATGTTTTCGCTCAACTGCTCCAAGGCTTTCTTTTGTTCCGCAGCGGCTTCAAGTTCCTCAATTTTCTCTGCAATTTGTTGCTCGGCTTTTTCCAAGGCATCAATGGCGGCCAGTTGGGCGTCGGGGGCATTCTCGGCCTGATTGAGTTGTTCTTCAGCCTTCTGCATTTGCTTGGCCGCTTGGCCGAGTGATTCGGCAGCTTCCGGAGCCGCTTCGGTGGCTTCCTGCTGGGTGTTCTTGGTTTCCTCTTTCACCCCTTCCTGTTCCTTGGCCTGTTCCTTGAAGCCCTCGCGTTTCTCCGCTTTCATTTCGCGGGCTTCCTCGGCCTTTTGCTCGGCCTGTTCCAGCGTGTTGGCGGCTTGCTCGAGTTTGTCGCCAGCTTCCTCCAGATCTTTCTTGGCTTGCTCCGGATTATTCTCGGCATTCGCAGCGGCCTGTTTGGCCTGCTCGGCGGCTTCCTTAAGTTGTTCAGCAGCCTTTTCGAGTTCGGGCTTAAGATCGGCGTCACCCTGTTCGGCGCGTTTCTCGATCTCGGGCAGAGCCTTGGCGATTTCCTCGGCGGCCTTGGCGGCGATCTCAGCGGCGGGCTTCACCTCTTCGGGGGCCTTTTCCAATACCTGATCGATGTGGCGGGCAATTTGCTCAGCTTCCTTAACTTCTTTCTCGGCCAATTGGCGGGCGGCTTCGGCCTCGCTCTGCTCTTCAGGTGCGGGTGCGGGGATTTGCTCGACCTTCTCGCTCTTCTCCTGAATGGCCTGCTCTTTCTTTTTCAGTTCAGCCACTTTTTCGGCAAGTTCCTTGAGTTGCTCGAGCTTGTCTTTTTTCTCTGGGTTATTGGCTTTCTCAGCCATCTCCTCGAGCTGCTCCTCCAACACTTCCTTGGCGTCCGCTAAATTCTCAATCGCCTCCTCCTGTTGGGCAGCAGCCTGGTCGGACTTCGTTTCCTCATTGGCCTGGTTGTTATTGAGAACGGCCCGGGCGGTTTGTTGATTTTGCGTGGAGGTCTTGAGTTCCTCCGCGGCGGCCGGAACAAAATCCTTCACATCCTCACGAATGAGATCAGTGCGGTCCACCAGCTCTGCCTGATCGCGCTCGAGATTCTCGGCCTTGATCTCCTCAGATTCCTCGAGCTTCTCTGTATCGGATTTCACCTGTTCCTGATCGACCATGGCCTTCTCGATATCGCGGATGGCCTGACGGATCACCTCCTCTTTGTCGCGTTTGGGAGCGAGAATGCGGGCGAGATCCAGCATGGCATCGCGGGCGCGGCGCTCGTTGCCAGCGGCACTGGCCAGCTTGGATCCCTTGAGGTCGTCCAGAGCGCCATCCAACGCAGGATTGAGCTCGGCGGTGATTTTTTCCATGGCCAGCTTGGGACGCGGTTCCACGCCGGCGTCCAGTTTCTCATTCAACTCTTCCAGCTTCTTGATGAGCGTGCCGGCTTCGTCATTAATACCCGCCTGATCCAGTTCCTGGATGCGGAGATCGATCTTGGATTCATCCCGGTAACGGTACGCGGAGGATTCGGCCATTTTGTTGTACATTTCCACCGTGCGCTGCATGTTGCTGCGTTGCGTGCCGGCGAGTCGGCTGAAGCGACTGGAGAGTTCGCGGAAGATTTGTTGCCGCTGCCATTCGAGGTAAATCTGCTCGAGTTGCACAGTGACCTGCTTTTGACCGGCAAAGGCACCAAAGGCGTTTTGATTGTTCTCGGCTTTCAACAGGCGCGCCTGCTCGAGTTGCTTCACAATCTTGGTGACCTCGGAGCGGGTCAGGTTATTGAGCATTCCGCGGAAGCGCTTGAGGGTATCAACATCGTCGCCTTCCAAGCCGTTCCGATCGTATTCCTCAATCACGGCATCGAGCTGTCGGGCCACACGGCCGAGGCTGGCGCCGATGTTGCCCTGTTGGACTTCCTGTCGGATGAGCCCGCTCCTAGTTTGGGGCACTGAAACCGGAGTGGCGGCTTCCGCCAATGCCGGTAACGCAACCAGCGAGGCCAAGAGTGTGTGCAGATATTTTTTCATTGTCATGTTGCTCCCGTAAACGATTACTCCAGTACTCCTTGCAGAGAACTGGAGAATTATGCGGTTCTCTCAATAAAACGCAATGTCTATCCGACCCGTTTAAGGTAGATTTATTCGTTTTCTTGAGGCGGAGTTACCGCCCGTGCCCGAATAATTTCGCCCAATTCTTCATTGAGTTTCTCCTGCTGAGCAGCGGTCTCGTTAACACCGGTGATGGAATCGGTGGCCCGGTTCTGAAGATCCCGCCGTTTTTCGTCGTCGGTCACAACCAACGCCAACAGTTCGCGGCTCTTACCCACGCCGGATTCCGGCACGCGCGCATCGTATGCCTCGACCCAGTAACGGATCTCCGTACCCACGGGTGCCTTCAGGTCAACCAGCTGCCAGTCATGCTCCACGCGGGCTTTGGTGCCGATGGCTGACTCGGTCTTTAGGATCACCGGTTGGGGCGGGGAATTGCCGATGGTGAACATCAGCATGAGATTGTCCACGCCGTAATCGTCCTCCACAGAAACCATGATTGGCAAGCGGGCGCGCTGGGTCACCTTCTCCTCCTTGCGGATCGGCTCCAGCACCCGGACGACCGGCGGCTTGTCCGGCATCATGGCGATGCGATAGAAGGCTTCTTCCTGCGATTCAAATCCGTGTTCATCCTCTAGCAATACACTAAAGCCGGCGATGGTCAGATCATTGAGATTCAGTTCCGCAGAAACCTTGTCGCTCCCGCCGGAGGCCACGGAGATTGGCACGACGACCGGCACCTGTTCGCCATCCTTGTCCATGGTGATTGGAGCGCCTTCGGGATCCTTTAACACGACCTGCCCTTTCGCCACCTTCTTGTTGGACTGCACGCGAATCTTCAATTTGCTGTTGAGCAACAAACTGAGGTCGCCACGCTGCCGGGATTTTTCAGCCAACCCGGTGTAGGAAGGATACACTTGAGTAAACTCAATTGTCCGGACAGCCGGGCGCGGCACGACTTCCACTTCCCGCTCCCTCTTTCCGTCATTGGCCTGCGCGAGAACGGTGAACGATTCGCGCACGTTCTCCAGCTTGAGCGTGGCTTTTGCCGTCCCGTCCTTGTTATCAATGGGCCGCGTGTGCGGCGTGGGCCGTGCGGCATTGGCGTACTTGATACCGATCACCGCCTCACTGGGCGTGATGCGGCTCTTGGGATCAATCACCACTTCCACAATGACCGTATCACCGCGGGCGATGACCTCGGTGGATTCCTGCCCGCTTTCGGCGATGCGATAAACATTGATGGATCCGATGTGCGTAAATCGTGGCACCGGTTTGTCGCCCAAAAACGCACGATTCAACAGATCGCCTGTGTCTGGTTGATATTTGTTAAACGCCAACGCGCCGCAGCCCACGATCAGCACCGCCCAGACGAAGGCCTTCACGAAACCGTCGGAGGAAACCACGCTGTTGAAATCCCGTGGCCCGGCCATCTTTTCGGTCTGGCCCACCATGGCGCGGACGAACATGTCCGCGGTGGAATCCTGCTCCTTTTTTCCTGCCATCTGCGTGGAGGCGATAAGGCGACTACGAAACTCCGGCATCGTTTGCTCCACTTCCAGTGCCACTTCCTCATGCGAAGGCCGTTCGGTCAGCGGGGTGTAAATGTGCCGGATAAAAATGACGGTCAGAATAATGGCGTCGATCAGCAGCAGCAGGGTACGGACGGATTTATCGAGATCCAATTTCCAATCCAGCAACATCCCGCCGGTCAATAGCGCCACGGCGGCAACAGCCAACCAGGCCACACCCGTACCCACCCCCACGTTTAAGTGCTTGGCCCGGACGGCTGCCAGTTTGTCTTCCAGAAGACGACTAGGTTGAGCTGTGACGTCTTTACTCATTTCAGGTGGGAGAATTTACGCACCACCCATTCGATGGTGACAACCAGCATAATCAGAATGAAATACAACGGCGTGGCCCACAACTCCACTTCGCGGCGGCTATCGACCGTCACTTTCTTCGCGGAGATGGACTCGGCCAATTCATGAAGGTTTTCCTCGCGGAAGAAGCGGCCGCCGGTTTGTTGCGCCAGATCCTCCATCAACTTGGCGTTCATGGCCGTTTCGCTAAGCTCCACAGTAGCTTCCACCACAGTAAAATCGCTTTTGGTATCCGGCGAAGGCGCCACGTGAAATTGGTATTGCCCGGCACTCGGCGCCATGAACTCGCCAAAGTACAACCCCGGCTGTCCCGCTACAGCTTTGAGTGGCGGCGCTTCAAATTGATTCCCGGATCCATCGGTGACCACGCCGCGCACCGTGTCCTCATCAAAGGGCTCATACCCCTCTTTGTACAGGCGCGCGTACACTCGCACGCGATCGCCGGTCAGGAAGTTTTGGCTGTTGAGTGAAATCTGCGTTCGTTTGTCGGCCCCAATGAAGCGTTGCTGGGCCATGCGTTGGTTTACCTGCCCCCAGAAGCGCGTGTAGTAGAGATCTCCCACATTGCGGCGCCAACGCCAGGTGTTGTCCGTGCCGACATAAAGTACTTGGCCCAAGCCATATTGATGGCGGGCGATGACCGGGCGTTTGCCGTTCTCGGTTTCCTCAGCCGGATCCACCATCAGTACTTCCGCGCCGGGCTTGCGATCCACCGGAGCCACCCAATAAATCGGCGGCAAATCCGCCCAAAGATCTTCACTGGGATTGTCCGGGTCCGATAAATCCAGCATCGGGTCGGTTTTACCAAGAGCCGTCAACTCCACGAGAATGGGTTTATCCGACACGGCGTCATCGGCCAACGCGCTGCTGCCATCGAATTCCACCGGCAACATGTCGGCCACGGGGGTATCGGTGTACGACAACGGGCTGTGCCGACGGCCGGCGATCATGACAAATGCACCGCCGAACCGGGACACAAACTCGTTCAGATTTTCCATCTGATTACCGTTCAGGCTCTTGGGATCCACATCGCCGAACACCACCACATCATACTCAAAAAGCTCGCTCTTGTTCTCGGGAAATTTCTCGATGTACGGCGATTCCTCTTCCCGGGTAATGGCCGGATCAGCCTCGAGCAGCAGTGTCTTCACTTCCACCCGCCGATCACGGGTGAGCACGGCCTGCAGGTATCGGTAATCCCAACGGGGTGATTGCTCGACGAACAAAACGCGAATTTTGTCATCCACCACGCGCAAGCGGCGTTGCACCGAATTGTTATCTCGGTTGGTCTCATCATCGCGCCCGGCGATTGATGCCCGTAAATCAAAGCCGCCGGCTTCGTCGGTCTTGATACGAAGCGGAATCTCCTGTTCACCGTCCGGCCCGAACGCCACCGTTTCCTCGGCAACCTGATCGCCGTTCAGCGTCAGAATCAACTGGCCGTTTTGACCGGCCAACCCCTGCGAGCGCACGCGCACTTTAACCAGCACTTCATCGCCCAGGAACGAGGCAGGTGGCGCGTCCATTTCGGTGACGATAATGTCGCGGGGCGACGTGATGCCCACGCCATAAAAATACAACGGCACGCCCGATTCCTTCAGTTCCTTGATCAGTGTCCGCGGCTGGGTGCCCATGTTATGCGCGCCATCCGAAGCAACCAGAATACCCGCCAACGGCTGACCGCGCTTGCGGTTCAACACTTCCCGGATGGAATCGCCCATGGCCGTGGACGCATGCACCGCCCGCACACTCTCCTGAACCCAAGGGAAATCCGCGATCGTGGCCTGCCCCACCTGATTGGTGCCGCCTTCGTTCTGCGGTTTGGCGTAATGGCCGACCTGCTGTACCTGTGTGGCCAGTCCGAAGGTAAAGCCAGTTAAATCAAACTTTTCGCCCAGATCCGGCAACAGGTTCAGCTGCTCATTCACCAGCACCTGCCTGAGAACATTCGTCCGCGTCAGCGTTTCCACCTCAGCGATGGTGCCGGGGTCCAGATCGCCTTCCAGCCCTTTCTTGGGATCGCGTTTCCCCGCCGCGATCGCGGCCCGTTTTAAATCATCATCCCCCACGCGCGGATCTTGGATGCCCATGCTGGTGCTGGTATCCAGCATGACCAACAGGCTTTGCCGAATCTGGCGTTCCATTTCCAACGTCAACACCGGCCGCAGCAGAATGCCGAGCAACAGGGCTAGAAAGGTCAGCCGTAGAAACACCAGAATCCCCTTGCGGGCGGGTGTTTGTTCAGCGGGCATCCAGCGATAGGACAGGATCACTACCGTCGTCAGGAGCACCGCCAGTAGCGCGATGTATCCCCAGGCCACGCCGCCGGCCGTTCCCACGCCGTACCCGACGACTTCACTGCCGGCTTCCACCGTGCTTCCCGTTAATTTGAGAATCCAGTCGCTCATTATTTGGATTGGCTGAATTTCTGGGCCAGGAACGTTTCCAACCCCGCCAAGGCCAACACGATCAACAAAATCACCAGCCAATATTCGGCACCCACGCGGGCTTCCTGTACCTTGGCCTTAAAATTGGCGTCGTTCTCCCACTTGATCAATTGCGCATCGGCCGGCAAATCGCCGTCTTCGATCTTAAACAAGTCCGACTCCCGTTGATCCGGTTGCACGGCAAATAAATTGGTCTCCGTGCTGCCCTTAATGCTGAACCGATACACCCCGGCACGGTGGGTATCGGGATACTGCAACACGGTCGCGGCTCCAATGGTTTCCGGTGTGAGCGTCTTGGATTGCACAGCTCCTTTATCGAAGACCAGCCCTTCCTTGTTCTGCTCATTCGACGCGAGCACTTTCCGAAACGGTTCGCCAACCCTCAGGTTCAGACCCGAATCGCGGTTGGCCTGAATGTTTCCAATGATCCGGTACAATAGAGGCACCACGGACGGACCACGGATGGCCAAATCCGACCAGTCAATATCCGCGGTGGAACTGAACTGAAAAACCCGTCCGGTGCCCCAATCGCGTTCCATAATCGCGGGCCCGCCTAATTCACCCTCTTCCTCACCTTCGTCCGGGCGGGATTCATAACGCAACACCACGCGCGGTAACCCAGCTTCCTCAACCTCCGGCTGTTCGGACTCATCACTCAACGGCAGCCAACGAAAGGTCCGGGCTGAACCAATGGAGCCGAACTCCGGATTCTCCCACGGCGCAGTCACCGGATGTTCGTAACCGCGTTTTTGAAATTCCTGATACTCCTCATCCTGACCCGCGTCGCCCACCGGCAATCCCCAAGGCGACGGGAGAATCCCGTGTTTCTTAAAGAGCTCTTCATTGTAATGATCCACCTCCACCTGATCACCCGGGTAGAAAATCAGGCCGCCACCATTCAGGAGATAATCGCGCATCACCTTAATGTTGTCTTCGGTGAAGCGTTCCACATTCGCAAACACGATCGTGGTGTACTTGGATAAAATCGCCTGTGACAGGAGCTCCGGCGAACTGATATCCACCTGCACGTAATGGTCATCCACCGGCGACAAGGCCACACCGAGGAAGAAACTTTCATTGTCACGCGGATCACTGGCCGCCCCATCGCCATCCACCACCAACACCCGCACATCGCTCACCGCATTTACAACTAGGCGGTTTTGGTTATCCGCCGGCAATGAGTCGTATCGTTCCGGGTCATTGAAGCTGGCGCGAATGGAGTGGTAGCCTTCTTTCTCCAGCCGGGCAAACAACGGAACCGGCACGGTCTCTCCGGCTTTTACCGCGGGAATGTTAACCTGATCAACCGGATCGGGTCGCTCGTCCACATACAAATTTACCGTCACATCCTGCCACTCGTTCTTTCCGCGGTTAGCCACCTCCACCTCAATGCGCAGCGGATGCTTCACCGGCGTCAGCCCAGAAGATACATCCAGCTTGGTAATCGCCATGTTGCCCGGCACGGTATCTTCGCCCACCCGCAGCACATACACATCAATATCGCCCTTATTATCCTCGATCAGCTTTTGGATGTCCGCGTTCTGCTGCCACCCCGAGGCCTGGCCGTCGGTCACGATGTAAATTTCCTTCCGCAGATCCGCGCGTTCTTTGAGGATATTGACTGCCGATTCCACTGCCGGAAACAAATCCGTGGCATGATGGCTGACCTGCGCCCGATCCAGCTCCGCATGGGCCTGATTCAAATCGTAGGTCGGCTCGTCAATGACGCCTCGCACAATATCCGAAGCCAACAGCACGCCGACGGCAGAGCCAGATGGCAGGGCATCCACCGTGGCCTTGGCGGCCTTTCGAGCCTGCTCAAAGGTGGCGCCTCCGCCGCTATCGCCGCTTTCCCCGGCCTTCAGGCGAAGATCCATGCTGTAGGAATTATCCAAAATCACGATGCCGGTGACCTTGGCCTGACCCAAGACGTCGGTGGAGGAATCCTTCAGAGCCGGCCGTGCCAGCGCCAACGCCAGCAGGGCCACCAACGCGCAACGGATCAACAACAGGATCAAATCTTCGATGCGCATACGGCGCTGGTTTTGGTCGACGCTCAGCTTCACAAACTTCATAGCCGCCCACGTCACCGTCTTAAATTTCCGCCGGTTGAGCAGGTGAATGATGATCGGCACTGCCACTGCCGCTAGGCCGGCCAACATGATGGTGTTCAGAAAGGACATTAGTGCTGTTTACCCTTCGAAGTCCGCATCCGGAAGCTGAGGTAATTACTCATGATTTGCGGGAGCGGCTTGCTGGTGTCGACCAACACATAATGCACGCCGTTCTTTTCACAGCCGTCCTTGATGCGGGCCTGGAAGGCATCGAACTCACGCTGATAGGTCTGCCGAATCTCCGCCGGGCGAGTCAGAATCTTGGGCACATTTTCCAGCCCGTTAAATTCCACCAGACCATTGAAGGGAAACTCCAGCTCATACGGATCAAGCGTGTGGAACACAATTACTTCATGGCCGATGAAGCGCAGGTGCTGAATGCTCTCCAGCACCGCTTCTTCTTCATCAAAGAAATCACTGACCAGAATGAAGATACCCTTGCGAGGCGTTTGCACCGCCATGTTATGCAAGGTGGCGGCAATATCCGTTTCCTGCGTGCCATCAAACGCCGCCAAACGTGCCATGATATCATGCAACGACGCCTTGCTGTCCGAACGCGGCGCGTAATCCTTCATGTCCTCGTCAAAGATGCCCAGCGCCACGGCGTCGCGTTGATGAAGAATAATATAGGAGAGCACCGCTGCTAACATCTTGCCGTACTGCAGCTTCGAATGCTCGCCGGAGGCGTACATCATCGATTCACTGCCATCGAGCAGAATGTTCGCCACATAGTTGGTTTCCTGTTCGTACTGTTTGACGAACAAGCGGTCGGTCCGAGCCTCCACCTTCCAGTCCACGTGACGCGTATCATCGCCGTGGGTGTATTCGCGGTGCTGGGCAAACTCCACCGCAAACCCGCGGTAAGGCGACTTGTGCTCACCGGACATGTAGCCTTCCACCACATAACGGGCGTAGAGCCCCAGGGCTTCCGCCCTAGAAATGGCTTCCGAATCCAGCAGTTCAGCTTGTTGCGCGTCCATCTCGGGTGACCGGTAGGTTTCCGGGTTCGCCCTAGCTATTCAGCTTCTCCTTTTGAGGAACCTCTTCGACAATACGCTCGATGATGTCGTCCGAGGTCAGGCCTTCGCTGGTGGCCGAGAAGTTGGGAATAATGCGGTGACGCAGCACCGGCGCTGCCATGGCAGCCACGTTCTCCGTGCCCACATGTACTTGGCCTTCCAACATGGCATGCGCCTTGGCGGCCATGATCAGGTTCAAGCCCGCGCGCGGACCGGCACCCCAGGAGAGCCACTTCTTGCACATCGGCAATGCCTCGTCCGTGGTCACCCGCGTCACCCGCACCAGTTGGCGGGCGTACTCAAACACGTGATCGCTCACAGGCATCTTCCGCACAATCTGTTGTAGCTCCACAATCTGTTCGCCGTTGAGCACGGGTTCCGGGTGGCCCTGCCCTTCGCCAGTAGCCATTTTCATAATGTCCAATTCCTCATCAGGCTGTGGGTAGTCCACTTTGATCATGAACATGAACCGGTCCAACTGCGCCTCCGGCAGTGGGTACGTGCCCTCCTGCTCAATCGGGTTTTGCGTGGCTAGCACGAAGAACGGCTCCGGCAGCGGATAATCCGTCCCGCCCACCGAAATCTTGCGCTCTTGCATCGCCTCGAGCATAGCCGCCTGCGTCTTGGGCGGCGTCCGGTTAATTTCGTCCGCCAACACAATGTTCGAAAAGATCGGCCCCTTTAGGAACTTGAACTCGCGCTGGTTAGTGGCTGGGTCCTGATAAATCACCTCCGTGCCGGTAATATCACTCGGCATTAAGTCGGGCGTAAACTGGATCCGTTTGAAATCCAGCTTCAACGTTTCGGCCAAAGACGACACCAGCAAGGTCTTCGCCAAGCCCGGCACACCGATCAATAGCGAGTGGCTCTTGGTAAAGATCGAAATCAGGGTCTGGTCCACCACATCGTTCTGACCGATGATAACCTTGGATAATTCCGCGCGAACCTTAGCGCGCGCCTCTTTAAGTTGTTCTACCGCCGCAACTTCGTGCTCGGTCATGGAAGGAGTCGTCATGCTCTTGAGTGTCTTAAATTTTTAAACGAATCGTTAACGGGTCGAAGTGTTACAATCCTATCATAATGGGGAAGAAAAAAGTTAAGAAAAATATTCGCAAACGAAACCACTTTTGCTTGCCAAACCATCGGGCATCCGATTCAGGCGCCAACCCAATCGAAGAAACCCAGGGCAGCGAGTTCATCTCTCAGTGACTCTTTATCCTCGTTTGTCAGCTGCCCCAACGGCGATCGGGCCGGGCCGCAGTTCACACCAACCAAGCCCATTACCGCCTTGGCATGCTCCATGTACCCGCGCGCCATGAGTACATCAATGACGGCTACCGACCGGCTCTGCCACAACTGCGCCGTTTCCAAATCCCCCTCTGCATGCGCCTTCAAAATCGGGTGATACAGAGGCGCCGCAAAGTTGTAACTACTACCCACCGCCCCGGCGCACCCTAGGCTCAATCCATCCAGCAATTCTTCATCGCATCCCCACAGCATATCCGGCGAATGATTCGGCAACGCCAAAATCGCCCGCAATTGATCTCGATCGCTGTTGGTATATTTAACGCCCACGAACCCCTCAATCCGTTCCCCGGCGCGCTGCACGAGTTCAGTCGTGTCGATATTCACTCCGGTCATGGGCGGAATATCATAGAAATAAAAAGGCAACCTAGGCGCCGGAGCCACCAGTTGCGAAAACCAATCCACCAAATCTGCCGCGTCCGCGGGTTTGAAGAACGTCGGCGCCATGGCCCCGATAGCATCCGCCCCCGCAGACTGTGCCGCTTCGACCAATGTCCGTCCGTCCGGCAGACAGTTATGGCCCACGTGCGCGATAAAGGTAAGCCCGTTCACCCGGGCAGCCTCGCCCCAAGCTTGAAATAATTCGCCTCGCTCCGCGGTAGTCAAACTCTGGCATTCGCCGGTGGTTCCAGCCACGAACACGCCGTTCACACCATTCGCGGCCAAATGAGCCGCCAATGGAGCCACGGCGTCCGTATTTAAAGAATGGTCCGTATGAAACGGCGTGTGCGGCGCGGCGATCAATCCGGTGAGTTGCATGATTTACCTTTGAGCTGTAAGCGGCTTTAATCCCGCGCTGTGAGTGTGCTGCAAACAATGATCCAAGCCGCGCGAAATCTCAGCGCGGACTGCGACGCCCTGTCCTTCGGCGCCCCAGTAACCCATGTCTACAACCCCCTCGATTACGCGTGGGCCGCGCACGAGCAATACCTCAACCTCGCCGCAACCACAAAAAAGAAAGTTGTTTTCCTTGGCATGAACCCCGGCCCATTCGGTATGGCCCAGAGCGGCGTGCCGTTTGGCGAAATCGCCATCGTGCGCGACTGGCTCGGGATCAATGCCCCCATTGGCAAACCGGATTGCGAACATCCCAAGCGCCCGATCGTCGGCCTAGCCTGCACCCGCAGTGAAGTCAGTGGCCGTCGTTTGTGGGGATTATTTACCGAGCGTTACGAATCGGCGTCGGACTTTTTCCGGGACCACTTCATCGTCAACCACTGCCCTCTGATATTTATGGAGGAGACCGGCCGCAATCGAACTCCGGACAAGTTGCCTCTAGAAGAATCAACCCCCTTGATGACTGCGTCCGATGCCCATCTCCGGCATGTCGTGAAAACGCTTGAACCTGAATGGCTCATCGCTGTGGGCGGTTTTGCCGAGAAACGCGCAACCACTGCGTTGGAAGGACTGACCGTGCGCATCGGGAGGATCCTACACCCCAGCCCCGCCAGTCCGGCAGCCAATCGCGGCTGGGCCGAACAAGCCACCGCGCAGATGTTGGATCAGGGAGTTTGGTAATCAGATCCGGCCCGCAGCTTTCATTTCCTGCGTCAACTGCTCCTGATAGGCCGCATGCGCCGCCGCATCCTCCTGCGCGCTTCGACCGTAAAAGATCAGGCCCAAAGACCGGCGTTGCCGATGGACGCTTTGATTCCCATCAGCCCGATGAATGGTCAACGCATGGTGCGCCAATACATCTCCCGGGCCAGCCGCACAAGCGACCTCATTCGCCGCATCCGCAGCCCCGTAATCGGCAATACCCTGCGAAAAGCCCAGAGTGTTCGTGCGTCGATGAGTACGCAATCCTCCTCGATGAGATCCCCGCACATACCGCACACAACCATTTCCCTCATCCACGGCATCCAACGCCAGCCACAAGGTAATCGCTCGGCAAGGCTCGAGCATGAAATAATATCCATCCTGATGCGGCGGGGTCGGACGGCTCATTCCCGGGGCCTTATTAAAATACTGAAGATTCATGGCCCGAACTGGCTCTCCCAACAGCGCCTCCGCCAAGACTTGTGGTCGATTAGTCATCCACTGATGAAACAGAGCAGAATATTGATGTAATTGCTGAATCTGCTTGAGGCTGTCCTTCCGGGATTTGTCCTCATAAAAAACGTGCTCCGGCGGTAGGGAATCCAGCCGAGATTGAATAAATTCCTCCAGCTCCGTTTCCAGAAAGGCCAAATCCTCTCCAGCACAAAATCCCGGCACCTTCACAAACCCATCCTGTTCGAGTGAATTCACCGAACCCATCAGACGTTCGATGACTCCTCGCCCGGTGCCAACGTATGCAGGGTCAGGTTCTCAAGATCCTTTTGCGGTTCGGGCAAAAACAAACTCGCGCAATAGCCGATCACCAGGCACGACGTCACTCCAATGGAGGCATAGAGAAACCCGTTCGTTTCCGTGGCAGTCCATACCCACACCATGACCCCCACGCCACCCAACAAGCCGATAAACGCCCCGCGCGCATTGGCCCGTGTGGTGATGATGCCCAACAAAAACAATCCGCCCAAGGCGCCCATAAACATGCCGATCACTTTGAAGTATTCGCTCATCAACGATCGAATTTCCGGTGAAATAAACAGCAGGCCGGTAAAGGTACCCAGCACGCCCATGATCAATGTGATTATCTTGGCCGCCTTTAGATAATCTGCTTCCGAGGTGCAACGATTGAACGGACGTAGAAAATCAGTCACCACGGCAGTGGCGGTGGAATTCATACTGGTCGAGACCGTCGATTGGGCCGCCGCGAAAATACCGGCAACAATTAATCCCGCCAACCCAGTGGGCACCTCCATGGCGATGAACATGGGGAAGACTTGGTCATTTTGGATAGTCGGATCCAGACGAGCCGGGTTGGCGTGATAAAACGCGTACAGTCCCGTACCGATCAGAAAAAACAGAAATGCTCCAAACACAGCCATCACCCCATTGGCCCAGATTGACCGAGAAGCCGCCTGGGTGTCCTTAGTGGTCAAGTACCGTTGTACAACCGCTTGGTCGGCCGTGTAGCTGGACAGATTTTGCCCCAAGCCACCAAGAATAATGACCCACAATGCAAGGGTCGTAAAACTGTCCGGACCAAAATCGAGATTCACCAGAACCATCTTGTCGTTGGCTCCCGCCAATTGAAACAGTCCGCCCAACCCACCCTCGATGCCGCCAATTAAACACACCAGACACACCAACGCGCCTCCTAGCAACACCACGGTTTGAATCGTGTCCGTCCATATGACCGCCTCGATACCGCCCAAGGTACAGTACACTAAACACAAGACCCCCATAATCAAAACACTCTGCCAGGGTAACAGTGGTGTCACTGCCGAAAGCGCCAGTGCCGTCAGCGCCATGACAATCCCCATTCGGGAAATATGAAACAGTGTGAAGAGCCCGCTGCCGAACAGGCGAACGGGCAAGCTGAACCGGCGGTCTAGATATTCATAAGCCGTCGTAGCATTGATTCGCCGGAAGAAGGGCATGGCTCCATAGATCGCCAGTGGGGCCACTGCCGGGATCATCA
>JAYOSV010000054.1:0-14671 GCA_038139415.1 Verrucomicrobiales bacterium | reverse complement strand
TTGGTGACGTCCGGATTCAGTCGCATCACCGGTCGTTGGCGCGGTTCGCGGCTAAGTTGTTCCTGCGCCTGTTCGAGGTGATTGGAGTACAGGTGCAGATCTCCAAAGGTATGCACAAACTCGCCCGGCTTCAGTCCGGTGACTTGTGCGACCATCAGAGTGAGTAGTGCGTAGCTAGCAATATTGAACGGCACGCCGAGGAACAGGTCGGCACTGCGCTGATACAACTGACAGCTCAGCTCGCCGTTGCGCACGTAGAATTGAAAAAACGCATGGCACGGCGCGAGCGCCATTTGATCCAGCTCACCCACATTCCACGCGCTGACGATTAGGCGTCGGCTATCCGGGTTGGTCTTGATCTGCTCAATCACCTCATCAATTTGGTGAATCGTCCGGCCATCGGGCGCACGCCAGTCGCACCATTGCGCGCCGTACACGCGGCCCAGATTCCCCTCGTCATCAGCCCACTCATCCCAAATGCGTACGCCGTTTTCCTTGAGGTAACTAATGTTGGTATCGCCTTTCAGGAACCACAGCAGCTCGTGGATGATGCTCTTGAGGTGCAGCTTTTTGGTGGTCAGCATCGGAAAGCGGTCGCGCAAATCGAACCGCGCCTGCGCGCCGAACACCGAGATCGTGCCCGTACCCGTGCGATCCTCTTTGCGCTCACCCTTCTCCAGCACATGCCGGAGCAACTCCAAATACTGAACCATGCGCCGCCAAGCTGACCAGCTGACTCCTAAGCGTCAAACCCCGATCATTCCCAAACTATTCGCCGCTTTAGTCTGGAGACTTGAGCCGAGAGACTCGAGACTGATCTCGTGCTGCGAATCCTCGTAACCGGCCTTATCGCCACCGCCCTCATGTTGGCGGCGTTTTTCGTTTGGGGTGGTTATTTTGAGGAACTGCTTACCGGCGATCCTACCAGTGCGCCCGGTCGCTGGGATTGGCTCTTCGTCGTTGGACTGCTCACGCTTGATGTCGTGCTCCCCATCCCGGCAACGGCTGTCCTCGCCTCACTGGGCATGGCTTACGGACCGCTGCTGGGCGGGGTCATCGGCACGCTTGGCACATTTGCCGCCGGCACCACTGGCTTTCTCCTGTGCCGCGTGCTCAACGAACGCGCCGCGCGGTTTTTGGTTGGGGAACAGGGCATGGAACTCGGCCAACGTTTTTTCGCCAACCAAGGCGGCTGGGTGATCGCCCTCTCGCGCTGGACCATTCTCCTTCCGGAACTGCTCAGCTGCTACGCCGGCCTCATGCGCATGCCGGCGCGCCAATACTTTGCCGCGCTACTGTGCGGCTGCGCGCCCATGAGTTTTACCTACGCCTGGCTGGGCTCCACGGATGCCGCGCAGGAAAACAAACTCCTCGCACTCGCCTTAAGCGCCGCAGTGCCAGTGATTCTCTGGGGTGCCTGGAGTTGGCGGCAGAAGAAACGGGCGCGCTAAGCTCCCGCGCGGGCCAACCGATCGGCGATGGCATTCCACTCAGCGGTGGCGGGCACGGCCTCCAAGCAAATGAGCTCTGCGCCTTCGGCATCACATTGGTGGAGCTCACCGTACAAGGCGCGCGCGTAGGCGGCGGGTTCATGGGGCATCACACTCACGCGACCGAAGCGCGTGCCGGGCACCACGCGGGTGTGCGCCAGCACGCATACACGATCGTGCGGAGTGCGAGAGTAAGCAATTTGCTGCTCCAAATCCGCCTCGTCCACCCAGTTCATCACAAGCAGGCGCGCGTTGGGCGCGTAGTGGCGCTTGAGTTGACCGGGGCTTTTCAGCACGCTCTCGTCGTGGCCGGCCGTCACGGTGTGCTCGGGCAGCACGGCGGCAATCGCGGCCGCCGACACCATGCCCGGCCGCAGTATGCGAATGGTTTCGCCGGTCAGATCGATTACCGTGGATTCGATGCCTACCTGTGCCGCGCCACCATCGATCACCAGTGGAATGCGTCCGGCCAATTGCGTTTGCACATGGGCCGCCGTCGTGGGCGAGATGTGGTTGGATAAATTCGCGCTGGGCGCCGCGAGCGGAAAGCGGCAAGTGCGGATTAATTCCTGCATAAACGGATGCCGCGGCAACCGCACGCCCACCGTGGCGCCGCCGGCTGTAACGATCTCTGGAATCTCGTCGGCCTTGGGCAATACCAGCGTCAGCGGCCCCGGCCAAAATGCCGCGGCCAGTGCCTGCGCGGTGGCCGGCCATTCGGTCACGCAATCGCGTGCCATGAATTCATCGGCCACATGGACGATCACGGGATTTTCCGCCGGCCGTTGTTTGGCGGCAAAGATCGCCTCCACGGCCGGCGCATCCAGCGCATTGGCCGCGAGGCCGTACACAGTTTCCGTCGGCACCGCGACCACGCCGCCTTTCCGCAACACAGCTGCCGCGCGGGCCAAGGCCTCGGCCTGAGCATCGGACGTCTCGGAAGATTCTACCTGCAGCAACTCCGTTTCCACAGCGCGCGCAATGTAGTGGAAGAAAAGGATGGTGAGTAGTGAATTGTGAGTTTAAGGAACCGCTTCCCAAAATACCTTGAACGGCGCCTCAAGAACCTTAACCCTCTCCGCATGTTGAATTCTTTGACCGAATCGCTCCGTGCTGGTTCGGATTTGACGGCCGAACAGGTGACCGACTCCGTGGCCCACATGACTGCCGAAGCCATTCCGCCCGAGGCCAAGGCGGATTTCCTCACCGCGCTCGCGGAGAAAGGCGAGACCGCCGATGAGTTGGCTGCGTTCGCAAGCGAACTGCGCGCGCGTGCTACGGCTGTGCCGTTGGACGACACCACTCGCGCCGGCACCATCCTTGATGTCTGCGGAACTGGCGGCGATGGATTGAATACGTTCAACATCTCCACCACCGTGGCCATCCTCTGCGCCGCGGCAGGCGTCACCGTGGCTAAGCATGGCAACCGCGCCATCACCAGCAAGAGCGGTAGCGCCGATGTGCTCGCCGCGCTCGGCATCCCCACCGACCTTTCACCGGCTGATGCCGCCACGTCCATAGCCGAGCACGGCTTCGCCTTCCTGTTCGCGCCGCTGTATCATCCGGCGTTCAAGCACATCGCTCCCGCACGCAAACTCTGCGCCGAGCGCGGTCAACGCACCCTATTTAATTTCTTAGGCCCGTTGCTCAACCCCGCCAAGCCTACTGCCCAACTCATTGGTGTCCCGCGCGCTGAGCTCACCGAACCGATGGCCAAGGTGCTGCAAAGCCTCGGCATCACACGCGGAATGGTGGTGAGCGGCTGCGCCGGAGACGGTCGCATGGATGAACTCTCCACGCTCGGCGACAACACCATCGCGGAATTTTACCAAGACCGCGGCTTCGCCACCGCCACTCTCAGCCCAGCCGATCTGCCATTGGGCCCGGCCACACTGGACGACCTTGCCGGCGGCGATGCCGAAACTAACGCTGGCATCATCCGCTCCATTCTCGCTGGCGAAACGCAAGGCCCCAAACGCGAGGCCGTGCTGCTCAACACCGGCGCCGCCCTGTTCGTGGCCAACGCCGCCGACTCCATCAGTGCCGGCATGGACCTTGCCGCCACCGTCATCGACGACGGCCGCGCCACCGCCAAGCTCGGTGCGCTAAGCAACTGACATGGACCGCGAACCACCCATTCTACAACCGCCCGTTGCCTCCGTGGCGCAGCCGCGCAAAGGTTGGTGGAAATTCTTACCGATATTGGCCCTAACCGCCTTCGTTAGCGTCGTTGTATTTATAGCGCGTTACGAACCAGTAGCCAACAAGCAGTACTATCCCAAGTGTGGCTTCAAACAAATCACTGGCTTTGATTGCCCCGGCTGCGGCGGCCTGCGTGCCACACATGCGCTCACCCGCTGCCGGATAGCCGAAGCGTTTCGGTTTCATCCCGCCTTGGTTTTGAGCCTGCCCATTGTCGCGTACATTGCAGGCCTTTGGATTCGCGAATGGCGGCGGACCGGCAACATGCCCGTGCCACTAGCCCAACCCGAATGCAACCGACCTCTCAAGTGGATTGCCATTCTATTTGTTTCACTCGGTCTATTGCGTAACATCCCGGCACCCCCCTTTTCCTGGATTGCCATTCCGCCTCCCCCAACGACAACTGAGGACGGGGAAAAGCCTCGCAAATAGTATGTGTTCGTGCTAACTCCTCCTTCGTCAGGCCTCCCAACGCCTATAACCCAAAGGGTTGGTCTATGTACTACATCGTTGGATCTGATAATCAATCGCACGGTCCTGTGGACGAATCCACTCTCAAGGAATGGATCGCACAAGGACGAGCTATCGCACAAACCCAAGCTTGTAGAGAGGGGAATTCCGAATGGAAGTCGCTTTCATCATTTCCGGAATTCGCTGCCGCATTGGAAAACTCGCCGCCGACTCCTGATTATGGCGGGGACGCCACCGGTGGGTTGATCCCCTACAAAAACAAACACGCTTTAGTTGGTTACTACATGAGCATCGGTGGCCTGCTGCTTATGTGCATCCCCGTGCTCGGGCTGGGGTATGGGATTGCAGTATTATATTGCGGCATTAAAGGTCGGAAAAACGCCAAAGAGCACCCCGAAGTCAAAGGCAGTGTGCACGCGTGGATCGCCATCATCGGTGGAGTGGCAGAAATCTTGGTGGGCGCCTTTATGACCTTCATGCTCATTGTTAGTCTATTGGAAAACATGTAATGCCCCAAACTTACGAGATCATTGGGGGCGATCATCGGCCGCATGGGCCAGTGACGGGGGAGGAGTTGTGCCAATGGATTCGTGAAGGGCGTGCCAGCAACCAAACTATGGTGCGCATCAGCGGGCAGAAAACTTGGCAACCCATCGGCGCGTTCCAGGAATTCCTCGGCCCATTGCAGGGCTTGCCGTGGGTGCCCGTCAATCAACCCCCGCCCAAGACCCATTCGCTCGCCGTCACCAGTTTGGTCTTGGGCATTGTGGCGCTCCTATTCTTTCCGGCAGGCGTTCTATTTGGCGTGCCGGCCGCGTACTGCGGACACCGGGCGCATTCGCAAATTGCCCAGTCCGGTGGCGAATTGGGCGGCACCGGACTAGCCACTGCCGGGTTGGTTTTAGGCTATATCGGCACCCTCATTGGGGCAGTTATGTTGATTCTCTTTGTGATGTTATGCCTGGCGCTTATTCAGTAACCTGTTCCTGCGCATGAGCAAAACGCCGCCAGAAGACGAGCCAACGGATTCCCCGAAGAATCCGGATGATTCGTCAAAACCGGAATCGGATCAGCCACCATCTCCCGATCTCCCGCCTATCCCGGAAGCTGTGCGCGAGGCGTCCTTGAAAAAAAAGGACACACCGGCTCCTGATGATGAACAGGCGGCCTCTCCCGTGGTGGAAGCGGAAGTCATCACCGAGTCCACAGATCCGCCGGCCGCAAGCTACACAATTATCGGTGGCGACGGTGACGAGTACGGCCCGGTTTCCATTGAGGATGTAGCCCGGTGGATTCGCACCGACCGCGCCAATGAACGCACGCTCGTGCGCTCTGATGAAGACTCCCAATGGCAACCCCTTGGGCAAGTACCGGAACTGGCACTCTTGCTAACCGGCGCGCCACTGGCCAAACCGGGCAAAGTAAAAGCCATTGCGTTCATGACTCTCACGGGCGGTATCTGGTCCGTCATGGTGGCACTGGGTTTGGGTTGGGGCGTGGCAGCCTCCATGTGCCTAGCCTGCTGCCTGATTCCCAGTACGATCTACTCGTTTGTTTCGGGAATCATGATGATTGTGCAAGGGGTTTTGTTACTTGGAAATCATCCCCAGCGCCATCTGCAGCGCACGCGCTGGACGGCCAGCCTGCAAATTGGCTGTCTGTTGGCAGCCGATATCCCCAATGTCATCCTCGGCATCCTGAACCATATGTTCCTGGGCGATGACGCCGTAAAAGCTTATCAAAACCAGGTCAAACCCGAATCCAAATGAGTCAATATATTATCATCGGTGGGGATGGCCGAGAGTACGGCCCCAAAGAAGAGACGGAAGTCCGTGAATGGGTCCAACAGGGCCGACTGAATGCGCTGTCTCAAATCAAGGAAGTCGGCGAAGATGAATGGGTCTCCCTTGGTAGTCGACCGGAGTTTTCCGCCCAACAAAGTGACACAGCAATTGCGCCGCCCTTGCCCGCCGGACCCAGTGCCCCGCCGACTTATCAGATCCCAACTTATCTTGCACAGTCCATTTTAGTGACATTGTGCTGCTGCCTGCCCGTCGGTATTCCGGCAATTGTGTACGCCTCACGCATCGATAACCTTATGCGCATGGGCCAATACACCGAAGCACAGGAGTGTTCCCGCAAAGCCAAAATGTGGTGTTGGATTTCCTTCGGCATCGGTATACCTGCTAATATTATAGCTTTCATCTTTCAGTTCGCCGCAGAGTTTGCTGACAGCGGTTTTTGAGCATTGCCCTTCGCAGTGCGTTCCTTCAACCTGATCGAAGCTTATGGCGCAGTATCACTTCATCGGCGGCGATGGCAAACCGTACGGCCCCTATACCCTCGATCAAATGAAGGAACATCAGGCGGGTAACCGCCTGAATGCCAACACTCAAGTGAGTGTGAACGGCGGCGATTGGCAACCAGCCGGCGCAATCCCTGAATTAGCCACCGTCCCTGTCGGAGCACCGGGTGGCATCCCCCTAGCTCCCGTAGTCGCCGGCAATGCCCAAGCCATGGTCAACGGCCCAGGCATCTTCATGATGGTGTTGGCGATTATTTGCATACCGCTCAATTTGCTGGGACTCACCATGAACCTATTCGCCGGCAGTCTCGGAAGCATTCTCAAGGATCTCCCGCCTGAATTAGCCGATCAATTGATCCGTGACGGAGCCATAGGTATTGCCCAAAACGGCCTGTCTCTGGTTGCCAACATTGTGATCCTCATAGGCGCGATCAAAATGCGCAAATGCCAGAGCTATGGCCTGGCGATGACGGCCAGTATTTTGTGTATCCTTTGTGATTGGGGTTGCTGTTGTCTAGGGCTAGGCGCGGGCATTTGGTCGTTGGTCGTACTGAGCAAGCCGGAGGTCAAAGCGGCCTTCCAGTAGGCATGACCGAATACGAAATCATTGGCGGTGACGGCAAGGGGTACGGACCGTACCCGGCTGAAAAGATTCGCGACTTGCTCCGCGAAAACCGGCTGAAACCCTATTCCAAAATCCGGCCAACCCAAGGGAATTGGACAACCGTAGAGGTGCTGCCGGAATTCGCGCAACCGCCAGTTACAGAATCAGGGCCGCCACCCGTTCAACCAACCACCGCCGGTGCCGCACCTTACAATCCCCAACTCTACGCAGCCCCGGCAGGCCCCGTGCCACAGGAAGGGCCGCCGAATAACCAGTTGGCCGTTACCGGCTTGGTTCTAGGAATCTCCTCGCTGGTCTTGGGTTGCTGCTGTGGCCGTATTCCGATACTAGGTTTCTTCGCCACGCTGGTGTCTTTTGTCACGCCGATTGCTGGAATTATTTGTTCCTGCATTGCCCGCAAACAAATCCGTGAATCTAATGGCACCCAAGGAGGCGATGGCATGGCGATTGCCGGCCTGATTTGTTCGAGCGTGTATTTATTGATGATTGTGGCTATTATCGTGTTGATCGCGCTGGGTATAGCAAGCGCGGCAGCATTGGGCGGATTAAGCGGACCATGAAACAATATTTAATCGTAGGAGGCGATGGCAAGGAGTACGGACCTGTCTCAGAGTCCGATGTGCGGCATTGGATTCAACAAGGCCGGGCCAACGGCGATACCCGCATCAAGGAAACCACTGCTGCGGATTGGAGTCGGTTGCGCGACCTCAAGGAATTCGAATCAAACCTCGCGCCATCAACCGAACCAACCTCGGCACCAGACATAAACACCCCGCCGCTGCCTAATGGACCCTCACCAAAAATCCCCCAACCCACGGCCTTTTCGCCGCCGCCCATAGCCGACGACTTGATGGCCGAGCTTGAAGGGCGGACACCTAGTTTTTCCATCGGCGATTGTTTCAATATCGGCTGGCGATTGACGATGGATAATTTCGGTTTAGCGTTGTTGTCATTCATCGTATTCATACTGATCAGCATGGCTTCAGCCCTGGTACCGTTTGGCCAACTCATTGTGTCGGGCCCACTACTGGGAGCCTTGTACTGCATTTTTATCAGGCGCCTTCGTGGCGAACCGGCCGAGCTTAATAACCTCTTTGATGGCTTCAATGTTGCATTCATGCCGCTGTTTCTCGTGTACCTACTCATCATGCTAGTGATGGTGGGAGCGATGATTCCAGGTTTAATCGGAGTGGGGGTTGCCTTCGCTGCCGGAATTTTTGAGGCTCAACAAAATGCCTCAAATCCCCCAGTCATCGGGATCATTATCTTTGCGTTCAGCATATTGCTGATCGTAACGCTAGCATGGGTGCTTTACGGCATGCTGGTGTTTGCCTTTCCGTTGGCGTTGGACCGCCGAATGGACGCCATCGAGGCCCTGAAAGCAACCTGGCGGGTGACCAAAAAATGCTGGTTCAAATGCGCGCTCCTCATGCTTTGCACCATGCTGGTAAATCTGGTAGGTATGCTGGTGTTATGTGTTGGCATGCTCATCACTGCACCGCTTAGTGTGGCCATGTCGGCTGTGGCGTATGAACAGCTCTTCGGGCGTGGTGCGCGCCGATGAAGTGGGTTTGCCTCATGGCGAATATGACGGTGCCCGGGGTGGGCTCCATGATCGCCAAGCGTTATGTGGCCGGCGCGATTCAAGCGATAGGATCCGTGATCGCTTTTGTGATGGTGGGCTATTGCATCTCTGAATTCTACGCGTCTATGAAGGATTATTCGGAGAGTTTGGATGACCCAGATCAGATGGCCGAAGCCATGAAAGCGATCTTTGCAAAGATCAAGGAGCCGCTCATTGTGGGTGGAGTGGGGGTATTGATCCTAAAGGTCACGTGGATCTGGGCGCAGTTTACCACTGCGGCGGTGTTTAAAAAGGAGAAGGCGGCGGATCAGGTGCTGGACGGCCCCACTGAGGCGGCTGATGCCGAAACGCTTTTGCGCGATTCCTCAAACTGAAGTCGCACTTGCAACACCACCTCGCGTTGCGGGCGCAGTTCGGTGTTCACGATCACATCAGCTTGTTTGTAGACGGGCTCTCGCTCGGCCAATAACCCGCGGATAGTGCCTAGCGGATCGTCACCCTGCAGCAGGGGCCGATGACTCTGGTGCTTGGTGCGTTCGTGGATGGCTTCGGCGCCAGCCCACAGGCAGATCACCAACGCATGACGCTTGAGACTGGCCAGATTTTCCGGATCGACAATGGCCCCACCGCCAGTGGCAATCACTTGGCCGGTGCGCGTTTCCAGCTCGGCAAGCGTTTCGCGTTCAAGTCGGCGAAAGGCTGCTTCGCCTTCGGTGGCGAAGATCTCAGAAATGGAAATACCCGCACGCTCCTCAACTAACGCATCAGTGTCCACGAATTCAAACCCCAAATCCTTGGCGGCTAAACGCCCCACGCTGGATTTTCCGCAACCCATAAACCCCACCAACGCGAGGTTTTCAATGGAGCGCCGACCGGACATGATTGGAGCATGCCTGAAGAGTGCCGATGGCGCACGCTCGTTTTCACCGAAACGTTTCGATCTGGCACCGACTGCCAAAGAAATTTGCTTTTCCGGCCGAGCAAGCCCGAGCATGATACCCGCTGTGAGTGACGCACCGGATAGAGGCGAACGAACCTTTCGCGGCATCGGCGTGTCGCCCGGCGTGGTGCGCGGCCGGATTGTGGTGATGGATCACAATCACGGCGAACGCCCTGCACGGCGTCAGTTGGATCCCGAGCAGTTGCCCGCCGAGTTGGAGCTTCTACAAAACGCGCTGGCCGAAACGCGCCGGGAGATTTCGGCGATTCAAAGCAAAGTGCAGGCCGGCATGGGTGCCTCCGAATCGGCTATCTTTGATGCCCACCTGCTGGTGCTGGAGGATTCCACATTGCTGGAGGAGGTAAAGCGCTTCGTCGAAACTGAGAAGGTCAACGTCGCTTACGCCTTTCATGAGATCGCCGAGAAATATGCGCACGCCCTTGGCTCGGTGGAGGATGAATACCTGCGTGAACGCGCAGCCGATATTCGTGATGTGACCAGCCGTGTGCTCGGACATCTCACCGGCCATCGCTCCCAGGATCTTTCGCACCTCACCGAGCCATACATTCTCGTAGGACACGACCTGACGCCTTCGCAAACCGCCTCGCTGGACCGAAATCTCGCGCAAGGATTTGCTACCGATGTCGGCGGCAAGACCTCTCACACCGCCATTATGGCTGGTTCCCTGCGTATCCCTGCGGTGGTTGGCCTTAAGGCCGCCAGCGAAAACGTGGCCACCGGTGATTACGTGCTGCTTGATGGCTTCAATGGCGTACTCGTCATCAATCCCACGGACCAAACCCTCTTTGAGTATGGTCAGCTGGAAAAAGAGCAGGAAAATCTGCAGGACAAACTGGCCGAGATCAGGGATGCCCCAGCCATCACGCTTGACGGCCGTGAAATCATGCTTTCGGCCAATGTAGAGCAAATTACCGATACTGTCGCCGTGGTTGAATGCGGCGCGCAGGGCGTCGGCCTCTTCCGTACTGAGTATTTGTTTCTCGACCGCAAAACATTGCCCAGTGAAGAGGAACAATACACCAGCTACCAACGCGTGGCGAAAGCCATCGCGCCGGAGGCCGTAATCTTCCGGACCCTGGATATTGGAGCGGACAAGATCAGCCATGCCATTGGCGAAACCGACGAAGCCAACCCCTTCCTTGGCTGGCGCGCCATTCGATTTTGCCTCGCGCGCCCGGATATTTTCCGCACCCAACTCCGTGCCCTACTGCGAGCCAGCGCCGGTGGCAACGTGAAGCTCATGTATCCCATGATCTCTGGTGCAGAGGAACTGGATCAGGCCAATGAACTGCTCGAGGAATGCAAAGCCGAACTGCGTGCCGAAGGCACGGCGTTCGATGAAGATCTCGAGGTCGGTATCATGATCGAGATCCCCTCAGCCGCGCTCACCGCTAACGGACTTGGGGAGCGAGCCAAATTCTTCAGCATCGGCACCAACGATCTGATCCAGTACACCTTCGCGGTTGATCGCTTGAACGAAAAGGTGGCAGATCTATATGACCCCACACACCCCGCGCTGCTACGACTGCTGCAAATGACCATTGAAGCCGGCCAACGCCACGGTATTTGGACAGGCGTGTGCGGCGAGATGGCCGGCGACCCCGCAGCCGTGCCGTTGCTCATTGGCCTAGGCGTCGACGAACTTAGCGTGGCTCCCACCATGCTCCCGCAAATTAAGTATCTCATCCGCCGGTTAAAACACACCGAAACACAGGCGCTCGCACTGCGAGCGCTCGAATGCGAATCCAGTGTGGACGTGCTCGTACAATCCCGCGCCCTTGTGCAGCGGGCCGCGCCGGGCATTTTCCATACCGTGCTCTGAACCCGCCATGAAACAAATCATCCTTGCCGCCGGTTATGCCACGCGGCTGTATCCCCTCACCCAAAACACCCCCAAACCGCTCCTGCCCGTAGGCGGCCGACCCATGCTCGAGCAAGTGCTCGACAGCAGCGAGGCCATTGGGGGCATCGACCACACCTATGTCGTCACCAACGATAAATTCACCGGCCACTTTGAGGATTGGCGGCGTACCCAGCCGCACCGCGCCTGCACCGTGATCAACGACGGCACCACCAGCAACGAAGACCGACTCGGCGCCATTGGCGATTTGCATTGGGTGATCGAACAACACGGCATCGACGATGATCTCCTCGTGATCGCTGGCGACAACCTGTTTACCGGCGACCTCAGCGGCTTTGGCGCGCGCTGTCGTGAAACCCAAACACCCGTGCTCGGCGTATACGATGTAGGCTCGCTGGAGGAAGCCACCAAATACGGCGTGGTAGCCGTAAATGACACCGGCCAGATTTCCAGCTTTGAGGAAAAACCGGCGCAACCCCAAAGCACGCTCATCGGCATCGCCCTTTACTATTACCCCCGCGCCGTGCTGGCGGAGATTCGCCGCTACATTGCCGAAGGCAACAACCCAGACCAACCTGGCCGGCTCGTCCAATGGCTGTACCCACAGCAACCCGTGCACACCTGGACCGTCCCCGGCAATTGGTTGGATATCGGTTCCAAGGAAACACTGGAAGCCGCCGACGCCTTGTTTCGGCGTGCCAACGCTTGATTTCAGGCCCGTTCCGCGTAGGTTAAAGTAAATCCGCGCGTGAACCCCGTCGTTTCCCAAACCGACTCCTTCGTCAACCAGCTCAACTGGCACACCAACCAGTCTACGAAAGCGTTGGAGCAACTGGCCGGCGGCACGCGCCTGCAAGCCCCGCAGGATGACGCCGCCGGACTGGCCGTCGCCACCAAGCTCCAAGCCCAGCTCCGGCAATTCAATGCCGCCGCCCGCAATCTCGCCCACGCCACCTCCTTTACCCAAACCCAAGACGGCTACCTGGAATCCGCCCAAGACACCCTCAACCGCATGGGCGAACTGGCCATTCGCGCGCAGGACGCCACCCTGAACCCCGACCAACGCGCCCTGTATCAAACCGAATTTCAAGCACTCAAAGAAACGTTCAACGACACCCGCACCGCCGAATACAGCGGCCAGCTCCTCTTTGACGGCACCGCCCGCACCGTCGCCAGCAGCCCCGATGATCTGGTACAGCTCTCAGGTGTTGACCTCTTTACCGCCGAACAAAACGCCGTCACTGCCCAATCCACCCGGCTCGACAGCCCGGCCCAAGCCCAAGCCGCCTTGCAGGAAATCCTGACCGCCACCGATCAACTGGCCACCGACCGTGCCGGCACCGGCAGCACTTTGACTGAACTAGAATCAGCACAAGCCCGGCTCGTTACCCAAACTGAGGCCAGCACCGCCACCTTCAGCCGCATCTCGGATACTGATGTAAACGAAGTCATGACCCAATTAGCCCGCGAACAGTCCCTCACCCAAAATAATCTGTTCGCCTTCCAGCAGTTAAATTCGAATCAATCCCACCTGATTGATTTACTTGGGTAACATCCGAGCTTTTCCCTATTTAAGGATCTTTGAGAGAAAGTTGGCATAGTTGCTGCTGCTTTCCGGCAAGGTCAGATTCTTAGACAGGGAAAAAATGGTTATTAACTCCAATATTGAGGCTCAGCGTACTGCCGGCAACCTGCAGAGAAGTCAGGAGGCCATGCAACGGTCGCTGAACCGATTGAGTTCGGGGTCCAAAATAGTAAATCCCTCTGATGATGCGGCAGGTGTGGCCGTAAGTTCCCGTCTTGAATCGGAGTTACGGCGCATGGAGTCGGTGATGAATAATCTCTCCCACGCCACATCGTTCACGCAAACGCAGGACGGATACCTGAAAAACATGGATGCTGCCTTCACTCGGATGAGTGAGCTAGCCATGTTAGCCAGTGACGGCACCAAGCAGAGCTCCGACCGGAACCTGTACGACGAAGAATTTCAGCATTTAATGAGTTACGTTCGGTCGGCTCGAGCAACAGATTTTAATGGAGTCCCTCTATTCAATGGATCAACCGTAGACGTATCCATTGATGAAAAGGGCAATAGTTTTGCGATCGGAGGAATCGATCTAAATGCCTCGGTCTATGAAAATGCCATCAAAGAACCATCCTGGCAGTTAACTAGCCAAGTCTGGGCGACTTCCACATCTGGGTATGTGACTAATCAGAGCACCTATCAACTGGAAACTACCGCTTACAAACTCTACACAGATCTATATTATAATGATTCTACCACACCCAAATGGTCCACAACCGACAATGGGGGCACGCCCTATTCTGCGGGTAGCTGGGTGATGAATGATGGTTCTACTATCAACGAAAACCCGCCGACTAGTTCAGTGAGAACCTATTCCACAGGCGATTTTACGACCGATAATCTAGGCGACCCCAACTTAAGTAATGGTTTATTTACAGCAACAACTCACTACAAAAGCCACTCAGCAGGCAGCTTTCTGAGTTCTGACCCAACCGCCACGGGAGATTTAACCAATTCACAACGCAGTGTGGTTCCCGCCGGTTACTACGTCGCGATTGACCCCACGAGCACGGGCAGTTCGCAAGATACTGCGGCCACAGCATACCAAATCGGCCAAACAGTAAGCACCGAGCAAGATTTAACCGGTAGCGCCACCAGCCAAAGCGGGGTTTCGCTTACGACTCTAGATAAAGCTAGTTCCGCACTCACTCTGGTGATGAATGCCATGGAGCAACTCCGGATAGACCGCGCCTCCTTGGGCGCGATTTTGCAACGGGTAGAATATACCACCACACAACTTTCAACGAGCAAACACAACCTCACCCAGGCAAAGAGTCGAATTTCTGATGTGAATGTGGCCGAAGAAACTACCCGTTATGCCAAACAACAAATTCTTGTTCAATCTGGCACGCAAATGCTGCGTGAAGCCAACAATCTACCTCTAACAGCATTGGAACTCCTTAAATAAAGTATAATACCCCTTAAAACTAAAAGAGTTATCCAATTCAGTTAGGGGAAGCAAACAACCGGTCGGTCCAAACTTTTTGAACCGGCCGGTTGACTCCTTTTATAAGTAAGCGCCATCGCGGCGGTTACCCTATTTTCTAGAGCCACCGGATCAGGAACAGTAAATTACTCGTGGGAAT
>JAYOSV010000053.1:0-16112 GCA_038139415.1 Verrucomicrobiales bacterium | reverse complement strand
ATATGATGCCTCAAAAATTGATAAACTTGAAGGACTCGAAGCCGTCCGGAAACGCCCTGGCATGTACATCGGTGACCCCGATGAACGCGGTCTGCATCATTGTGTCTTTGAGGTGCTCGACAACTCGATCGACGAGCACTTGGCGGGATTCTGCAAGCACATCACCGTGACAATTCATGTCGACGGCTCAGTCTCCATTCGGGACGACGTACGCTGTATTCCGGTGGATATCCACCCGAAATTCAAAATCCCGGCTGTGGAACTGGTGCTCACGAATCTCCATGCTGGCGGTAAATTCGGACAGGGTGCCTACAAATATTCCGGCGGTCTCCACGGTGTGGGTGCCAAGTGTGTGAACGCCTTGTCCGAGTGGTTCAAGGTGGAGGTCAGCCGCGATGGAGAAGTGCACACGATGGAATTTGAGCGGGGCAAAACCACCCGCAATCTGGAAGTCATTAGCAAAACCAATAACACCGGCACCTATGTGGTGTTTAAACCGGACCCCCAGATCTTCACCATCACTCAGGAGTTTCAGTTCAACTTGTTGTCCACCCGCCTGCGGGAATTGGCGTTCCTGAATCCGGGCGTGGAAATCACGCTGGTGGATGATCGTGAGGAAAACAGGTCCGAAAAGTTCTTTTACCGCGATGGAATTCAGCAATTCGTCCGGCAGTTGAGTACCAATAAAACAGTCGTCCACGCCAACCCCATCGTCATCGCGAACAAAACCGAGGATGTGTTCGTGGATGTCGTGATCCAGTACAACGACAGCTACAATGATCAAATCCTCTGTTACGCAAACTCCATCCCTAACGCTGACGGCGGCGCTCACTTGACCGGTTTCCGATCCGCCTTAACCCGCGTCATCAATCAGTACGCCAAGAACAACAATCTGTTGAAGGACAAGGATCCAAGTATTTCTGGAGACGATGTCCGCGAGGGCCTGGTGGCAGTGATTAGCGTCAAATTACCCAACCCGCGCTTCAATTCCCAAACCAAGGGCAAGCTGGTCAACAACGAGATCGAAGGCATAACCAGCAAGGCCACTTACGATGGCCTGATGCATTTCTTGGACACCAACCCTTCAGTGGCCAAAAAGGTCATCGACAAGGGGCTTACTGCCGCGCGCGCCCGGGAAGCCGCCCGGAAAGCACGAGAGACGGTGCGTAAAAGTGCCATGACAGGAGGCGGTCTGCCTGGCAAACTGGCCGACTGCTCCGATCGCGATCCGGTTAATACCGAGTTGTACATTGTGGAGGGTGACTCCGCGGGGGGCTCAGCCAAGCAAGGGCGCGACCGGAAGTTCCAGGCGATTCTCCCCATCCGAGGCAAGCTCATCAATGTCGAGAAAGCTCGTTTGAACAAGGTCTTAGAAAACAAGGAAATCCGCACTATGATCACCGCGGTGGGAACGGGCATTGGCGACGGCGAAGGGGAGGGTGCCTTTGACCTGGAGAAGCTCCGCTACCACAAAGTCATTATCATGACAGACGCGGATGTCGATGGAAGCCACATTCGAACACTGTTGCTTACCTTCTTTTATCGTCAAATGCGCGATCTAATGAAGCACGGCTACGTGTACATCGCCCAGCCGCCGCTCTACCAAATTTCCCGAAAAAAACGCGTGGAGTATATTGCGGACGACAATGAGCTGAACAGAATCCTCATCGAGCTGGGCTCGGAAGATGTCAGCCTGAAATTGCCCGACAAGAAAAAGCTCAGCAACAAGCAGGTCGCTGAAACCCTGGGGCTGCTTATGTCGCTCGATAAATATGCGCGCTCCATCCAGCGCCACGGCGGACATTTTGCCGAGTACATCGAGCAACGCAAGAAAACCGGCGAACTCCCGACCCATCTGGTGAAGATTCGTGACGGCAATGAAGAGTCTATCCACTATTTCCACAGCGACTCCGATCTGGCAAAATTCGGCAAGAAAAACCCGGACCTCAATCTGTTCGGTGATATCGAGCCTGAGGAAACACCCAAGGCTGCCGCCAAGAACAGCAACACCCGACGCGCGTTACATGTGGAGCTTCACGAAAGTAAACCGGTGCAGGAACTGCTCGGCAAACTCAGCCGCAAGGGCTTGCCGGTGGAACATTACGAAGCACAGGACAAGCCGCTCTTTGAATTAATTGAAGGCGACGACGAACGCGTGTACCCACTGTTCTCGCTGTCGGATATTCTCAGCACCGTGATCGAGATCGGTCGGCGAGGCTTGCAGATTAAACGATTCAAGGGTTTGGGAGAAATGAACCCCAAAGAACTATTTGAGACCACAATGAACCCTGAGACACGCAAACTGTTGCGGGTGGAACTGACTGACGGCGTGGAGGCCGAGGAAATGTTTACCAAGCTCATGGGCGACGAAGTCAAACCTCGCCGCGAATTCATCGAGGATAACGCACTGAACGTACGCAACCTGGATATTTAATTTAACTTAGGAAATGGCAAAGAATAAGGGCTCTGGGGAGTTGCCCGTATCCAACACTCCTCTTTTTGCAGCAAAGGAAAAGATCGACCCCATCAATGTCGCGGACGAGATCAAGAACTCGTTCCTCGACTACTCGATGTCGGTCATCATCTCCCGTGCCTTGCCGGATGCACGCGACGGGCTGAAACCCTCTCAGCGCAGAATCCTCTACGCGATGCACGAGTTATCGCTGTACCCACCCAAGAAACATTTCAAGTGCGCGAAGATCGCTGGTGATACCAGCGGCAACTATCACCCGCACGGCGAAGCAGTTATCTACCCGACTCTCGTAAATATGGCCCAACCGTGGTCAATGCGTGACACGCTCGTGGACGGGCAGGGCAACTTCGGCAGTGTGGAAGGCGACCCCCCGGCCGCCATGCGTTATACGGAGGCGCGACTGACTCACTTGGGGGGCTCGCTGATGGCCGATATGGACAAGGCCACGGTTGATTGGGTGCCCAACTATGATGAGCGTCTGATGGAACCCACGGTGTTCCCGGCCTCATTCCCTAATCTGCTCGTCAATGGCGGCACCGGCATCGCCGTCGGCATGGCCACGAACATGCCGCCTCATAACCTCGGTGAAATGATCGATGGGATCTGCGCCCAAATCGATAATCCCGATATCGATCTCAAGGGCCTGATGAAATACATCAAGGGCCCTGATTTCCCAACCGGTTGCACCGTCACTGGGCTCAAGCCTGTAGAGGATTATTTCTCCACCGGCAAAGGCTCCATTAAAGTACGCGGCAGACTCGGCGTGGAGGAAATGCGCAACGGCAAACAGCAAATTGTCGTCACCGAGATACCCTACAACGTCAACCGCGCCACACTCGTGGAGCGCATCGCTGAGTTGGCTAATGAAAAGATTCTCTCCGAGATCACGGCTGTCCGCGATGAATCCGATGAAAACACCCGTGTCGTTATCGAGCTCAAGCGCGATGCGGTCCCGAAGGTGGTCATCAATAACCTCTACAAGTACACGCAATTGGCCACCTCCTTCAGCGTCAACATGCTCGCCATTGATCACGGCAAGCCTAAGACACTGACGCTCAAGGAAGCCATCAATTGCTACATCGAGCACCGCCGTGAAGTCGTCGTGCGGCGCACGCGTTACGAACTGGAGAAGGCTGAGCGCCGCGCTGAGACGCTGGAAGGTTATATCATCGCGCTCTCGAACCTTGATAAGTTCATCAAGATTATCCGTGAATCCGCCAACCGCGATGAAGCCAAGGTGAAACTGATGGCGTTCGATTTCACCAAGGCCGCTGTTGAAAAACTCGGCATCCTCATTCGTGACAAGGCTCGTCTCAACAACGGCCGTTACGAATTCAGCGAAGAACAGGCGAACGCCATTCTCGAACTGCGCCTCTACCAACTGACCGGCCTAGAAATCGACAAGATTCGTGCCGAGTACAAGGACCTCGTTGAGAAGATCAAGGACCTCCTTGATATCCTCGCTAAGGAATCGCGCGTACTCAGCATTATTAAGGACGAACTGTCCCTTATTAAGGAAAAGTACGCCACCCCGCGCCGAACCGACCTCGCACCGGACGAAGGCGAAATGTCAATTGAGGATCTCATTGCCAACGAATCGGTGATGATCACTGTCACGCACAACGGCCTGATCAAACGCACGAACACTAGTTCCTTCCGCGCCCAACGCCGCGGGGGAAAAGGTGTGATCGGCATGAAAACGCGCAAGGCAACCACCGATAAGGAGGCCAGCGATTTCATTGAGCATTTGTTCCCGGCCAATACCCATGATTATCTGATGTTCTTCACGAACACCGGCCGGGTTTACGTCGAGCGCGTGCATGAAATCCCCGACCTCGGCCGAGCCTCCAAGGGCCGGAGTATCGCCAATGTGCTGGAGCTGAAGCATGGCGAAAAAATTGCAGACGTCATCCGAGTGGAAGCTGTGTATGGCGATAACAAGGAAGATCTCACCTGGAAACAAGATCGGTGCATCTTCTTCACCACGCGCGCCGGCACGGTCAAAAAGACGGCGCTCAGTGACTTCGCCAATGTGCGACGAGGCGGCATCATTGCCATCAAGATTGTCCCGGGCGATACGCTCATTGAATCCCGATTCACCACCGGCCACGACGATGTCGTGCTGGTCACGGCAGAAGGGATGAGCATTCGCTTCCATGAAGACGGAGTCCGCACCATGGGACGCGCAGCCGCAGGCGTAAGGGGTATTCGCCTAGGGAAGGATGACCACGTGGTAGCCCTATCCATCGTTAGTAAAGACGCTACCTTGCTGGTCGCCGGCGAAAACGGAATTGGCAAGCGAACGGACTTCGATGATTACCGCGTCCAATCCCGTGGCGGTAAAGGCATCAAGACCATGAAGATCACCAAGAAGACCGGCAAGGTTGTTGGCGGTCTTACTGTCCACGAAGGAGACGAGATCATGTTGATCACCGTTGGCGGCCAGATGGTTCGGACTTCAGTTGACGGGGTTCGCCAGACAGGCCGGAATGCCCAAGGCGTTCGACTCGTCAATGTCGATGACAAGGATCGCCTGCAGGACATTGCTCCAGTGGTTTCCACCGAAAAGGAAGAGGAAGCCGCTGGCGAAGAGGAAGTTGAGGAATAGAATCAACTACGCAACACAAGGAACTTCTTTCGCACCGGCTCTCAATCCGCGTCTCGCCGTGGGACAGTGGCTTATGCTCCTGAACTATTGGCCGCGATGCAGGTAGCTCAATGCGATAATGCTGTAGGCGGTGACCAATGGTTTTTCATTCTCCCACCAACGTGAGGCATCCTTGTTAATCCAAGAGCCATCCTGATCCTGTTGACCCATGAGCTTCAGGCCAACCTCCTTGCGCCAATCGATTTCTTTACCATTGGCCAATTTCAGGTTGTCCGTGCCGTAAAAGGTTAACGCTTTGGTCATGAGATAGTAATAGTAAAACAACCCCTGCGCTCCCATGCCGGGATTTTCCTTTAGCGTATAATTATCAGCGAGCCATTTTTGGACCGCGGTCACGCGAGGATCGTCCTTGGCCAATTCCGCGTAGGCGTAGCTGAGCATGCCGGCGTAGCTGATGCTCCCGTAGCTACGCAACGCCGTGCGGCCGGATTCGCTACCCTTTGCGCGACCGGCCATGCTTTTACCCGGGAAATAAATCATGCCTCCCTTATTTTCGGGATCATCGCTGACCCAAGGTTGTTTGTTGTGCGAGCTGAGATTTTGGCAGTTTTGGATGAACGAAATGGCCGCCTTCCAATTGAGATCATTCTTGGTCTCCGGCGTGTCTTTCACCAGATGTCGGCTGTAATATATCGCCTCCAACGCGGTCAGAGTGTTGTTCAAATCGCCGTGCGGATACGAATTGCCGTATCCCACACCTCCGTCCAACGGGTGATCCGTTTTCCCCTTAACGCCTAAATCCCATTGCTGGCGCACCAGAAATTGCCGGGCCTTGATGATGGTAGGATTGTATTTCTCATCACCGGACGCCAGCATGGCCATCATGCTCAACGCGGTATTGTAATTCGCCAACCCTTTGCCCGGCACATAGATACTGCCGTCGGGCTGGATGAACTTCATCAGGTGATCATGCCCCTTGGTGATCCATTCCGGTGTTTCTTTGGGCTTATTGGGATTCCCGTGATAAGCCATAAGCACAATGGCTGTCACGGCCGGGTGATCTTCGTTGGTCCAGAACCCGCCTTCCTGCTGGCTTTTTTTCAGAGAATCAAGGCCCCGATCAATGGAGCGTTGGAGTTCGTTTTGGAAGGAAATGTCGACCTGCGCAACGCCAGTCGTGGCGAAGACAAACAGGGCGGTCAATGATGCTATTACTTGTTTCATGGTCGTTTCCTAAATTGGTTAATCTTCTTTCAGTTCATTACCGTCGGCATCCCATTGGCGCATGGATACCACCTCACCGTTTTCATAAACGAGTTCAATTCGTTTTTTGCCGGTGGTGTACCAACCGGTTTCCACACCCACTTGAACGCCGTCCTGAAATTCGCGTTTATAGTTGTAGGGGAATTCCGGTGGCTTGCCATCTTTCGGCTTATTCATTCCCACCACCAAACCGGTGTAGGGGGCCTTATCGCCTTGTTTAAACCAAAGTCCCTCATCGAGGAGGCCAACAATGTTGCCATCGGCATCCCTCCTCTCCATGTACATCATCTTGGTAACCGCCTCTTCATTTTCACCGTTTTCGGTAGGCGGCTGCGTTTCAACTGATTCCTCTTCGTTAGTTTCTGGCGAAGAGGGGGCGACCGGTTCCGTATTTTCAGCTGGGGTACAACCGATGAGCAAACCGACCAATGCGCAGGTGCAGATGATTTTTTTCATGCGAAATTTTAGGTATCTAGCATCAAAAAGTTGGTTTTAGCGAGCGCCTTTACTTTTTTTAACATTTTGCAGCACGCGAATGACCACCGTGCCGTTGCTATCCAGAGCCGGCAGCCCCTTAGGTTGAGGCCGCCAGAGCTCGTCATCAGCACGGCCTTGGCGAGCATTGTTAAACTGTGCCGCATTGTCGGTAATGAGAGACACAATGGAGCCGTCGCGTTGCGCCAGAAATGAGCCTTCAAACATGCGTGAGCCATTAAAAACGAACGGATCATTCCCTATAGGCTTTTTATCCACTCGTTGCACAAATTTCTCAATTGGCGCTTTCTTGGGCGTTTTGCCGTCTTTCCAATGGAACTCGATCACCACCTTTTCGCCAGGAACAGGCTTGGTGTCATTTTCCGGGATCAGCCGGCCATCACTACCTTTGCAATTCATCAAGAGCATGGCCACTTGCACATGGAAAGGCTCTGCGCTGGTAACCATCAGGCTCTCGTGAGTTTTCCCTTTGCCGGTCACTACCAGATATTCCATTGGGCCCTCATTCATATTCACAATGGCAGGAAAGGAGATTTCATTTTTTGCCTTCACGAGCTTGACGGTGCCCACCTGAAATACGCCGGGAGCCGTTTCGGTGATATCGGGTTTTTTGGGCGGTTCAGACCCGAAAATATCCTTGGGCTGGGCGTTAAGTGAAAGGCCCGCACAGATACTGATCACGGTGAATTGAAACAATTTCATGGTTAACTCCAAAACTCTGCAATGTTCTTAATGGGTTTACCACAAAAAACCGCTTGGCCTTTGGGGGGAGAAGGGCGCAGATTGGGCCATGGACATTTCTGAGACGATTCAGGCCCTAAACCGTCTGGCTCGCAATATCTGGTGGACTTGGAATCAGGATGCGCGAGGGATCTTTGGTGAGCTTTCGCCGCGCACTTGGCAGAATGTCTACCACAATCCGGTCGCCATTCTGCACGAAGTGTCGGACACCGAACTCCGCACGCGGCTGATGGAACCGGATTACGCCAAGCGCGTGGCCGATGTACTGGCCGAATTTGATGCGTACCTGAGCAGTAAGGATACTTGGGTCACCCGTGAAGTAACTGATCTATCCGAACGGAGGATCGCTTATTTTTCCGCGGAATTTGGTTTGCACGAAACATTGCCGATTGCCGCTGGAGGTCTGGGCGTTTTAGCTGGCGACCATATCAAAAGCGCCAGCGATCTTGGCCTCAATTTTTGCGGCATCACCTTGTTTTATCGGGAAGGATATTTTCAGCAGACCATTAATCAGGACAACTGGCAGACTGAATATTACAACCAGCTCAACCCCCGCAACCTGCCCATGGATCCAGTGATGGATGCCGAGGGGGAGCCGCTCATTTGCTCGGTCGATATCGCAACCGACACCGTCCACTTCCGGTCCTGGCGAATCAACGTTGGCCGATGCCCCCTCTATCTACTGGACACCAATCTCCCGGAAAACCCGCCGCAATACCGCGATCTCACTCTGCGGGTTTATGGCGGCGACAGTACCACGCGCATTCAGCAGGAAATCCTCCTCGGCATCGGCGGTGTCAAACTGCTCAGGGCTTTGGATGAATCGCCCTCGGTATTCCATATGAACGAAGGTCACGCCGCCTTTCTCGCGCTGGAATTAATCCGGGAACGCATGGCGGCCGGCGATGACTTTGACGCTGCCTTGAGTGCCACACGTGAAGAATGCATCTTTACCACGCACACGCCGGTCCCTGCCGGGCATGATCGCTTCCACCCCAGCCTCATGAGTTATGCGCTCAATCGATATGAGCAACACCTGAGTCTCTCCCACAAGGACCTCATGGCGCTTGGCCGGCTCAATGCAGAGGATGAAGACGAAACGTTTTGCATGACCGTGCTCGCGCTCAACGCCGCTCGTGCCGCCAACGGAGTCAGCGAATTGCACGGCGCGGTAAGCCGGGAAATGTGGCAGGGCAAATATAATGTCCCTGTTGATGACGTGCCGATCGGGCATGTGACGAATGGGGTTCACCTGCTCGGCTGGATGAGTAAACCGGCCCGCGATTTCTGGCAGACACGCGTTGATGCGGGCGAATTATTCCATGAAAAAATTAATTGCCCGGACTTCTGGGCCCGCGTAAACGATCCAGAGTTCATCTCAGACGAGGAACTCTGGGCTCTTCGCTACCGACTGCGCCGCGAATTAATTGACTTCACCCGTAGCCGCTTGATCGATGATCCTAAAGCGCGCGAAGGAGATTTTATTACACTCGATCATCTCCTCGATGCTGACACGTTGACCATCGGATTTGCCCGCCGTTTTGCCACCTACAAACGGGCGCCACTGATATTTGATCACTTCGAGAAAGTCGCCAAGCTCGCCAAGTCCGCCGATCGGCCGGTGCAGTTCATCTATGCCGGCAAGGCACATCCGGCTGATGAAGAAGGGAAGCGGTTCATTCAGAAAATTGCCCACTTATCCAAGCACAGCGAACTGGCCGGCCATCTAGTGTTTATCGAAAACTACGATATCCAGATCGGCCGAATGCTGGTGGGCGGTTGTGATGTTTGGCTCAATAACCCCCGACGGCCTCTGGAAGCCAGTGGCACGAGCGGTATGAAAACCGCCGCTCATGGCGGTCTAAATTGTAGCATTATGGACGGCTGGTGGCGGGAAGTATTTGATGGTGAGAACGGCTTTTCCATCGGCGGTGACGAACACCCGGATAACATTGAGGAACAGGATCGACTCGACAGCGAAAACCTGTACCGCGCGTTATCCGAGGAGGTCATCCCCACTTTTTACGATCGCGATCAGGCCGGGTTGCCGCGCAAGTGGATTCACAAAATGCGCCACGCTATGGCAACCGTTGCGCCGAAGTATAACACATGGCGGATGGTTCAGGATTATTCCCGCAAATACTATCAGGTTTAGCGCGTGCTTCCACCGATCTCAACCCAATCGCCAGGTAGCCTGAAAAACTGGCTCGCGCAACACAACGAGCCTGACTACCGCGCGGATCAAATCCTGCAATGGGTCCACCAAAAGGGTGCCACGGATTGGTCTGCCATGAGTAATCTGCCAGATAGATTGTGTAATCAGTTGGCAGAGGCTTTTCAGTTTTCCACCATTGATTCCGCCAAAGAACAAGGAGGGCTCGACACCACCTATAAATTTCTCTGGAAACTGAGTGATGGTCAGTTTGTTGAGAGCGTCCTTATTCCTGCCAACCCAGCGTTGTACGGCGAGTCCAGCGACCGCCACACGCTGTGCGTTTCCACGCAGGTCGGCTGCGCTTACGGCTGCCGGTTTTGCGCCAGTGGTTTGGAAGGGTTTAAGCGCAACCTGACGCCGGCTGAAATTGTGGACCAAGTCCTTGCCGTGGAAAGAATCCGGCGCGATGCCGCCAACACCCGCGAACGCCTAATCACGAACCTCGTGATTATGGGCATGGGTGAGCCGATGGCTAATTACGAGAATCTCTTGGAGGCATTGCAAATCCTAAACGCCGAATGGGGCGCGGGAATAGGTGCGCGGAAAATCACCATCTCCACCAGCGGCCTGGTTCCGCGCATTCGCGATCTGGCGCACCAGCCCAAACAGTATCGATTAGCCATCAGCCTACACGGCGCCACCGATGCAGTGCGCGAAAAGATCATGCCGATCAACCGCCGTTACCCGCTCAAGGAACTCGCCGCTGCGGCCAGCGAATATCAATCGATGAAAAATGGTATGATCACGCTGGAGTACATTCTCATTGAAGGCATTAATGATGATCCGGACCAAATTCCGCCGTTGGCGAAATTGGCCTCTCAACTACGCGCCAAGGTAAACCTCATTCCATACAATCAAGTGGACGGCTTGGAGTGGAGCAGGCCCAGCATCGAGGCGCAGGATGTGTTTCTCGACGGTCTCAAAGCCCTCGGCACCCCGGTAACGCTTCGACGCGAAAAGGGGCATGATATTGATGCGGCCTGTGGGCAACTGCGGTTGCGCACCGAAAAGGAATTGGCCGAAGTGGCTCCGTAAGCTACAAGACGCCCCGTGATCGCACTGCTTGATTATGGCGCGGGCAATGTCCGCAGCGTGCAAAAGGCTCTCACCGCGGCCGGCGGCGACGTGCATTTGGTGTCCAGCCCTGAGTTGGTGATGCAAGCGGATGCCGTTGTCTTGCCAGGAGTAGGCGCGTTTGATGATTGCATTAACGCTATGCGCCAGCAGGAGCTCTTTGAAACCACCCGTGGGTTTGTTTCCACCGGCAAACCCTTTCTCGGTATATGTGTGGGTTATCAGGCGCTTTTTGAAAACAGCGAGGAGTTCAATTCCAGCGCGGGTGGGCTCGGCATTTTTGAAGGCAGCGTGGTGCGTTTTCCGGACGCCGAGGTCAAAGTGCCGCAGATTGGCTGGAACGAAGTACACTTTACCCAACCCAATTGCCCGATTCTGCAGGGCATCGAATCGGGCAGTCACTTTTATTTCGTGCACAGTTATTATCCACAACCAAAGGATAAATCCATCGTGGCAACCCGCACCGAATATGGAGTGGACTTCACCTCGGCGATATGGCGCGACAATGTGTTTGCCACGCAGTTTCATCCCGAAAAAAGCCAAAAAGTTGGGCTTCAATTGCTCGCAAACTTTGTGAATCTCATCTAGCGAGGCTTGCCCGTCGTGCCTTGCGTTGTTACGGTAATCGCTCAACCTTTATTTATTATGGCATACGAACTACCCGAACTCCCCTACGCGCATGATGCACTGGAGCCGCATATTGATGCGCAAACCATGGAAATCCACCACGGCAAGCATCACGCCACTTACATCGCCAAGCTCAACGCCGCGCTCGAAGGCCACGATGAGCTCGCCGGTAAAAGCATTGAAGAGTTAGTCAGCGATCTGGACGCCTTGCCCGAGGCCGTTCGCGGTGCTGTACGTAATAACGGCGGTGGACACGCGAACCATTCGCTGTTTTGGACCATCATGGCCCCCGGCGGCGGTGGCGAACCAACCGGCGATTTGGCTGAGTCCATCGAGTCCGAGTTAGGTGGCTTGGATAAATTCAAGGAAGACTTTGAAGCCGCCGGCGCCACGCGCTTCGGCAGTGGCTGGGCTTGGCTATGCGCCAAGAGCGACGGCAGCCTGTGCGTGTGCAGCACTCCGAACCAAGACACGCCTCTCATGGAAGGCCGCACGCCGATTCTTGGGTGCGATGTTTGGGAACACGCCTATTACTTGAAGTACCAAAACCGCCGCCCGGATTACCTCAAAGCTTTCTGGAGCGTGGTGAACTGGGATGCCGTGGCCGCGAACTATGCCGCCGCCAAAGCGTAAATCGGTTTACATCAAATAGACTTAAAGCGGGCAGGGCAACCTGCCCGTTTTTTATGGCAAATACTTCCGAGAAATCTCCGCCCCGGCCACATAATTTAATTGCGCGATATCGCACATCTGATAGACGTTAATTCGGAAATCCGGGCAGGTGCTCACTAGGCAATAGGCGTCCGTCGGCGTGAATTCATATTCCTCCACCAGCCACGCCATCAGATGTTGAGTTGCTGTGTCCACCGCCACCTCCAGCGGGCGAGCCGATTGAACGGCGATTAGTGTGTCCGGCTTTTCAATCCGGAGAAACGGCAGCTTCTTCTGTTTGATGATTTCGAAGTGTAACCTCACGGTGCCGCAAGTTTCAGCCGCGGTGCCGATGTATTCCGTGTCTCCCTGGCTTGCATGAAGGTCACCTAAATAAAACAAAGCGCCGTCATGAAACACCGGCATAAAGACCCGATTACCCGCCGCCGCATCGCGCATATCTAGGTTACCGCCCCACGCGCCCTGGCCATCAATGCTTGTGCGCACCTCACGATCCGGAGCTGTGCCGAGCGTACCGATAAACGGTGTAATCGGCCAGGAGATCGAATCGCTAAATTGCAAATTACCGTCCAGCATCGTGCCGCTGGGCCCCGGTGTGTGCGGAAAAATCTTGGTGGTATATTCGGTGGATAATTCCGGCCAACGCGTGGATTCCCCAAGTGGACCGCGTTTCGGTCCCACCGCCACCCACGAATAATCCGCTACCTCTAGCTCCTCAATGCAGACCACCAACACATCGCCTCGTTCCGCGCCCTCTATAAAAACAGGCCCGGCAATTGGGTTAGCCATCGGCGGGGAGCGATCAAACCCTGGCCGTTTCGCCGGAATAGCTTTATCTTCCGGCGTTTTGAAAAACCCCGTGCTCGCATCCCACGTTTCGATCGCGATAGTTTCCCCTTCGCTCACTCGCAACAGCGGCTCATCACGCCAATCAAAGGCGTATTTCTTGGCCTGATCCCGGACGATCGTTTGCATTAGCGTTGCACCGCTTTCGGTTTGGGGCGGTTCTTGTATTTCTCGTACAACCGCGTGTGACGACTCTCAAGACTCACTGGCTTACCAGCAATCCACATGTTCTTCACGTTCGAGCGGATATCAAACAAGTCCCCATCCACCGCAATGAACGTGGCCTCCTTGCCCGCGGTGAGGGAGCCCAGTTGTTTATCAACCCCGAGCATCTCGGCGGGATGCAATGTAATGCTTCGCAAGCCCGCTTCCCGTGGTAATCCATAAGCCATGGAACGTGCGGCGGCGTAGGTAATATTGCGTACTTCTGTCGCGCCCCAATTGCCCATACGCACACTATGGGCCACCTTGACGCCTGCTTTATGCAACACGCCGGCAGCCCGAAAATTGACTTCATGGGAATCGGTGTCGCGTTGAGGCAACCGAAACACATTATCGAGCACGACCGGCACTTTTTCTTTGGCCAACAAATCCGCCACCCTCCAGGCATCCAACCCGGCCGCAATGATGATGCGGTAACCACGGCGTTTGGCCCAAGCCACGGCGCTGGTAATCTGACGTTCGTAATTCGCGTGCACCATGATTGGTTGGCGACTGGAAACTGCTCCCAAAGCGCCTTCCCAAGCGGGAATAGTTTTAAAATCCTCCTGGTCAGCATGAGCCCTCCGCGCCTTGGCGTAAGCCTCGGCTTGATCAAAAAACTGATCAATGGCGTGCAGCTTTCTTTCCCGTTCCTTGGCCTGATCCTTGGGCGACTTGAAATCGTCCGGGTTACGCAGCGCGGATTTGGGTGTGGCGTTGATGGACAGTACAGGCCACATAATGTGCAAGGCAGCGCGGGGTCTTACTGTCATATCTTCGCCCCCCCAACCTGCGGTTTTAATGAGGCCGGAAGTACCGGTCACCACGCCGCCGAGCGGGGCAACCAGCGCATGAGTATATCCATTGGCCCGGGCCACTGGAATCAACTCCGAATCAGGATTAACGGAAATCCACGCCTCGACGTCCGGAGTAAATTCCCCCACTTCCGTGGTATCTTGCGTGGCGCGAACGGCATTAATCTCAGTCAGTCCCAATGACGTGGTGGCGGCAATCAATCCGGGATAGATTTGTAGCGCCCCGAGATTAACAGTCTTCGTGCTCGGTGGCGCTTGCACCTGCTTGCCGACGGCCAATATGCGTCCGTTCTGCACAAGCAACTGCCCATTCTCGATCGTCCCGCTATCAGCAGTGTGAATGGCGGCCGCTTGGTAAAGAACGGTTTCGGCGACTACGGCGACGCAGGCGATAAGATAAATGATTAACAACTTCATGGCTTGGCCTTTCGGCATTCGTAGCAGTTATTGAGTGTGTGAGCCTTTTCCAATGCTCGCCGGAAGAAAGCGGCCCGCGCGGCTAAACCCGCATTTTCATTGGACTCCCTTTTTCGGGCCTTGGCCAGCAGGGCAGCCCGCTCCTCGGCCATCGCACCAAAACGAGCACCAGCCTTGGCGCGGTCGTAATATTGCCTACCTTCGATCCAAGTTTCATCACACAGCGTTTGAGTATTTAACGGATGACCGTTCCAAATCACAAAGTCCGCATCTTTACCAACTTCCAGTGATCCAACCCAGCGGTCGATGCCTAATTGTTTGGCGGGATTCAAGGTGACGAACTTCAACGCCTCCGCCTCGGTCACCCCTCCATATTTAACCGCCTTCGAAGCTTCGAGATTAAGGCGGCGCGCCAAATCGGATGAATCCGAATTAAAGCTGACCACCGCGCCTCGTTCATGGAGCAGAGCGCCGTTGTAGGGAATCGCATCGTACACTTCAAATTTGTAGGCCCACCAATCCGCAAAACTTGAGGCCCCAGCGCCATGCGCCGCGATCTCGTCGGCAATTTTATATCCCTCAAGTACATGCTGCAGACTCCCAACACGAATCCCAAACCGCTCCATGGTCCGGAGAAAAACTAGCATTTCATCCTGACGATAAGAATGGCAGTGAATCAGTCGTTCGCCATTGAGAATTTCCCCAAGCGCATCCAATTCTAAATTCCTGCGCACCGGCGGATCCGCAACAAGGTTGGCACGCTGTCCGGCAAGATATTGACGGGCTGCCGTGAAGCGATTGATGAAGAAAGTTTTCACCCCCATACGCGTCTGCGGAAAGCGCGTGGTCTTCTTATCTCCCCAGTTGGATTGCTTCACATTTTCACCCAAAGCAAACTTAATACCCGCAGGCGCTTTGGAAAAAATCATCTCATCAGGCATAGCGCCATATCGCAGCTTAATCACGGCGTTCTGTCCGCCAATTGGATTTGCTGAACCGTGCAGTAAATTTGCCACGGTGAGACCGCCGGCCAATTGACGGTAGATGTTTTCGGTCTCGGAATTTACCACATCAGCAATCCGTACCATGGCTGTTGAGGGAAGAGTGGCTTCATTCACGCCCCCCAAAATCATGCTATGACTATGGCAATCAATCAGGCCGGGCGTCACATGTTTGCCTTTGGCGTCGATGATGATTCCATCAAACGGAATCGGCGCGCCAATCTCCGGACCAATAGCCGCAATACGGCCATCTGCAATTCGGATGGACGCATTGGTGATTACTCCTGATGGCCCACAGGTCCAAACAGTAGCGTTAAGGATTAAGACGCTCGCCGGGCCCTTGATAACGCCCCGGTAATTCCCCGGTATCTTCGCCGCTCGCGGCACTGGATCGGCAGGGGCCTCAGCCTTATTAGAATCCTCGTCCTTCTTTTTCTGGGGGTCGTTTACATAATGACGGCCTTCGATCCACACGCTGGAAACCGGTTGATCGGGATTAAACCAACTATCGCCGTCCACGACAGTTAGATTGGCCAGACGTCCTTTTTCGATAGTGCCCAGATCTGCCTCCGCGCCTAATAATGCCGCCGGCTCCGTGGTCAATGCCGCTAGCGCAACATCCGCACTTAAGCCACGCTGAATCGCTGGCTGGATGTTTCTGCGA
>JAYOSV010000052.1:9885-16236 GCA_038139415.1 Verrucomicrobiales bacterium | reverse complement strand
GTCTGTCGGTGCTTGTTCCCTATGTTTGCGACGGATGCGACGAAGACCATCTCCAACGGTGTGGTGGGATCGCAGCGTCACAAACCGGTCGTTCATGATGCCGCCGGCCGTGTCTTCAGGGTATTTTAGGAGATCGCGCGCGGCCTGAGCTTCCTCCTTGCCCATCTTGCGAAGCAGTCGTGCCCGGTCGACCTCGGGGATTTCGCCCAGCACGTCCGCAGCCTCTTCCGCGTACATTTTATTGAGAAGGGGAACGAGCTTGGACTGGGGGAATTCCTCCAGCAAACCGGCAATCCACTCATCCTCAAGCTCCGCCAGGGCGGCGGAGGCGGCATCGACGGGGAGTTCTGTGAGGATGTGGCGTGCTTCCTCGGTCTGCATGCGTTGCAGGCGATCGGCCAGATCGGCCGGGTGCATCGCCTTAAACTCGTCCAGATAAATGGGGGTTGTCTCCGCCATGGTTGCCTCCGCAGTGCGTGAATTCTATTACGAAACCGACGATTTACAAGCCGCGAGTGTTCACCGGTTTGAGCGGTTTAACCACCGGCAACAATCCGCACGATCTCTAGGCGGTCTCCGGATTGAAGTTGCTTTCCGGCGAAGGATGATGGCGTGAGTGCTTCGCCGTTGAGTTCCACCACAACCGAGCGTGGTGGCAGTTCCAGTTGTTGCAGGAAGCCCTCGACCGTGCAGGGGATGGTCACGTGTGTTTCCTTTCCGTTGGCAGTGACGACGGCCATCAGGAAATTTCGAGCAGACTCACTTCAGGGCGGCAATTGAGTCGGAGACCGTGGAGGTTTCCGACGCCTTTGGTAATGTGAAGCCAGCGATCGCCCAAGCGATGCAGTCCGCGCACATACTTCTTGTCTTTCACCGGAGCTAAGGGGGCACCTAAGCCGGGAAGATAAACCTGTCCCCCATGCGTGTGGCCGCTCAACATCAGCTGCCATGGGTACGTGGCCAGTTCGGCTTTGGTGTCGGGATTGTGCGATAGCAGGATGGTTGGATATTTTTCATCGAGCCCGTCGAAGGCTTGCCTGGGGTAGCATTCTCGATTCCAAAGATCGCCCACCCCCACGAGATTGATTGTTTGGTCAGCCAGATCAACCAACCTGTGTTCGTTGTGCAGAAGGTGGATGCCGGCCTTTTTCAGCATGCGTTGAACTGGCAAGCTATGGGAGGCGCCAATCTTCATGATGCCGGAAGCCCAAGAGCCTCCATCGTGATTGCCCAAGCAGGCATAAGTTGGCGCAGCTTTGGGCAGAGTGCGAAGCACATCGCTGTATTCATCAAACTGTCGATATTTCCAGGTAATGAAATCGCCGGTCAGGCAAATCAAGTCCGGTTCCAATTCTAAGCCAACGCTCAGAGCGCGGCGTAGGTAGCCCAGACTTACAGCCTTGGAAGCGTGCAAATCAGATAAATGCAACAAACGAAGAGGGCGCGCGGCTTTCATGATGGGCGCGCGGTGACGGTTGACCTCAAGCCATCCGGATTCCCAAAGCCGCATATAAGCATATGATCCCGCACCGACAAAGCTGGCACTGAGGGAGCCCCACAGAAAGCGCCGCCGGTTAGACCGTTTTTGCCAATAGTTGCGGAGGCCCTTGATCACGGGCGAAGAATAGCCTCCAGCTTCACGAGGTCAACGCTGTGTCCCAATCTTTCCAAACAGGCTCGTAGCCAAGGCTGCTAATTTGTTCGGCGACTGTTCCCGGAGAGCGCTCATCGGCGATGTCAAACTGACCGGTAGCGCCCTCGGCCCATTCACTGGATTGCTCGGTCAGGGCGACCCTTTTGCCGCGGTCGGTTTTGTGAAGTTTATCGCTACCGGCACCCGTGTAACCGCCAGGCTCGGTGTGGCTTCCGGCACTCATCAGGGTTACACCCAGCGGAATCAGGCCATTGCGTAACGAGGTTGGTTCGCGGGTGGAAAGCACAATGCCGACGTCGGGTAAATACAGTCGCAAGGCGCAAATCAATTGCGTCAGATCACGGTCAGAAATGGGGTCGATAGGCTCAAAGCTGCCTGCGCATGGCCGTAGGCGAGGCAGGGAAAGCGTGAGCTGAGCTTTCCAGCAATGCTTCAATAGCCATTCGGCATGGGCTGCGAGGGCGATTGCTTCGGTGCGCCAGTCGCTCAATCCGAAAAGAGCACCAATGCCGAGCCTGCGGAAGCCGGCAGCGTATGCGCGTTCAGGTGTTCCAAGGCGCCAGTTAAAATCCTTCTTTGGGCCGGCGGTATGGTGAACGCGATAGGCGTTTTGGTCATACGTTTCCTGATAGACGACCAATCCGTCGGCACCCGCGGTTACGAGGGGTTGATAAGTCTCGGTTTCCAGTGGGCCAAGCTCCAGTGAAATGCTAGGGATGGTTTTGTGGAGTATTCGGACACATTGTTCAACGTAACCGTTGGAAACGAATTTTGGGTGCTCGCCGGCCACGAGCAAGACATTGCGAAATCCTTGCTCTGCGAGCGCTCGCGCTTCGGCGAGCACTTCGTCGGGCTCCAGAGTGACACGTAGGATTGGATTATCCCTCGAGAAACCGCAGTATGCGCAGTTGTTGATGCATTCATTGGAAAGATAAAGTGGGGCAAAAAGACGAATCGCTCGACCGAATCGTTGCTGGGTCAGTGCCTTGGATTGGTTGGCCAACGTCTCCAATTGTGATGCGCCCGCCGGGGAAATCAATTGTGCGAAATCTTCGAGAGACCGTTGGGTTGCCGCAAGGCTTTGTTGAAATTCTCCTTCCGAGGCTTTCATCGAATGTGCTCGGAGAGCCCCCAAAGGTAGGGCGGCGAAGGAATCAACAAACGATGGCTCAGCTGACTTATGATGCGGCACGCAGACAGTTTGGCTGTTAGCCGCGGGTAAGTCCAGTCGAGGTCTTACACGGGCTACGCCAGTGTCTTCAGAACTGCTGCCACGAAAAAGGCCATCACCAGAGAAGCAACTCCGGCCAAGGCGATTTGCCTGACAAGAGGGCTGCTTGGAGCGCTTTTTACACCGTTTGCGTGTGAATCACGCCCGGAATCAGCTGTTCCTTCGCGTTTTTCAGAAATTTGTGAGTCAAACTTCATTCTAAGGTATGACTACTGCAAGGATCATGCCAAAGGCCGTTTCGTGGGGATAAGTTTTGCTCGGTGGGCGCGGACGGCAATTTAATCTCACGCCATGCCTACCAGTGTGATTGCTGTCGCCAATCAAAAAGGAGGGGTTGGTAAAACGACGACCTCCATCAATCTGGCTGCCAGTTTAGCGAGCCAAGGTAAACGTGTATTGTTGGTGGATTTGGATCCGCAAGCCAACGCAACCAGTGGCTTGGGGGGCGAAAAGCGGGAGGGCGGTAGTGTGTACGAGGCGCTGGTCGGTGATGCGCTATTGAGCGACCAAATCGTTCGCACCGTTTACGACAATCTTTCAATTATTCCCGGTGAAGTCAATTTGTGCGGCGCAGAAATCGATCTGCCGCGTATGGAAGATTGTCTGCATCGTCTGCAGAGAGCGCTGCATTCAGTGCGCATGGCCAATGTGTACGACATCATTTTGATCGATTGCCCGCCGTCCCTAGGGTCGCGTACTTTGAATGCGTTTGTGGCGACGGATTCCTTGGTTGTGCCAATTCAATGTGAATACTACGCGCTCGAGGGAATCTCCATGGTGCAGCGCCTGATCGATCAGGTGCGTAATTCCGGCGATAATCCGGATTTGCACATCACGGGTATTGTGATGACCATGTACGATGGGCGCACGCGTCTATCGCAGCAGGTGCTCGATGAAGTGCGCGAGCATTTTGAGGAGATCATTTTCGAGACAACGATTCCAAGGGCGACTCGATTGGCAGAGGCTCCGAGTCATGGCCAGCCGGCTTTGGCGTATGATCCGGATGGATTAGGCACCGCTGCCTACGATGTGTTGGCCTCAGAGTTGGTCCAGCGTTTGGCCGCGGCAACCACTGCGTCCGCGGCGGCGGCCTCCGCTCCGGACAATGTGGTGGATGCAACGGCATTGCAAAATCCGGAGCCAGTTCAAAATCAGGCTTGAAGCGTTCGACTGGTTTATCGAAACTCCCCCCTGAGTTTTTATGAATAAGTATTCTCTATTGCTCGCCGCCGGTATGACGGTTTCCGTGGTGGCCGATGAATGGCCGCAATACCGTGGGCCACACCATACGGGTGCCTCAACGGAAACCATGGCGCCATGGGGCACGGGAGGCTTGAAGGCCGCTTGGAAAACTCCGGCGCCGAACGGGTTTAGCTCCTTTGCGGTTGCTGGTGGCTTTGCTGCGACGCTTTACGCTGTTCAAGGCAAGGAAACCGTTGCTGTTCTGGAGGCTGGCTCAGGCCGCACCGTATGGACTACAGCGCTTGATGCGGCGGATTATGGCCATGATGGCGGGAACGCTGGAGCCAATGACAACAAAGGCGGGGATGGCCCGCGCTCGACGCCTTCGATTGATGGTGGCTCGGTTTATGTGTTGTCGGCTGATTTTGTGTTGGCGAGTTTCTCTTTGCAAAACGGCCGAAAGCAATGGTCTCATGATTTACTGCGGGGCTATGCTGGGCAACAGATCAAATGGAAAAACGCCGCTTCACCGGTGGTGGATGGCGATCTCGTGATCGTTGGCGGAGGCGGGGCAGGCCAGTCGTTGCTGGCTTTCAACAAAGCCACCGGCAAGCTTGTCTGGAAAACCGGCACGGAGACAGTGACTCACGCCACGCCGGTGGTTACAGAGATTCACGGTGTGCGTCAGGTAATCTTTTTTTGCGTGTCCGGCTTGGTTTCAGTTGAAATTAATTCCGGGAAGCTTCTTTGGAAGCAACCATTTAAATTCGCGGTCTCCACAGCAGCCTCGCCGATTGTGGATGGAAACGTGGTGTTCTGCTCGGCTGGTTACGGAGTCGGCGGCGGCGCTTACAAGGTGTCACTCAAGGGCGGACAATGGAGCTCGGGCGAAATCTGGCGTATTCCCGGCCACAAGCATGTGGCGAACCATTGGAGCACGCCGGTGCTAAAGGACGGCCACTTGTACGGCATGTTTAGTTTCAAGAAATACGGTGACGGCCCGCTCAAATGCGTGGACATCGCTACCGGTGAAATCAAGTGGGAACAGGAAGGCTTCGGCGCGGGCAATGTGATCCGCGTGGGAGAAAATATTCTGGCCCTCACGGATTACGGCAAGCTAGTTCTCGTGGCCGGCTCACCGTCCGGTTACAAGCAATTGGCGGAGTCCAAAGCAGTGACCGGTAAATGCTGGAGCACCCCGGTGCTGGCCAATGGCCGCATTTATGTGCGCAGCACCAAGGAAGGTGCTGCCTTTAATGTGAAGTAAGTTCATCAAAAAAGATTTAAGATCATGGCGAAACTGAAAGTGGAAATGGAAATCGAGCAGGCGACCATGGAGTTGCCTGACACGAAGACGCTGAAATTCAAATGGCCTGAAGGCTACGATTTGGATTTTAAGACCGGCCAATTTATCACCGTATGGTGGCCGCACCATCCTAAATACAAGCGTGCATATTCGCTTAGTTCCTGCGCATTGGATCGCGGCAGCTTTGAGGTGACGGTCAAGCGTGATGGCAAGATGGGTACCAGTATTGTCGATTGGGCCGAGGAGGGGGATGTTATGGGTGTGATTGAGCCGGTTGGTAAGTTTCTCCCTGTTTTTGATCCGCCAGGACGTCATTTGATATGTATCGCCGGTGGCTCAGGAGTGACGCCGTTCCGGGGGTTTGTGCGCGAAGCGACCCGCCGCAATTTGAACACCCGGATTACCGTGCTGTATACCGTGCGCACGACCGATGACATTATTTTCAATAATGAATTCCGGGAGCTGGAAAAGGAAAACCCCAATTTCAAGTTTCTCGTGACCTGTACGCGTTTGGCCGATGATGATCCCTGGGAAGGACGCCGTGGTCGGATTGATGCGGGCTGGATCAAAGAACACATCGATAGCCTCGACAACACCGTCTTTTATGCGTGCGGACCAAATGCTTTGGTGGAAATGGCCGAGACGCTGGCCAAGGACGAGCTCGGCGCTCCCAAGGAACAGGTGATTCTCGAGAAGTGGGGTTAATGAATGGCGGACCCGCGGCGTACGGCTCTGTTTGAAACGCATCAGGCTCTTGGGGCTCGCTGCATTGATTTTGGCGGGTGGGAAATGCCCGTTCAATATTCCGGCATTGTCGATGAACATCGCGCCGTACGGGAGGCGTGCGGACTTTTTGATATCTCCCACATGGGGGAATTGATGGTGGGCGGTGCGCGGGCGACGGAGTTTCTCGACTCCATACTCACCAACACGGCTTCCAATCTTGCGGTGGGGGACGCTCAATACACGCTCATGTGC
>JAYOSV010000052.1:0-9875 GCA_038139415.1 Verrucomicrobiales bacterium | reverse complement strand
CTCATGTGCAATGATCGCGGTGGGGTGTTAGACGATCTTTATATTTACCGAATTGCCAGGGAAGTCTACCTGCTGGTGGTCAATGCCTCGCGCATCGTACAAGATTTGGCGGAGTTGCAGCGGCTGGTGATCGAGTTCGGATACACGCGTACGGTTAATGTGGTGGACGAGTCAAATAGACTTTCAGCAGTGGCAGTGCAGGGGCCGCACGTGGGTCGTTATGTGAGCCAACTGTTCACCATGCCTGGGCTCATTGCCGCGGAACGTCCTACGGCGCTGAAGAAAAACCAGATTGACGTGTTTATCTTTGAGGGCAAGGACGTGTACGTGTCACGCACCGGTTACACTGGCGAAGATGGTTTTGAGCTGATCGCGCCGAATGAAGTCATCACAACCCTCTGGGGCCGACTCATAGAACTAGGGCAGGAGCACGGCATCAAACCCGCAGGGCTCGGCGCCCGGGATACCTTGCGCATGGAAATGGGCTATCCGTTGTATGGCCATGAATTGAGCGAGGAAGTCTCACCACTTGAAGCCGGTTTGGGCTACTTCGTGGACATGGAAAAACCATTCCGTGGACGCGAAGAGCTGGGGCGCCAGAAAACCGAGGGAACAGCGCGCCGTAATATGGCCTTTGCCATGACCGACAAATCCCCGCCGCCTCGCGAGGGATATTCCTTATGGATCGGCAAAGAAAAGATCGGAACTGTGACTAGTGGCACCCAAAGCCCCTCTCTCCAGATCGGTATTGGCATGGCGCACATTAATCAACCCTACGCAAAGGTTGGCGCCGAAATCGAAATCGAAATTCGTGGACGCCGTTTTCCGGCTGAGCTTCGTAAAAAACCCTTATACCAAAAATCATGAGCAACATTCCTGATCACCTCAAATACACCGCTTCACACGAATGGATTCGAATTGAAGGCGACACCGCCGTGATTGGGATTACCGACCACGCACAGGCGGAGTTGACGGATATCGTGTATGTAGAGTTGCCGGAAGTCGGGCGCACTTTGGCCGCTGGCGAAGGATGCGGAGTGGTGGAGTCAGTCAAGACCGCCAGTGATTTGTACGCGCCGATTGCCGGTGAAATCACCGAAATTAACAGCGCGCTTGAAGATGCTCCCGAGCAGGTCAATGAGAGTCCGTATGACGACGGGTGGTTCTTTAAATTGAAATTTTCAAGCGGCCCTGATCTCTCCGGCATGTTGGATGCCGCGGGGTACGCTTCGCAGATTGGAGAAAGTTAATCGCATGCGCGTCTTTCGTGCGGCACTATTTTTTAGCGTCTTCAGCTTGTCTCTGGAAGCGGCGGTGGATTTGGTATTGCGTAATGGATTAGTCTATGACGGCACCGGTCGGCCGCCCGTCCAAGCCCATGTCTCAATCCATCAAGGGAAAATCGTGGCGGTCGATCGTAACCCCGTGCGGGGTCGGCAAACACTGGATGCCACAGGGATGGTGGTAGCACCTGGGTTCATCGATGTCCACACTCACGCCGAAAACATCGTTTATCACGCCAAGGCAGAGAATTTTCTCCGCATGGGCGTAACCACACTTGTGCTAGGAAACTGCGGTTCATCCAAGCTGGACATCGGCCAGTTCTTCGAGCGCATGAGCCAGATTGGGTTTTCGCCGAATATCGCGACATTGATTGGCCACGGCACGGTGCGTAATCAAGTGATGGGCGGCTCCTTGCGCCGGCCGCCTACCACGGATGAACTGGAACAAATGCGACAATACATTGCCAAAGGCATGAACGACGGCGCGCTGGGAATATCAACCGGGTTAATTTATCTGCCAGGCACGTTCGCTAAGACCGATGAGTTGATTGCTTTGGCGCAAACAGTCTCGGCCCATGACGGAATCTACGTCAGCCACATGCGAAGCGAAGGAACGAATATTTTTAAGGCAGTGGATGAAGTATGCCGAATCGGGCGAGAGGCCCAGTTGCCTGTTCATATTTCTCATCTCAAACTTGCCGGGCGCCCCATGTGGGGAAGGCATCATGAGCTCCTGAGTAAGCTCGACGCCGCTCGTAAAGAAGGTGTCCAGCTGACTCACGATCAGTACGCCTACACCGCTTCGAGCACGAGCCTCAAGCAACTTCTTCCTGATGAGCTGTTGGCCGGCGGTCGGGCCGCCTATGCACAGCGCATCAGGGATGGAGAGCAATATGCGAAAACAGCGACATGGATGAAAACCCGGCTAAAGGCTCGGCAACGCGATGATTACTCGTACGCCGTTATCGCTTGGCACAAAAATGACCCTCGTTACAACGGCCTGAATGTCCCGCAAGCTGCGCAACTGCGTTATGGGGCCGCGACTCTGGATCATCAGATCGCCTTGATCATGGAGGTCGAGTTGAACGGCGGTGCGAGTGCTGTATTCCACGGGATGTCCGAGGCCGATGCGCGGGCATTTTTAAAACATCCGCAAACGATGTTCGCCAGCGATAGCAGCGTGCGCGCTTTTAATCAGGGAGTGCCGCATCCGCGAGGTTACGGGAATGCTGGCCGGTTTCTTGGGCATTATGTACGCGAACAAAAACAATTACCGCTAGGTGAGGGCATTCGCAAACTTACCGATTTACCGGCGCGCACCTTTCAATTGAAAGGCCGCGGCAGAATTCAGCCGGGCTTTGCTGGAGATGTCGTCGTTTTCGATCCCGCTAAAATCACAGATCATGCCACCTTCAAAAACCCCCACGCTTATACCACAGGATTTCGGTGGGTGATTGTGAATGGTAAAATCGTTGTAGAAGGTGACCGTCACAATGGCGCCGGGCCGGGGCAAATTATTCGCCGGGCCCAGTAAGGAAATCAGCGATGTGTTGCACGCGCATCTCGGAGCCGGCTTTCTTGAGGCCGGCCTGAATCTGGAGCATGCACCCCGGATTAGTCGTCACACAAATGTCCGCGCCGGTGGAAAGTAGATTGTTGATCTTACGTTGCTGAAGGCGCTCCGCCATCTCCGGTTCTGTGAGATTGTAACTTCCCGCGCTGCCACAGCAAATCTCTGCTTCTGGCAGTTCAATAAACCGGTCCCCGACAACCGCTTTCACCAACGCACGCGGCTCCACGGTGATTCCCTGTGGATGGGCCAAATGGCAGGCATCGTGATAGGTTACCTTTAATTTAGAATCGAGGGCAGGGAACTGCGTAGTTTCCAGCCATTCGGTCAGGTCTTTGACCTGACCACTAAAGCGCGCTGCCCGTTCGCTCCAAACAGTGTCATCCGCCAATAGCTCGCCATATTCTTTTAAGGTACTACCGCATCCGGCGGCATTGATGACAATGGCGTCGAGGTTTAGTTTTTCAAAAGACGCAATATTTTGGCGGGCGCATTCGCGGGCTCTTTCCAGTTGGCCGCTGTGAGCGTATAACGCTCCGCAGCATCCTTGGCCGGACGGAGTTTCCACATCGTAACCGGATTGGTTGAGCAACTGCACACTGGCGTGATTGGTGTCCCCAAACATCACCGGCATGACACAGCCTTCCACAAAACCAACACAACCCTTGGCTTGGGTTCCGCATCTGCTTGTTGGTGGTAGAGTGCGATCGGACGGGGTTTCAGGGAGGAGTGCCATGGCTTCCAAGACGAAGGCAGGCACAAGCCAGCGAATGGGTCGGGTGTTGGCAATACGACCCAGCATCAACGCCAGCCGCATGCGATTCGGAAACGGGAAAACTTGTTCGATTGCGATCCGGCGCAAAAAAGTCTGAAACCAGCTCCGGTCATGCTGGCGCTCCAAGTGATCCCGGGTATGCTCCAGCAAATTTCCGTATTCCACTCCGCTAGGGCAGGCAGTCTCACAGGCGCGGCAACCAAGGCAAAGATCTATGTGCCGCACCGTGGTGTCGTTGATTGGTGTGCGGCCAGCCTGCATAGCGCGCATGAGATATATACGGCCACGAGGCGAATCGTTTTCATTGCCTGTTTCCAAATACGTGGGACACGCCGAAAGGCAAAGGCCACAGTGAACACAGGCAAGCGATTTTTCTTCATCAATGAACGGCTTGCTCATAACGCAGGCAGAATTCCTCTGGGGTCGAACAATTCTTTGATTCGTTGTTCCACTGCGGAGTGCATCCGTTCGGGGGCAGTGCCCGGATGATACAAAACCCCATTACCGGCCCGGGCGACGTATTGCTCAGGATTGTGATTCTGGATGCAATCAACCAAATCGCCCGGCGCGACGGACACAGGGTGGTTTGATTGTTCGGTTCTCCAAACGTCATGGCTGAGGTCAGTCTGGGTGAAGTTGGCGATTTTCTGGAGTTGTCTGGATTGCGACTCCACATCCGCCGCGGCCCCACTGAAGCCGACAATGATTCCGGGGGCGGAGTCGGCTCTTTGAGCTAAGTCCAGTACGCTGAATTGAAGCCCTGAATCCCACAGTCGCTCAATTAGCTCGGCAACATCAGTGATTGTTGAGCAGTCTCTTTCGAAGAACTGTTCTCGCTCGGGTTGGGGCGCCAGCTTGAATGTAGCTTCCACAATGACACCAAGTGCGCCCCGGTTACCGACCATCAATTTGCACAGGTCGAATCCCGCTACGTTTTTGACCACATTGCCGCCGTTAAACACGATTTCACCTTCGGCGGAAACATACCGTAATCCGATTAACCAATCGCGAATCACGCCAAACCCCATGCGGCGCGGCCCGCTCAAATTTTCCGCAAGCAGTTCGCCAATCGTAATACGCTCTGGTGCAGGGGGGTCAACCGGAAGCCATTGATCACGTTTACCGATGGCGGTCTGAAAATCGGCCAGAGTCATGCCGGCTTCCACCGTAGCCGTCATGTCTTCGGGTACATGTTTTTTCAGTGTAGCTAAGGAAGATATATCGACGCCATCAATTGGGGCTTTCGTGGCACGCAACAAATCTTGCAGCCCAGAAACATTGTCAGGTTTCAGGATCATGCGGCGGCTTGTTTTTTAGGGGCGAATTCTGCGCACCGTTTCGCGCCAGGAAACATCTTGTGTGGGTTACAACGCTTATCCGGATCGAAAGCCTTACGCAGAAGTTGCATGGCATTGAGGTCAGCCTTGGCAAATTGGCGTGCCATGAAATCAATCTTTTCCGCGCCGATGCCGTGCTCACCACTGACACTGCCGCCTAGCTCAACACATTTAGTGAGGATAGCGTCCCCGGCGGCCAAGGCGCGTTTTACTTCGTCAGGCTTGCGTTCATCAAACAGGATGAGCGGATGAATGTTGCCGTCGCCGGCATGAAAGACATTGGGGATTCGTAAGCCGCTATCTTTGCTGGTGGCTTGGATGAATCTCATAATTTCAGGCACACGGCTGCGCGGGACGACTCCATCCTGTGTGACATAATTGGGGCTCAGACGGCCTACAGCGCCAAAAGCACGTTTGCGGCATTTCCAAATGGCGGCTCGCTCTGTGTCGTCTGCCGCTACGCGCACCTCGCGAGCGCCGTTGGCTTGGCAAATGGATTCCACCTGGCCCCCTTGGGCCTCTACGCCTTCAGCAAGGCCATCGAGTTCCACGATCAATACTGCGCCTGCATCCAACGGAAACCCAAATTGATAGGCCTCCTCCACGGCTGCGGTAATAAGTTGATCCATCATCTCAAGGGCGGCTGGCACAATGCCGGCACTGATGATATCGCTGACCGTCTGGCTCGCGTTATCCACGCTGTCAAATACCCCCAGAAACGTTTTGAACGTAGAGGGCTTGGGTGTGAGCCTCACTAATACCCGAGTTACCACGCCAAACATACCCTCGCTACCGATCGCTGCCCCACGGAGATCTAATCCGGCAACATCCTCGCCCCCATTGGGTTCCACACCAAACCATTCGATGCTGCCATCCGGCAATATCATTTCATAGCCGAGCACATGATTGGTGGTGACCCCGTTTTTCAGTGTGTGCGGTCCACCGGCATTTGTGGCTATGTTGCCTCCGATAGTACAGGCGGATTGGCTGGAAGGGTCGGGGGCGAAAAATAAATCATGCGGTGCTGCCTCGCGGGTAATCCAAGCATTCACACAACCGGCCTCTACTAAGGCGCGGCGATTGCGCGCGTCGATTTCAAGTACGCGATTCATGCGCGTCAGGGCAATCATCACGCCTCCATCCACGGCTAGTACCGTGCCGCTGAGACTCGTGCCGGCTCCCCGGGGAATAATGGGGAGGTTGTGTTCGGCGCAAAATTTGACAATGGCAACGACCTCTTCTGTAGTGCGTGGCAATACGACCGCAGTGGGCAGGTTCTTCTGCATGGTGTAGGCATCACACTCGTACACCAGTAATTCATCTTCATTTGCAATCACTGCGTCCTCCTCGCAAAGGGCGCGTAACTGGGAGGCGAGTTCGGATTGCGTCATAGGCGATCACTTTGCCCAAAACCGTTGCCGCTGTCGAGCGAACCAGCTAGTCTATGCGCGATGACAACACAGATTTTTAACCCGCCCAAACGCACTCTCATGGGTCCAGGGCCCAGTGACGTGCCGCCTTCGGTGCTCAAGGCCATGGGACAAAGTCTAGTCGGGCATTTAGACCCCTCTTTTGTCGGAATGATGGAAGAGATCAAGGCCATGCTGCGACAGGTGTTTCTTACGGAAAACGAAATGACGTTCCCTATCAGCGGTACAGGCAGTGCGGGGATGGAGTTTTGTTTTGCCAACCTAATCGAGCCGGGCGACGAGGTTGTAATCGGCGTTAATGGAGTTTTTGGCACGCGTATGGCCGATGTGGCGACTCGCTGTGGTGCTAAGATTGTGAAGGTAGATGCTGAATGGGGGCGTATTATTGAGCCGACGCAAATAGCCGAGGCACTCAATGGTCGAAGCCCCAAACTGGTGGCAATTGTGCACGCTGAGACTTCGACCGGGGCCCTGACGCCGTTGGATGAAATTTCAAAACTAGCGCATGATTCCGGTGCCTTGTTTCTGGTCGATTCGGTGACCTCCTTGGGAGGTTGCCCAGTGCACGTTGATGATTGGGGGATCGATGCTATTTATAGTGGCACGCAAAAATGCCTGAGTTGCCCACCTGGCTTAGCGCCCGTTTCCCTGAGTGACCGTGCGATGAAAGTCATTGCCGGCCGTACATCTGGGGTTCAAAGCTGGTACCTCGACGTCAATCTATTGGCGAATTACTGGGGAGAAGGGGCGCGGGTTTATCATCATACAGCGCCAATTTCGATGAACTACGCCCTGCATGAATCGCTGCGATTGGTGCTGGAAGAAGGGCTGGAAAACCGTTGGGCCCGTCACGAGGCTAATCATGTTCGCCTGAGAAAAGGTTTGGCTGAATTGGGATTGGGCATTGCCTCCCAGGAAGGGCATCAGCTATGGCAGCTCAATGCCGTCACCGTGCCCGAGGGTGTTGATGAGGCGGGCGTCCGCAAATCTCTGTTGACCGATCACGGTATTGAGATTGGGCCAGGCCTAGGACCGTTGGCCGGTAAAGTGTGGCGCATTGGTCTGATGGGGCATTCTTCCAGTGAAGGAAATGTGGACCGAGTACTCGCGGCGCTTAAGTCTCAGTTGTAACGCCTCGCAGAAGGCTGTTAATTCGAGTGAAATGTTCCGCTGGGAAGCCCATGGCCAGCTTCGTTTGATAATCGGCGTCGATGGGGTTATTGAGTCGGCGAATGGCGGCCCATTGATCTGAATCTATCAAGCCACGAATCCAAGCAGGAAAAGGTGAAGTCGGCACAGGGTAATCACTGCCGTGAACCAAGCGTGAGGCAAGGAGTTCGTTTTCTAAGCAAGGCCGCAATCCGTGACTGCGGGTCAGAACATTTAAGGCACTACTGTCTGCATATAGATTTGGATGATCAGCCATCATTTCAATGAGCCTTGGCAAGTAGTCGGGATCGGTTAAACCACTACCGGTGGCAGCGTGCGCGGCAATTACGATCACACCGCATTCCAATGGTAGCCGGAGAATTTCAGGATTGGCGTATTCTGCATTGATTACCTGTAAGGTGTGCTCGCCTCCGGTATGAGCGAGAAGCGGTAATCCTGCTTCGGCCATGCGGTTCCAAAATGGCCTGAAACGGTCGTCGCTGCAGTCGATGTTTTGGCAATTCGGCAGACACTTCATCATGGCTGCTCCGCCTTCCAAACAGCGCTCAAGTTCGTCTATCGCATCCGGGCGCGCAGGGTGGATTGAGACAGCTGGGATAAACTCCTCGTGATCATGAGCTAGCTGAAGCACATAATCATTCGGAACAAAAGCGTTTCCTGCATTCGGCCAGGGCGAACCGTCTTCGTGATAAACTGCTTCTTGCGCCAGAAGACACACGGCGTTGATTTTTGATTCCTGAATAAATCCAAGTAGCCGTTCCCGGAACAGGTTTTCAAATTCCGGGGATTGAAGTTGTGAATAGCAAAGCCCTAGCTTCCGGAGCATCAATCCATACAATGGCGCTTTGAGGCCGGAGGCGCGCACCCAACAACCGTTCCCGCTGGCCGCGTTGCCAACCATGTGCACATGCATGTCGGTGGTTTTCATTATGGGCGAAGGCGGTAACGAAATGGCGGAAGGGGTGGGATTCGAACCCACGGAACAGTTTCCCGTTCACTCGATTTCGAATCGAGCGCCTTAAACCGGGCTCAGCCACCCTTCCGCTGGGAGAACACTAAAGGCGAGTCTGGCACGGGGCAATTTGATTTTGTTGGTTCTGTTAATAATTGGCAGGACCGATGCTGGACGAGCCTTACTACGTCGGGTTTACTGCGCCCCGGTGATTGATCGGGAGGATTTATTAGATAAATTTGTGGCCGACTTGGAAATGGCTGATTGGATGGCACTCGATACGGAGGCCGACAGCTTGCATGCTTACCCGGAAAAGCTTTGCCTGATCCAAATCACGATTCCAGGTCAGGATGTCCTAGTAGACCCTTTGGCTGGGCTTGATTTAAGCAATTTGTTTGCCGCGTTAAACCGCCACACCATTCTGATGCACGGCGCGGATTACGATGTGCGCCTGTTCAAATTGGGTCATAATTTTGTGCCTAACCGCATCTTCGACACGATGCTCGCCGCGCGACTCACGGGGCGGACTTCCTTTGGGTTGTCGCATCTTTGCCAGGAATTCCTCGGGGTGGAACTGGAAAAAACCTCCCAAAAAGCCAACTGGGCTCAACGTCCATTGACGGAAAAGATGGAGGAATATGCCCGCAACGATACGCGGCATTTGCGGCCGCTTGTGGATGCGTTGCGTGATGAATTACGTGCCAAGGGTCGACTTGACTGGCATGCGCAGGAATGCGACCGGTTGGTGAGGGATAACTCGACTCTCCGTGAGGTGGATCCTGATCAAGTATGGCGAATCAAAGGCAGCGCACGATTGGAGCCGCGGGCTTTGGCTGTGCTCCGTGAGTTATGGCATTGGCGAGAGAAAGAGGCGCGACGCCGGAACCGGCCCCCGTTTTTTATTCTCTCACCTGACGCTATGATCAAGATGTCCGAGAGGGCGCAAATAGGCAATGATGCCGGTGAGCTTATCCCTCGCCGCATGCCTGAGCACCGACGCCGTGAAGTGCAGCGTTGCCTTAAAAATGGGCGGGCTGTACCTGAAGGTGATTGCCCGGAAAAACATCGGGCGCCACCGCGCAAACATATTACTCCGGCTCAAAAGAAACGGTTTGAGGAGATTCAGTCCAGACGGAACCGTGAGGCGGAGGGGTTGGAAATTGACCCTACTATCATCGTGAGTCGTGCCACAATGGTGCGATTGGCCTGTGAGGCGGATGGGGTACTTGACGAGATGCTACCATGGCATCGCGAGTTGCTGGGGATGGATTAGGTAAGCTTGCGGTAAGCTTTATCCGCAGCCAGCTTGGCTACGAGGTCACGCATTTTTGCCGTAGCTTTTTTATGGGCTACTAAAG
>JAYOSV010000051.1:0-16332 GCA_038139415.1 Verrucomicrobiales bacterium | reverse complement strand
CCAACGCGCCGCGCGCGCCGAGTCCATGGAGAAACAGATCCGAATCGTGATCGCCGCGCAGGACGCTCAAGGCCGCTGGATCACCCGCGGCAAACTCGAAACCCGCGGGATGACCTTCGAGGATCGTATGGAAACCAAAACCTTCATCGACCACATCGGCGTGTTGTCGAAATATTTATCGTTGCTCAAGTAACCCTCCCCCGTCCACGCTCCCTGCATGAAACGCCGCGTGTATCTGGATCATCTCTCGGGCGGGCCGCTGGCTCCCGAAGTGAGCGCGGCGATGCGACCGTGGCTGGAGGAGATTCACGGTAATGCAGCCTCCCTGCACCGGCACGGGCTCAAGGCTCGCGAAGCCCTAGATACCGCCGCCGCCCAATGCGCCGCAATGATCAGCGCGCCGGCGGACGATCTGGTGTTCACCAGTTCCGGCACGGAGGCCAATAACCTCGCCGTCAAAGGCGTGGCCGAGGCCCGGCGCGAGCGCGGCACGCATCTTGTCCTTTCAAACATCGAACATCCCTCCATCGAGCAGTCCGTCGTCTGGCTCGAGCAACACGGGTTCACCGCCACGCGCGTGCCGGTGGATGGCGAAGGCCGCTTGTCCCCGGCAGCCGTAGCTGAGGCGGTCACCGACCAAACCATCCTCATCGCCACGCACCACGCCAATCATGATCTCGGCACCGTGCAGGATCTCGCCGCGCTCAGCGCCTTGGCCGGCAAGCGCGGCATTCCGTTGTTGATTGATGCCACCGCTAGCGGCGGTTGGTTGCCGGTGGATATCGCCGCGATCCCCATTTCCCTACTCTCGCTGGCGCCGCATCGCTTTGGCGGGCCGCAGGGCGTTGGGGTGTTGTATCGCAACCCACGCGTCCCCTTGGCCCCGCAAGTACACGGCGGCGTACAACAAGGCGGATTGCGGGCCGGCACGGAGAATCTTGCGGCCATCATCGGCGCCGGCGCCGCGGCGGCTCTGCCCGCGATTGAGATGGGCCCGTTGCAACAGCAACTCCACGCCGGGTTGCTGGCGCGGATTGAACAGATTTCACTGAACGGCCCAACGCTTGGTGTGGATCGGTTGCCGACCCAGTTGAATTATTCGTTAGCCGGCCTAGAAGGCGAAGGGTTGGCGCTGGCGTTGGATATGCAAGGCGTGGCGATTGCCAGCGGCGCGGCGTGTGTGACGCAAAATCTCGCCATTCCCCCTGCGCTCGCGGCAATCGGGCTTGACGCCGCCCAAGCCAAGGGCAACGTTCTCCTCTCCCTCGGTCGCGACACCATTGCGGCGGACATCGACCACGTGCTGGAGATCATTCCCAAACAGGTCGACAAACTCCGTTCTCTGTCGCCGACATGGGATGCGTAACATGACTTTGGAAGAACAAATCCAGGAAGCCTTGAAGGGCGTGAATTATCCGGGCTACTCGCGCGACATAGTGTCATTCGGGTTAGTGAAAGGCGTGGCGGCGGCCAACGGATCGGCGGGTATTGACCTTGAGTTAACGACCCACAACCCCGAGGTGGCCGCGCAGTTGAAGACCGAATGCGAGGCGGCGGTGAAAGCGGTGGACGGCATTGAGCGCGCCATGGTGCAGATAAAGATGCCGCCAGCCGGCCAAGCGCCCGCAGGCGGTGGCCAAGCCAAGCCCAACAGGATTCCCGGGATCAACAAGGTGATCGCCGTGGCCTCCGGCAAGGGCGGCGTAGGCAAGAGCACCTGCTCGGTGAACCTCGCCTGCGCGCTGGCACAAACCGGTGGCGAAGTAGGCCTGCTGGATTGTGACATCTACGGCCCGAGCGTGCCGCTGATGATGGGGGTAAACGAAAGGCCCTTAGTGAGCCCGGAAGAAAAGCTCGTGCCGTTGATGAACCACGGCGTGAAGCTGATGAGCATGGGCTTCCTGCTGGAGGGCGATCAGCCGGTGATTTGGCGCGGCCCGATGATCATGAAAACCATCCAGCAGTTTGTGCTGCAGGTGGACTGGGGAACGCTGGATTATTTGCTGGTCGATCTGCCCCCAGGCACGGGCGATGCACAGTTGTCGCTTTGCCAAACCGTACCGCTAGACGGCGGTGTGGTAGTGACCACGCCACAAGAGGCGTCGCTCGGCGTCGTGCGCAAAGGTATCGCGATGTTCGAGCGCGTGAATGTGCCGCTGCTTGGCATTGTGGAAAACATGAGCTATTTCACCGCACCGGGCGGAGAACGCGTGGAGATTTTCGGCCACGGCGGAGGCGCGGCGGAGGCGCAGAATCAGGGAACAACCTTCCTGGGCGAGGTGCCGATCTTCACCGAGATCCGCGAAGGCGGCGATTCCGGCGTGCCGGTGGTGGTCAGCGCTCCGGAAAGCGCTCCGGCGGAGGCATTTGGGAAAGTGGCGGCTTCCTTGCGCGAGGTGTTGGACTAGAATTATTCCCGCTTTTCACTGGTTTCCTCGACCGTTAATCGAAAAATCGCCCGCCAATTTGCGTTTTTCACCAATATTGTATTGTTTTGAATCAAGGGTTCGTGTACCCATCACATCCAATTGGAACACGCTTATGGCAGATTCGACGACATCCAGTGATTTGCTGAGGAATTCCACGCTTTACCGGGAGTTTCTGGCGGAGCGTGAGGAAATCATGCGGCATAAATGGCTGGAATCCGAAAAAGCCGGCTCCGATATTGGGTTTGAGGAAGCGCTCACGAACTGGATGGTGAACCACCGGTCCCAGTGGCGCAAACGCCGCCACGCCGAACGGGCGTCTGCGTAACAATTTGAACGCCTTTAATGCGGTCCTGCGAGGCCGCCAAGGTCGATGACACGAAACGGATCAACTCCGCGTTGGATTCGCGCGAAAGCGCGGGCGCGCGGCTTTTTTTGTGCCTGCCAATATGCCTGACGAACGAATCGTACTGGAAGCCGCTGATCTCGGCCGCGCTTGGCGCCGGGTAGCGCATGAGATTGCTGAAGCCAACGCCGAGGGCTCCTCGCTGATGCTTGTGGGTATTCAGCGCGGCGGCGTCGCGCTCGCGCAACAACTCAGTGAAACCCTTGCTGGCTTGTACGGGCACCCCGTGGCCACCGGCTCGGTGGAGCCCGGTCTCCATCGCGATGATCTTTCCCAACGCGGCATGAGCGAGCTGCGACCCACTCAACTGCCCGGCGATCTGGCCGGTCAAACGGTCGTGCTGGTCGATGACGTGCTCTCCACCGGCCGCACCGTGCGCGCCTCCATTGATGCCCTGATGAGTTTCGGCCGCCCCAAGTGCATCCGGCTTGCCGTACTCATTGATCGCGGCCATCGCGAGCTGCCCATCCGCCCAGATTTCGTCGGCAAAAATTTACCCACCCACCCAGACGAACGTGTGGAAGTGCGCTGCGACGATCACGGCGCGCCCACGGCCGTCGTCCTTCAAACCCCATGAGTTGGCATCGCAAACATCTGTTGGATATTGAAAGCCTCACTGCTGAGGAACTCACCGCTGTGCTCGAAACCGCGCGCGAATTCAAGGCCGTGGGCGAGCGCGACATCAAGAAGGTCCCAGCCCTGCAGGGCAAGACGGTCGTGAACTTCTTCGTCGAACCCTCCACCCGCACGCGCGTGAGCTTCGAGCTCTCCGCCAAGCGCCTTAGCGCGGACATTATCAACTTCTCCGCCGATGCGTCCTCGTTTCAAAAAGGGGAAAGCCTGAAAGACACCGCGCGCAATCTCGAGGCGTTAAATGCGGACATCATTGTCATCCGCCACAAGGCCGCCGGTGCGCCGCACTTCCTCGCGCGCTTTCTCAACGCCCACGTGGTGAACGCCGGTGACGGTGCTCACGAGCACCCCACTCAAGCCCTCCTCGATGTGTTCACCATTCGTGAAAAGAAAGGCCCCATCGCCGGCCTGAACGTCACCATCCTTGGCGATATTCTATACAGCCGCGTGGCCCGCTCCAATATCTGGGCCCTGCGCAAGCTCGGTGCCAACGTCACCCTCTGCGGCCCCAGCACACTCGTGCCGCGAGTGTTTGAGGAAATGGGCTGTCGGGTGACCTATAATCTGGACGAAGCACTGGCCGACGCCGATGTGATCAATCTCCTCCGCATCCAACACGAGCGCCAGCGCAAGACGATGTTTCCGAGCATCGGCGAGTACGCCCGGCTCTTCGGCCTGAACCGCAAACGTCTCACGCTCACCAAGCCCGAGGCAATGATCATGCACCCCGGCCCCATGAACCGGGGAGTGGAGATCGAAAGTGAAGTTGCCGATGGCGACCGGGCGGTGATTCTCGAACAAGTTACCAACGGCATCGCCGTCCGCATGGCCGTCCTCTATCTCGTCAACGGCGGGCAGCAGGACGCCCTCTAGAGATTCTCATCCAACACCGCCTGACTGGCGGCGGCCACCTCTGCGTGGAGGGATTTGTTGTGGCTGTCCATGGTGACGACCGCAGGGAAGCCGGTGACTTCCAATTCCCAAATTGCCTCAGGGCTGCCGAACTCCTCCTTGAAATACACGTTGCGCACCTTGGTGATGTGCTCGGCCAACACCTGCGCCGCCCCGCCGATGCCGTGCAAGTATACGCCTCCGTTTTCCGCGCACCCGGCCAGGGTCTTCGGTCCCATGCCGCCTTTGCCGATCACACCCCGTACGCCGAATTGTTTCATGATATCCGCCTGATACGGCTCCTCGCGAATGGAGGTCGTGGGCCCGGCGGCCGTCACCTGCCAGTCGCCGTTCTCATCCTTCACCACCACTGGGCCACAATGATATATGATGCTACCCTCAAAGCTCACGCCCTCGGGCAGCGCGCCGCCTTCGTGCAGGTATTTGTGCACCGCGTCGCGCCCGGTATACAACACACCGGAAATAGAAACCTGATCGCCGACCTTCAGATCCCGTACTTGTTCCTCGGTGATGGGGGTCGTCAGTTCAATCATCTTAGTAAAGCCAGTTGTCGATTTCGCCTTGGGCACCCAGCGCCGCACCATGGCGGCGGAAGGCCCAGCACATGTAGCTGATGCTCACAAAATAAGACGCCGGCACACGGTTGGCCGCGCAGATTTTTACGCCCAACAACGTCGTGTTGCCGCCAAACCCCATCGGGCCGATGCCGAGTTTGTTGGCCGTGGTAAGAATGTCCTGCTCGAGCGCATCCAGTTCGTTGTGGTCATTGCGGTCATCGAGCATGCGAAGAAATTGTGTTTTCGACCGCTCATAGCCCGTCGCCCGATCGCCGCCGATGCAAATGCCGAGGATGCCAGGGCCGCAGCCTTTGCCCTGAGCCTGTTGCACCGCATCGAGGATCACCTTGCGGCAGCCGTCTAGGTCGCGGTTAGCCTTGAGCGGTGTGTTCGGCAACGAATACTGTGCGCCCACATTCTCGCAGCCGCCGCCCTTGAGCATTAGCCGCACGGTCACATGCTCTTCGTGATGTTGATGAAAATGAAACGCCGGCGCACCCGGGCCCACGTTGGTCCCATCGTTTTTGCCGGTCAATGAATCAACCGAATTCTGCCGGAGATACCCTCGCTTTGTCGCCTCGGTCACCGCCTTCCGTGCCGTGTCCTCAAAGGTCATCTGATTAAACCCCACCGGGCAATCGACGTAAAACAGCACGCTGCCCGTGTCTTGACAAATCGGCTGAGATTTTTCCTTCGCTAGCGCAATATTGCGCTCGATGATCTTCATCGCATTCTCGGCGATGGTGTCCTTTTTCTCGTTCTCCAATGCTTGTAACACACCTCGCTGCACATCATCTGGAATCTCCGCGGACGTGCGCCGGACAATCTCGATCACTGACTCAAAAAGCTGCTCCATGCAAAGGCCCACGCTACGAATCACGCTGCCCGCTGTCAATGCGCCACACCACCCGACGATTGGCCGTTGACGGGCGGCATTCCAATCGGCACCGTCCCGTCTGCATGAGTGAGGAAACGAAAACGGAATCCGCGCCCGCCAGAAACCCCCGTAAATCCGGCGGCGGCAAACTCAAGCCGTTGCCTCTACCGGTGGCCGTGCCGAAATGGCCGTTCCTAACAGCCGACATCATTTTCATCGGGCTCGGCTACTGGATTAGCACACTCATCCAGGGCGATCCCCAATCATGGCAGATCATCAGCATTCTCGTGTGTGCCGGGCTGGGCGCAGGCTTTGCGGTGGCGCCGTTTTATTTCGAGTACCGCGCCGAGGCCAAGGCGGTGGAGATCGCCCAGCTGACCACGGTGGCCAAGGAGGTGAACAAAATGGAGGAGGCCGCCAAATTGATCGCCGAGGCGTCGGCGAACTGGTCGTCCGTCCAGGAAACCTCCGAGCAAACCGCCAAGCTCGCCGAGGAGATCGCTTCCGGCATGGCCGCTACGGTAAAAGATCACGACGCCTTCATGGCCACCGCGAACACCGAGGAATTAAGCACGCTCAAGTTGGAGGTAGAAAAACTCCGGCGCGTTGAGGCCGACTGGGCCAACACGCTGGTTGGCGTGCTCGATCTGGTGTATCGACTGGAACAATCGGCCATCGCTTCGGGCAAGGAACAATTCATCCAGACCATGGGCCAGTTCCAAGGCCAGTGCCGCGAAGTCGCGCGGCGCGTGGGGTTGGTGGCGTTTGAAGCGGAGAACGGCACGCCGTTTAATGCTGAGGAACACGCCTTGCCGGATGGCGAATCTGCTGAGGACAATGCCACCATCTCCCAAACCCGCCTGCCTGGGTTCAAGATGCAGGGCAAGCTCGTGCGTAAACCGCTCGTCGCCGTGGGTTAATGCTTCCGGCTCGCGTGCGCACACACGCCGCGCGTGCTGGCCGCGATAAACTCCATCATCTCCCGCGCCTTGTTTCCCGGCTGCAAAGCCAGCGCCTCCGTCACGGTTGCCCCCACGTTATTCCCCTCAACGAAAATCCGTTTGTAATGGAAATTCAACTCCCGGCGTTGCTCGGCGGTAAATCCGGCGCGCCGCAGGCCCACGATATTCAGGCCGCATAATTTGTTGACCCCAAACGCCATCGTGTAGGGCGGCAGATCCTGACTCACGGCCGCGTTGCCCTGCATCATCGCCAGCGTGCCCACGCGCACAAATTGATGTACCGCGCAATGGCCGGAAAGAAACACGCGATCAGCAATCACCGCATGGCCGCCGATCAACGCGCCATTCGCAAAGATGTTGTCATTGCCGATCACCGCGTTGTGGCCCACGTGACTGTGCGCCATGAAAAAGTTGCCCGATCCAATCACCGTATCTTCCTCCAGCGTGTTGGAACGATGGAGCGTCACGTGTTCACGAATCACATTGTGATCCCCCACGCGCAGTCGGGTGGCTTCCCCCTCGTACTTGAGATCCTGCGGCGCATCTCCGATGACCGCGCCGGTATGAATGATGTTGTTCGCGCCTACCTCGGTGTGACCGGTAAGATGGGCATGCGGACCGATCCGGCTGTCGGCACCCACGCGCACATTCGCATCAATCACCGCATACGGCCCCACCTGCACGGATTCGTGCAGCTCGGCTTTCGGATCAATCACGGCCGTCGGGTGAATCATGCGAATCCCCCAATACCGAAGGATGGCTCAAAGCCCAAGCTTCAAATCGGTCATTCGTAAAAGTATCCGTGTTCCTTGAGCGAAAAATAATCGCGCTCCCGCTCGTCGGTCCGGCGGCCAAGGATGACGTGATCCAGCACTTCAATCTTAAGCAATCGCCCAGCTCGAATGAGATCACGCGTCACGGTGATGTCCGCCTTGGAGGGTGTCGGGTCGCCGCTGGGATGATTATGCACCAGCACCACCGCCGAGGCATTCGCCGCAACGGCATGACGAAAGACATCGCGCGGATGCACGATGGCGGCATCCAGCGTGCCGCGTGTCAGGGCCACTTTACGCAGAAGCCGTCGGCGCGTATCGAGTAACAGTGCATAAAAATGCTCCACGGCGTACGGCCGGCATTCCTCCCTCAATAACTCCGCCACCGCCACCGGTTGATCCAATAACGGCGCGGCCGCCTGAATCTCCACCGCCATTCGCCGGGCCAGGGTGAAGGCCGCCTTCAGGGCAATTGCCTTGTCTCGGCCAACACCGCGGATTTCCCTCAATTCTTCCAAGGTGGCGCGATACATTTCGCTCAAGGTCCCGAACCGGTAGATCAGCGCGCGGCCTACTTGCACCGCCGATTGGCCGCGCATCCCCGTGCGCAGCAGGATGGCAATCAGCTCGGCATCGGTCAGCGCTTCCGCGCCGTGCTCAGCCAAGCGCTCGCGCGGGCGTTCATGCTGCGGCAAATCCTTGATCCGGGAGGGGAGGGTCACGATTGGAATCGTGAACTTTTATAGTGGCCACGCAAGCCTATGTCGTTTCCTGCAAAAACTCCGCAAACTCCGCCTCTGCGTGGGCCGGAATACGGGCGCGCAGATGCACCCATTCGTCTTCGTACCGTTCCTCGTCGATCTGCCCCAGCGCCCGCACGCGGGCCTGTGCTGCCCCATTGGCCGTCGGAATACGCAGGTGCAAACATTGACGGATCGGCCGGAGCATGGTGCCGAGTTCAGCCATCAATTCCTCAAGCCCTTCGCCCGTGCGGGCGGACACCGCCACCGCATGATCGTACTCACGCAGCCAATGCAGGTTGCCGTTGCGTTCGGGCTGTTGATCGACCTTGTTGAAGACCATCAGCGTCGGCTTGTCGTCCCCGTCAATTTCCTTCAACACTTCGTCCACCGCCTGGATCTGTTCGGCGGCTCCGGTGTTGGACACATCGATTACGTGCATCAGAATGTCCGCCTCTACTACCTCCTCCAGCGTGGCTTTGAAAGATTCCACGAGCTGGTGCGGCAGCTTGCGTATGAAGCCTACCGTATCACTGAGCAGCGCGTTTTGGTTGGTGGGCAATCGCAGGCGCCGCGTGGTGGGATCCAGCGTGGCGAAGAGTTTGTCTTCGCTCAACACGTCTGCACCGGTGAGCTTGTTGAGCAGCGTAGATTTGCCGGCGTTGGTGTAGCCGACGATCGACACCAGTGGCCACTGACTGCGTTGGCGTCCGCTACGCTGGGTGGATCGCACGCGCTTAACTTCCTCCAACTCTCGCCGCAACCGCGCGATGCGTTCTTGGATGCGCCGGCGGTCGACCTCCAACTGCGATTCACCATCTCCGCGCATTCCAATGCCGCCTTTCTGCCGGGAAAGGTGCGTCCACATCCGAGTCAACCGTGGCAGGATGTGCTGCAGTTGGGCCATCTCGATCTGCATCTTGCCTTCCCGTGTGCGGGCGCGTTGGGCAAAGATGTCGAGGATCAGCGCGGTTCGATCCAGCACTTTGCAGTCGAAGAGCCGCTCCAAGTTGCGCGTTTGCGCCGGGCTCAATTCGTCGTCAAAGATCACCGTGTCCACCTCGCCCTGTTTCGCCAGCTCGGCAAATTCGCTGGCCTTGCCTTTGCCAATGAATGTCGCGACATGGGGGCGGTCGAGCTTTTGCGTGCCTTCGCCGATGATGGTGGCGCCGGCCGTGGTCGCCAGCTCTGCCAGTTCCGCCATCGATTCATTGACATCGAACGCGTTTCCCTGCTTGAGCTCCACCCCCACGAGAAAGACGCGCTCGGTTTTCCCTTCCTGTTCGGCGAGAGATTTCACGGGTCAATGCGGCAATGGCTCAAAATGCGTCGGGCGGTTTCGTCGGGCGCTTCGTCTGCCGACACACACAGGCTCACCGCTCCCTGCAGTCGGTGGAACCACGTCATCTGTCGTCGTGCGAATTGCCATGTCCGGGATTTAATCAACGCGACGGTGTCCGGCAAGTCTTGTTCGCCTTGGAGGTGCCCAATAACCTGTCGATATCCAAGGGCTTGTTGCGCGACGCGATTGTCCTCCAAGGCTACGCGCAGGGAACAAGTTTCCTCCACCAATCCGGCCGCAAACATCGCATCGACCCGCTCTTCAATCCGCGCCCGCAAATCGTCGCGCTCGCGTTCGATCAGAAAAAAATTGGCCGGCACCGTGTTCTGCCACTCCTGCCGCTGCTGGGAAAAGGGTTTGCCCGTCAACCGAATGACCTCCAACGCCCGGACTACCCGCCGTGGATTTTGTTGGTCTATGCGTTCAAACATCACGGGATCGGTTGCCTTCAACTCGGCCAACCGGGCTTCGGGATCCATCGCCTCGATCGCCGCTCGCACTTCTGCATTGGCCTGAGGCGAATCGCCCAAGCCCTCGTGCCAGGCCTGAAAATATAGTCCCGTGCCGCCGCAAAATATGGGGCGTTCAATTTTCGTTTCTCTCTCGGTGGCTTCGCGTACATACCGCGCTGCGTCATAGGTTTCTTCCAGCCCTGCGCAATCAATCAAATGATGCCGGATTGCCGCCTGTTCGGCAGCCGAAGGTTTGGCCGTGCCAATATCCAGGCCGCGATAGACCTGCATGGAATCAACCGAAATGATTTCGCCCTTTAGGTGCTCTGCAATTTTCATCGCCACGGCACTCTTGCCGCTGGCGGTGGGGCCGGCGATGGAGATGGTTGCGCCCACCTACTCGTCCTTGGTTCCGGTCTCCGTTTCGCCTGCTTCGGTTTCGTCTGCCTCCTGTTCGCGCCATGCCATCACAAACAACAATCCTACGCCCACACAAATTCCCATGTCGGCAATGTTGAATGCGGGATACCCAATCTCGTTCCCTCCCCGTTGCTTGAGATAAAAGCGGACGAAATCGACCACATGCTGATGCACCACACGGTCGATGAGATTTCCCACGATTCCCCCGATGAGCATTCCCATGGCCAGCTTGCCGGTTTGTGTGCGTATTTCAAACTGGTGCCGCCAGTAAATGAGCGCTCCCAAGGCGATCACCGAAATCCCCGCCAGCTGGAGGCTTTTGCCTTGAAACTGGCTCCATGCCGCTCCGGTATTGTGCCAGTTTACAAACTTAAGAAATCCTTCAATTACAATAACCTGCTGGCTTGTATCGATGGCATTGATGACGATCAACTTAGTGAGTTGATCGGCGAGCAGCACGAGGGCAGCCGTCAGAAGGATGCGTTTCTCCTGCAGAAACGGCACGGGCCCTTTGGGATCCGTGGCTTCGTTTAAATTCATGTGCACGCGTCCGGCCTAGTTCGTGCGCATGGGCATGAGCACGTAGAGGAATGGCGTGTTACTCTTGATCACACCGGGGCTGAGGCTGTCGGTCAACTCCACGTATATCTCATCGCCCTCCAAAATTTTGAGTGGATCCATGAGGTAAACGGGATTGAATGCCACTTCGATTTCCGGGCCCGTGTACTGGATGGCGATAGATTCGATCCCCGATCCGATGTCCGGCGTGTTTGCGGTGATGGACAAGGTGTTGTCGGCGAACTTTAGCTTCACCGAGTTGGCCTTATCGCTGGTGATTTGATCCGCCCGGCGCAGGGCGTGGTTCAATTCTTCCTTAACCAGAGTTATGCGTTGCTCGCTCTCGGCCGGGATAACCTGTTTGTAATTCGGAAAATTCCCTTCCACCAACTTACTGTGTATGCGGATGGGGTCGCCGGTTTCCTGTGGCACGTTGAATTCGGCGTGTGTTTCTCCCACCGCTATCTCTACTTCCCCTTCGGCGGACAACAATCGCTGCAACTCGGCCACCGCCTTGGTGGGCAGGATAAACTGCGCTTTGGCTCCTCCTTCAATTTCCTCCTCCACCAACGCCAATCGTCGTCCATCGGTGGACACCAGCGTCAGGCGCTCGGGTTCGGCTACGATGTTGATGCCGTTGAGCGTGTGTCGTGATTCATCTGTGGACACCGCGTAGGATGTTTTGCGAATCATCTCGCGAAACTTTGCCTGGGCGACCTTTATCTTTCCGCTTTCCTGAAATTTTGCCGTCGGTGGGTACTCGTCTGCCCCAATCCCGTGGAGTTTGTAGTTGGCTGCTCCTGCCTGAACGGTGGCGATCTCCTTGTCGTTGATCTCGATCTCGATCTCGTTTGCCTCGATCTCGCGCACGAGCCCAAACAACCTCTTGGCGGGCAGCGATGAGGCGCCCTCCACTTCCACCTTGGCGGGAACAGAGGCGTTGATGCTCACCTCCAAATCTGTGGCGCGCAGCTCCAGCTTGTTTTCGCCAGCGATCAACAGCACGTTGGACAGAATCGGGAGTGTCGAGCGGGCTCCCACCACATTCTGCACAGATTGCAGTCCTGCGGAGAGATCTTCCTTGGTTACAGAGATTTTCACGGGTGCTTACTACAAGATGAATTCTTAAAGAACCAAATTATTATTAAGGGGCGTGGATAAGGCAAACAACCCCGTGAGTCAAGAAAGCGCACCGAAAAATCTGGGCATTCTTGTACACACCCCATGCGGATAAGGCTGCGGGCAACCCACAACATCTTGATACAAAGAGAAAAAAAAAGAATTATTGGGGAGAAATTCACGGGTAATATCGCTACTTATTCATCCCTCTGGCCTGAGCAACCACGCGCGGGAGAAGATCGGCCACCAATTCCACCTGTTCCCGGGAAGATTCGCGCCCTAAAGAAAAGCGCACCAACGAGTTGGCGGCGGAATCCGACGCGCCAGTGGCTTTGACGACATGAGAAGGGGTCACCGAACCACTTGAACAAGCTGAACCACTCGAAGCACAAATCCCCTCAAGATCCAACCCAGACAAAAGAGCAATGCTATCTGATTCTTCAACGATAAAGGAAAGCGTATTGAGTAATCGCCCATTTTTATTCCGGTCTCCAATGAAGGAAGCTCCCTCGATGGAGTCCACCGAATCGATCAGGAGATCAGCCCATTCCCCCAAAAGATCCATCGGAAACACCGGCGAGGGCACAAATTGAACGATAGCTTCGGCTAAGCCGAGAATGGCCGGGAGATTTTCAGTACCGGCGCGCCGCTCGTTTTCGTGCGCGCCGCCATGCAGGATAGGATCGGGATTAAGGGGGGATTTGGCGAATAAAAGGCCCGCGCCTTTCGGCCCGTGGAATTTATGGGCGCATAAGGAAACCAAATCCGCCTGAAAATCGGCAACGCCAAAAAGAGGAAGTTTGCCGAACCACTGGACAGCGTCGGAGTGGAAAAGGACCCCCATTTCAGAGCAAATCGCGCCAATTTCAGCCACCGGCTGAATGGTGCCCAGCTCGTTATTGGCCGCCATAATGCTGACCAGCACCGTATCTGGCCGAATCGCTTCCCGAACAGCCACAGGCGACACTCGGCCCACGGCGTCCACCGGAAGGACGGTCACCTCAAACCCGTCATTATTTGCAAGATATTCACATGGGTGAAGAACGGCGTGATGTTCCACGCTCGAGGTGATGATGTGCCGCCCATGAGAGCGTAATTGACGGGCCATACCTAGGATCGCGAGGTTACTACTTTCGCTGCCGCCACTGGTGAAAATGAGTTCGCTCGGTTTACATTTTAACGTGGCGGCCACCCGTTCGCGGGCCTCATCGAGTAGAGCGCGTGCCGATTGGCCGATATGATGTACGCTGGAAGGATTGCCCCAAGTCTCCTCGAAAGCCGGCTGCATCGCCTCACGCACGCGGGCATCCAGTGGCGTGGTGGCATTGTAATCCAAATAAATCGTGCGCACGGCCTGTGTTTACTGCATACTCCGCCGCGATGCCAGACTGGCTTCAAGTCATCCTGCTCGGCCTCATCGAGGGTATCACGGAATTCCTGCCCATCTCCTCCACCGGCCACCTCTTGCTCGCCGAGCAATGGCTGGGAAAACGATCCGAACATTTCACGGTCTTTATCCAAAGCGGCGCCGTGCTGGCCGTACTGGCTGTTTTCAAGGAACGCGTGCGTGAATTGGCCACCGGATGGAACCAGCCGAATATGAGCGATTACCTCGTAAAAATGGGCGTTTCCTTCGTGATCACCGCGGTTGGAGGCTTATCACTCAAGGCGGCAGGATGGGAATTGCCCGATAACGCTACACCCATCGCTTGGGCATTACTGGTGGGAGGCGTGCTCTTTATCGTCATCGAACGCCAACAGGCATTAAAGGAAACGAAACCATCAACCGAAGCTCTTTCACTGCCGCAGATCACCTGGACATTGGCGGTGGCCTTTGGGTTGGCACAGTTGGTGGCCATGGTTTTTCCGGGTGCTTCACGAAGTGGCACCACGATTCTCATCGGCTTATGCCTGGGCATGATGCGACGAGAGGCAGTGGAGTATTCCTTTTTGCTTGGGGTGCCCACCTTGCTTTCAGCCGGCGCGTATCAACTTGCTTCAGCGATAAAGGATAACCCGACCGCAGTGCGCGACGAGGCGCCGATGTTGTTGCTGGGCACGGCAGTCTCAGCGGTCACAGCGTTTGCCGCTGTAAAATGGTTGCTCACGTATTTGCAACGAAACAACTTCGTAGCCTTTGGCTGGTACCGCATCGTACTCGGGGCGGTAATCCTCATTTATGTAGGCAAAGGCGGATAAACGGGGGATTTCCCCGATTTATTCACTGCCCGGATTCATGGAGAAATCAAGGGGTCGCCAAACGTTCCAAGGCGTCCAAATGCGGTACCAATAAATCACGAATTGCCACGGGATCATCGAAGAAAACACCGGAAAAGGTCACCATAAACACGCGTTTTCCCTTCACGGCGGTAAAGGAATTGCCAACCGGCGTTCCATCAGCCTCTAAAATGCAAAAGCGCGATCTATCGCCCCACCGAAAGAGATCGTTGCGTTCTACCTGCGAAGCGCCAGCTTGCGAGCCAAAACCAATGTTTAATCCGGTTTGCATGGCTTTGTAGGAAATCAACGCATCGGAGAGCTTCGGCTCCACGGTAACGGAGCACATTAAGTAGGGAGCAACATCGTTGCCGGCATCATCGAATTCATAATCCACATCGTAGGAGCGATCGAGATAACGAGTTTTGCTCAGGGTTTCCTTGGATAAATCCGGTGAATAATCCTCCATCCATTCCGCCAAGACGGACACCGTGAGCAGGGCCGCTTCGTCGTCCGCCGACAAAGCCTCGTCTTGCGCGGTCACCATAAACAAGACACCACCCACCAATAAGAGCAATCCCAAGAGAGCTGCTCCAGCCAATCCCAGGACCACATACAAAACAGTGCGGGATTTACGCGGGGCTGGTGGCAGGGGAGAAACAGGCGGAAGACCGGAAGGAGGCAAAACAGGCGGTGCTTCGGATTCCATGCCAAAGCCTACCCATAACCGGTATTCAGTCGCAACAAAACAGACTGTTCGACACCACCCGAGTCTGTCAAAAAAAGACATGCGCATTCTCTGGGTTTTTCTGATGGTTCCCGCTCTGTGGAGCGCCTCCATTCACACCATCGCTGGCACCGGCCAAGCTGGTTACAGCGGCGATGGCGGTCTGGCGACGGAAGCCCAGATAAAGGGCCCGTTTGGGGTGCTCAAGGGCCCCGACGGCGGGCTCTATATCTGTGACACCTACAATCACGTTATTCGCCGGATGGATCCAAACGGAAACATCACCACAATCGCCGGAACCGGCCAAAAAGGTTATAGCGGGGATGGAGGTCCGGCTACGCAGGCGAGGTTAAATGAACCCTATGAAATCCGGATCGATGCCGCGGGCAATCTGGTATTTGTAGAAATGCAAAACCATCTCGTGCGCCAAGTGGACGCCGAAACGGGTCGCATCCGCACCCTTGCTGGCACCGGCGAGCGCGGCTTTAGCGGCAATGGCGGTCCAGCCACGAAAGCCACGATGAACCGGCCGCACAGCATTCAGTTTGGTCCTGCCGGACACCTGTACATTTGCGACATTGGTAATCATCGGATACGACGAGTGGATGCCAAGACAGGCCTCATCACCACCTTTGCCGGCACGGGCGAACGCAATCCCACGCCGGACGGGGCCTCGATTGAGGGCGTTGCGCTGAACGGCCCACGGGCGATTGATTTTGAGGGACACCAAATGTGGCTTGCCCTCCGCGAAGGCAACGCCGTCTATCGGCTGGATCTCCGGCGCGGCACCATTCATCACGAAGCGGGGACCGGCAAAAAAGGATTCACCGGCAATGGGGGCCCCGCCAAGGCCGCGACGTTGTCCGGCCCTAAAGGAATCGCGGTGGGCCCCAAGGGAAATATTTATTTGGCCGATACCGAGAGCCATAGCGTGCGGATGATCAACCGAAAAACTGGCCGGCTGGAACTCCTCGCTGGAGATGGGAAAAAAGGCGATGGCCCCGAAGGCAACAACCCGCTTCGCTGCCGAATGGACCGCCTGCACGGCATCTTTGTAGACGCGCAAGGCGCCATTTATGTGGGAGACACCAACACCCATCGAGTCCGAGTCATTCGCCGCTAAGGCCCAGATGCCAAACGGCAATCCCTAGTCAAAACTGATAAATCAAATTCAGATGCCACGACTGATCGTTGTGGCGGCCGTTCACGCG
>JAYOSV010000050.1:0-17277 GCA_038139415.1 Verrucomicrobiales bacterium | reverse complement strand
ATGATGAACTAACCGCCGGATTTCTTTTTTCTGAAAACATTCTAAGACACCGCACTGACCTCGTTGAGGTCGCCCATTGTTACGATACTCCGGCTGAATCCCGCGGAAACATTATTAATGTTTTCATCAGCCCAAAATGCCCTTTTCAATCCAGCCAACTCGAACGGCATTTTTTTACGTCATCAAGCTGCGGAGTGTGCGGCCGGGCGGCAATTGAGCAAATCCAATCCAATCATCCGCCCTTGCAGGAAGACGAGAAAAAATTCCCCGCATCCATCCTCAACCAGTTGCAAGATCAGTTGCGTCGGGCACAAAACACATTTGAAAAAACCGGCGGTGCACATGCTGCTGCTCTTTTTGACACGGCTGGAAACCTGATGGTATCTCGCGAAGATGTTGGTCGACACAATGCTGTCGACAAAGTACTCGGACACGCCTTTTTAAATGAGCTACCAACCACCAATAGTATTTTATTGGTGAGTGGCCGTGTTTCTTTTGAGATCACCCAAAAAGCGCTCGCTGGCCGCATTCCTTTGATCGCGGCCATTTCCGCGCCCTCATCACTGGCTGTTCAATGCGCGGATGAAAACAATCAAACCTTGGTGGCGTTTTTGCGTGAAAACTCCATGAACATTTATACGGGCGGTCAACGCATCACCTAGCTTTGGCGCGCATCCAAAAACTTCCTTAACGCCTGAGCGGTCTTCAAACTAAACCCCGGCACCTCGGCGATTTCGATAACCCCCGCTTCCCGGAGTCGCTGCAAGCTCCCGAAGTGCTTTAACAACTGAGCCTTGCGGCGCTCCCCCACTCCGGGAAATTCATCCAGCAAACTCTCGGAAATCTTCTTGAGACGCAGTTCGGCATTGAATGAATTCGCAAACCGATGCGACTCATCCCGCACCCGTTGCAGCAACTTAAGCGCATTATTATCGAGCCCCAAACTCAATGGAGCCATCCCGTTAGCCCGATGGATTTCCTCAAACTCTTTGGCCAACCCAATTGCGGGAACATTTGAGAGCCCCAGTTTTTCCAGTTCGCCCAATGCGGCGTTTAACTGACCTTTCCCGCCATCAATGAGAATTAAGTCCGGCATGGGGCGTCTTTCTTTTTTAAGGCGACTGTAACGCCGCCTCACCGCCTCAGCCATGCAAGCGAAGTCGTTCTGTGACCGGACGTCCTTCATCTTGTACCGTCGATAATCGGCATTTGCCGGACGGCCTTTGCGAAAGACCACCATCGACGCAACCATGAACGTGCCGCTTATATTGGAAATATCAAACCCCTCAATTCGAGCCGGCGGATTCGGCATCTCGAGCACTTTGGCTAATTCGTTCAAATCCCGATCCGGATCAATGGCCACCGGCAACTGGTTGGGCAAGCGATGATAGCGAGTCGTCTTGCGGGTCGTTTCACGCAAGGCCTCCACTTGATCGCGCAACTTGGCAGCGCGTTCGTAATCCTGCTCCGCCGCCGCATCACTCATATCCGCCTTTAGAATCTCGACCATTTCAGCACAATGGCCCTCGAGAAATTCACAGGCATTTTCAACCTGCATTCGATATTGCTCCTCGCTCACCTTGCCGACGCACGGTGCGCTGCACACCTCAATATGACCATACAGGCAGTGCTTGTGATCGCGCTCTGTGGGTTGAAGCGGCTTGCAACCACGAAGATTAAATCGATGCCGAGCCAGATCCAATGATCGCCGCAATGCACGACTGCTGGGGAACGGCCCGAAGTAACGGGCACCATCGTCCACCTTAAGTCGCGTGAGCGTGAATCTTGGAATAGGATCGTTGAAATTGACCTTGAGCATCAGAAACCGCTTGTCGTCCCGAAGACTGACATTGTAGCGCGGCCTATACTCCTTGATCAGCCGACTTTCCAGAAGCAACGCCTCAGGCTCACCCTTGACGAGGTGCACATCAAAATCATGAATGGCATCGACGAGCGCTCGGAATTTCACATCCCAAGCCATCCGACGCGAGGGATGAAAATATTGACTCACGCGTTTTCGAAGATCACGTGCTTTCCCAACATAAACAACCGTTCCGAGACGGTCCTTCATGAGGTACACGCCCGGCTTGTGCGGCAAATCACTGACTTTGCTCCGGATGGCTTCGGAGGCCGGCATACGGAGAGCCTACTCCATGAGGCCGGGATTTTCCATGAAGGCGTAGCAGATCATGTGTGCAATCCCCATTTGGCAATCCTCAGCCCGACCGTAATGGGTTTCCTCCACCACAATGCTGTTATCAGCAATCTCGGTGAGTGTGCCACGTTTGCCCCCAACTAACGCGATGACATGCAGTCCGTTTTCCTTGGCCCATTTGCAGGCCTCCACGAGATTAGGAGAGCTACCACTGACACTCATGGTAAGGACCACATCGCCGGTTTGGCCGTAGTTTTCCAATTGTCGTTTGTAGATCCCTTCGTACTCGTAGTCATTACCAATGGCGGTCATCCAGCTCACGTTGTCGTTCAGGGACAACACTTTGAAGCGTTTCCCTACTGCATCGGATGAGCCTTTACCCAGATCGGTCGCAAAATGGGAGCTATTGGAAGCGCTGCCGCCATTCCCGAACACAAAGATTTGACGGTCATTTTGCAGCGCTTCTTTGACCGCCTGAATAGCCTGTTCCACTTGTTCCACCGGGATCGAGGCCAGCGCCTTCTGTTCAGCGGCAATGTAATCGGAAATCCACTCCTTCATCGGCCCGAATGTATCGCGGACCCCGCCGAACTCCAGCCGGAATTGATCACAAGGATTTCCGACTCGCCGAATGGGCTGTTTTTCGTTAGACCAACGCCCATGCAGGGCGCGAAACACGAAGTGCAACGCAAGTCGATCGAGGAACGGAAGCAAATGGATGAGGTGTCACGCATTCGGCATTCCTGTGCCCATGTGCTGGCGACGGCTGTGCTCCGCCTTTGGCCTGAGGCCAAGCTGGATATCGGACCACCCACGGAGGAGGGATTCTATTACGATTTCGACCTCGAACATCGTTTCAGCCCGGAAGATTTTGAAAAAATTGAAGCGGAGATGAAAAAGGTGGTAAAGGAAAACCAGACCTTCGATTTCTCAGAGAAAACCCGCGACGAAGCCAAGCAGTATTACCAATCCATCAACCAGCCCTATAAGCTGGAGCGCATTGATGACATTCCTGAAAGTGAACAAATTACATTCTTTCAGAATGGCGAATTCATCGATCTCTGTGCCGGCCCGCATGTGCCGCGCACGGGCAACGTGAAAGCTTTCAAGCTACTGCGCGTGGCCGCCGCTTATTATCGCGGCAATGAAAAAAACCCACAGCTCCAACGTATTTACGGTACGGCGTTTAAAAACAAAACACAGCTGAACGAATGGCTGGAAGCGCAGGAGGAAGCCAAGAAGCGAGATCACCGCAAGATCGGCCGAGAACAAGGCCTCTTCACGCTGTCCCCCACAGTCGGCCAGGGACTCGTGTTATGGATGCCGAAGGGCGGTATCGTGCGCACTGAACTGCAAAACTTCATGCAGAGCGAGCTACTCCAGCGCGGTTATAACCCGGTGTTCACGCCGCACATTGGCAGCATTGAACTCTACAAAAAATCGGGCCATTTCCCGTATTACAAGGAGAGTCAATACCCCACCATTAAGGCGGATGAAGATGAGGAATATCTTCTGAAACCCATGAACTGCCCGCACCACATCCAGATTTTTGCGGCGGAAAAACACAGCTACCGCGAACTCCCCATCCGATTGGCAGAGTTTGGTACCGTCTATCGATATGAACAAAGCGGCGAACTCAGCGGCATGACTCGCGTGCGTGGGCTCACGCAGGATGATGCCCATGTTTTTTGCACGCCAGAGCAAGTAGAGGGCGAAATCCGAGACACAGTCGATCTTACGCTGAAAACGCTTCGCACCTTAGGCTTAAATGATTACCGGGTACAGGTGAGTCTGCGCGATCCGAACAGCGACAAATATACAGGCGACCCCGCCAATTGGGATGCCGCCGAGGAAACACTGAGGCGTGTCGCAAGGGATATGAATATTGTCCATGAAAATGTCCCGGGAGAAGCCGCGTTCTATGGGCCGAAGCTCGACTTCATGGTCAAAGATTGCCTTGGCCGCGAATGGCAACTGGGCACCGTGCAATTGGATTACAATCTGCCTGAGCGCTTCAATCTCCAGTATATTGGGCCGGATAATGCCCCGCATCAGCCCGTAATGATTCACCGCGCGCCCTTCGGCAGCTTCGAGCGGTTCATGGGAATTCTTATCGAACATTTCGCCGGCAACTTCCCGCTGTGGCTAGCCCCCGAACAAGTCCGCGTGTTGCCTATTACCGACCGCCAAAACGAGTATGCCGAGCAGCTCCTCAAAGACTTGAAGGCCGCTGGAATTCGCGCCACCATCGATATTTCTGGGGATAAAATTGGCGGCAAAATTCGGGCAGCCGAAACCGCAAAAGTTCACACCATGCTGGTGATTGGCCAAAAAGAAATGGAATCCAACGCTGTTTCCGTGCGGATTCACGGACAAGGCGACCAAGGCGTGAAACCGGTGGCGGAGGCCTTGACCGGACTTAATCTGGCCATTGATGACCGAATTTTGTAAAAACTCGGAATAATGGCTTGCCAGCCCCTTCCCGGCTGCTATCTTCCGTGGCCCTTAAAACGAGGTCCAAAAATGGCTAGAGTTTGCACAATTACAGGTAAGCGTCCCTTCGTGGGAGGCAGCATCAGCCGCAGCGGTAAAGCGAAAAAAGACGGTGGTATTGGCCGGCACGTGACCAAGGTCAACAAACGTATTTTCGCCCCGAACCTGCAGCGAGTGAAGATCATTGATGAAAATGGCACCGTGAAGTACGTGCGCGTCGCTGCCAGCGCCATCAAGAAGGGCCTCGTTACCAAAGCGCCCAAGCGAAATTGGAAGCCGGACCAAGCCTAGTCTTTAATTGGAAATTTTAGAAGCGCGGCTGATTTCAGCCGCGTTTTTTATTTGCCCTTCATGTATTGCATGGTGGCACGCCGGAGATCGAGATCCGACTCACGTTTCTTGATCGTCTCGCGCTTGTCCGCATGGCTCTTGCCTCGCCCCACCCCGATCAATACTTTTACGCGACCGTTCTTCCAGTACATTTTCAAGGGGATCAGCGCCAACCCCTTGGCTTGGGTGAGTCCTTGCAGTCGATCGATCTCCTTGCGGTGCAGTAATAATTTCCGCGGCACCATCGGGCGATGGTTGTGCACGTTACCGTGCGAATATTCGTCGATATGGAAATTATTCAGCCACGCCTGCCCATCAGACTCCACCCGGGCAAAGGATTCTCGCAACTGGCCTTTTCCTGCGCGCAAAGACTTCACCTCCGTGCCTCGTAATACAAGGCCCGCTTCCAGCGTCTCAATGATCTCGTAATCACGTCGCGCCTTGGAGTTTTTGAGGATTTCGTCGCTCATCACAAAAAAACCAGAAGGTCACCCTTCTGGTCACGAAAGCTTCTGACGGAAGCCCGTTATTTCTTCGGGGTCTTGGCGGTATGAATTTGAACTGCCACCGGGTCAGTCAACTCATAGTCCATCTTGCCATCCACCAATTCAGTAAGCGCCATGTCCGCGGCACCCAGTAATGGGGCATCAAGCAGGGGGCGGTCACCGTTATTAAGCTGACGAACGCGGGTGGACACAATGTTCACCAACACGTTGGGGTTTCCAATCAACTCTCCCGCATCATTGCAAAGTTCAGCATTCATTCGTAAAAGCGCGTGAAAATAGCCTGTTGACGGGCAAACGCAACCCCAAAATCCTCTCTTGCCCTCTTTCGCGTGGCCCGCTAGAAACTCCGCGTGCCGTCCACCGCCTCATTCGACCTTAAACAATACGCCCGGAAACACGCCCGGATTGTCGATCAGGCCCTCAATAAGCTCCTGCCCCCAGCACGCACCAAGCCCACCACTATCCACCGCGCCATGCGGCATAGCTTGTTTGCGGGCGGCAAGCGTGTCCGCCCGATCATCGCCTTGGCCGCCGCTGAAGCTTGTGGAGGAAAGGTTGAGAACGCCCTGCCGGTTGCCTGCGCAATTGAATGCATCCATACCTACTCATTGATCCACGATGATTTACCAGCCTTGGATAATGATGATTTTCGCCGCGGCCGCCCCACCAGCCACAAAGTGTTTGGCGAAGGCATTGCCGTTTTAGCGGGCGACGCCCTGCTGACTCAGGCCTTTGAACTAGCGGCCCAAACGAAACCCACCCGACGTTACCCCGTGCGTGATATGATTCTAGATCTTGCCAAAACAAGCGGGTCACTTCAGCTCATCGCCGGGCAAGTCGCTGATCTCGAAGGCGAAGGGCAAAAGCTGAACCGACCAAAGCTCCAGTACATCCACGAACGCAAAACCAGCGCCCTGCTCACCTGCTCGGCTCGGCTCGGGGGCATGAGCGCTAATTGCACGCCCACCCAACTTCAGGCGCTGACCGATTTCGGCTACCACATCGGCCTTGCCTTCCAGGTGATCGACGACATCCTTGATGTAACCCAAACCAGCGAGCAACTCGGTAAAACCGCTGGCAAAGATAAAGCCGCAGACAAGGCAACCTACCCGGCCATTGTGGGCCTCAAAAAATCCGAGCGAATCGCCAAGGAACTAACCGACAAAGCATTCACCGCGCTCAAACCTTTCCGCGGCAAAGCCGTGGCCCTAGAGGCCATGGCGGATTATTTGCTCAAACGCAAAAACTAGAGCCCCAATGCTTTGAAGCGCGCGTTAATATGACGTTGATGGAACTCCACAGAGCATAAGGATTTCAATTCAGCTTCCTTAAAGTGTCGGGACACATCCGGGTCAGCCATTAACTGCTCCAAAAAATCCGCGTCATCGCGCCCTGCATGTTTCACCGCCCAAGTCTCCATAGCGTTACGCTGAACCAAGGCGTAGGCATCTTCGCGCGTTAACCCCTTTCGTATCAGGGCTAGCAGTACGGTTTGACTGTTCCACATGCCTAAACTGATGCCCAAGTTCTTTTTCATATTTTTGGGATACACATTCAGCCCTTCCATCATCTTCTGTAAAAGTGAGAACATGTAATTCAACAAGGTGCAAGAATCCGGGAAAATCACGCGCTCCACGCTGCTATGTGAAATATCACGTTCGTGCCATAAAGCCACATTTTCCATGGCCGCCACGGCATTACCGCGCAGCACACGGGATAGTCCCGTAATGCGCTCCCAAGTAATCGGGTTGCGTTTGTGTGGCATCGCGCTGCTTCCCTTTTGCCCTTTAGTGAATGGCTCCTCTGCTTCCAGCACTTCTGTCCGTTGCAAGTGACGGAACTCAACAGCCCAACGTTCCATACTGGCCCCCACCACAGCAATGGCATTCAAAAATTCGGCATGGTTGTCACGTTGAATCACCTGCGTCGCCATCGGGGCGGGCTTGACGCCCAATTTGCGACAAACGTAGTTTTCCACGCGCGGCGGCAAATGGGCATTCGTCCCCACCGCCCCAGAAAGTTTCCCAATGGAAGAAATCTCCTTGGCTCGCTCCAATCGCTCCAAAGCTCGCCCAAATTCGTCATACATCAGCGCCATTTTAAGACCAAAGGTCGTGGGCTCCGCCTGAATACCATGGCTGCGGCCAATACAAGGGGTGAACTTGTGACGACGGGCCTGTTTCGCAATGGCTTTACGAACTTTTTTAACGTCCTTGATCAACAGCTCCGCGCTTTGCTTCATCTGCACGGCGAACGCGGTGTCCACAATATCACTTGAGGTTAAGCCAAAATGCAGCCAGCGACTGGCCTTGTGATTAACCTTTTCCGCAACCGCTGTGGTGAAACCAATGACATCATGATTCAAGGTGCGCTCCAGCTCCTTCTGGCGCTGCACTAAGCCCGGGAGATCGGCGAAGCATTTTTTAGCGCCAGCCTGCATCCGAGCAAAATCAGCCTTAGGAACAATCCCCTCCTTCACCAGAGCCTCACTGGCGTGCATTTCAATTTGCAGCCAAAGGTTTAGCTTATTTTCGTCAGTCCAAATAGCCCGCATTTCCGGGCGCGAATATCGCGGAATCATACGCGAGAAAGTTACGAGGGAGGCGCGTTGTACGTCCAGCGTTAGAAGTTAACGCCTCATTTTTTTTCGAGCCTGCTCTAAGATTTTCCGCTCCCGTTCCGTAAGGCTTTGAATGCCTTTTTCAGAAATTTTATCCAGAATCGGGTCCACCTCAGATTCCACAAAATCGATTTCGTCCACTTCCTCAGCTTTTATTTGACCCCGAGAATACGCACGGGCTCCGCCATCAATGGTGACCACTTTACGACGATGCCCAGAACTAAACCTGTCTCTCAATTGATCCCACCAGGATTCTGCGCCTGAATAAGTGCCACCCTGAATAAACAGCAAAATGAACAGCACGCCCCAAATCATCCCGCCCAGATGCGCCCCATGGGCAATGCCGCCTTCCTTGGAGATAACTCCCAAAACCCCAATCACCGCCAATGCGATCAATAGGTATTTTGCTTTCATCCGAACAGGAATGACAAACATGATTAAAAATGTCAGCTCCCGCTCCCAGTAGACCATCGCGAACGCGGCGATCAGACCAAAAATACCCGCTGAGGCTCCGACTACTCCAGCTGGCGGCAAAAAGCCACTCCATGAAAGTGCGCATTGAAGCAATCCGCCGAATATGCCGGCCACCAAATACAAAACAAGAAACTTAGCCTTCCCCAGAGCCTCTTCAATTTGACGCCCAGCGAACCAGATCATCGCACAATTGATCAATAGATGGAAAAGTCCGCCATGCAAGAATTGGTAACTCAACAACTCCCAAACATTCCCGTTTTGAAGACGCTGCGGAAATAGGGCTAACGTTTCCTCAAAACCTCGAACAGTGTGCTGCAGAATATAACAAGCAACATTGATTAGAATTAACGTGAGACATAGCGAAATTCCGCTTCGAGAGGCTTCGGGACGCCATTCCGGCTCGCGCATATATGAGCGGTCTTCGAGCATTTTATTTTAATGCCGCCAACTCAGATTGGACCAGTTCAACGAGCGGCTTAAAGGCCTCCGTGTCAAATTGGAAAGGAATATTTGCAGCGGCAAAAAGCTCTGGCAAAGGTCGGGAACCGCCTAGCGCCAGCGCTTTTTTATAATCTGAAAGCGCTTGCGTACGGTCAGTCTTGCTGTTGTTCCACACCCCTAAAGCTCCCAATTGGGCAATGCCGTACTCAATATAATAGAACGGCACGAGGAATATGTGACTTTGGCGGTGCCACATCTTGGTCCGAGCCTTCTCATGCCCACTCCAATCAATGTCCCCTCCAAAGCGGTCAAGCAACCCGTTCCAAGCTTCATCACGTTCTTCCAAGGTGTGCTTTGGATGCGTATAAATCCAGTGCTGAAAAGCATCCACCGTCGCAATCCAAGGGAATAAACCAATGATCCCTTCCAAATGTTGTCGTCGTGCACGCACGCAATCATCATAGGAGTAAAATTCCTCTAAGTGCTCATTCCCCACCAGCTCCATGCTCATCGAGGCGACTTCGCAGAACTCGAGTGGCGCATGCTGATATTCATGGATATCCTCGCCCTGAGCAGCCAGAGTATGGAATGCATGCCCTGCTTCATGAAGTAGGGTTTCCACATCGCGCTGTAACCCCACGGAATTCATGAAAATAAACGGCAGACGTGCCTCGGGAAGGCTACTCTGATATCCACCTGGGGCTTTCCCTTTACGGTTGGCCAAATCCAGCAACCGCCGGTCTCTCATCGTTTGAAAACCAGCGGCAAGTTCTCCATCTACCTTATCAAATATCCCCTTGGTTTTGGCAACCATCTCCTCTACTTCAGTAAATGGCCTGAGTGGTTCTAAGCCATCCGGATCCACTGAAGTATCCCATGGCCGAAGCGTATCCAACCCTAGCTTAGAACGCCGGTCGGCTAGCATTTCATTATAGGCCGGCATCACCACATTTTCGACCGCTTCGTGGAACTTAAAACAATCTTCCGGTTGATAATCGAACCGCCCCTTGGAGACATGCTTAAAATTACGGTAATCTGCAAAACCCGTATTACCGGCAATTTGGATCCGTAAATCTTTTAGCTCATCAAACTGACGATCACATTCATCGGCCACTTCAAGGCGTCGGCCAGCAACCCGTTCCCAAGCCTCCTGCCGCACAGAACGATCTGTCTCCTGTAAATAGACGCCCATTTGAACAAGCGTCTTTTCTTCCCCCTGAAACTCCACTGTCAGCGCACCCATATTTTCCTGGTATTTCTGGCCGAGCTTTGATTCCTCTGTCTCCAGCGGCACATTTTCTTCGCGGAATAAATCCACCATGGATTGCCAATCACGATTCAGAATTTCATAACGCTCTTTGGGTAAATTTTCGCGCTGCGGATGAGACACAAAATTTTTGGCTAACTGAAAAAACCGCTCCTTCAAATGCGGCTCAATATTTTCAACGAAATCAAGATACGCCCCCTTCGCCTCATCACTGGAGGTATGGCAGGTCATCGCAATGTACCGGCGTGACCCATCTTCATCGAGAATTGCAGCGACTTCACTCACCTTGAGCAGCCAGGCCTCCAATGATCCCGAACTTTCACACGATTCAAGGTCGTTTTCGAGTTGATCAAACAAAGGCTCAATAACATCCCAACCGGATACTTTAAAATCGGCAGGCACAAAGTCGCGCGGCTTGTACGCTGGCAAATCTCCAAACGGAAGCAGTTCCATGCGCGGAATGTCGCAAATCGGTGGCGATTTGCAAATTCGATTCGTTAATCAAGCATGTATTTCTCCAACCAGCTTTGCGGGAGTGTTCCGTGAGACAGGAGCCAATCATTGAACCGTTTCAAACTCCAGCCACGTCCCTTGACGAGCCGTTTGTGTAAACGTGCGTTTTCGAGTCGCCCAAGCCAGTAACTCATCGGCACCGCGGGCGCACTGGTGTACCAGTTCACATCTGCCTCCGCTCGCGCCTTGGTGAAGCCCACATGCTTCATCAAATGCTTCACGCCCTGCTCATAAGTGTAGCGGCCAGTTTGCAGACGCAAATCAACCAGAATTCGGTGCACCCGCCACAAGGCATCGTGCAATTGGATGATGTTAGTCCAAGGGGAGCGGTCAATCTTAAGATCGGTCATCATCTGCTCGCACCACAACGTCCAACCTTCATAAAACACCGCATGCGCAAAAAGCGGTCGCCATTTTCGGGCATGACCGTTGGCAGTAACGAATTGCAAATGATGTCCGGGATACGCCTCATGTGCAGCCGTCAGTGATATACCAAAATGCTGCTGCACCTCGGATAATTTTTCTGCCGCTGAAGATTTAGCCAGCGACAAATCGTTCACCCAGAAAATGCCACGTTGCCGTTTCTCAAATGGCCCCGGCGAAGAATACGCGGCGGTAGGATACAAGTGCCGCATAAACTCCGGAACCAAGCGTACCTGCAATTCATCCCCCACAGGAAAACCCACCGCCTTAGCTTTCCGGAATCCGGAAGCCACTCGGTCCGTTTCCGCACGATACACGTCCAGTAAACCACCCCCCGGATTCCATTCAGACCGGGCTTTTTCAATGATGGCATCCGCTGACCGTCCGCGCCCATACTTGGCACAGACCTTGGCGAGCAATCCGCCCACACGATCGGCCTCACTTAACGCCAGAGACTCCACCTGCCCCAAAGTATAATCGAGCCCAAGCTCATCACGCACCCGCCGTTGCAACCGTGTCGCACCCAATGCAAATGAGTTTTTTGCAGCCAACGGACGCGCCATCACTTCTGTGTGATAATGAGCAACAGCCTTCTGAGAAGTGGCGATCAACCGTTCAGCATTAGCTCCCATAAAGGATCTCACCGCCTCAAACAACGCCCCCGCACCAGCCACGGTTTGATCCATCACCTTCCGCCAAACACGTTCAGGCCGATCTACCAACCGCGCCGCTTGGCGCAAGTATTTGGGCGCTTGTTCAAGTAATGCCCGCACATTCCGGCGGGCTCGGGCCGGCTCATCTTCTCCACGTTGCAATTCATGCAGTAACGCGCCGAATAAGTGGTCGACCGCGTCCGGATCGAGCCGGTGTATTCCACGATCGAAATCCTCACATTCCGCCAACAGCATCGCTCGTACCGCAAGTCGATCAAGATGCTGCTCTGCGCTCAGTGCTGAAGGGGCCAAGCGATCCAGTTCGGTCAGGAGTTTTTGCCGCCGCTTTTCATCAGCTCGAAGCGCTTTTAAAGTCGGCTCCTCCAACTTCCCCTCAGCAGCTCTTATTCCGAGGTGATTTCCCCAAACCGGCCGCGCAGCCAAGGTCTGCTTGAAATATTCATCCAGCAGGGAGTCGAATTTTTTAGCATCGTTTGTTTTCATTAGTTTATTTCTGCAGCAACTGCCAAACACGATAAGCTTCCGTGGCGCTCCAGGCCTGAGCATCACAACCACGCTGGGTATGCGGCGTGTCTCCGTCCATCACCTCCGGGAGATGCCCCAGACAACCCGCATTCAACAAAGGTTCCATAGTTAAGAGATAGGCGCGGGCAGCCCTGAGCGCCCCTTCATCATTTGGCCAACACTGGATAATTGATTCGCTCAGAAACGGCAATTGCCACCCCCAGGCGGTGCCATTGTGATAGGCCGGCTTGCGGCGCGTGTCCTCATCTCCCTCATAGCGCCCCCAATAGGGGTTGCCTGGGTCATTCAACAACTCTCCATCGACCGATCGCACTGGCAAAGGCACCGACACTGAAAGTGGTGCCAGAGATCTCATGGCTCCCGGAACTACCAAATGATCGCACGCCGCCAACACCGTTGCACGGCCCATCGACAACGGCACGACCCCCAGCGCCACGGCTATTAGGGCATTACTGCGCAAAGAATCGTCACAAGGGGCCCCCGAGGGTTTCACGCCATTCGCGGCAGGTAATAAATCTGCAACCCAGCCGGAAGATGTCTGGCAAAAATAGCGCTCAAATGACTCCCGCGCGCGACGTTCCAACACATTCCAACCTCCTCCGGAATCCAAGCGTATCAAAAGTCCAAGCAACTCAATCCACAGTGCCTGAATCTCGACAGGATACCCCTCGCGGGGAGTACCTGCAGGATAATTGGTATCCATCCACGTGAAATGAGACGGGCTCCAAATCAGACCACTCTCCAAATCCATTCGAATCCCATGAGGCGTGCCATCGCGATAACCGCACCCAATTGAAATAAGAATTTCGCACAATTGCCGACCATCCCCCATCTTTTCGGTAAAGATATCCTCTCCCACAACCTCAGCCAATTCGGCACAGACCTTACCAAACCACAATGGAGCATCGGAAGTCTCGCGATTGGAGGCGTTCTCGCCGTTTAAAACATTAGGCAGCGACCCTCGATCCTCAAACCGAGCAAACGCCTTCACGATCCCAAAAACCTCTTTAGTCCATCCAGCCGATAATAAACCGCGCGCAGCAATAAAGGTATCCCTGCCCCAATCCAAAAACCACGGATAGCCCGCCACCACCGTTTTGCCTTCCCCTCGATCGACTACAAAGGCTTTCATCGAACCCCGCAACCGCTCCTCAAAAGAAACGGTTGTCTGCTTGCCTGAAACCGGAGGGGGCGACTGTGATTCAGCGGACACTGTCAGAACCGATTCCTCTGAAGGCTTTAACGTAATCTCAAACCACCCGGGACTATACGCATCACCGGATTCAGCCTGCCCTCGGCTCGCCTCAATTGGATGCGCCACATTAAAAATGGGTTCTTCTTCTAGGTGAAAACACCCGCGACTCACACTCACGCGTAATCCGCGATGCGATGTCGATGCGAAAGCAAAGCCCCCCTCTTCGCACTTCAATCTTTCCCTAAAATACGACTCGCCTTCTGGGTTCAGATTCGTTTCCTCATGAAAGCTGCGATCCTCCAAATCAATACGCGCCGTAAGACTGAATTTTCTATCCGACTGCAACATTCGACCAAGCACTGGAGCATCATCCAAACGCCGGAACGTCAGCACCGTGGCATTGTGACCGTCCGGCATGGCGGCCTCAACCTCCACTTCGACGGCTTGAAAATCTCCCGCACTTACTAGAAAACGCCAACGCGCTGGAGGCCCGGGTTCAAAGTGAATCAGATTATCCGCGTCTAAGGTGCTGATAAAACCATCCGCCACAGCCCACAATCGTATCCGTTTGGCAAAAACATGGCGATCCACGGGCGCATCGGCATGGAGATTCGCCCCCAAAAGGCAGTCATATTTCGATTTTATCGCCCCCAAATCAACCGGTATTCGCGCCATTCCCCCGCGCCCATTAGTCAACAATGCCACCGGCGCCTCGAGCGACTCACGAACCCGCCGAACGGTTTGTGCATCAAAAGATTCATTAGTCGGTTCGAAAGAAAAAACCGCAAGACTACCCTCAACCGAAGCCCCTTCACCTCCACGTTCTTGGAATGATATTCCATAGCGGCCCGCTTCCTCCATGGGGCCCAATGAAGCGATATGAGTGTCCCCCATTGCCACAGAACTCACCAGACACGGCGCACTGTCCCCCGATATCTGAACTTCAAACGGCATTTCATCGCAGACCATTAGCCAGTGACCAGCAGGGACTGACATGACGCGAGAGGAATCACGCCGTCTCCAAATATTGATCTTTGGAAACTGCTCTGAATTAACCGACTCCCGTAGCTGCGCCAATAAATCACTGGACCAATCTATTTCCTGAATGGCAGCAGTAGCCGCCACAAATTCGGTTGGGTTTTCGGCTGCCAGTTCTGCAAGCTCTAGCCAGTTCACGTCACCCAACTCTTCCGGTTCAAAACGCACCGATAGGCACTGGTACGCCCAAGCTGCCTGCGCACGTTTTAACTCGTAACGATCAGCACCTAATTTAAATTCCTCTGGAGCAAGGCAAAGAACTGCCCAGGGACGCACACTGCCCCCTTCAAAGATATTCCCCGACAATAGATCAACCCAACCGACCAACGCATCACCCACCGTTTGCCCTTCATCTGCATCCAGATTAGCGATCACCCTGACTTCAGTATCGTCATCTGCCGAAGTACGGCGCAAGTGGTACAATTTACTATCAGGCGCGCACATGCGCTCAAGCTGTGCACCATCTCGAAAACACGGATGCTGATTAAGTAAGCGATTCAGTTGTGCCAATTCCAAAACGATATTATCTTCGGCACCCCAATTTAGCCCGCGCGCTGAATGAACATTGATCTGTTCATCGGCCAACCACTCAACCCCGTTCGCAAAACCGAAGCCGCCTTTGACACTCACCAGAGCACTGAGGCGATTTCGCAACAGAGACCATTCTCGGCCTTTGGCTGCTAACCGACTGTTGTCATGCGTTTCGCTATAATGTATGAGCGTGCCCACGCGTTCGCTTTGTGCCAACGCATGATCCAAATATCCGGCAACCTGCTCCCCGCTATACTCCTGAAAAAGCTCCGAATAGGCCCACTGTAATCCGCCCTCAGTAAGCAATGTCGCAGTGTCGTCCCAACCGCCACCCAATCCCTCCAATAGGAACACTGTGTCAGGAAAGTGCTCACGCACGCGGGCGGTGATATAACGCCAGACTGGCATCGGCACTTTGTAGCCGGCATCACAACGAAAACCATCCACACCGCGCCGGCACCATTCAAGAAACGCCGAAGCCATGTGCTCCCACAGTTCCGGGTGATTCGGCTCCAACTCGACTAAATCTGCCCACACGTTGCCCCACGCACCAGGGCTGGCGAAATTATCGTTGGGTTCGCGAAGGAACCATTCGGGATGATTTTCCTGCAAAGTGCTGCCCCAGCCTGTGTGATTGATCACCAAATCCAAAAACAACTGACCGCCATGGCTGTGCACTTCCCTTGCCAGTTCACGAAATTGCTCCACGCCCGTCGTTCGCTTATCGAATTCCACCAAGGCAGGATCGATGGCCGCCAAATCCCCGCAGGCATAGGGACTACCAAAACGCCCCATCCGCGCGTATGTGGTCGGCGTCGGATTCACGGGCAACAAATGGAGGATTCGACAATCGAGCGTTTCAAAAATGTGCGGCAGCTCGGCTTTCAGATCTCGCAAAGTACCGCCCGGAGGGATGACTGTGTAGCCTTGGTCATCCAGCGATGTGATTCGTGGATCATGATCCATTGACGCGGTTTCACGTCGAGTTTTTGTAAGGCCAAACATCCGCGGGAAAGCGCAGTAAATGGTATTGGCCGTGCGGCAGGAATTGGGATGCACCGAGAGCCCGATGTTATCACCTTCGGGCCAGTGCTGTCGGCCTTCTGCATCGACTACATATGCCTTAGATTGAAACCACCCCACCTCCGTCAAGGCCAGTTTCACCGACCATCCACCGCCATCAAACCGCATGGGCACATCACGCCAACTGCCTTCCAGCTGCACATCAGGTTCTTCAATACCGCGGATGATTTCCTCCCGCACCTGACGCCCACGACCAAGCGTGGTTCGAAGAAATACACGCAATTCCTCGGGCGTGTCCGACAGGCCGTGTAGTGAAAACTCCATCACATCCCCCACATGCCGAACCCATTGCCCGCCGCAAGGAGGATTCATTGAAAGATGCGCCACAGGCGCATCATGCGCTCACAGGAGCAGTCTGCCCACAAAAAAGGCGGGCCGAAGCCCGCCATGAAATACCCCGCTTTTTAGTAGCGATAATGCTCAGGCTTATACGGCCCCTCAACCGGGACGCTAATATAATCCGCCTGTTCAGGCGTAAGCTCGGTTAACTTCGCACCCAACTTACCCAAGTGCAGTCGTGCCACCTCTTCATCGAGTTGTTTATCAAGGCGGTACACACCAACTTTACGATCAGGATTCTTACGAATATCGATCTGCGCGATCGTTTGGTTCGTAAAACTATTGGACATCACAAAACTCGGGTGCCCAGTCGCGCAGGCTAGATTAATGAGCCGCCCTTCAGCCAATAAATAAATTGAATGACCATCCGGGAATGTATACCGATCCACAGGACCGCCAGGAATGGAATCGTCTTTGATGACTTCCCGCGTGACCCCTTCCATTGCCTCCAAACCAGCCACCTGAATTTCATTATCAAAATGGCCAATGTTGCAGACGATCGCCTGATCCTTCATGCGAGCCATATGGTCCGCAGTGATAATGTCCTTATTTCCCGTGGTGGTAACGAAAATGTCAGCCTCAGTAAGCGCATCCTCAACTGTCGTGACTTGATAACCTGCCATGCAAGCCTGCAGTGCACAGATGGGATCCACCTCAGACACCATCACCC
>JAYOSV010000049.1:1227-17509 GCA_038139415.1 Verrucomicrobiales bacterium | reverse complement strand
TTCCTGTACCGCTTCCTGTACCGCTTCCTGTACCGCTTCCTGTACCGCTTCCTGTGCCACTTCCTGCCCTGGGGCCACTGGGACCGCCTTTTCCTGAACCTGAACTACGTCCCTTACCGCTAGCCCTTTCCCTCATCCTTTTAGCCCACTCAGCTTTTTGGGCGTCAGTATACCGACTTCTACCATCCTTGCCATCACGCCCACTTCGCTCCGCCTGTTTTTTGCGCCACGCTGCAATTTGCTCTGCTGTAGGCCTTTTCCTAGAACTAGTTCTAGGGTCACCTTTTCCCCCACGCGAACCGCCACCCCTAGCTTGTGGCAGAGGCGGATTTTGCATGGCCTGGGTGATACTCTCGGAGAAGACAACAATTTCGCGTTTTTGGATTTCCTCAATTCTTGCCGCTTCACCGTCGGCTCCTTTAAAGGCTAATTCAAATTTCAAACGAGAAGGCACTGAATTGGTTTCAGTCCATTCACTCACCCACTCGTTGTTAATTGTACTCCAAAACACAAAGAAAAATGTGTCTAGATTCGGCCCCAGAACCCAGCGTTTGGGCTCTCGAATATCCTGCGTGTTGACCGGCTGCATGAGCGCCTCTTGGTACATCACGAGCGAACGGCCCAAATCCTCATCATCCTCAACCGTAAATTCAATTCGCCGCAACCGCTGGGAACCAAACTCTTTGTTACCTAAGAAATCGGGAGGAACCCGCGACACAAAGCTAATGCTGGGGTAATCAAAAATCGTAGTGTCCGCCAGAAAGGAATACTGCTCTTTGCTTTGCTCGTAATACACCAAGCCGCTCAGCGCGTCTTCAATAGTCTTGAGAGCAATCCGTTGCCGCTGGATTTCGACCGTGGCCTCCGCGCCGGCCACAGTGGAGCGCGCCAGCGAAAAGAACACCCCGTAAACCATCGCCAACACAATAGAGAAGACGGCAACCGAGACGATTGCTTCCACCAGTGTAAAGGCTGCCTGTTTTTTCTTCATTATCTTCCTCCCAATCCAGCTCCCTGAGCTCCGCCCATTTCCAGCTCCGCCAAGTCCGGCCGGAACATTAAAAAACGTAACTGATATTCTGTGTTTTCGCCACCCCCAACTTGCTCTTCTATCGTTATCGTAGCCTGATACAACCCGTTAGTAGCATCCAAACTCATGATATCTCGCTGCCAACGGGCATCCGGATAAAGAGTGAATTGGCCTCCGCCATTACCGCCGAAATCCTCATCCAGCGGCTCAGTCAGACCGGTCGCCAGCGTTCCATCAGGCTCTGGCAATTCCACCAAGGTCTTTGCCGCCAACGCGCCCATATCAGGCCGCTGTTGTTGCATTACGCGCACCAACTCCAGACCTTGGTTCACCAATTGCAGGATGGCAAAAATCGCGACTACAAAAATCCCCACAGCGATCAATACTTCGGCCAGGGTAAACGCCCGGATGGTTTGGTTATAAACATTTTTCATCGCGGATTCTCGTTCACAACAGTCGTCTGGCCAGTCACGGGATCCAAGCTCAGAATGTACGCTTCATTACCATCCGTCACTCGCAAATCCACCGGCTCGGCCGTACCATTGGGGTAAAACCGCAATTCTAATTGCCCGACAAACTCCTCATCCACCGGCTCAATAATCTGTAGGTCCGCCGTCAATTCCACGCTATCCAGCACTTCGCCTTGCTCCACCAAATTCGCTTCACCGCCCGTATCCGGATCCACTCCGATCACCGTGCGCGCCGCTGATCGCAGAACCAGAGACTCCTCCGTATCGTTCAGCACGAGTTCCATGGTGCGTTTGTTGATGATCGCGTCACTGCGCGCCTGTCGGCACATGTCCTCGACATCACTGATGGCCTGCTCCAAGGGCGCTTTTTCAAAAATGGATCGAAACGATGGAATGCTAATCCCAATAATCACCCCCAATACCGCGACCACCACCATGAGCTCCACCAATGTAAACGCGCGCTTCATTTTATCGCCCTATTGTGGAAGTGATCTTGAACATGGCCTGCAGCACCCCAACCAGCATGAAACCCACCGCGCCGGCAATGAAAACAATCAAGACGGGCTCAATCAAGGTTGTCACCACGCGCAGGTTAGCGGTCAGTTCGTTATCGTATGTTTCAGCCAGATTTTCCAGAGACGACGGCACATCACCGGTCTGTTCGCCAATGTGAATCAAGTCCACCATGAGCTTAGGAAACACCCCACTACGCGCTAGAGGTTGCGCCAGTGTTTTACCATCGGTCACCCCTTCACGCGCGCGGGCGATGGCATCTTGCAAAACCACATTTTGCACCACGCTTTCGGTGATTTTCAAAGCTGTCAACACCGGCACGCCATTGCGCAACAGCGCCCCCAGTGTCCGGGCGAATTGCCCAAACATGGTTGGCCGCACGATCTTTTTGACCAATGGGGCTTCAAGCAACCAGCCATGCAGCCGCTCCCTCCCCATCGCCGTGCTGAAGTAGCCCTTCAACAAAATAAAAACCAACACACAGCCCACCAAAACAGCCCACCACCAAACCGCAAAAAACCCACTCAAACTCTGCAAAATTTGTGTCGATAACGGCAAGGCCACATTCATGCCGTCAAAGATTTTCATGAACTTTGGCAGAATATAGCTCATGAAAACAAAAATCAGCACAAAGCCGAGCACGATCACAAAGGCTGGATACACCAAGGCCGAGGTCACCTTCGAGCGCACCTCAGCAAACCGCTCGTAATGCTCAGCCAACCGCAGCAATACCTCCACCAACGAGCCCCCACTCTCGCCGGCCTTGATCATGTTTACATACATCTCTGGAAAAATACCGGGATGCTTCGCCAGGGCCGCGGAGAGGTTGTGTCCTTCGCGCACGTCATGCAGCAATTGCTCACTGACCGCCGGCGGCACCCCACTGCCCTCAAGGTTGATCATACTGCTCAAGGAAGCGGTCAGCGGCATACCTGCCTTCAGCAAATTTGCCAATTGCCGCGTGTAATTGGCCAGTTCCTGCAGCTTGGGCTTGGCTTGACTGCGCCGACGCGGAGCGTCCTCAGCAAACGCCGGCTTCGCCGCGGCCGCCTCCACCGCAGAGCTCCCGCCTGTGATGGAAACAGGAAACAATCCCTGCGCCGAGATTTGGGTCATTGCCCCATTACGATCGGCCGCCTCAACTGTGCCGCGCGATTGCTGTCCGCCTGCATCGCGGGCTGTGTATTCGAAAACTGGCATTACTTCATGACTCCCGCGGGGTTCAAACTACCGCGCCGATAACCGGCACCATCGATTTCCACTTCCGCATATCCAATCTGATTGAAAGACGCTTTTACCTGCTCAAAGGTTTCCACTAATCGCAAACGGCCCATTTCACGAGGGACCACCTCAATCCGCGCCAACGGCCCCGCCTCATGATGCCGTACCCGCACTTCGCTAAAGCCCAAATCGCGCAAGGCATTTTCCGCCTGCTCAATCATGCCCACTTTTTCCGGAGTCACCCTTTCCCCATAAGGAATGCGCGAACTCAGGCAGGGCATCGCCGGCTTATCCGCCGTAGGCAAACCAAGCGCACGCGAAACCTCCCGTACATCGGCCTTGGAGAACTCCGCCTCGCGCAAGGGCGCCCGCACTTCAAATTCACCGGCCGCCTGCGCGCCTGGCCGCCAATCGCCCGCGTCACTCAGATTCTCGCCATACGCCAGCACGCGAAAGTCCCGTTGAGCTGCAATCAATTCCATGTGCGTGAAAAGCTCATGTTTACAGAAGTAACAGCGGTTGACCGGATTGTTGTGGTAGTCGGGATTCTCAAATTCTCCCGTGCCCACGATCTCCAAAGGAAAGCCAAACTCCACGGCAACCGCCTTGGCATCGGTCAACTCCAGTCGGGGCAAGCTGGGCGAATCAGCAATCACGGCCAACATGCGGCCACCTAATTCCTCATACGCCACATGTGCGAGCAGGACTGAATCCACCCCGCCGGAATACGCGACCAAGCACGATTCGTACCCGCGAAGCAAGGTTCGCAATGTTTTGAGTTTGGACAAAGCAAATGAACCGACCACTTCGGTTCGCCCCCTTTCCTGAACTCAATCTTGGTAAAACCGCCCCGAATGTCGAGCTGAACTTACCCGCTAGAGCGCCCAGCCCGCACGGTATTGGTGGCGGATCAGCCGATCGGCCTCCGGCAACCCTTTCGCCTTCATGGCCTTCCAGTCCCAGTCCAGTTTCACGTTGCCTAACCGATGCGATATAGTCCCCAGTAACGGACATTCACTGAGCGGTCCGGCATAGCTGAAATCGCTGCCGCATCGGCCGCCCTCGCGGCAGGCCTTCACCCACTCGGCATGGTGCCCGATGGATTCGGGAATGGTCTTGGGCGGCGGCTGAAACCCCTTGAACTGATCCTCCGGCATCAGCCGGTATGAGCCGTAATTTGAAAATAATTTTCCTTTCTCGCCCATAAACAAAACACCGCTCTTCCATTGCTTCCGTTGTGCCTCGGTGAGAACCATAGGACGTTCATTCCCCTGATACCAAACAAGCTTTACCGGCGGCTGCTTGCCACGCGCGGGATAGGTATATTCCACCCGCATGGACTCGGTGACGCGCTCCGGCCGTGCCTCACCAGCCTGTGAATGGATGGTCAGCGGGTGTTTGAGATCCAGCGCCCAATGCGCCAAATCCGCATAGTGACACCAGAAATCCGACAAGGTGCCTCCTCCAAACTCCCAAAAGTGTCGCCAATGAAACGGGGCATATTCCTTGCGGAACGGCCGATACGCCAATGGCCCCAACCACAAGTCGTAATCCAAATCCTTTGGGATCGGCGCATCGGCTTTGGATAACCCGATGTTTCCATATTGCGCGCCTGCCCAAACATGCACTTCGCGCACTTCGCCAATCGCGCCACCTTGCACCAACTCGACCACGCGTCGGTAATTGCTGCCAGAATGAATTTGATTCCCCATCTGGGTCACGCGCTTATGCTTGGCGGCCGCCTCGGTTAAGGCCCGCACTTCGGTGACCGTGTGCGCCAAGGGTTTTTCGCAATATAAATGACGACCACTTTTCAGGGCACTCACGCCCACGATGGCGTGCGTATGATCGGGCGTGCTGCACACAACCGCATCCAAATCCTTTTGCTCCAGCATTTTCCGAAAATCCCGATAACGCTGGGCATCGGGAAATTGCTTGGCGGCAGCGGTGAGATTTTTTTGATCCACGTCGCACAAGGCCGCAATGTGGGATTCTTTCACCGCAGCAACGTCGCGCATATTACCACCACCGCGGCCAGCAACCCCCACAACGCCGATGTTTAATTTTTCATTGGCGCCCAACACCTTCCCAACAAAGGGAAACGCCGCTACAGCGCCGGTGGTTTGGAGAAAGGAACGACGAGTCGTTGGTTTCATTTGATTTCTCGCAGGTAAATATTTCGGAAAGACAGCGGACTGCCGTGGGCTTGCAACTCAATCGGACCTTGGCTCGGCAACGGTTTGCCCTCTTGCCAGTAGTTTTCCAATGGCGTGTTCTTTACAACGAGCTGCCCATTTAAATAGACGTGCACGCGATCCTCGATCATCAAAATTCTAAAGCGATTCCAATCACCCGCAATTCGGTCGGCCTTGACCAAGGGTTCTTTGAGTGTCTTCTTGTTGTTAAATAACGCCCCGCTCCCCGAGGCGGCCAGCGGATTATCATCGCCGCGCGGATCCCAGATCTGCACCTGCGGATGACCTCGCAAATAAACTCCGCTGTCGCCTTTAGGGCCAATCTTCCAATCGAGCCAAAGTTCGTAATTCGCATAATCCTGGCGCACCGTGCTCAGACTATCGCCCTGCCCATCAAAACGCAGCTCGCCATCCAACACCCGCCAATGGGCCAGCATCTTCTGGTCCGCCGACGCCTGTTGCAGCACGCGTTCATCAGCGGTCAGAGCGCCGCGTTTGGTGGGATCGTTATTCGGCTTGGCCAGCACCCCCTGCCAATTGGCCAGTGACTCCCCATTAAACAAGGGCTTAAATCCATTGGGGTGTTTGTTGTTCAGCAGCACTTTCGCCACCGGCTTGATGCGAATGTTGCGAAAATACACTTCGTCTTTATGACCCAAAAACCCAATGTGCCCGCTCTCGCGCAACAGTCCTGGATGCTTCAGCAAAATCGCCGGATCCTTGATGTTGTTCAAATCCACATCCTGAATCACACGGCCATTGAGCCGCACAATCACTCGCCGCCCAATCACCGCCACCTCCTGTTCGTTCCATTCACCAACCGGCCGTTGCATATTCAGTAGGCGCGGGGCTGCCACGTTGTATATCGCTCCGTGAAACTGTTCCGGCTTCAGCTCTCGGCCATAACGCTCCTCCGCGTTCGCATTATCGAGAATCTGCAATTCCGTGCCTTCATAGGCCAACGCCTTGCCCTGCATGGGCGTTCGAATCGCCAGCCCGTTATTGGCACCCCACGTTAACTTGAATTGAAAACGCAAAATGAAATCCGCGTATTCCTCCTCGGACAACAACGCACCGCCGCCGCCTTTGGGGCAGTAAATAACAGGCGAAGTCACGCCGTCTTCCACTAGGTTGGTGACCGCAAAGCCTCCGCCCTTCGGATTGATCATTGTCCAGCCCTTCAAAGATTTGCCGTCAAACAGGCTGCGAAAACCCGTTTCATTCGGAGCCGAGGTTTGGCAACCAGTGATGGACAGTAGACAGACGGTCAAAAACAAGTAGATTGAACCCAGAAACCTTTGCGAGAGAACAACGGATTGTGTCAGTGGCATGCTCTGTTTGTAACGAACCCGCCGCCGACGTCAAAGCTGAATTACCCCAAAAACACACAACCCCCACCGAACAACTTACGGGGATAAAGTTTGCCTAATCCCCTCCAAACGTCACCATACCGCAGATGAAAAGTCGCATTGTGCTCACCTTGATGCTAGCCCTTCCGCTGGCAACGCTTCACGCCGAACTCACCAAAGAACAGTCCGGCCGCATCACTAAGACCGTCGGTCAAATTATCGGCCAGATTCATTACCGCCAGACCCAGTTGAATGATGAGATTTCAAAACATCACCTGAAAAACTACCTGAACGCCCTCGATTTTGGGCACATGATTTTTTTGCAGAGCGATGTGGATTCTTTCGAGAAACTTTATGCCACCCGACTTGACGACCAAGTACGCTTTGGAAACATGCGCCCAGCTCATCAAATATTCCAACGCTATCTCGAACGCCTCGCCGAACGGCAGCAAATGGTCACAGCGCTCCTGAAGAAGCCGATGGATTTCTCGAAGCAAGAATCCTTTAATCCCGTGCGCGACGAGTTGCCCTGGCCCAAAAGTACTGATGAAGCCAATGAATTGTGGCGCAAGCGCGTCAAGTTTGAGCTACTAGCCGATCGGCTCACCTACGCTAAAGATGGTGAAAAACCTGATGCCAAAAAAGTGGAGGAATCCACCGCCAAAATCCAACGCCGCTATGAGCGTCTGTTAAAGACGATGAAAGCCTACGAGGAAGCAGAAATCTTAGAGCTTTACCTCAGCTCACTCACCCGCGCCTACGATCCCCACTCCGATTATATGAGCCCTCACGAAACGGAGAATTTCAAAATCAACAGTATCGACATGCAGCTCACGGGTATCGGCGCCGTACTCCAAGCCGATGATGGCTACACAAAGATAGTCCGCATCATGCCTGGAGGCCCCGCCAATCGCAGCAAACTCATCAAAGCCAACGACCGCATCATCGCCGTGCAAAATCCAGACGACAAGGAGGCCACCGATATCTTGGACATGAAGCTCGATAAAGTCGTGTCCCTCATTCGCGGCAAAAAAGGGTCCGTCGTGAAACTCACCATTATTCCTGCCGGCACGGATGAACGCAAAGTCATTAGCATCACGCGCGACGTCGTGAAGCTCGAGGATCAACTCGCCAAAGGCTACATCATCGAACGCCAACGCGACGGTAAACGCGAGAAGCTCGGCATCATCAAGCTTCCCGGATTTTACGACAAATGCTCCAGCCACTGCCGTATTTTACTCGAGCGTTTTAACAAGGAGAAAGTTGACGGCGTCGTGCTCGACCTTCGCCACAACGGCGGCGGCATTCTTCAAGAAGCGGTGAATCTCACCGGCCTGTTTATCACCCGCGGGCCAGTCGTGCAGATCAAAGACTACCGCGGCCGCCAACGCGTCATGAGTGATGTCAACGTCAACGTCACCTACAACGGCCCGCTGGTGGTCGCTGTCAGTCATATGAGCGCATCCGCCTCCGAAATTGTGGCGGCCGCCTTGCAGGATCACGGACGCGCCGTCATTGTCGGCGGCAAAACCACCCACGGCAAAGGCACCGTACAACAACTGCTCCCGCTCAACCGCTCATTTATCGCCAACCTCGCCGAAGACTCCGGCCAATTGAAATTCACCATTTCAAAATTCTACCGCATCAACGGTGCCACCACCCAACGCGACGGCGTCACTGCCGATATCGCCCTGCCCTCGATCATGGACTACCTCGGCACCAGCGAAGGCGAACTCCCCCGCGCCCTAGAAGCCGACCGCATCGCCGAAGCCGAATACAAATCGCTCGACCAAGTCAGCGGCTTTTTCACCTCACTCCGACGTGCCTCAAGCAAGCGCATCAAAACCGATCAGGATTACAAATATATCCTGGAAGACATCGCCCGCGCCAAAGAGCGCAAAGAAAACCCCAGTATTTCCCTAAACGAAGCCTCGCGCCGCAAGGAACGAAACGAAAACAAAGTCCGCATTGAGGCCCGAAACAAAGAACACGCCGACCGCGTATTACCCAAGGAATCCTACTACGAAATCGACATCAAAGGGGCCCAAGCCAATAAACCCCTGAAAAAACTTGACCCGCCCAAACCAAAAAAGGAATCCACCGAACCCAATCCCACCCCCGACGAGGACCCTAATACCTTCAGCTTGGACCCCGAATTACGCGAAACTTTGCATATTTTGAGCGATTACGTGATTTTAAACAAAAAATTAGCCGGAAATTAGTCACTTTACCCAGTAACTTTCATTCAAATAAACCGTCTATATCATATGTGAAAGGGGCAACTGGCATTTGAATTGCTCCGTAACGGGATTGACTAAATCCCTGTTTTCAGGGAAAATAAAAAAAAAGGTGACACAAAGATGTTTTCGATGAAATCACGACCACTCATGTTATGCACCTTATTCATGGCCTGCACAGCCATGAGTCAACCCATCGCTCGCTTTCTCTGGACACCTGTTGTTCGCCCGTTTGACTTCCGCCCAGCATATGGCACCAACGCCTATAATGGTGATAAAAATGGTTCGAAAGATCCAACAGGTGCAAACGGTCACAACCTAGGTGATCCGAGTGTAGTCAAATGGAACTCACTGACTTCACTGATTGAATTCAATGCAACAAAAACTCTCACTGTTGGGAGTGAAAGCAACCAACGCCTGACACGTTGGAACACTAGCTCAACCTCAAAATCCTCGAATCCAAACCTTCGACTGGTAACCCCTACCCCCAACGCCAATCCAACTGAACCTAAAATTCAGATTTACTCTGCCCCTCAACGGCGAATGATTGACGATCGGAATGCATCCGAAAGTTACCTTATCTACAGCGCAAATCCATTGGTTAGCCCAACCGTCCGTGAAGAATATTACGGATATGTTGTGACGGCTGTTGAAACTATTCAGTACGAATGGCTCCCCGGGGCTCTAGCCCTTAGTAACGGAGCTACAACCCATAAAGAACACCATTATTATTATAGGTTCACCCTTACCTCAAAAGGTCGGGTCGGACTGGAAGCCACGAAAGATTTCACGATTGCTGGACTACCAATAGCCGGAGGCACACCCACCATTGCACACACAGGCGGTTTCTTTGGCGGACCTGCAGTGCTACCTGCCCTTGATGCCGCAGCTCAAGCATGCATCGGCAAGTCACAGGAAGCGATTAATGCCGGCGAAATGATCCATCAAATCTATAAAGTGGCAGGGGCGGACCCGAACAAAATTGCAGTCCCCGACAGTGTTTCAAGAGCCCCTGTTCAGAACGATACCTCATCCAGTCTTGCCCAATACACACGGGAAGACATGTACTCAAACGCTAGATTTTTCGGCAATTTCCTCATCAGCGGCGGGGTTATAGCTCAAAACCATGGCTCTCAAGGCCAAAACTCAGGGCAGTTCGACCCCACGTCTGACCCCACCCGAACACTATCAAGTGTTCGCAACATAAATCAAAACATGCAATTGGGAGACCTAAACAAGAAGCTAAGACTTTTATCTAGGCTTCCTCAACTTGGGCCAGATTACTTATTTCTTAACGTAATAAACCCACAAATCGGCACCCCAGCCGTTCCAAACATTTCGCAATAAAAAGAACTTCCGTCACCCAGCCGGATAAGTTCATGGGATCAGCACGGATGTATTGCTGCCAATCCTTTTTTAGGCAGATCCCCTCCTCCCAAACTCAGTCGTTGCCTGTTAGAATCCAGCCACCAGTTTTTAACATTCTATTTGCCCTAATTCCCTTTCAGCGATTCTAACCCATAAGTACCTGAGTGCAGCATTAGTCGCCATAACGTATGTGGCCTCTACCAAGAGCCTTTGTGACGCTCAATCAATTTTCTTGCGAGGGCATTCACTCACCGCTACGTTCACTCGCGCGCCATTGTAGCTCAGCTGGTAGAGCAGCTCACTCGTAATGAGCAGGTCAACGGTTCGAATCCGTTCAATGGCTCCAGTTTCACCATGAAAGAGGCCGCCCTTCTTCTCGCACTCCCAGCACTGGCACTCGGCGCGGAAGCCCCTCCCAAATCTCCGGACCCCCGGATCCAGATAGAGCTGGTGGCGGAAGCCCCGGACATCGTCACGCCCACCGGCTTGGGTGTGGACTCGAAAGGCCGCGTGCTGGTGATTGAAAGCCATACACATTTCCGGCCTAAGGATTATCAGGGCCCCGAACGCGACCGAGTGCTGATGTTTACCCCCCAGAAAAACGGAAAAGCCAAGCGGTCCATTTTTTATGAAGGCCTGAACATGGGCATGGACACCTGTGTCGGTGTCGATGACTGGGTATACCTCGCCGAGCGCAGCCGCATTTTCCGGGCCAAAGATACCACCGACGATGGCAAAGCCGATCTCGTGGAGGATGTGATTTCCATGGACACCACGGGCACCTATCCACACAACGGCCTCAGTGGACTGTGCTTCGATTTAAAGGGGAACCTCGTGTTCGGTCTGGGCGAAAACCTTGGGCACGCCTACACCATGACCGGACGGGAGGGGCGCAAGATTGAAGGCGCCAAAGGCATTGGAGGTGGTGTCTTTCGTTGTTCAGCCAAAGGCAATCAACTCGAACAAATCGCCCGCGGATTCTGGAACCCGTTTGGCGTTTGCGTAGATTCATGGGGCCGAATCTTTGCCGTCGACAACGACCCTGGACACAGCCCTCCCTGCCGATTACTGCATGTGGTGCAAGACGGTGATTACGGTTACCGTTACAAACACGGACGCACCGGCATACATCCGTTCATCGCCTGGAACGGCGAACTCCTCGGCACCCTGCCCATGGTGCACGGCACTGGCGAAGCGCCTTGCGAGGTCATCCACTTCAATTCCCCCACCTTCCCCGAGGAATACCGCGGCCGGTTGTTGGTCACCTCTTGGGGCGATCATCGAGTGGAAAGTTACATCCTCAAACCCAACGGCGCCTCGGTGACCGCCACCATGGAGCCGTTGATTCAAGGCGGAGACAGCTTTCGGCCGGTCGGGCTTGCCATGGCTCCGGATGGCAGCCTATATGTCAGTGATTGGGGCAGTAGTTCATACAACTTGAATAAAAAAGGTCGTCTCTGGCGCATTCACCCAACCCGCGATTTCAAGGCCCCTGCATTGAAGGAGCCGGATTATCTGAAGCCTTCGCAAAAACAATTCGCATCTCTATCAGCAGGCCAACTGCCACAAGGTAAAACATTTTCTGAAATTGCCCTGACCAGCCCCGACCCATTCATTTCACACGCCGCCCTGAGTAATTTACCCAAGAAACACATCTCCCGGGAATTGAACGCTCAAGTGTCACGCTATGGCGAAACGCGAAACATTCTACCCGGCAAGTTGACTTTGGTGGACTTGATCAAAAAGGAGCCCGCAATACTTTTTGAATTTCTACGATGGACAGCAGAGGACGGAATACAAGCCAACCGACCGGTCATTGAGGGAATCCTAAAATCAGGCCAAATCGATTATCGTAACTTCCGCGCCGTGTTAGCCTGCTTGGATTCTCTGGATGGCCGGAACAAACCTGATCGCTTCAATGAAAAATACGCCCAACCCCTACTCCAAAGTGAAACGACACCGGAAACCTTACGGGCAAACATCCTCCGTTACTTCCCGGACAACCACGCCGCAATCGATGACCGGAAACTGGCCGCATGGATTACCGCCAAGAATCCGCAATTGCAACGAGAAGCAATCTGGAAGAGCCGATCACATCTGACTGAATCCACCAACCTGTCCCTGCGCAAGCTTGCCCTCGACGCCAAAGCCCCGCTCCCACTCCGGCTAGAAGCCACCGCAGCTCTCGGTAATTCGGAATCGCCCGACACCGGAACCCTTGTGGAAATTCTCCAATTGAAAAACGCAAAACTTCAGGCTGAAGCCCTACGCAGCCTCGTGGGGGCCCATCGCGAGGCCGTCACAGCGGCCAAAGTGAATGCCATCAAAACCGATTCAGCCCGCCGGGCCATGGGCGAACCTTACAACAACAAGTATCCCGCCCTAAACGACACTCAAGCATGGCTCAAACAAATCGACACCCTACCGGGCCAAGCAGATACCGAAGCCGGTCGACGCATCTTTTTCCATTCGCGCATTGCCACCTGCAGTAAGTGCCACCAAATCAACGGACGCGGCACACGTGTCGGACCTGACCTGACCCGTATAGGCCACGGGATCTCGCGCGAGCGCCTGCTCGAATCCATTCTCCAACCCAATAAAGAAGTCTCCCCCTACATGCGCCCTTGGGTGATCCGAACCAAAGACGGAAAAACTCACACCGGAATCGCGATGCGCCGAGGCGGCAACTCCGAGGCTTACTTGGGAATCGACGGAAAAGAATTTCACATCAATAAGCTGACGATTGTCACCAAGCAGGAACTTCACACCTCCATGATGCCACCCGGCCTGGCTCATACCCTAACCCTGCCAGAGCTGCGGGATCTCCTCGCGTATCTGATTCAAAAACGGTAACGCCGAACCTTGCCTTTTGCTTCGTGCCCGCCACACTGGGCCCATGAAATTCCGCGCCCTGTTGGCCTGCATTTCCTTCTGCACACTGGACCTCCAAGCCCTCCCTTATTGGGTTTGGCACGTTGATTCTGAAAGCACCCAGCCCATTCGGCGAGCGTTCAATCTTGCGAACAGCATTGAAATCCAATCCGCCCCACTGCGGTTCATCGCCGATGCCGCTGATATGGAGCTTCACATCAACGGCCAACGCGTCGCTATTGCTGAAATGTTCGGGCCCGTGATCGAAGCGGACGCCAAAGCTTACCTCAAACCCGGTCGCAACGAGATCGAGTTGCGCCCGCTCAAGATTCTCAAACACCCCGCCGTAGCGCTGGACCTCAAGGTCCACGGTCCGAACGGCCAACTGGCACGCTTCGTCACCGCCGCCGGCTGGCACGGCATCGCCAATCTCGGCAGTCTTTCAGTGGAGAAATGGTGGACCCTACCGCCGCTTCAGATCAGTGAAGCCGACGATTACACCCAATGGAAACGCGCCAGTGACGCCACAGAAGGAACCGACCCAAACACCTTCCAACTGCTGCCCGGCTTTAAAGCAGAGCGGCTAATCTCGGCAGGGCCGGACGACGGTTCGTGGGTCAGCCTAGCGTTTGACCCTCAAGGCCGCCTCACCGTTGGCCGCGAAGATAAGGGACTCATTCGCTACACATTCACCAAAGAACATAAGTCCATCACTCGAACCGAACTGATCAATAAAACGCTTAAGGAATGCCGCGGACTTCTCTATGCGCACGATAGTTTGTTTGTTCATGCCAACCAATCCAAGGGCATCTTGCGTCTACGCGACACAAACGGTGACGGCACCTTTGATGAAGAGAAACGCCTTCACACCTCTGAAGGCGGTTTCGGTCACGGCCGCAATGCGCTGACCTTGGGGCCTAAAGGAAAAATCTATGCGATACATGGAGACTCCATTCAACTACCTGCCGAAGCCCGCGATCTCACCTCACCCCTGCGACGAAAGTTCCAACCGTTTCGAAACAACGAAGGCCATGTGCTCCGGATGAATCCGGACGGTAGTGAAAAAGAAATTTTCTGTGCCGGCCTGCGTAATCCATACGGCATCGCATTTAATGCCGACGGTGAGGCCTTCACCTACGATGCTGATGCCGAGTTCGATATGGGCACGCCGTGGTATCGTCCCACCAGGGTGAAGCATCTCACTAGCGGAGCCGATTTCGGTTGGCGCGCCGTAACCGGCAGTTGGCCTCCTTATTATCCAGATCATCCGGACAACACCCAAGCCACACTTGCAATCGGCAAGGGTTCCCCCACCGGCTTGAAGTTCGGTACGCGCAGTCAGTTCCCGGTCGATTACCAAAAAGCATTATTTATTCTCGACTGGACCTACGGCCGCATTCTGGCCGTCCATCTGCGGCCGCGTGGTAGCACCTATATGGGCAGTGCCGAAGTCTTCCTACGTGGGCAACCGCTCAACCTGACGGACTTAGATTTTGGCCCAGACGGGGCTCTCTATTTCGTCACCGGCGGCCGCAAAACCCAAAGCGCCCTCTACCGGGTTCGCTATCACGGCCCGAACACACAACCCCGCGCTCTCACTCAGGCCGAACGCAACCGCAACCAACTCGCCCTCGCTTATCGTGACCAGCGTCGGCAAGCCGAACGTTTCCACACCACTCAGGAGAAATTTGAGGTCAGACCAGACACCCCGGAACCACGCATTCGACAAGCTTGGCGAATCGCGCTGGAACACAATCCGAAGGCACAATTCAAAAGCGACACTTACGATCTGGAGCAACTCACCGCCCAGGCAAATCTGGGCAACAACTCCGGGTATTTACCACTCAACTCAAATTGGCCGGACCTATTGCCTTCAAAGCAACTCGCTTACATTGATTTCATTCGCCGCGCACTGGAACGCCATAATTGGCCGGCCGAACACTCGCAAAAAATTCTAACCAATCTGGCCCCGCATTTCCCTAATCCCTCCTCCGAACTTAACCAAGCGCTGGCCCCCTTGTTGATTGAACTCGCTCCGGACAAATCCGTCCCTCAAACCATGCGGACTCTCGAAGCCAGCACAAGTCAACGCGAACGCATTCACTACCTACACCATCTGCGCCACGCAAAGAAGGGCTGGACCATTTCCGATCGCAAACTTTACTTCCGGTTGCTGAATGAATACGACGCCTTCCTCGGCGGCCGTGGACTCCCGCAGGCACTCGCCCGGATTCGCAAGGAAGCCACCGCCTCACTCACCAAAGAGGAATCCCAAGCCCTCTCCTCTGAGCTGAATCGCAAGCCCAAACTCCCTCCATTGCCCGATCTCAGTGGACGCCAGTTTGTGCGCGACTGGAAACCAATGGATTTCGCCGGTTTGTTAGAGGCCGATCTAACCAAACGCGATCTTGTCGACGGCCAAAAGGTGTTTCACAAAGCCATGTGCAGCCGCTGCCATCGTAAAGGAAGCGAAGGCTATCCCATCGGCCCAGACTTGACCCATGTCTCCCGCCGCTTTGACCGCGCCACATTACTCACCGAAATCCTCACCCCATCCCAAACCATCGCAGAGAATTACCAAACTACAGTTCTCAAACTTACTGATGATCGCACATTAGCCGGCCAGATCGTTCCCAACCTCGATTACCGCATTTCCACCCTGCAACTGGCTGAAAACCCACTACATCCAGACAAACTTACGAAAATTCCGAAATCTGAAATCCTCTCCCAAAGTCATGCGCCCACCTCACTCATGCCGCAAGGATTACTGAATCTCTTTACGAAAGACGAAGTGTTGAATTTGCTGGCGTGGCTGGAAGGCCCCACCAACTAAGCCATCGCCATCCGCGCCGAGGGCTTCAAGACCGGGGCATTGGAACAGGCATTATTGTCACGCCCCCACCGGGAGGTGGTGGTGTCACCACCGGACCACCAGGAGGTGTTGTTCCGCCACCACCGGGAGGAGTCGTACCACCACCACCGGGAGGAGTCGTACCACCACCACCGGGAGGAGTCGTACCACCACCAC
>JAYOSV010000049.1:0-1127 GCA_038139415.1 Verrucomicrobiales bacterium | reverse complement strand
CGGAGGGAGGTGTTGTTCCGCCGCCACCGGGGGGAGGTGTTGTTCCACCACCACCGGGGGGAGGTGTTGTTCCGCCACCACCGGGGGGAGATGTTGGTGGAGCAGCATTTGTACTCACAGTCGGTCCTCGGCCTTGAGCGTAACCATTGTTAATTGCAAAACGACTGCCGGTTATTCCTGTTCCGCCGGTCGGACTATTGGTTCCACCGCCGGCACCACCACCGCTACCTTGGCCTCCGCCCCCATTTCCGGCACCGGAAAAATAACGCGTCCACCAGCCAGGAGTATATTGAATACCGGCTTGGGCTACCTGATTAGAACCACCGCCCCCTGTGCCACCTTGGCCTCCTCCAGCACCGCCACCGCCTTGTCCTCCCCCTGCGCCACCGCTACCACCTCCAGAACTGACAATCCCTCCGGCTGAACCGCCGAGCTGCGTGATCATTCCGCTTCGCAACATGATGCGCATCCCGCGCATCGAAAAATCCTGAACCATCAAACGCGGGGATATTGTGCGCGGATTACGACCACCCGTCTGCATTTGGTTCACTCCATAACTTGGCACGCCCTTGGCGTAATTATTGTTTGGGGTCGCCAGAGATTGCCCTGTGCCTGAGCCAGTTCCCTGAGTATTGCCAGTCGAGCCGCCCCCGCTTGGACTATTGGTGCTGCTGTTGCCACCACCACCGAGTTGACCGCCACCGGGTTGACCGCCACCGGGTTGACCGCCACCGGGTTGACCACCACCGGGTTGACCACCACCGGGTTGACCACCACCGGGTTGACCGCCACCGGGTTGTGATTGGAGCGAAAGCGCTAGCGAAAGCCACATGACTGCAATAAATGCAGTAAGGTTACGGCTCAAATTTAGTTTTGAAAATTCCACGGCAACCTCATCTCTCGGCGGATTTCCGTGTAGCGCCCTTTGAAGCCCATCAGTCCATCCACATTGACATAACGCGGGACAACTCTGGGTGTAGCTATTGCAACCACACCGCCACCGGGTTGAACAGCCGGGGTTGGAGTTCCCGGACGCGGGGTGGGTGTGGGCGTTGTCCCACCAGCTTGTCCTCCACCAGCTTGTCCTCCACCAGCTTGTCCTCCACCAGCTTGTCCTCCACCAGCTT
>JAYOSV010000048.1:722-18314 GCA_038139415.1 Verrucomicrobiales bacterium | reverse complement strand
CCTCCTCGTAGCCGCCATAGTTGGCCTCGCTGCCGGATACATCCTGAATTCAGATAGTGGCCAACCCGCCACCACCTCGGACAACCAACAAATTGCGGAACAGCAAAAAGAGTACAAGGAAGCCCGGGCGCAAGTCGGCCAAACGGAAGTCATCAATATCGAGACCGAAAAGGTCGTGGAACGCACCATCGCGGTAGACCCGCAAACCTACTTGGAAGAGCTCAAGACCCTCCGACCAACGGGCGCAACGCGCCAGCAAACCATGCGCGAAATCATTCATCATCTGGTCGGGCTCACCAAGTCTAGTGAAAGCGCCATACCGCCGATCCGTAGCTTTTTGGAATCCAAGCTGGATATTGAATACGATACCTCCGCCCAAAATTTTGACCGCGAAAACCAAGCCGCTCGCGAGGCTGAATCGCGAGGGGAAGAAGCCAAACCTAACGGCATCGGCAGCTTTATCAAATCCGGTTTCGGCAGTTATTTCATGAGCAACATGGTCGCCCAAATGAAGCGCGAGCTAGAGCCTGGCTCATTGCGGCTGGGCTTGTTCGATGTGGTGCACGATATCGGTGGTGCGGAAGCCGAAGCACTGTTGGCCCATGAGCTTTCCCAAACCGGCCGCGGCCTAGAGGTTGCCTACCTCGACCGCATACTGAGCGACATCGCCGAAGGCCAATACAAGGAGCAAGTGCTCAACGTCACCCACGATCTGCTCGTCACCCCGCCAGCCCCCACCGGCAGCAGCCTATTGGATGAATCCTCCCGCCTTTTTCTGTTCGCCATTTTGGTGAAGTACAAGGACGCCACCTTTGTGAACACTGCCAAACTGATGATCATCAATAACGAAGGCCGCGTGGATGGAGCGGTGGTGAATTATCTGACCACCATTCTTGGCGTGGACGCCGTGCCGTTGTTGTACGCCAAGGTGAAGGATGAATCGTTGACCGATGATGGCGACAAGATGGCGCTGGGCGATGCGATCCTGAAGCACGTGGGCACCAATGAAGACAGTAACGCCTTCTTTGCCGAGGTGGTCACCAACCAGGACCTCGGACCGCTGCGATTTTTCGCGTTGGGCCATCTCACCGGTGGCGATAGAGCCGAGAGCACATTGCGCAACCGCCAGAAACTAATTGCCGATATCAAAACCCAGTCCCCTGAGGACGCCGCCCTGAACCGAGCGCTGGACAACACACATAACCGGATCGAAGTGATGATCGATCCCAGCAAGGCCGGCGAACTCGGCAACGGAGATCGCCCGAATCTCTTTGAGCTGTTCAACTCCGGCCGGCAGCAGAACAACTAGCGCAACGCCTCGGGCAGGTTCGAAGGGTTTTTCGGATAATCAAACAACGCGGTCACGGGTCGTCTCGTGGCCGTTTCTTTCCATGTCGGCCCCGTGAACGTGAGCCATAATACGCCGCATGTCGGCACATTGTTGACCGGCAAATCCCACACGTCCGCTGCCAGTTCGGTCAGGCCCGGATTATGCCCAAACGCCATGACCGAGCTCCAAGTGTCCGGCAGAGATTCTATGAACGCCAGCCAGGTGGCTACGTCAGCATGATACAAATCCGATTCTACACGCAACTTAGCTGGAGTCGGATCCAGCGCATCCCAAAAATGCTCGGCCGTGGTTCGCGCCCTCAGCGCGCTGCTAGTAATCAGCGCATCCGCAAGGATACCCAGCGCCTGTGCCCGAGCGCCCATAAGCGGCGCATTGCGCATACCACGGGCATTGAGTGGTCGGTCATGATCAGGCAATCGAGAGTCAGCCCAGCTTGACTTGGCGTGCCGCACGAGAATGAGATGTTTGTCAGCCATTTGAGGTTTGCACGGCACGCGTCGCTCGCTAGAGTGGGCGCGGTTCCTGACAATTAACCAACTGAAACCATCTTATGAAGCAAATCTTCGCATCGTTTTTCGCCGTGCTGTTTGGCGCGTTTCTCGCGCAGGCAGCCGATGACCATATCACCTATGAAGGCAAGGAAGGCCCCGGCAAGGGCAAGCACATAGTCCTGCTCTCGGGCGATGAGGAATATCGCAGTGAGGAAGGCCTGCCCATGCTCGCCAAGATCCTCAGCCAACGTCACGGCTTCAAGTGCACGGTTCTCTTTTCTCTGAATGACAAGGGCGAGATTGATCCCACCAATCAAAAGAGCCTATCCCATCCGCAAGCTCTAGACAGCGCGGATGCCATCATCATGCTGCTGCGGTTCCGCACTTGGCCTGATGAGGTGTACAAACACTTTGATGATGCCTGCAACCGAGGCATCCCGGTGATCGGCCTGCGTACCAGCACCCACGCCTTCCGCGGCAAGATCGGCGGCTTTGGCAAGCGCGTGCTAGGAGAAGGCTGGGTCAGCCACTGGGGCGGTCACAAACGCGAGGCCTGCCGCGGTGTTATCGAGAAGGGCGCAGAAAAGAATCCCATCCTCAACGGCGTGACCGACGTGTTTGCCGATTCAGATGTGTACGAGGCCTACCCGCCCGCCGACGCTAAGATCCTCATGCGCGGCCTGGTGCTGGAAAACATGGAGCCTGACTCCAAGCCTTCCACCAAGGAAAAGCGTAACCGTCAGCTCAACAAGGTGACCGGTGTGAACGATCCCGCCATGGCCGTAGCCTGGACGCGCCAGTACAAATGGCCCTCCGGCAAGACCAGCCCCATTTTCACCACCACCATGGGCGCCGCCACCGATCTACAAAGCGCCGGCCTGCGCCGCATGATCGTGAATGCCACCTACAACAGCCTCGGCATCGAAGTGCCGGCGAAGGCCAATGTGGAATACGTAGATCCCTACAAGCCGCTTTTCTACGGATTCAATTCATTCCGCCGCGGCATCAAGCCGGCCGACCACGCGCTCGGCAAGGTGTTGCCCGCCGGCGACAAGAAGTAGGTGGAAAGCGTCTCAAACAACTTATGGCCGCCTGCAAGGGCGGTCTTTTTTTGGGTCAATCAGAGGTAATCTTCGATTATTTCATGGGCGCGGCCGCTTTCTTTTCCTGCCGGCAAATAGATATCATGCCATTGTAAGCCCTATTTACCTATGTATTCACCTGATCCAAACAACCGATTTGGACTGGTCAAACCGCCTGAGAACACTAGCGTTTGGTGTATGCGAATGATTCTTGCGACAATCCTGATCTTGCAAGTCAGCGGATTCACTGCGGAATGGTCTCGGCTACGTGGACCAAACGGCTCAGGCGTGGCAGCTGGTGCCAAGCCACCGCTCCAGATGGATCCAGCCAAGCCCACCTGGAAAGTCCCCGCGTCCATCGGGCATTCCTCGCCGGTGTTGTGGGGAAACCGTTTGTTCCTGACCGGAATCGAGCAATCCCGCCTTGTTACCTACGGACATGACAAGATCACCGGCAAACTGCTCTGGAAAAGCCTCACGCCCGAGGTCGAACTGGAAAGAGTGCACGAGGCCAGTAGCCACGCCGCGCCCACTCCCGTGGTCGATAAGGATCGGCTCTGCGTCTACTTCGGCTCCTACGGTCTACTTTGCTACGACCATGCCGGCAAGCTCCTGTGGCAGCGCCAATTGCCTGTGCCGCGCACATTGTACGGCACCTCCTCGTCGCCCATTGCTTTTGGAGACCTCATCCTACTGGTATTGGATGATGACCATAACCTGCCCAACAGCCGTCTAAGCCGGTCCAAAATCCTTGCCGTCCACAAGGCCACCGGCGAAACCGCTTGGGAAACCGCACGCCCCTTCCACCGCAGCGGCTGGTCCACGCCCATGCTCTGGAAGCAGGCCGACCGCACGGAACTGGTGGTGCTAGGCAACGGCGCCCTGCGTGGCTACGCCCTACCCTCCGGCCGCGAGCAATGGCAGGTGACCGGGTTCTCCCGCGAAACCATTTCCGCGCCCATCATCGGCAACGGCATGGTGATCGCCTCCGCTTCCCGACGCGGTGGCGGCGGCAATGAACGCATTGATCCCGAGCCCTTCTGGAAATCAGTGATCCATTTCGATGCCAATAAGGACGGTAAACTGCAGCGGCAGGAGATGACCGGGCACTTTACCTTTCCCTTCCGGCCCGAGCTGCCCTACGGCCATCCTGGCTACGGCATGCCGTTGCCCAAGGATCCTCGCCAACGAGCCCGACGACTGGATGGTATCTTTGGCTGGATGGATAAAAACCGCGACGGTGCCTGGACCCGTGAGGAATTCGTCAGCAATTTTGGGCACGACTCAGGCAAGCCCTTGCTCATTGCCGTGAAACCCGGCGGCCGTGGCGACGTCACCGAGAGTCATCTCGCCTGGGAACACAATCGCGGGATCCCGGAAATCCCCTCCCCACTCTATCACGCCGGCCGCGTGTACATGGTACGCAGCGGCGGCATCCTCACCGCCGTCCACGCCGACACCGGCAAGGCCCTCTACAGCGAACGCCTCAATGCCTCCGGTCAATACAGCGCCAGCCCCATTCTCGCCAACGGCCACCTCTACCTCATCAGCGAGCCCGGTCAGCTCACCGTGGTCAAGGCTGGCGACGAGTTAAGCATCGTGCACCAAATCCAGCTTGGCGACAAAACCCACGTCACCCCCGCGTTTGATGAAAACACGATATACGTCCGGAGCGAACAACACCTTTGGGCGTTTCGAAAGTAAACCGAAACGGAATTCAGAAAAATTGCTAGGCGGCGCGGCCGAAGATCCAGCTGAATGCCTGCGGAGGCGTAGGCGTAGCCCTGCGGGAGGCCCGCTCAGCCAGCCGTCGGTAACGCGGCCCTAGGGTGCACACGTACTCCTGCGCCGCAGCCGCCTCACCGGTTAATCCTGCCAAGGATTCCACCCGCCAACGCTCGACCAGATGCGTTACGATCTGCGCGTAATGTTCGGTCGTATAAACGCCCAGACGCTGAGCGACAGCCGAAAAGCGCTCGAATAAATCCGGCTCGCCGGCGCCGCCCATGTTTTGGGCCGGCATCATGATCTGGTTTTGCAACACGTCACGAAATGCCAACACCGCTCCGGCCGGGTCCTGCTCGAACAGGTAGCCCATGAAATTGGTATACGCCCGCTCATGGCGCGCCTCGTCCGAGGCAATGGTGTTACAGATCAACTGCAGCGTTTCATCCCCCGCCGCCCGAGCCAGCTTGGCCACATTGTGATGCGACACCTTGGTCGCCCGCTCCTGAAAGGAGGTGTACACAAACCCGCGATAAGGATTGTTGGCCGTGCCGGGATCAAACCCTTTGATGATCAAGTTTTGAATCGTCACCTCCACCGACCGCAAATCCACTCGTCCGGAGAGATAAAGGTAGCGGTTCAACAAATCTCCGTGCCGGTTTTCCTCAGCCGTCCAACCCCGGGTCCAGCGCGCCCAGGCGCTGGCGTCCGAGCAGCTGCGGTCGCTCACGCCCTCAAATCCATTCAACAACGATTGATACGTGGGCAGAGCTTCCTCGGTGACCATATCGCCCACCAGCACCACCAACAACTCATCGGGAATGGCCTTCGCTTGATCCCGCAACTCTCGCACCTGTTCCGGCCAGTCTTCCCCGGTGGATTTCGGCAAATAATCGCTAGGCTGCCAGCAATTCTCCGCCGAATCCAACAGCTCCAATTGGGTCGCCACAAAGGGCTCCATCCCATCAATAATTTCCCGTTGTGCAGGGTGTAACATGTCGTGCTGAAATCAACCGTACACAGCCGACCTCGACGACCCCAACCAATTCGATTCACCTGCGCCCAATAACATGCCCCACAAAAAAGCGCGCCCTCAGGGCGCGCTGCTTTTGAATTGGGGGGGAGCCTACTTGATCGGCGAATAATCGACCGCTTTCATGTAGGTCGAGGCTGGGCGTTCGGCGAGGATTTTGCCGTCGGCCACAGACGCGGCACGGGCCTTTTTCCAGTCAGCATCACCGATGAACCCACGCCAGTTGGCGCCGGCTTGTTGTTGGCTCTTGTGCGAGATGATGTAGGTGAGCGTGTTGGCCCTGCCATTTTTTTCATCCATCGGCGTCCAGTAGGCGATGTTGGTCATGCCGTGTTTCTCGAATAACGCACAGGTGTGGCCGCGGAAACGGGCGTGGAGGTTCTTGAGGCGATTCTCCGCCGTCACATAAGTGCGTAGCTCAAACACGCGGCCGCCCTTAGCTTTGCCCGGCTTCACCTTCGGCGAGTAATCCATTGCGCCTAGGAAGGTGCTCTCAATCTTGGCCACCAACCGGCCGTTCTTGGTGGAGTCGGCGTAGGCTTTTTTCCAGTCTGGATCATTCAGGAACGCCTTCCAAGATTTCGTGTGCGCGGCGCGGTTGGGCGAGCTGATCACGTAGATCAGGCGATTGTCCTTGGCATCCACCGGCACCCAGTAGCCGATGTTGGTGAGCCCGTGTTTTTCAAACAACGCGCAGGTATGATCACGAAAGCGCGCATTAAGCGCCCCGAGCTTGCCTTCGGCCGCCGTGTAAATGCGCAACTCATAACAACGGGTGTCCTCCGCCAAAACCCCGGCGGCCAATAGCAGGAATGCAAAGAAAGGTAGAATGCGTTTCATGTGTGCGGGGATGTTGCGGCACGGCGTCCGAAAGGCAACTGAAAAGAACGCTTTTAGGGTTCGATTCCCAAAACACATCTCACTCTTTCCCACACTATCCGAATTACAATCTGTGGGTTCGTGATATTCCTATGATTGGGTTCGGAGGATAGCCAGAGAAACTCAAGGTTTTAGACTCACAACAAATTTACCTTCCAAGGAGTCTACAACCGCACAGTAATTTTTGCAGTACTGTTCAACTCCCGACTCCTTCCAAACTGCATCCGTGAAAACAATCTGCCCCGATTTTGCAAAATCTTGCAATTTCGCAGCTTCATTTACAGTACGCCCAAAATAATCGATGTTGGAATCGAGGTTTACGGCAATACACGGTCCTACGTTTAGCGTAGTTCTTAAACGCAAGCTCAATTCGTCATGGTCTTCGCTGAAACACTCTTGAAGTGATTTAGCCGCTTTAACAGCATCAAGTGTATCCGAAAAAGCCGACATGACGGAATCCCCCATTGTCTTTACGATTGCTCCATCGTTAGCTGCAACTATAGGATATATTTTGTCGAAGTGTTTCTTTATTTGAGCAAAAGCCTTGGGGTCTCCATTCTTCAAATAGACTTCAGATGACCCAACAATGTCAGTAAATAGAATAGCCTGTTTGCCGACAGACAAGTGCACATGACTGTCGAGAAACTCTTCAGTAAATAAATCCCTGAATTCTTGATAATTAAAAAGTTGTCGTGGGCGCAAGGCGAGGTCAGACCACCCAACATCCTCCATGATATACGTTTCTGGAAACTGTGATTGGTTGACTAAAGTGATGTTAAAATTTTCTTCTGCCTCATAATCTTTTTTTTCATCAGGGTTCCAACGAACCGATTCATTGTTAGAACCTGAGAAAAGGTCTAGATACTGATAAGCTTCCTTTCCTAAAACCCTCAAACGATATTTTCCAGGGGGGACACTAGGGGTAATCATTTTTTCTGTTCCTGCTGCTATTACTTGCTGAAATTTAATATGCTTCTTAGTAGAAGGTTCAGCAGAACAGTAGAACACCTTTGGCACTTCACGAATTTTCTTATCGATATGAAATGTGATTTCTAAGGCGTTGTCTTTTTCAGCCCCAAACTCAATAGAACAAGCCTCGCAATACCCTGCTGCTTCGACATTTTTCAGAGATGTATATTCCATACGGACTCCCCGACAATGAGGGCATATTAAATCCCATGACATATGAAGTAGGCCTAATCTAGTAGCATGCAGGCAGGTCTTTAATAAATTGATTTCAGTGATTCCTATTTTTCGAGCCAACTCAGGGACTCGAATTCTGTAGGCATCTATTTCATCCGATGTTCGAATAAAATTAAAAAGATGTTGCACAGCATCAGAATCCAAGTTTCTTTGAGTCATTTTCCCCTCATAGTACTCAATTCTTTGTTCTTCTAAGTCAGTTAATGGTTCAGGTTTTTGCACTTCAAAAACAGGCTTAGCCTGTTATATTTCAGAAACAATCTTGGTTAGCAATACACTGTATCTTCCTTTTAACCATGACATACTTTTCCTTAACAATAAACGCGCAAAAACGCTCCTTGGAAGCCATCCAAAATAGACTGTAAGTCGCACCCCTTTGGATTCACTTAATTCCTTCAAGTCATATATGACCCGAACATATCGACCAAAACCTTCACTGTATGTTCTTCCTCCGATTATCGATTCATGCTCCACCCATTGCCAACTATCTTCAACCCAAGCTTGGCGGAATCCGGCATTAACCGTCGAACCATGCAAGTGTCCGTCAATCTCTTCAAAATTCATTTGAGGCAGGCCCAATGCCCGATTGAATTTTGACGTGTCAATCAAGTGAGGCCAGAGTTCCTCAGCACTCACGCTCAAATCAAACTCCCAAACAAATTCGATGGGTTTTTGGTTTTTAAGCTTATGCTTATCCCAAGGGTACTTGTTCAAGAAAGTTTGAATTTTTGACTTCATTTAGATTAATTTAATTATTTCACATTTCATTATTTTTTCAAATTAACAGGATAACTCACCATCCTGATTCAAAAATTTCAGAGAATCTTTATTTCAGTCACAATACTCTATCAAACTCCCTGAGAAATACTGAGATTCATTGAAACGAAGAATTCAACATCACTGAGACATTGGGAGAATTGGGTCTCTCAATGTTTTCTGAGTGATTAGTGAGATAGCCGTATTTCTGGTGAAAACGGGGTATTTGATGTTCGTTGGGTTCGATTCCCTAAAATCATCCCACTCTTTTTCAAACGATCTTCATTGGAATAAGTAGGTTTCTGAGGTTTCTTTGATTGGCTTTAGAGGGTGGTCGGAGGAAAACAAATTTTCCGCTTTTTATTTGAAAGGTTTTGAACGATAAATTGCGCCGCCCTGCTCGTAGTTAGGGTAATTAGATTAAGGTAAAAATATTATGGCAACAGGCAAAGTAGCTCGTTTCTTCGATCAAAAAGGTTTTGGCTTCATTCAACCCGACGGCGGAGGCAAGGATTTGTTCGTCCACGTCAACGAGGTTGATGGCGGTCAACTTCAAGAGGGTGACACCGTTGAATACGAAGAAACTGAAGGCAGAAAAGGTCCACAGGCTTCCAGCGTTAAGGTTGTTTAGCTTAATTCAGCCAACATCGTAGGCTGATTCCATTTCATTCAACGTTCATTGAACCCCTTAGCGGGGTTTAATAGAATTCATTGCTTTTGATTTTTACATTAAAAGCAATTTTTTATTTGGCCCCGAACGGGGGCGCCGAATTGATCAGCGCTCTGTTAGTTCCGATCCAACCTTATTGAGTAGACGTCGATCGCGCCGGTTCCAACGATCTTGGTGGCAGTCAGACGCAATAGGCCTGTTCCTTTCTTTAGTGGAAGTATGACCAGTTAGAATGGCTTGAAGTCATTCGCGAAACTGACCCGAGAAAAGTTGCCAATTAGCTTCAAAATCGTTAGAGATTCGAGCCGATTGATTCGCAAGGATAACTAATATCTGAAGAATGAAAACCCCTGTTAAGTTTGCCGTTGCCTCACTATTGGTGATTTTTGGCCTAGCGGCTTATATGGCGTGGGAAACCCCTTCCCTTGAGAAATCAGGATCACCCCATCCCAATTCCTCTTCAAAATCTCGCGTAATTGAATTCTATTGTGCCGCTGGGATGTCCAAGCCCATGAATGAAATCATCAAGGCATACCGCGAGGATTATCCGGGACGTAAAGTTGAGGTAAGCTACGGCGGTTCAGGCACCTTGCTGACAAAAATCCGGGCACAAAAAAGCGGTGACCTCTATCTGGCAGCTGATACCAGTTACATTCAGATTGCTCAGGAAAAGGATTTTGCTGAGGAATCGATTCCGGTGGCGCGTCTCTGGCCGGTTATCGTGGTGAAGAAAGGAAACCCCAAAAAAATACTCACGGTCAATGATCTGATGCGTGAAGATGTGCGAGTGAATCTAGGAAATCCCGAAGCGGCCAGTGTTGGCAAAAAGACCAAAAACCTTATGGAAACCCTCGACATGTGGGAACCGCTTAAGAAAGCAGTTGATACACGTGGCAACTTCAAGCCGACGGTTAATGAGATAGCCAATGACGTTAAAATTGATGCAGCTGATGCGGCTATTGTCTGGAACTCAATCGCCACTCAGTACCCCGAACTCGAGCCAGTGGAGATTGAAGGGGCAGCACGTGGGACCGTAACCATTTGCGTGTTAAAATTTGCGCGTCTCCCACATGAAACACTTCACTTTGCACGGTATATTTGCGCAGCGGACCGGGGCCTGAAAATCTTCCGCAAACATGGCTTTGAATCAGTCGATGGGGATGTATGGGCAGATCGGCCCAATATCATGTATTTCGCAGGCGGACTCAACCGACACGCCACCGAGCCCATTATTTCCTCTTTCGAAAAACGCGAGGGTTGCACCGTGGAAACTGCCTGGATGGGATGTGGATTACTGGTAAGCAAAATGAAAGGAGGCGAGACCCCTGATGTATATCATACCTGTGACACTTCATTTCATGCCATGGTCGAAGATCGGTTTGGACAACTAACCAACATTTCACAAACCGATATTATAATTTTAGTCCCGAAGAACAACCCCAAGAACATCAAATCATTAGAAGACCTGACCAAGCCAGGCATGAAGGTGGGTATCGGTGACCCGGGAAAGACTGCGATGGGTAAATTAACGGTAGACCTACTAAAGGACGAAGGTGTTTACGAAGAGATTAAAACGAATATCGGCAACCCTTTCCCCGAAGCTCCGATGGTTGTGGGGCAAGTAACCCAAGGCGCACTGGATGCGGGTCTGGTTTACGTGGCCAATGCCCATGCCCAGCGAGACAAGGTAAGGATGATCAAAATAGAAAACCCCCTTTCGAGCGCCACTCAAACCTATGCCGTCAGTAAAACTTCAAAACACAAACACCTGATGCAGCGCTTGTTGAATCGCCTGCGCTCATCAGCCGGGCAGGAGAACTTCGTTAATGCGGGATTTGAGGTAATCACAAGTCCCCGCCCCGAAAATGAGTAGCCTCGCGTCTCCGGACCCATCTCCTTCCCCATTTCGGCCCAAGTCCGACACCCCCTTCTTTTTTGGACTAGGCTCCCTGGGTGGTTTCTATTTATTCCTAATACTGGCCCTGATACTGGCTCTAGCCATCGTTCCGCGCTGGGGGAAAAGTGACGAAACCAAACTATTATTGATGGGCCAATCTCTTGAAGAGGCAGTCTCTCACCTGAAACTCGCATCAAAGAATGCAAGCGGCACGAATTTGAATCAAGAGGTTGAGGATGCTTTAACGGAAGCCAAGAAGTTGGCCGATCTAAAACCAGATGGTCAATCTAAGGCCGGATTGGTGAAGCAGACGACCACTGAAGCCCGGGCATTGGCCAATATTAGACTCAGTGAGTTGGTTAAAAAAGCAGAGACTGAGAAGGTCGATATTGTAAAAGAGATCGATCAGGCGAAAAATTCACTCCTAAACGCGGTTGCTTTTGATCGCCCCAGCGATTATGCGGCCGTGTTTAATGACCCCGGAATCCGCGCATCAGCCAAGCTCAGTTTTGTATCCTGCACCATCTCCGCATTACTGTCACTATGGGTTGCTGCCCCCATCGGCTACACCATGTCCCGTTTCCAGTTTCGAGGCAAAAACTTCATCGACACCATCCTTGATGTTCCCATTGTACTGCCCCCCTTGGTTATTGGCCTAGGGTTGCTGATTCTCTTCAACAATATTTCCTTTGGCACCATGGAAGTGGTGTATTTTGATCGTGATGGAAGCCAATATATTGTTCAGGAAAACCGAACTATCGAACGGATGATCCAGCAAGTGGGAGCATCCATCGGTTTCCAGATGCGGATTACCAATGGAGCGGCAGGGGTGGTTTTGGCTCAGTTTATGGTAGCTTGTGCCTTTGCAGTCCGCACCATGCGAAACACATTTGATCAAATTAGCCCGCGGCAGGAAGAGGTGGCCATGACGCTGGGCAGCTCGCGCGGTGAGGCGTTTTGGAACATTGTGTTGCCTCAAGGTTATCGGGGGTTACTTGCAGCAGGCACTCTGGCTTGGGCAAGATCCTTGGGTGAATTTGGTCCTATTCTGATTTTTTGTGGAATCAATGCTCATCGCACTGAAGTCATGTCTTCTTCAGTTTATCTACAATTCAGCATTGGTGAGATAGAAAAAGCCGCCGTTGTCTCGCTCCTGATGATTGCGCTCGCCTTCGTGGTTCTTTTGCTTGTCCGTAATCTAGGTAAAAGCGACGCCATGCCCAACCGATGATCCAACTCGAAAATCTTTGCCTCCGCAACGGTTCCTTTGAGCTGAATGATCTCTCGGCGACAATTGCTTCCGGATCTTACGGCATCCTCATGGGGCGCACCGGCTGCGGTAAGACGACCATTTTGGAGGCGATTTGCGGTCTCCAGCCCCATGTGAAAAGTGGAATTATCCGGCTCAATGATAGCGATGTTACCCTGCTTAAACCCGCCGAACGCGGTATTGGTTATGTGCCTCAGGACAGCGCCCTGTTTGAGACCATGTCGATTTTTGAAAACGTGGCTTTTAGTCTCCGACTCCGCAAATGGATTGAGAGCGATATCAAAGAGCGCGTTCATGAGCTGGCTGAACTGATGGCCATCACCAAGCTGCTAGATCGCCGCCCTTTCGGATTGAGCGGCGGCGAAGCCAAGCGGGTTGCCCTGGCGCGTGCATTGGCCGCTTCACCGAATGTTTTATGCCTGGATGAGCCCTTGAGTGCGCTTGATGAGGAAACTCACGGCGAAATTTGTGACTTGCTGGGCGAACTGCACCGGGAGATTGAGGTGACTATTCTCCATATCACCCATAGCAGTCCTGAGGCTCATAGGCTCGGGGAAACTTTTTTGAGACTCGAAGAAGGTCAGTTGATAAAAGGGCATCTTGAATCATGAGTGAACCTCAAGAGCTGCCTGAGTTGAGCAACCTCGAGAAAGAAATCTATTCATGGCAAACCACCGTGGAAGGATTCGGAGAAAAAGGTCAGCGAAAACTCAAGAACGCCAGTGTTATGATTAGCCGAATTGGAGGGCTTGGAGGACTGGTAGCCTATGAATTGGCGGCTGCGGGAGTGGGTAGATTAATTCTGGCCCACGGTGGCGACCTGAAACCATCAGACTTAAACCGTCAACTATTGATGAAAAGCGAAGCACTTGGCTCTTCGCGAATTAATTGTGCCGTTGAGCGTTTAAAAGAGCTTAATCCTCGTCTGGAAATAACCCCGATCCCGGAAAATGTTACCGAATCAAATGTGTCTGAGCTTATTGCCGAGGCGGATGTAGTGGTGGATTGCGCTCCTCTGTTTGAAGAGCGGTATTTGATGAACCGCGAAGCATTTAAGCAGGACAAACCTTTGGTAGAATGTTCCATGTTCGAGCTGGAGGCGCACATCACCAGTTTTAAACCAGGATCCACAGGATGTTTGCAGTGTCTTTACCCTGAAAAACCTGATTATTGGCAGCGGCGTTTCCCTGTTTTTGGTGCCGTTTCGGGCATGGTTGGCTGTCTGGGAGCAATGGAGGTAATCAAAATTATCGCCGGATTGGGGGTTCCGTTGTTCGGTCGATTATTGACCTGCGATTTGAAATCAATGAAATTTCATCAGGTGCACTTGCACCCCAGTCCAGACTGCCCTGTTTGTGGGAACTCCGAATGAAACAACTGACCCTCATTCTCGCCTACCTTATTTCAGTGGATACTCTGGCGTGCCGGTTCAATGTCAGGGACGTGGGCTTTGTGGATCTGGGTTCTGAGCCATACCGTTTGTTTATTTTCATTCCCGATGGCTCTCCAAAATCTGAAATTGAATTACTCAGATCAACTGCGTACGCCACTTTTCTGGACTCCAATGTAAAGGCAACGGTTTTAAACCCGAAGGAAGCTGTTCAGAGTAAAGCCGCTCGGTTTATCCCGAAGGATTTAAAGGAACCTCAAGCTGTTCTGGTCTCACCGGATGAAAAAGAGTCCTTGACTGTGAAATTGACTGAGGAAGGAAAACCTCTAGCTGTTTCAGTATGGGATGGGATGGAGTCGGTGTTCGATTCAAAACGACGCAATTCAGTTCTATCAAAGGTATATGAACATTATGGAGTCATCCTGATCGTGGAAGGCAAAAACGTTGAAGAAAACCAACGAATCGGAGACCTCGCCAATCGGGTAGTGAAATCCATCAGTAGCCAAATGGATAAACTGGAAAAGGAAATTCGTGAACCGCCTATTGTAGAGATAATTTCGACCAAGGATTTTGATGCAGAGAAAGCGTTTCTGTGGAGCTTGGGAATAACTGAAATTGCCGAAACCCCACAGGTAGCTAACCTTTATGGTCGCGGGCGAATGATTGGACCGGTTTTACGTGATGAACGTCTGGATGAAAGATCGCTCAAGGCGATTGTCAATACAATCGGCCTTAATTGTGAGTGTGGCCTAGACCGAAAATGGATGCAGGGCCTCATGGTCCCTCAAAAATGGGATGATGATTTACAGAAACGTTTTGCAAACCACCTTGGATTTGACCCAGAAAGCCCGGCCATTCGATTGGAGATGAGTCAGATCCTAGCCAAAGGCGGCAAAGGTCAAGGAGTCAACAAACAAGCAACCATCGGAGGTTCGCTTGATGATTTACTGATGGGATACCGCGAGGGTTCTCTAAAGGAACCTGAAGCTCAAGAGACTCAGACGCCGGCCCAGCAAACAAAATCTGAAATAACCAAACCCACAGCCACAAAGCCCGATCAAACTGATTCTCCCCCGACACATTCAATGATTGGATGGATAATGCTGGTCGGAGCCCCCATTCTATTGGCTGGGTGCGCCATATTGTTTTTCAGTAGAAACAAAGCCTCATGAGTCCATTGGTGCTGATTATTAAGGAGCTTGCTCACCACAAGGCAAATGCGGTCTTAAGCCTATTAGCCATCACGATTGCCGTGGGAGGATCCATCGTGTTGCACACCGCCTTTGAGGGCAGTCTCCAACGCACCAAGCGTATCCAGCGCGATATGGGTCAGAATTTACGCATCGTCTCCAAGGACACTGACCTAGCGCACTTCTGGGATGAAGGTTATTCAAAATCCACTTTTCCTGATGAATGGATTCAACAATTTACAAACGTTACCAAGGAGATCAACTATTCACACCTTTCAGCTGTACTGAAATGGAAGATCGATTGGCGTGGATCCCCCGCCATGGTTTACGGCTTGGCTCCCGGCGAAGTGGCTCCTCCGGGCCGGAAAAAACCGATTATGATTACTCCGGTGAAGCAAGGCACCGTGCAACTGGGCAAAACCCTTGCTGCAATCCATGAGGTAAAGCGTGATGATACCGTGAAAGTTGAAAGCGGTGAATTTAGTGTAGCACGAGTACTTTCAGAGAAAGGAAGCGGAGCTGAAATCCGGATTTACATGCATTTGAAGGATGCGCAATCGGTTCTTGGTCGCAAGGGACTCATCAACGAAATTCAGGCACTCGATTGTTATTGTGCCGATGAATCACAGGATACCCTCGCTCTGTTACGCAAACAATTGGCCCCAATCCTTCCGCAGGCGCAGGTGTTTCGGATGCAGGACATGGCTGAAGCACGAGAGAAACAACGTAGGGATATCGAGTGGACCTATTCAACTCTCATGCCGGCTATTGTGATGATTTGCGGAATCATCATCGGCTTGTTGGCATTCTTAAATACCCGCGCAAGACGCCAGGAAATCGGAATCCTTCGCGCACTGGGAAAGGGAAGCCCTTCAGTGGCGACATTATTCTTAGGTAAAGCACTGGTTCTGGGTGTAGTGGGAGCAGCCTGTGGTTTTGGATTGGGGACAGTCCTCTTGATGGGTTGGGGACAGGAACTTTTAAGAATCTCGCCCAAGCTGATTGGGTGGGACCTGAACAACCTTAAATGGGCGCTGCTACTGGCACCGGTATTTGCCGCCTTAGCCACATTTATTCCTGCGATGTTGGCTGTCGTTCAGGACCCGGCTGACACCCTGCGTCACGACTGATGATTACCTGCAAACAAATCACCAAACGTTTCGGCAATGTCACTGCACTGGCACCATTTGATCTTAAACTGGAGAAAGGTGAATTCGTTGCCATCAAGGGAGCAAGCGGAAGCGGGAAGACAACCCTGCTGCTGACTCTGGGGGGAATGCTCAGACCAACTGCCGGGGAAATTCACTACAAGGATTCGGACCTGTATGGTCGATCATCTGCCGAGCTGGCTGAATACCGTGCCCAGGAGGTTGGCTTTGTATTCCAGATGTTTCATCTGGTGCCTTATCTTGCGGTGGAAGAGAACGTAAAACTGGCACTACCCAATGGCAGTGACTCGGGCCGGGCACTTGAGTTATTGGAAGAATTTGGCCTGACGAACCGTTTAACGCACACCCCGGGCGAACTGAGTGCCGGGGAACGTCAGCGGGTGGCTCTGGCACGGGCACTGGTTAATGAACCGGAGATGATCCTGGCTGATGAACCCACCGGCAATCTGGATCCGGAGAACGACCGGCAGGTGTTCAAATACCTATCAGAATACCACCAGAAGGGAGGCACAGTAGCCGTCGTAACCCACGGCTCAACTGCCGATGAATTTGCTGATAAAATAATGAATCTGAAAGCTGACTAATGAGAACATTATTACTTTTTATCGGAGTTTGTGTGAGTGCGGCCGATTGGCCGACCTATCGTGGAGATGATGCACGTAGTGGCGTATCAACCGAACAACTCAAACTCCCCCTTAAAAATTCATGGGTTCACCAACCCCTACACGCTCCACGACCCGCGTGGCGAGGACCGGCCAAAGCAGATCTATACAATAAACAGTTTAAACTAAAAAATCGTCAATTATTTGACCATGCGTTTCATGTAATTGCAGATGGACAATCAGTGTATTTTGGCTCTTCAGCAGATGATCAAATCCATTGTCTTGAATTAAATTCAGGAGAAAAACGTTGGTCTTATTTTACTGAAGGCCCTGTACGTTTTGCTCCCACCTTGTATGAGAGGCATCTTCTCGTCGGCTCAGATGATGGCTACGCATACTGCCTTTCCACAGAGGGAAAATTAATTTGGAAAAAAATGTTATCTCCTCGTGAGTATCGTATTGTCGGCAATAACCGCATGATTTCGGCGTGGCCACTGCGAACAGGTATTTTGGTTAAAGATGGCGTTGCTTACGCTGGAGCAGGAATGTTCCCAAAAGAAGGAGTGCATATTGTGGCCTTTGATCCCAAAAATGGCACAGATCGTTGGCGAACCATTCAAACTAAGTGGCCTTTTCAGGGCTATTTATTGCTTTCTGAAAACCGCGTGTACGTGCCCACAGGCCGAAGCAACCCCATCGTATACAATCGTAACAATGGCAAATTCTTCAAAGATCTATCCGGATCAAGCGACACATTCACCTTAATTAAGTGGAACGGAAAGCCATTGCCAAATCCACGTCAAAACAGCCGTGTTCTTGGGGTCTTTGGTGAAGGAAATGGTGACTCCTTTGCAACCTTTACCGGCAATCACATGATTGTAGCC
>JAYOSV010000048.1:0-654 GCA_038139415.1 Verrucomicrobiales bacterium | reverse complement strand
GGTAAATCCTACCTGCACGCGAACGGTGAATTAAGTGTGCTTGATCGGATGCGCTACATCAAACTGGAGCGCGACTACAAAGCGCAAGCGGCCAAACGTGAGCAACTTGGTAAGACACTGGCTCAACTACGAAAGCAGGAATCACCAGAGGCACCCAAAGTGCAACAAGAACTCATAGCATCAGGACAGGCATTAGACGAAATCCAAAAGGGGGTAGATAATTGTGTTCTTTGGAAAACACCTTGTAATCAATCTTATGCAATAATTCTCAGCGGAAACATTCTATTTGCAGGGGGTGATAATGAGATAGTCGCCTATTCAGCAAACGATGGAAATAAGGCATGGAGCGCGCCTGTTAACGGACGTGCTTTGGGTATTGCAGTTGCACACGGCCGACTCCTTGTAAGTACAGATAAGGGAACCATTCACTGTTTTAAATCAAAATGAAGAAACTATTGGCCATCTTACTTTTGCTCAGCCTCAATCTATCCGCCGCGGAGGAAGGACTGCTACATCAATGGCGTTTTGACCAGACAAAGAACGGGAAAGTTCCGGCTAAAATTGGAAATCCGGCAAACTATAGTGGCGCAGTTCAACTGATAAAAGAAAATGGCTTAAACCGATTGCAACTCAAAGGCACGGACAGTCGAGTCT
>JAYOSV010000047.1:11773-18337 GCA_038139415.1 Verrucomicrobiales bacterium | reverse complement strand
ATGAAAGTATAGGTGCCGCCATTTTCCTTGGCGATAATCATCAATGTTGCTTCAGTCGTGGTTCCGCGGAGAGGGTCACCAATGGCGAGCGTATTGATTTTAGTGGCCTTGTTCGCATTAAGCGATTGGATTAACGCCTGGACGGATGGCTCGTCTTTTCTAACTCGGAATTCTCCGTCTGTGAGTAGGAATAATTCAGTGGGTTTGTGAGTAAAGGCGGACTTTAGGGAATCGGAGGGATCCGTTCCTCCGCGGGCGCGGCGTGAATCAATCCATTCGGACACCTTATTGATGTTAGCTAGGTTACTTTCCAACATGACAGGCGACCTAATGTCGTTAATCCGCATGGCGTCATCACTTTGGTTGAAAAAATAAACATAAAACTTGCCGGCACCATCCATGGAATTGAGCGATTTCAATAAGGCATTCTTGGCCATTTCCAACTGGCCGCCCCACATGCTGCCAGATTTATCGATGATGAAAACCAGCCGGGCGCCGCTGTCCTGTTCGCCGGTGTCGAACCCGTCATCGGAGAATGCGCTACCGGAAAGGTTTGTGACGTTCCCAATGCCCGGCGGCGGTTTGGCGTGTTGGGCCAAGTGCGCCAGCAGCGGCCAAGATTGATGGCGCGGGAAATCAGCGGACATGCCGAGGGAGACCCGGGCATCCGCTGGTAGGCCGTTGGCGCCATTCCAGTTAGGCTCCCAAGGCGTGATGGGTCGGGTGTCTTCGCGCACTTCGAGAGTGAAGGTTTCCACGCGGGGCAGAAGCACCGTGCGATGAATTTTTGGGGAACCATTGGTGACCGAGAGCAGTGGCTGCTGGATCATCACCAGCTGATGGGCGCCATCAGCCGACGGTTCGGCGAGAAACTCAATGCGCCGCAAGGGATACGCGCCCAAGTGACGGGCGCCCCAGAAATCCGGCGGCACGCGGCTGATGATCGAGAGCTGGCTGAAAGCACCGGTGGTATCCAAGTGAACCGGCCCGCTGGCATGGTGTTCATACCAGGCCACCCCGGAAAACACCTCGTCCAACGCCTGCAACGTCATGCGTTCGCGATGGGTATTTTGTGCGGCAACGCTGCTGCTTTCCGTAGCGTTGAGCACGGCGTTCCAGCACGAATACACCATTACCAACACGAGCGACACAATGGCCACCGTGGTCATCACTTCCAGCAAGGTAAAGCCGGCGCTGCGCGGAGCGTGCCTCATGCGGAGATTGCGGGTATAGTGGATAAAAGCGCGGAAAACAAGCCGCGATGTTAGACCTCCAGCGCTTCCCCGGGAGCGGGCTGGAGAATGTTGAGCTTGGGCAGCCGATCGCGCAGCTCGGCCTCAATCCAATCGCGGGCGTCGGGCTCACCGTGCCCGAGGATCACGGTGCGCGGGGCCATTTGCACCGCGAAATCCACCAGCTCTTCCCGGTTTGCGTGGGCGGAGAGATCGAAGCTCTCAAGCAGGCAATGACGCGTGAGAACGCCGGCGCTATCGCTAAAATGAAAGGACTCGCCCCGCTCGGCCGCGCGCAGGGCGCCTCCGGGGGTATCGGGAGCGGAGTAGCCGACAAACAAAATCGAATGACGCGAATCGCCCATCATGTGGTGCGCAAGGTGATGGGCGGCGGTGTTTTCGCTGAGCATGCCGGCGGTGATTACGAAGAGTTGGCCATCCACTTTCAGTTTCCGGAAATCGCGTTGCTCCAGCACCTGCAAATCAAGCGCCTCATGGAGATTGAGATCCGGCCGTCGATTGGGCGCACGCGCCGCGACCAAGTCATAGATCTCCGTAAACACGCGCCCCAAGCCGCCGATGTACACCGGCTGCCGATTCAATTCACCGGCCTCCATCGCCAGCGCAATAGCCGCCAGCATTTCCTGCGTTCGGCCCAGGGCAAACACGGGCACCAACACCCCGCCCGACTGCAGCCCCTCGCGGATGGCCGTGATGAACCGTTGCAGCTCGGCTTCCCGCGTAAACCCGGCAGGGGTCTCGGTGGCGCCACGCGTGGTTTCTAGGATCAACACATCAGATTGCGTGTCCGTAAAATCCGCCTTCGGTGAGAGCGTTTGATTGTGGAAACAGACATCGCCGGTATAAAAAAGAGATTCCCGCCCATGCGCCACTCGGAGCCCGGCGGAGCCCAGCACATGGCCGGCGGGATGAAAGCTCACCGTGGGAGCTGGCTCACCGGCTGCACCCGGCCGCGCGGGGCTCCATGGCTCCGCCCTCCCATATTTTAAGCCTTGAAATAAGTATGATAATTCATCGATCTCGCGGTGATGAAACAGTGGATACTCGGGAATATTCCGTTCGATGCGCTGCCGTTTCATCACGTTCACTGAATTGTGCAGGACGCGTTCGATGAGAAAATAGCTTGGCTCGGTCATCAACACTCGCGCTCGTGGAAAGTGCCGAAGCGCCACCGGCAGGGATCCGCAGTGGTCCTGGTGGCAATGAGAAATGGCGATGGCATCGACGTCCTGGTCCGCCACCTGGGAGTACAATGGCAAGCCCGCGCGGCCTTCCACGCCGGGGGAGGAGCCGGCATCGAGCAGGATGCGGTGGCCGTCGGTTTCCACCAGCCACGCACTGGCGCCAATGGTATCGGCGGGGTTGAGGTTGGTGACTCGCACGCCGTAGGCTACGCTGGGCCAGTGGGCGTCGGCGAGCATTTTGCCTCGAATCTGGGCGGCCTACTGGCTAGCCTATGGGCGCATGCGATTGCTGGACCGGTATCTTTTGCGCGAACTGCTCGTGCCTCTGCTGTATTGTCTGGCTGGCTTTCAGATTTTTTGGACGGCGTTTGATCTGTTTGGCAACCTCAAGGAGTATCAGGATCGTGGGTTGGAGTGGAGTCAGGTTGGCGAAATTTACTTCCTACGCACGCCCGAGCTGATGAGCACGGTGCTGCCGATTGCGCTGTTGCTTGCGCTCCTGTACACGCTCACCAACCTAGCGCGGGGCAATGAATTGGTGGCGATGCGCGCGGCGGGGATCAGTTTGGCGCGGATTAGTGTGCCGTTTTTTGCGGTGGCTCTATTCATTGGCGGCACGTTGTTTGCCGTGACGGAATTCATTGCACCCAACGCCTCGGCAAAATCTGCACGGCTGCTTGAATCGGGCCGCACGGACGCCGATAAGTGGCTCAGCAACCTGCATTTCCGTGATGATGCGCTGGGGCAAGTTTGGCATATCCAGCGGTATAACTTGGCGACCGGCGAAATGGATAATCCTTCGGTGGATTGGACACGCGAAGAGGTGCGCACGGTGGTGGATGCGGCACGCGGTGTGTGGACCAACGGCAACTGGGTTTTTTATTCCGCGGAGGAAAAGCGCTACTCGCCACCCACCAACGATTTGCCCAATCAGGTGATCGCCACCAACGTGCTGGCGGGCCTTAACCTCGGCGGGTCGCCGGAGCAATTACAGGCGGAGATAAAAATCGCGCAGCTCGATCAATTGAGAGCCGCCAAGCAACTGCAGCTCTCGTTGTTTGAGATTTTGGAGTATCGCAAACTGCATCCGGAAATGCAGACGGACAAAGCGGCCCTGATCCTCACGCAATTTCACGGGCGTATCGCGCAGCCGTTTACCTGCCTGGTGGTGGTGCTGGTGGCGCTGCCGTTTGGGGCGGTGAGCGGGCGGCGCAATGTGTTTGTAGGAGTGGCGGGCAGTGTAGGGATCTGTTTCCTCTACTTCATTTTAATGCGCTGGGGTCTCGCGCTGGGCACGGTGGGGCATTTGCCGGCCGTACTGGCGGCGTGGTTGCCGAACCTTGCCTTCGCGGGAGCGGGCGCGGTGTTTTTACGGAGAGTGCCATGAGCGGATCGTTTACGCCGGAACAACTACAACGGTTATACGATGTGTCGCGTGCTATTCACGCGACGCTGGAACCGGCGGAGGCGCTTAAGTTGATTGTCCGTGAGGCGGTGACGTTGGTGGGGGCCACGAGCGGTTCGCTGGCTTTGGTGAATCCGACCACCGGCCTGCTGGAGATTGAAGCTTCCGAAGGGCTTCCGGACGACGCGGACCTGTTGTCCCTGCGGCCCAACGAAGGCATTACCGGCTGGGTGGCGCATCATGGCGAGCCTCTGCGCATCGGCGATGTGAGTACGGATGAACGCTATATCTCCGCGCGGGCGGAGGTGCGCAGTGAATTGGCCGTGCCGTTGTTTATCGAGGACACTGTGCGGGCGGTACTTAACGTCGACGCCGAGTCGGTAGATGCCTTTTCTGAGACGGACCAACATCTGCTGGAGGAACTTGCCCAGCACGCCACGCAGGTGATTGTCAACACGTGGCAGTACGAACAACACCGGCAGCGCGCCGAGTTGCTGCGGTCGCTGGTGTCCGTGGGCCAAACGATCAACAGAAACCTGCATGTGGATGAGGTGCTGGAATCGGTCACGCGCGAAGCGGCAGGGTTGGACCGAGTGAAGATGTGTTCGTTGCAGTTGCTTGATCCTTCCGGGGAATGGCTCGAAGTGCGCGCGCAGTTTGGGGCCGGCACCGATTATCAACAGCGGCCGCCTCTCAGTGTGGTGGAGAGCTTGATGGGTGCGGTGGTCCGGCGCCGCAAACCCATGCAGGTGCTCAACGTGCAAACCTCCGCGCAATATCAACACCCGGAAACCGCCCGTCGCGAAGGGCTCGTCTCATTGCTCTGCGCGCCTTTGGTTTTCGGGAGCCAAAACTTGGGGACCTTGAGCGTGTACACCGAGGCGCCCCATGTGTTTTCCAATGAAGAAGTGCGCACGCTGAGCGCCCTAGCGGAACTGTCGGCCGTGGCGATCGAGAAGGCGCGCTTGTATGAGCGCACGGTAGATGTCGAAGAACAGCTTCGCCGCAACGAGCAGCTTAGCGCCTTGGGTTTATTGGCGGCGGAAGTGGCCCATGAAATTCGAAATCCGCTCACGGTGATGAAGATGTTGTACCACTCTATGGAGCTGGATTTTGCCGAGGGCGACCCGCGCGCCGAGGATGCGCGGGTGCTAGGCGAAAAGATGAATCATCTCGATCGCATTGTGGACAACATCGTGAAGTTTGCCCGCAATGCTGAACCCCAAATGAGGCCGGTGGATTTGCCCGGCTTGCTGGACGACCTCGCGCTGCTCACGCGGCACAAGTTGCAGCATCAGCAGATCCATTTGGTGCGCGAAGACGCGCCCGATTTGCCACCAGTGAAAGGGGACGCCACGCAGTTGTCCCAGGCGTTCCTCAACCTCATCCTGAACGCTGCGGAGGCCATGCAACAGGGGGGAACCTTGCAGATTGCCACGAAGGTGACCGAACAGGGTGTGACGGTGTCCTTCACCGATTCCGGTTCTGGCATGACGGAGGAACAACGCGAACGCGCCTTCACCGGCATGCTGAGCACCACCAAAGAAAAGGGCGGCGGATTGGGATTGGCCATCGTGGCCAAGGTGGCCGAAGCCCATGGCGGCCGCGTGGAAGTACAATCGGCGCCGGGGGAAGGCACCCGCATCCAGTTTCGGCTGTCCCGATAGAGGAGGCGAGGGGGAGGAAAAAATAAACCGCCGCGGATTATTCCTCCGCGACGGTTTCTCACCGGAGACCCAACGCAGCACTTTTCCGGCAAGATGTTGGTATCGTTGCATGAATCTAGACCGGGACGTTAATCGATTATTTTTACGCCCGGATCGATTCAATCGATATAAAAACACGGTGCCGAAGCTCCTCAAGCGATTCAAATCACGGACCAGAGAGCGAACAAGGGGATGCCCAAGAAAAAAGCGGCCCGGAGGCCGCTTGAATGCTTAGGCATGAGGTGCCCCTAGATGTACTCGTTGATGAGGTTTTCCAGGTACTCTTGACGGCCGCTTTTGTTGTCGGAGATTTCGCCCTTGGCCAGCATGTAGCTCTCGAGGCTCTCAAAGTTGGCGGTGCCGTTCTCGATGTCTTTGCCGACGCCATGATTCCAACTGTCGTACCGATCCTTCACGGCTTCCTCTAGCCGTCCGTCGGCGCGGATGGCGGCGGCAATTTTGAGGCCGCGGGCAAAGGCGTCCATGCCGCCGATGTGCGCGTGGAAGAGATCGATCGGCTCGTGACTCTCGCGGCGTACTTTGGCGTCGAAGTTCACGCCGCCCGGCGCGATGCCGCCATGCTTGAGGATGGCGAGCATGCTCTTGGTGGTGAGATAAATATCGGTCGGGAATTGGTCGGTGTCCCAGCCGAGGAGGAGATCGCCGGTGTTGGCGTCGATGGAGCCGAGGAAGCCCTGGCCGCCAGCGTAGTCGAGCTCGTGCTCCATGGTGTGGCCGGCCAGCGTGGCGTGGTTGGTCTCAATGTTGAGCTTCACGTAATCTTCCAGACCGTTGGCGCGGATGAAGTTTAGGCACGCGGCGGCATCGAAGTCGTATTGATGCTTGGTCGGCTCCTTGGGTTTGGGCTCGAAGAGGAACTGGCCGGTGAAGCCGATCTTCTTCGCGTAATCCACTGCCATGTGCATGAACTTGGCGAGGTGATCGAGCTCGCGTTGCATGTCGGTGTTGAGCCAGCACTGGTAGCCTTCGCGGCCGCCCCAGAACACGTAGTTTTC
>JAYOSV010000047.1:2680-11673 GCA_038139415.1 Verrucomicrobiales bacterium | reverse complement strand
ACCTCGTCGGCGTTGTAATGCTTGAAGGCCAGTGGATTTTTGGAATCCGCGCCTTCGTATTCAATCGTCTTAATGTCTGGGAAAAATTCTGCCATGGAATAAATCGGGTTCGCGCGCATTGGAGGCAAGCCGCGCGGGCAAGTCAAGGGAAAGGCGGGAAATAAGGGGTTTTCGAAGGTATATTGGGATGGCGCCGGTCAAAATTGTGGCATTGAAACTGCTGCTGATGGTTTGTGAAATCGGCTTACAAGATAACAGAAGAGCTTCCAAATATGCACTCAAGGACGCTGCTCCCACAGGAAGAAAAGAGGGATTCAGGTTCTGCTGTAGGATGCCATAGGGGCTCAAAGGTCTGCACGGAAACGTCAAATATTTCAACATTGCGAACAAACGTGATGACTCCAAAATGTTGTGTAGAGAATCTTTCAAAATTGATGGTCGAAGCTGCAGCATTTTTCCATAAGCATGATTTGCATTGCTGGCTTGATTGGGGCTCCCTTTTAGGCGTAGTTCGCGAAGGGAAGCTTTTGGATTGGGATCGCGACGTTGATTTCGGTTTCCATGCACACGCCGAAAATGCAATATTGGAAGCTTTTGCAAATGACGGCCGACCCCATCGAGCAGACAATGGGGATATCGGGTTCGTCCTTGAAACGGGTTTGTTTTATGTGCCCAATTGGGGGCAGGATTATGCGGGAAATAGAGCCCCGATACCCCGCATTTATTTTAGTGAAACGAACCGCCTATATGCTGATATGTACCCCTATTATCGCACAGAAAAAGGATTTGGAATGGGGCGCATTGGCCCAAGCACATACGATATCGAAGGAAAACATATTTTGTCTCTACGCGTCATTAACTGGAAGGGCCATATAATTTATGTCCCAAGTGAACCCGAAGAATATTTGGCCAAGAGATACGGAGAGGATTGGATGGTTCCGGATCCAGATTTTTATCAAAAATATCCACCAGGATCGGCGGAGTTGATGGAAAAAATCAACCAATTATGAGCAGGGTCGTATACACTCCGGGAGTATGGGATCTATTACATATAGGTCACCTAAACATAATAAGAGAAGCAAAGTCTTACGGGGATAGGCTTGTGGTGGGGGTATGCTCGGACGAGGTAACAAAAGAAACGAAAGAGTGTTGGCCAGCGATACGGGAAGCCCACCGGGCTGAGCTGGTGGCAAGCATCAGATATGTTGATGAAACTTATGTTTATAGTAATTTAGACCAGTCCGCACAGCTCGCGAAATTTGATGTGAGCGTGTTTGTTGTTGGAGAGGAGTTTGGAAGCCAAGGCATTAAGGAACATGCGGTGGCACTTGATTACTGTAAAAGAAACGATGTTCAGGTTATTAGGGTGGGTCGTTTCAAAGGGGTTTCAACGACCTTGATTAAGGAAAACCTAAAATGAAACAGGCAGTAAAAGAATTTTGGGAAGGGCGCGCAAAACGCCTAGGGAAAAACGAGGGTGATCTGGGAATGTGGCAATCGACCAGCCTTACGGCCACGGAAATAGACGCCAATCAAAGAAGGGATCTTGAGATAGTTGCGTTAGAGGAGGCTCTCAAAGTTTTGCCGAACACACAAGTTCTTAGCTTGCTAGATATTGGATGCGGCACCGGGCGGCTTACGGTTCCTCTAGCGGAACATTTTAAGGAAGTGTATGCGACAGATTTTATGCAAAGTTTTTTGGACTTGGCAAAGCAGAATGCGATCGAAGCAGATCAACATAATATTACATTTCAATCTAGACAAAGTCACGAAGTAGATCCTCATTGGAAATACCAGTGTTGTACAATTTGTGGCGTGCTTTTGTGTTTAGATGATTCATTATATCGCAAAACACTGCATACGGCTCAAAAGGCCGATTATGTGATTGTTAAAGAGTCTGTAGGAGTCGATGCCCGCTATGAGTTAAAAGACCATTTTTCAGAGGCATTACAGACGAAGTACAACGCAATTTATAGATCGCGAGAAGAGATCATACATGATTTTCAGTGCGCGGGATTTACTGTTTTAATGGACGAATTAGTCGAGGCTCACCGCGAAGAAACGAACATTAGAATTTTCGTTTTCTCGCGAAATAAAGATTCGAATTAACTACCAGACTTCCACCGGCCCTTTCGGAACGGGTATGGATTTGCGGGTTTCGACCCTAGATTCGAGGCCTTTCATAAACGATGCCATTAAGGGCTCCAGTTCGTATTGTGGGCGCAGGTTGCCGTTTGCGTCGGTGAATTGGGTGCGCCAATCCAAGTAATCAGCAAGGACATTTTCGAACTCATCGCGAGTGCTGATTTGGACGATGGCTTTGTTGAAGGGCTTGGCGGGCCCGAAACGTTTGGCGTACCACGGGGCGACTTTACGGAACATCACACTGCCGCGATCTTCGCCAAAAACATCGACCATCAGGTCATAATGACGGCGCAGGACGCGGATGCGTTCTTCAAAGGACGGCTCGGGAAGGAGTTCGCCAGTTTCAATGTAGTGACGGGTGTGTTTGAAAATCCACGGATTATAAAACGCGCCGCGTCCGATGGACACCCCGGCGCAGCCGGTGGCTTCGAACATGTGGGCGGCGGCTTCGGCAGAGGTCACATCGCCATTGCCCACCACGGGCAGGTTGGGCACGGCCCCCACTACGCGGCGGATACCGTCGAGCTTCACGGTGCCTTCAAAACCTTGGGCACGTGTGCGGCCATGGATGAAAATGGTGGCGCATCCGGCATCGGCCAAGGCGCGGGCGAGGTCGGGTGCGGTAATGTTGGCATCATCCCAGCCGAGTCGCATCTTAGCGGTGACGGGAATGTTCAAGGTATCCACCATGCCGCGCACGAGGGCTTGGGTCTTGGGCAGCTCGGTCATCATCGCGGATCCGCCGCCGGTCTTTACCACTTTGCGCACGGGGCAACCCATGTTGATGTCGATGGCGGAAACGCCAAGGGACTCGAGGTAGAGGGCGGCATCGCGCATTTCTTCCGGCACCGCGCCGAAGAGTTGCACCGCGAGCGGGCGATCGGCGTCGTTGCTCTCGATAAGCTTGAGCGCCTTGGGATTGCGTTCAATGAGCGAGCGGGCGTTGACCAAATCCGTGGTGCACAAATCGACCCCACCGACTTCTCGGATGACTAGCCGGAACGGGAGGTTCGTGTATCCCGCCAGCGGCGAGAGGAAGAGGTTCGAACCCAACCCTAATGTGCCCATTTGAAACATGGCGCGGCGAAATTATCACGAAAGCGGTTGGTTTTCAGTTCTATAATTGGGCGTTACGCGGATAATAGATTTCTCTAGAACGCTGGGGAGAGGCAGAAAGGGTGTAGCGTGTTAGGCAGTAAGCCATTCTCCAGTAGGTTATCAGTGTGCCTTCCTCGCGGAATTTACGGGCAGAGGTGAGAACGGAAGCGTGGGCGAGGGAAAGCTTACCGTGCCGACCGAGATATTTACAGAGGTCGAATTCTTCCATAAGTGGAACATTCGAGATACCGCCAACTTGCTCAAGTGCGGTGCGCTCTACGAAGATGGCTTGGTCTCCGAAGAACCTGTTGGCGAATTTCCATAAGAGCCAGCAGCGAATGCGAGAACCAGGTAATGCACCGCGGTCGCGAAAGCGTTTGTAAAAGGCGCCTGCGATGACGCCTGGTTTGGCCAGGGTTTCTGTGATGATGGATGCAGCGTTTTCTGGCAACCAAGTGTCGGCATGTAAAAGCAGGACGATCTCCCCTTTGGCTAGTTCAGCGCCAAGACGAAGCTGGCGGCCGCGACTTGGTTCGCACTCGAGAGTCATGCAGCCTGCTTCGCGCGCAATATCTTGTGTGGAGTCGGTGCTGCCGGCATCCACGACAATGATTTCTCTAAGGCCATCAAGTGACTTGGCGCGACGGAGGGTCTCTGGCAGTTCCTTCGCCTCATTGAGCGTCGGGATGACGATGGAGATGGCCGGCATCGCCTAGTCTTTCTTTAGATTCTCATATGCCCCGAAGTCGTTGAAGAAATGTTTCTTGGCGAATTTGTAAATCCAGTTTTGCTCGGGCACCTGCTCCACGCGGTTCCATTGGCTGGGACGGGTGTTCATGGCTTCCAGCTCGGGCAACGCCGTGCCGCGTGCGGTGCCGTCGGGCGCATCGTGTTTTTCCACGAACTCTTTCACCTTATCGGGGCGCTCGAGCATGATGCAGCCGCGCGTGGTCTCGGCGCTCATGGCGCGGAAATCCTTGAGGTACTCACTTTGTACAAACACATCGCGGATGTGGCGTTCGTCGCGGATGTTTTCCTTGGCGAATTGAATGATCGGGCACGGCTCGATTGCGCCCCACGGGCTGATGTGATGGCTGATGCCAGTCGAGGCCGGGCAAAGCGCCTGACCGTCGTGCATGTAATACGCATCGATCATGGCGATCGGTTTCTTGGCGCGCATTTCCACGACAAACTTGCGAATCTTGAGCTGCTGCTCGGGCGTGAGGCAGAGCTGCTCATTGGGCTCTGGGCCGACGGGGCGGTAGGTGTGGTACCATGCGTACATCACCCCGAGATCGATGAGTTTATCGAGCCATTCCTCACGCAGGAGATCGTCGATGTTGGTCTGGCACAGGCTAGTAGCTACGCCGGTGAGTAGTTTGGCATCTACACAATTGAGAATGCCCTGCATGCTCTTGGTGTAAACATCGTTCCGCCCACGCCGCTGGTCACTGACGATCTCAGTGCCTTCAATCGAAATGAGCGGTGTCACATTGCCCATCTCGCGCATGCGCGCGGCGTGCTCGGGAGTGATGAGTTGGCCGTTGGTGAAGACTTGGAAATAACAATCCGGATGCTCGGCGAGGATGTCTAGTAAGCCCTTGTACATGAAGGGTTCGCCGCCGAGGATGCCGAAAAAGCTGTTGCCGGCCTCGCTGGCCTCGCGGATGAGCCGGTGCAATTGATCCGCCTCGATCTTCTCCTGTTTCGCCGCCACATCCACCCAGCAGCCCTGACAGCGGAGGTTGCATGAATTCAAAACCGATATGTAAAGGAACGGCGGGAAATATTCGCCGCGCTTCAGCCCGGCCTTAAACCGCTGCACGCTCCGCATGCCGCGCCAACCGAAGTTGTAGGCAAACTTCCAGAGCAGACGTTTGTCTGTCTCCAAAATCACCCGACGCATCATGGGGAGGTACATGGCCGAGGACTATCGGGGGCGGCCGATCGTTTTTCAATGATCAAAGTGGGAATGGCAAGACTTGAGACGGGTGCTTTGAGATTTGATGATGAGGCCGCGCCTCATCCGGCGTCAGCTACAACCCCAGCATGGCCATAACATCGGCGCCGGTGAGTTTGCGGGCGACTTTGCCTTTTCGCTTTGCCTTGAGGTTGGGACCTTTTTTGCAACGACCGAGACAGCTGCATTTCTCCACCTGAATCGGTGCTCCCGCCGTGGCCAAGGCCTTCAGGCGCGCATGCAATTCACAACCACCCCGCTTCCAGCATTTGCCGGAGGCACAGATCTTATACACGGTGTTGGCGGGCGGTTTCTTGGGCACAGAAAGATGATATTGAGACGCAGTCGCAAGTCAATCCTTTAAGATTGGTCCTGTATACGCTGGCCGATGGCCGGACTCCTTGGGACAAATGAGCCCTAATTTTAGGACATCACAGTGGCGAGAATCTCGTCCCGGCGGAGTCGGGCTTCCCTCACATTCTGAGTACCCAAACTCTTGCGCACGCGGCGCTTTGTGTAGTCGGGCAGGTGCAGGGTGTAGTGCAACCACCAGGTCCCGTGGTTGTTCCAGAGATGGTGGTTCGGGTTCTTATTGTTTACGCGGACAGATAAGGTCTTGTTCACAAGTACGGTTCGTTAGACGGGAACCACAGAAGAAGCGGTGCGCAAAAAATGATTTGTCTGGAAAATATTTTTTTTCGCCACTCCGCACTGTCGTTGGTACAACCGCGGGCATGCAGCGATTCCTTTTTGCAATCATGTTGGCCGTCACCGTGCCGGCGGTGCACGCCGAGAAATCGGCCCGGATTTTTGACGGCAAAACTTTCAATGGCTGGGAAGGAAATCTGAAATTCTTCCGAATCGAACAAGGCGCCGTGGTGGCCGGCAACCTCAAGACCAAGATTCCCAACAACGAATTTCTCTGCACCAAGAAGACCTACAAGAATTTCATTCTTAAACTGGAGGTCAAACTCGTTGGCGGTCCCAAGGCCAACGCCGGTATTCAGATCCGCACCAAGCGCATCCCCAACCACCACGAAGTGATCGGCTATCAGGCCGATATGGGTCAGGGCTGGTGGGGGGCGTTGTACGATGAATCCCGCCGGCGCCGTATGCTGGCCCAGCCTAAGGCTGGCGTGATCGACAAGATCCTTAAGCCCAACGACTGGAACCAATACGAAATCCGCTGCGAAGGCCCACGCATCCGGCTGTATATCAACGGCACCCAAACCATCGACTTCACTGAAACGGACCCCAAGATCCCGTTGACCGGCGTCATCGCCCTCCAAATCCACAGCGGTCCTCCCTCCGAAGCGTGGTATCGAAACATTACTCTTACGCCGGTGAAGTGAGGCACTCCCCCGAAGACGACTAATCCGGCTTGAAATGGATTTTTGGATTGTTCTGGCTGGGCACGGTTCAGGTGCAGGCAATGCGGTGGTATGATGTGATGTTCCAGCATGGGCAGCTCCCTCCGCTGGAGCCACGGCTTAGCGAATAGATGTTTTGGCCAGACACCTTGCTGGTGCATTCCGTAGCCGTGCCCAACGGGGTGGAATGCTATGTCACAAGAGTGGTGTTTCGGGGCGACAAGCCGGTGACTACCAAGCCAAGACGTATGATTGTTCACGGTTTTCGCCGAATTGTGAATTAATTTGAATCCTTTTGTCACTTCGTTGCGTCTGTATCAAGGACTCAAGGAGAGCAAGGGCGTCTCGTCGAAAATGATTTCGTTTGGATTCAGAATCAAGTTGCTGTTGGCCATGCTGGCCGTGGTGGGCGCCACCACGGCGGTGTCGCTGATGGTGGCGTTGCAGCGGGTGGAGGCGGCCAATGACCGGCTGTTTCGCTCACGCGTCAACGAACAGCTTAGTTACCTGCCGCGCGAACAGGCCGCTCGGTTGCAGGAGGCCCATCAACAGGCAGGCCGGTTTGTGGAGCAGGTCGAAGTCCAGCAGGCAGTGGAGGAACTGAATGCCAGCCGACTGTATGCCCTGGCCCGCGAATCGCTCGCTCCGATGTTGGCTGACCCTCTGCTCAAGGGCCGGGGTCCGGTGAATCCCGATCAGCCGCCGGTCATTCATGTGCCACGCAACCGGGCGCGGGTGGTGGCGTCGCATTTGGTATTTCTGGATGAACAGGGCGAATTTCTGCTGCCCGAAGAGAGGGCCGGCAGCTTTGCGCAAGCTCGCACCCAACGCGAATTCCGCGCCAAGTTGGATGCGTTGCATGGCGGCTTGGTGGATCTGGCCGAACCGGCTTCGGGCTACGTGGCCATCCAAGGCCTAAATGACGCCCGGCGCCTGCTGGAGGTTGTGTGTCTGCCGGTGGAACAAGCCGGCGGCGGCCGCAAGGTGGGCACGTTTATCATGGGCTTCCCGGTGAGTCGGCGCGGGGAGCAGACTTTGGATGAGGTCAGTGAACTGGCCACTGGCGTGTGGGTGGATGGCGGCCTTTCCTCCGGTGCCATTGCGGAACTGGATCAGCCGAAAGTAGCCGACTGGCTACGGGTGCATGCTGAGGCAGTGGCGCAGGACGACAAAACAGTGGCCCCGTATATCCAAATGCACGGCGTGCCATACCGTGTGTTTGTGGCCCCGATGGATTCGGACCCTGCCCTGCCCAAGGCCTACAAGGTGGGTCTGTATGCATGGGCCGATGCTTTGGCGGTGCGCGAGGAAATGAAGGCCCAGATTCTGTCCTCCGGCGCCATTATGGGAATTCTGGCCGTTGGCGTCAGCTGGCTGATTTCACTAGGCCTATTTAAGCCCGTGCGGCGGCTCTACAAAGCCACCATGCGCCTACGCGAAGGGGATTACGATGTGCGCCTTCCGGTCCGCAGCAACGATGAATTCGGCAAATTAGCTGCGGCATTCAACGACACTGCAGAAGAGTTATCGTTAAAGGAAAGGTATCGTGATGTATTGAACAAGGTTACGGATAAATTTGTGGCCGATCGAATGATTAACGGCAATGTGGCTTTGGGCGGGGAGACGCGTGGGATGACGGTGTTGTTCTGTGACATGCGAAAATACACGGAAATCACCCAACACATGTCGCCTGAAGAGACTGTGTTGATGCTGAACGAGCACATGACGGCCATGACGCATGTGGTGCATGAACATGACGGGTTGGTGGATAAATTTGTGGGCGACATGATTATGGCGGTTTTCGGTGCAACGGGCAGTGATCCGACTGCGCCAGAGCGGGCAGTGGCCTGTGCACGGGCGATGATTGCCGAGCGCAAAGTGCTGAACATGATGTCGGGCCGGGAAATCAACGTGGGCGTGGGCGTGGCCACAGGCGAAATGCTGGCTGGATTTATGGGCTCGGAAGATCGCCTGAATTTCACGGTCATTGGGCAGGGGGCCAACCTAGCCAGCCGCCTGTGTACGGTGGCCGGGCCGATGGATATTTTGGTGGATGAAGCCACTTGCGAGGCGGCTCGTGAAGGGCGCACAGCCGAGCCGCTTCCGCCCATGGAAATCAAGGGCTTCAGCGACCTGCAGGCGGTCTATCGATTGCGCCTCGAAGCCGTGTCCGAAAACAAACCGTCCGAACGCCCCGGCACACCTGCCTAACCGGCCCTCTTCAAAAGCTCTCTGGCAAGCAAATAACGCCCAAAAAAGGCGTTATTTGCTTGTGACTTTTTTCCATAAATATGTTACGACAGGGTGAATGACGTGAAGGGGTATAACGTCGAAACCAACAAACTTAATCGGACCCGATTTATGTTAACGATTACCGGCCAACAATATCGCTTCTGCGACGGACTTTCTCGCCGCGGATT
>JAYOSV010000047.1:0-2580 GCA_038139415.1 Verrucomicrobiales bacterium | reverse complement strand
TTCGATCAACTACGCCGGGATGTCGATACCAAGCGACAGATGGAGGGCTTGGATGCGTTCAATCAGCAGGCCTTGGCCATGCTGACCTCGGCACGTTTTGCGGAGGCTCTGAATCTCGATAAGGAAGATTCCAAACTGCGCGACCGATACGGGCGCGGCAGCAACAAGAAGCAGGCCGACGGCTCGCATAAGTTACTCGATGATTTCCTGCTGGCCCGCCGTTTGGTGGAGGCTGGAGCGCGCTGTGTGACGCTGGCATTCTCCCGCTGGGACTGGCACGGCGGCAACTTCACACGTGGCCGTCAGGACATGCCGATGCTCGATCAGGGCCTCACGGCGCTCGTGGAAGATTTACATCAACGCGGCCTCGATCGCGACGTGAGCGTGGTGGTCTGGGGTGAGTTCGGTCGTACGCCGGTGATCAACAGCAAGGCCGGTCGAGATCACTGGCCCCGCGTCAGCTGCGCGGCTCTCGCCTGCGGCGGCATGACGCACGGTCAGGTGATCGGCGCCACGGACAAGAAGGCCGGCGAGGCGGTGGATCGCCCCGTGAAATTCTCTGACGTGTTTGCCACGCTGTACACCGCCATGGGGATCAACATCCAAACGGCCACCGTGCCCGACCTGTCCGGTCGTCCGCGGTACCTGGTGGATCACGGATCCAAGGCGTTGCCGGAATTGATCAGTTAATTTTTCGAAATCATGAAACAATAAACCGAACCCCAAACCAGAAAGAACTCATTATGCTGAAAATATTTGGAACTCCGAACGGCCGCGATTGCGACGGCTTCACGCGACGAAATTTTCTGCAGGTGGGATCTCTGGGTGCAGCCGGTTTGAGTCTTCCCAATTTGTTGGCGGCCAAGGATCAGGCGGCGCAGGAAGGGTTGCAGATCAAAAACAAATCGGTGATCTGGGTTTGGTTGGCTGGCGGCCCCACGCATGTGGAGACGTTTGATCCCAAGATGACCGCGCCGGTTGAGTACCGCAGTATCACCGGTGAATGCAAAACGCCGATCTCCGGCGTGACCGTCGGCGGCACGTTTCCGGAGATCGCCAAGTGCGTCGATCGCATGGCGCTGGTGCGGTCTTTCGCCCACGGCAGCAGCAGTCACGGCACTGGCACCACGTGGGTGATGACCGGCTACAATGACCGGGACAACATGAAGCCTTCATTGGGCGCCATCATTTCCCGCGCCAAAGGTTCCACGGATCCGAAGACCGGCATGCCGACCTACATCAAGGTGGGCAGCATCCGCAGCGATGGCCCTGGCTGGCTGGGCGCGCGTTACCAGGCCCTGAGCCCGAGTGGCAAGGCCCGGCAGAATATGAACCTTTCCGTCGACGGCCAACGCTTCGGCACGCGCCGTACGCTGTTGAACGATCTGGACTCCATCAACCGTCAGGTCGATCGCTCCGGCCAGATGGAAGGCCTCGACGGCTTTGAGCAACAGGCATTCGATCTCGTGCTCGGCAGCGCCAAGGACGCCTTTGATGTGAAGAAGGAAGATCCCAAGGTCCGCGAGCGCTACGGCAAAGGCCTCGGCGAACAGCTGCTGTTGGCCAAGCGGCTTTGCGCTGCCGGAGCCGGGTTTGTGAACGTCAGCTACGGCGGCTGGGACATGCACGGTGGCATCGTGAAAGGCCTCAAGAGCCGGGCGCAGCAGCTCGATCAGGGCGTGTCCGCATTGATCAATGATTTAACCGAGACCGGCCAACTGGAGGACACGCTCGTGGTGGTCACAGGCGAATTCGGTCGCACCCCGCGTATCAACAGCAAGGGAGGCCGCGATCACTGGGGCCGCCTCTGCACACTGGCCATGGCCGGCGGCGGATTGCGCATGGGCCAGGTGATTGGCGAAAGCTCGCGCAAGGTTGAGGTGCCCGCGGAAAACCCAGTCGGACCTCAGGACGTGATGGCGACCATCCTGCACATGTACGGCCTCGGCCACAAACTGCAGTTCACCAGCCCTCAAGGCCGGCCCACCTACATGGTGGAGCATGGTTCGCCGATTAAGGAACTCATCTAACATTAAGGACCAACTGCCATGCTAAAAATTAACGCAGACCAAACCGGCCTTCATTGCGACGGCCTGAGCCGCCGGAATTTTCTTCAAATCGGGTCGCTCGCCATGGGCGGGCTGGCCCTGCCGCAGTTGCTTCAGGCCGAGGCCAAAGCCGGTGCGGCTGCTCAGCGCCAGAAGAGCGTGATTATGATCTTCCTGGGTGGCGGCCCGAGCCATCAGGATATGTGGGATATTAAGGAGGACGCGCCCCTAGAATATCGCGGCGAGTTCAACGCCATTCCCACCAGTGTTCCCGGTGCGCGTATTGGTGAGCATTTTCCCAAGCTGGCCAAGATGTGGGACAAATGTGCGGCCATTCGCTCGACCATCGGGCAGGTCAACGATCACAACGCGTTCCATTGCGTGACCGGCCACCAGCGCCGCGGTCCGCAGCCTAGCGGCGGCTGGCCGAGCATCGGTTCCGTGGTGGCCAAGATGGAAGGCGAAGGCCTGAACGGTACGCCGCCCAACATTTCGTTGAGCAACCGCGACTCCGGCCCCGGCTTTCTCGGCA
>JAYOSV010000046.1:17027-19559 GCA_038139415.1 Verrucomicrobiales bacterium | reverse complement strand
GCCAGCAAGGCGACGATTTATCCCGGTCAAAATTCCGCGCTCGTGCTGCTCAAGGCTAAGGACGATGCCGCGGCGTGGTCTGGCAATGTGTCGGTTTCCGGCAAGGCGACGGTCAATGGCCAGGCCGTCACCCATCAAGCGCGTACTGCGGATGTGACCACCATTGCTTACGACAGCCAGTCCAAGAAATCCAAGGTCCGCGCCCGCCTCACCGGCAGCATGCTGATCACCGTGACCGATCAGGAAAAAGTGCCACTGACTCTGGCCGCCAAGGAAGCCAAGGTGTGGGAGAATTCCGTGTTCGGCAACATCAAGATCCCCATTAGCCTTGGATTCGATGACGGCTTCAAGGGGGTCGACAAAAACGTCGTGTTGGTTGGCCACCCCCTTGTGGCGAAATTCAAGGCGGTCAAGGTGGCCAAAGACAAGACCGAAGGCACCGTCGACCTAAACCTCGCCACCTACAAACTACCGGCGGGCGAATACAACCTGTATTTGCGCTCCCAGGTGAAGGGCAAGTACAAGCGCGTGAAGGACGACGAATTCAAGGCCGCCAAGGATGCGGCCGCTGCCGCAGATAAGGTGGCCAAGGAAACCAAATCTGACTCCGATGCCGCCGCGAAAAACAAGGATGCGACAGCGGAAGCCAAAGCCGCCGCCAAGAAAAAGAGTGATGACGCCGCCGCCGCTAAGAAAGCGGCGGATGACTTGGTGAAAAAACTCACCGCCGGCAACAAGGCCGCGGACATCACGGCTACCTTCTTCAGTGAACCGATTCAGGTCAAGGTCACCGCGGCTCCGGTGGACTTGAAACCGTTGAATGCCGTGACTATCAAGGCTGGAGAGAAGGCTGAAGTCAGTGTGAACGTCGGCCGCAAATACGATTTCAAGGAAGAGATCACCATCAGCTCCAAGGCCGCCAACGGCATCTCCGTTGCCAATGGCAAGATCGCCAAAGATCAGGCCGCCGGCAAGCTCACCTTCACCGTCGGCAAGTCCGTGAAGCCCGGCGATTACAATTTTGAGGTCACCGCCCAGATGCGGTTAAACAACCAGAACATTACCGTCAAACAACCCGTCACCGTCAAGGTGACCGCAGCTCAATAAATTAAAACATGATACGCACATTGATTCCCTACGCGGCCGCCCTTCTGGCCGTCGGCACGGTGGCTCAGGCAGCCCTGCCTGTCGCTAGCTTGAACCGCAAGACGCCGGTGGATTTCCAGGATGAAATTCTACCCATCTTCCGGGCCAATTGTCTGGCCTGCCACAACCAAACCAAGGCCAAGGCCGATGTGATTCTGGAAACACCCCAGGACATCGCCGAGGCGGATCTCGTGGTGCCCGGCAAGCCGATGGAAAGTTTCCTGTTCCTGACCGCCACGCACGCCGAAGACCCGGCCATGCCGCCCAAGGACAACAAGTCCGGGGCCAAGGATCTCAGCCCGCAACAGCTGGCGTTGATCAAGCTCTGGATTGAGCAGGGCGCAAAAGGCGAGATACGTGCCGCGCGCAAGATCGAGTGGCAGCCGTTGCCGCCTGGCCTGAATCCCATCTATTCCGTGGCTGTGTCGCCGGATGGCCAATACGCAGCAGCGGGTCGGGCGAACCAAATCTTTGTGTACCACATCCCGAGCAAGACGCTCGTCACACGCCTGACCGATCCGGCCCTATTGAAAGACGGTAAGTACAAGGATGGAGTGAGCCATCAGGACCTCGTCCATTCACTCGCCTTTTCGCCGGCTGGCGATCTGTTGGCCAGTGGCGGGTATCGTGAGGTGAAACTTTGGCGCCGCTTGCCCGTTAGCGCGGCCAAGTCTCTGAACCTCGGTTCGGACAAGGGCATTCAGGCTGTGAGTGGCGATGGCAAATGGCTGGCCGTGGCCGAGGGTAACGCTATCAAGGTTTACGATCTTGCCAAGGGCAGCACAGCCAAGACCTTGGCCGGGCTTAAGGCTTCCGCGACGAGCGTGGCGTTCTCCCCCGACAACACCAAGATCGCCGCCGGCGCCGAGGATGGCGGGCTGTTGGCCTGGACGTTGGCCGACGGCAAAGCCGCTGAAGTGGCACCGCCTGCTGAAGGCGAAGCGCCCAAGCCGGTGAAGGTCAATGCCGTAGCATTCCTAGCCGAAGGCAAGCAACTCGCTGCGGCCCAGGATAATAACCTGATCGCAGTGTACAATGTCACCGACAAGCTAGAAGTCGCCGGCGAATTCAAGGGCCACACCGGCCCGGTCACCGCGTTGGCCGCCGTACCCTCCGCGCCGACACAACTTGTTTCCGGGGCCAATGACAGCACCGTTCGGCATTGGGACGCCAACGGCTTTAAGATGGTTCGCCAGATCAGCGCCGGCGGTGCGGTCAGCGCCGTGGCCGTTAGCCCGGATGGCACCCGCATTGCGTTGGTACTCACCGGCAAAAATGCCCGGCTCTTCAATGCCGCTAACGGCCAACTGGTGGCCGATTTGAAAGGTAATCGGCAGTCGACCGAGGCGTCCGCCGCCAAGAATCGTTTTGCTGCTTATGCCGCCG
>JAYOSV010000046.1:0-16927 GCA_038139415.1 Verrucomicrobiales bacterium | reverse complement strand
GCCAAAGTGGCTTCAGCGGATCAAGCGTTCAAGGGGGCGGACACCGCTGCCAAGACGACCGAACAAGCCAGCACCACCGCCAAGGTGGCCGCGGACAAAGCCAAGGCCGCTGCCGATGCCGCCACCAAGGTGTCCGCGGATAAACGCAAGTTGGCCGGCGAAACGCAAAAGAAACGCGACGATCTCAACAAGCAACAGGCGGATGCGAAGAAGAAATTCGATGAGTCCGTGAAGAAAGTCACGGCGGCGGAAACCGAGTACAAGAAACTCGAAGAACCCCGCCAGCAAGCTGCCAATGAGTTGAAGCTCTCCAAGGAAGCCTTGGTGAGAGCGGATGCGGCCAAGAAGGAAGCCGAAACCCAAAAGGCGGCGGCGGACAAGCAGAAGGCCGATGCGGACGCGGTGGCCAAGACGGCTAAGGACGGTCTGGCGCAGGTCGATAAGCCCGTGTTGGCCGTGGCGTTCTCGGCCGACAGCAAGCGCGTGTTGACCGGAGGCGAAGATCAGTTGATTCACATCTGGAACACGGCCGATGGCAAGGAAACGGAAGTGGTGACCGGCCACAAGGGCACCATCAACGCGCTTGCCGTTACCGCGGAGGGCGGTTTGGTGAGTGGTAGTGCGGATAAAAACGCGGCGATTTGGAATCTCGCTTCCGAATGGAAACTGGAACGCAGGCTGGGTACGGGCAGCCATGATTCGCCCATTGTGGATCGCGCCGCCGCATTAGCCTTCAGCAACGACGGCAAGCAGCTAGCGGTCGGCGGTGGCGAACCCAGCCGCAGCGGAACAGTCCATGTGTTTACTGTGGCCGACGGCAAAAACACTAAGAATCTGCTCGAGGTGCACAGCGACACAGTGATGGGGTTGCAATTTAATGCAGACGGCACCCAGATCGCCAGTGGTGGTGCGGATAAATTCGCCAAGATCTCAAATCTGGCTGATGGCAAGATTCTTCATTCGTTCGAGGGCCACACGCATCACGTGTTGGGCGTGGCCTGGCAATACAACGGACGCATCCTCGCCAGTGTCGGCGCTGACAACGAGATCAAGGTGTGGAACGTAGTCACCGGCGAACGCGCCGGTAAAGTGGCTGTGGGCAGCAAGGAAGTCACCTCAATCCATTTTGTGGGCTACACGGACAATGCCGTGGTTACGGCCGGCGACAACCGGGTCCGGCGAGTGCGGGTGCCGTTGGGCAATCCCAGCAACGTCCGAGACTTTAGTGGGGCGACGGATTATGTGTACTCTTGCTCCGTGTCGGCGGACGGCAACGTCATCGTGGCCGGCGGCGCGGATGCGGTGCTGCGGGTCTGGAACGGAGCCAACGGCCAGTCCCTAGTCACCTTCGAGGCTCCCCAGCCGGAGGCCAGCGAAGTGGCCACCAAGCCGTAAGGAAATCATTCGCCGGCCGCGATGCTTCGGTGTCGCGGCCTTTTTTGTTGCGGATAACTGGCCGTTGACGGTCCGGTATGGGGCGCGTTTCATTTCTGTTGATGGCCGCAAAAACGACAGGGCGTTACACGCTTGGTATTGATGTTGGGGGGACAAAGATTCTGGCCGGCCTCTTTGATCAATCGCTGAAGCTGAAGGCCAAGTGGAAGATCAAAACGAAGGCTGACCGCGGAGGTGATGTGGTGATGGATCGCATCGTGCGAGCCGCCCGTGAATTGGTGGAGGATCAGGGTCTCCGCATGGCCGATATTCGCGCCATCGGGTTGGGCGTGCCCGGCGTGGTGATCAAGGGGCGCGTGTTCAATGCCTACAATCTTCATTGGGATGAGGTGGCCATCCAGTCCATCCTACGCCGACGCTTGCGCGTGCCGGTGTTTGTCGATAACGACTGCAATCTGTTTACGTTGGGCATTCATCGCGTGGAACTGAAAGGCAAACCGCAGAACATGGTTGGCGCCTTTCTTGGCACGGGATTTGGCGGTGGGGTGATTTTGAATGGCGAATTGTTCCGCGGGCACAACTATGCTGCCGGCGAGTTTGGCCAGATGACCATCGACAAAAACGGGCTAAAGACCGCGCATAGTTTCCGAGGAAGCCTCGAATCGCTGGCTAGTCGCACGGGCATAGTACGGCACCTACGCAAGGCGGTGCTGGAAGGGGAAGAGACGATGCTGCAGGACGAGCTCGGGCCGCACCTCACCGGCGTGCGCAGCCGGCATCTACGCATGGCCTTGGCTGAGCGAGATCCGTTGGTCAAACGCATCGTCAAGGAAGCTGCGGAGGATACGGGCATAGGTTTGGCGGCGATTATCAGCGCGTTTGGACCCGAATATGTCATGCTAAACGGTGGAGTGATTGAGGCGCTCCATAAGGTGATGCTGCCGATCATCCGTAAGACCGCTACGTCACATGTGTTGCCGGGCACCATTGAGGGCATCAAGATTTTGCCCAGTACCTTAGGCGATGACGGAGGCATTCATGGAGCTGCCATATTCGCCAAGGAATCGCTGGCCGCCCGTCCGAGGCGTTAGGCTGCACTCTGGTTTTGGTTTTCCGGCGGGGCTGAGGCGACAGTGAATTCAAGGGAGTCCTGCTGAGGTCGCTCCACGGCTTGACGGCTGAGTTCCATGAACTTCAATTGACTGCGCACAGTCGCGCCGGCGCCGACGGATGTGAGCTGCTCGTAGGTGCCATCGGGTCGTAGTTGATGCGCCTTCACATTATCACCTAAATGAGTTGGCAGAATTTCGTCGAGGATCCGCGATTGCAGCGCCGGCTCCTCGATCGGGAAGGCCACCTCGATGCGTTTCTTAAAATTCCGATACATCCAATCGCCGCTGCCCACATAAATCTCCGGGGTATCGTCGTTGGCGAAATAATAAATCCGGCTGTGTTCTAGGAACCGGTCCACGATACTGCGCACGGTGATCGTGGGGCTGAATTCCGGCACCCCTGGCCGTAGGCAGCAGATGCCGCGTACGACTAAATCAATTTTTACGCCCGCTTGGCTTGCTTCGTAGAGCGCTTCAATCACGGGCTTATCCACCAGCGAATTCATCTTGGCGATAATCCGTGCGGGTTTGCCGGCGCGGGCATAATCGGTTTCGCGTTTGATGAGTTCCAACGTGTGCGATTGGAATTCGAACGGGGCCACCATCAGTTTGGTTGTGCCCTCGAATTGGCAGAAACCGGTCAACAAATTGAACACCGCCGCGGCGTCTTCGCCGTATTCCGGTCGACAGGTCATTAGGCCGAGGTCCGTGTATAGTTTAGCCGTGGTCGGATTATAATTACCGGTGCCGAGGTGCACATAACGTCGCAGGCCATCTTCTTCCTGACGCACGATCAGGCAGAGCTTGGAATGAATCTTGTAGCCGACCAACCCGTAGCTAACGTGTACACCGGCCTCTTCCAGCTCCCGCGCCCAACGAATATTGCTGGCTTCATCGAACCGGGCCTTTAACTCCACCACTGCCGCCACCTGTTTGCCGTTTTGCGCCGCGCGCATGAGGGCGCCGGCAATGCGGGGATCGGTGCCGGCGCGATACAGCGTCTGCTTGATGGCCAGCACCTTGGGATCCATCGCCGCTTGTTCCAGCAGCTCCACCACGCACTCGAAACTTTCGTACGGATGATGCAGCAGCACGTCCTGATTACGAATGACTTCGAAGATGTTCGTGCGCTTTCGGAACACGGGCGCCGGCGCCGGCACGAAATGGGCGTCGCGTAATTCAGGCGAATGATCCCCCTTTAACAGGCCGTTCAGGTGGATGGGGTTCACCGGACCGTGAATACGGTACAGATCGTCCTCCGAGAGCTCCAGTTTTTCAAGTAGCTCATGAACGAGTTCTTCGGGCGTGTCGTGGTCCACCTCGAGGCGTACAGCGTGGCCACGGCGGCGGTTGCGTAGTTCGTTTTCCACTGCCTTGAGGATGTTATCCGCGTCCTCCTCATCCACATACAATTCGCTGTTGCGGGTCACGCGAAAGCGCCAACTACCGAGTACTTTGTTGCCCGGGAACAGGGACTCAATGAAATGCGAAATGACATCTGCCAGAAACACGTACTCATGCGAGGTGTCTCCATGCGGTAGCTGGACCAGACGTGGGATCACACGCGGGACCTGTACAATGCACAGGCGTTGTTCAATGCCGCGTTTGCTTTGGCGTTCGACGCGCGTGATGATATTGAGCGATTTGTTGAGGATCAGTGGAAACGCCTTGGAGGGATCCACCGCCAGAGGCGTCAGTACGGGGCGGACTTTTTCATCGAAAAACTCCTCCAACCATTTACGATTGCTGTCTGACAAAGCTTCGATTTCATGAAAGCGAAATCCTTTCTCATTCAATTGTGGCTGCAAATCCTCGCGCCAGCAGCGACAGAGATCGTCCACCATCCGATGTATCCGCAGCGAAGCCGCCTGATAAGTCTCCGTGGGCGTGCGCCCGTCCAGGCTACGCTTAACCACGGCACTTTCAATCTGCTGCTTCAGTCCTGCAATACGTACCTCAAAAAACTCATCGAGGTTAGAATTGGCGATGCAAAAAAACTTTAACCGCTCGAGTAGCGGGTTGGTTGAATCCAGAGCCTCCTCCATCACACGCTGGTTGAACTCCAACCAGCTCAATTCGCGATTAATAAAACGTGAAGGCACTCGACTCATGGGCGAAAAGGCAGCCTATCACACCATATCTCCAAAATCATGCATTTCCATGTGACATCACCTAAAAAGCAGATTTTCAACAGATTTGATAAAAAACGGCTAAAAATTACCGCTCCTAGAATGGTCAATTCACACCAAAACACACGTTATTCAGGATTTGTGCAGATATTATTCCCACGAAGACTAACGGGAAATTTTTTCATAAACCCCTGAAAAAGAGTGGTTTCCGATAGAGATATTAAAAAGACGCAGGTTTATCCTCACCTTATCCACATGTCTTTCTGGCAAAAAGGGGGCTTTTCGGCCAGTGAAAGGCCCATTATCCTTAATCCATGCGACACATGGCGATTCTTCTCCTGACCTATAGCATTTCCCTCGCGGGCGATTGGCCGAATTGGCGCGGTCCCGCACACACAGGAATTTCGGCTGAACCCGTACCGATGGCGGATTTCAGTAAAATCGCCTGGCGTGCTAAGATCGGTGTTGGGTTTTCCAGTATGGCCGTGGCCGATGGGCGCGTGTTTGCCATGGGCTGTTCCGGACAACGTCAGGGTAATCAGGAGACCTTTCATTGCCTTGATGCCGCCACGGGCAAATCCGTTTGGAGCGACACTTATCCGGCGGCCTTGATTGATTACCTTCATGAAGGCGGCCCCTGCGCTTCGCCTACCGTCGATGGAAAACGAGTCTATGGTGTGAGCAAATCCGGTCGACTGGTCTGCTATGACACCGCGACGGGCAAGAAACATTGGACGGTGGACCTGATGGCCAAAGCCGAACTGCCGCGCCCGCCCGAATGGGGTTTTGCCGCCTCGCCGGTAGTCCTAGGCAATCTGCTGATCGTAGAGGCAACATTCACGTGTGCATTGGATAAAACCACCGGCAAAGAAATCTGGCGCAGCCAAGCTTACAAGCCGGCCTATGGCTCGCCCATTGCGTTCCAGTTCAAAAACAAAACTTATCTAGCTACCTTAAAGACCGATGGATTGGTCATCCTTGACGCCGCTAACGGCAAGACCGTGGCCTTTCAAGATTGGCGCACCTCTTTCCGCACCAACTCCACTACGCCCATCATCATCGGTAACAAAATCTTTATTTCCACCGGCTACCGGCGTGGCTGTGCACTGTACGAATTCACCGGCACGGGCCTTCGAGAGATTTACCAAAACAAGAATCTTAGCAACCACATGAACAATTCCGTGGTGCTTGGCGATTATCTTTATGGGTTCGACGGCAACACCCACATGCGCGGCCCCAAGCAACTCGTCTGTTTGCGCTGGGCCGACGGCGCCGTGCAATGGCGTAAAGACGGCTATCTCTGCGGCTCCCTGATGGCCGTGCAAAACCATCTACTCGTCCTGGGAGAAACCGGCAATCTCGCCTTGGCCCCAGCCTCCCCCAAGGCTTTCAACGCCACCACTGAAGCTTCGGTCTTGCAGGGCCGCTGCTGGACCGTCCCCGTCCTTGCCCACGGCCGCATTTACGCCCGCAACGCCGCTGGCGATCTGGTGTGCGTCGACGCTCGCAAGTAGGCTTCCCAAAACAGGGAGCATTTCACATGATGCCCGCGGGCCCCCGTAGCTCAGCTGGATAGAGCGTCGGTTTCCTAAACCGAGCGTCGCAGGTTCAAGTCCTGCCGGGGGTGCCAGTTCTTCATGCGGATTCTTATAACAGGTGCCAGTGGGTTTTTGGGAAGCGCGTTGCGCGCGCACTGGGCTAGACATGAGGTGTGTACATTGGGGAGGGGGGGGCGCTCCGATTTCCAATGGGAACCGACTGACGGGGAGATGGATGCGACGGCACTGGAAGGGATAGGAACGGTTGTGCATTTGGCTGGGGAATCACTGGGGCCGGGGCGATGGACGGCGGGGAAAAAGGCGCGCATTCGTGAGAGCCGTATTCAGGGAACGAAGCTGTTGTGCCAGCAAATTGCGCAATCGGATTCACCGCCAAAAGTCCTTCTGGCGGCTTCCGGGATTGGGTTTTACGGCGACTGCGGGGATACGGAGGTGGACGAATCGGCACCGCAAGGTGCGGGGTTTTTGGCAGAGCTGTGCGGAGAATGGGAGGAGGCGACCCGGCCGGCTCAGGAAGTCGGCGTTCGGGTGGTTCATTTGCGGCTGGGGATTGTACTGGGTGCCGAAGGCGGCGCTTTGGCGGCTATGCGGTTGCCATTCCGGTTAGGCTTGGGTGGGCGACTGGGTTCAGGACAGCAGTGGATGCCGTGGATTGGGTTGGCCGATACGGTGCGTGCGGTGGATTTCTTGATGACGAACGATAGCGCGGAGGGGCCGGTAAATTTGGTGAGCGCCGCGGTTCGGAACCTCGAATTTACCAAGGCTCTGGGCTCGGCCTTGAAGCGCCCGACATTGTTGCCGGTGCCGGCTTGGGGGTTGCGATTGCTTCTAGGTGAGGCGGCGGAAGAGATGCTGCTTTCCAGCACGCGCGGGCAACCGGGGCGCCTGGGCGCACTCGGATTTGAGCCGCAGCACCGGACATTGCCGGAGGCGCTGGCTGCGGCGCTCTAGGCGAGGTGGCGGAGTTCGCCGTCCAGCCATACGCCGCGTACGCGGTATCGGTTATCGAACCACACCAGATCGGCGCGTTTGCCTTTTTCTAGTGACCCGAATTCTGCATCCCGGCCGAGCTGTCGGGCGGGGTTTAGAGTGGCCATGTAAACGGCGTCTACCAACGGGATCTCGGCTTGTTCCACGGCGGTTTGCACGGCGCGGATCATGGTCAGTGTGCTGCCGGCCAAGCCGCGGCCATCGACCACCTCGGCGGTGGTTGGGGTAACGCGGGCCTGAATGCCGTACATTTCGAACTTCGTGCCCGGCTTGAGGCCTGCACCTTTAGTCGCGTCGGTGATGATCACCACTTGATCGCGCGGCTTGGCGTTAAAGAGCATGCGCATGAGTACAGGCGGAACGTGCTGTCCATCGGCGATCAGTTCGCAGCTGATGTCATCGTAGGCGAGGGCAAACTCCAGCATGCCGGCCATTCGGTAAGGGCCTTTTTTCACAAGCCCACTCATGGCGTTGAAGGTATGGGTGCTTTGGTTCAGGCCAGCCTTTAGGGCGGGGAACAAATCTTTCTCGGTGGCATCGGTGTGGCCGGCGCTAGCAATGGTGCCGTTTTTGCGGAGGGCCTTGATTAGCACATTGGCGCGAGTCAGCTCGGGCGCAAGGGTCATCTGGGTGATGAGGGTGCCGTATTTCAAAATGGGCCCCCACTCCTTGGCCGATGGGTTTCGGCAATAATCGGGATTTTGCGCGCCGGCGCGGGCTTTGTTGATGAATGGCCCCTCGACGTGTACGCCGACAATGCGCGAGCCGCCGAGTGATTGATTTTGAATCGGCGCAATAGCGTCGAGGGTGTTGAGAATATCTTTTTGCGACGCGGACAGCGTGGTGAGCGTCAGGGATGTGGTGCCGCCTTTGAGATGAAAATCAGTGATCTCGCGGAAGGCGTCTAGTCGGCCCTCCATGGTGTCGCGGCCAAGTGCGCCGTGGATGTGCAGGTCTACAAAGCCCGGGGCGAGAAACCCACCGCGCAGGTCCATACGTTCGCCTTTGGACTTGGCTGCGGGGGTGGCATCCTTGGAAATCTTTTGGATGCGGCCATTGCTGATTCTCAGCGAACCGCGTTCGATTGCGTCGGGCAGGATCAGCCGGGCGTTAGTAATTTCCATGGCCGGATGATGCAAAGTGCTTTGGGCCGGCGCAAGAGTTTACGCCAAAACCCCTTTTAGCGGGCGGCCTTTGCCGTCCTTGGTGGCATAGAAGGGCCGCTTCTCGGTGGTGATGTGGTAGTCAGTCGGGATGCCCATGGCACGGAAAATAGTGGCGTGGATATCGGTGATGGTGGCGGGGTTTTCGATGGTCTTGCACGGGCGCTCATCAGCCGTCTTGCCGAAAAGGAACCCGCGGCTGGCACCGCCGCCGAACATTAGCACACTGCCGGCCGCGGTGAAGTGGCGGTGCATGCCGTAAAACTTAAGTTCGTTGATGATGTCGGGCTGTTTCACTTGCCCGCGCACCTCTTTGTCCGGCTTGCCTTCGACGAGCATGTCTCGACTAAACTCGGTGGCTAGTACGATAAGCGTGCGATTGAGCAGGCCACGCTCCTCAAGATCCAGAATCAACTGCGCGAGCGGCTGGTCGATATCCTTCTTTAGGGCGGCCAAGCGGGTGTGGCCGTTCTCGTGCGTGTCCCAGCGTTTGAACGGGCCGTAGTCGCTGGTGACTTCAATGAACCGTGCGCCCACCTCAGTCAGTCGCCGGGCGAGCAAACAGCCACGGCCGAACTTGCCGTTGCCATAGGGTGCGGCGTTTTTCTCCGGCTCCAGTGCGAGATCAAACGCCTTCGCCGCCGGGCTGCTGAGGAGCGTGAACGCTTCGTCCATGGACTTGAGCAACTGCGCGCGCTTGGTCGAATCGCCCTGTCGAAAATCCGGACTGGCCTTGAGGAGCCGGAGATAATTCTGAAACCGCGCCTTGAACCGCACCGGGCTCATACCGGCCGGCGGGCGCACGGCTTTGATGGCGTTGGCGGGATCATCAATGGTGAATGGCCCATACTCAGTGCCGAGACAGCCGCCGGTTTGGAAGGCCTTGATCTCTTCGCTTTCGCCATTGGGCGTTTGGCCGATGTCGATGAAAGCCGGGAGCGCCGGATGATTGCGCCCGCGCGCATGGGCGATCCAAGCGCCGAGGTGCGGCGCGGCGACGGTGAGCGGTGGCTCGTAGCCGGTGTGCCAGTGGTACTGATGCCGTGAGTGTAAAATGTGGCCGAGATCAGCGCCGACCTGCGTGCGGATCAAGGTGCCTCGATCCATCACCTTGGCCACGTGTTCGAAGCCTTGGCAGACCTTGATGTGATCCACGGCCGTATCGATCGCCGGAAATGTACTTAGCACCTGATCGCTCTTCAGTCCTTTTTCAAACGGCGTATAGCGTTTGGGATCAAACGTCTCGGTCGACGCCATGCCGCCGGCCATCCAACACAGAATGACCGTATCTGCCGAGGCGGCCAGCTTCGGCTCATCCTTAGCCGATGCAGGCAAAGCTGCCGCACCAAGCGCGGCGGTGGAGCCTTTTAAAAAATCGCGGCGATTGAGTTCCATGTTCATTTGAGTTTAGCGGATGAGTTGAAATTCAGGAAGCATTACGATGATCCAAAGCAGATCGGCGGTGCTTTCGGGGGTGGGTTTGTTGCCGAGCTGATCCTTGGCGATTGCGCGTTCGGTTTGGTTGGGGAACCTGCCGAGGGCGGTTTGGTAAATGGCGCTGGCCATGGCAACAGGGTTGGGTTCGGCCTGCAGCCATTTGGTGGCGGCGGCTTTCAAAGTATTGTCGAGTGTCGTGCCGTTGGTGAGCTCGAGCGCCTGCAACAGCGTGGGCAGAGTGTCGCGGGTGGTGACGATCTGATCGCGATTGGGCCGGCCTAGAGCGAGCTGGAGCGGGTCGAGCCGCGATAGGACGGCGCGGACCTCGGTGAGTTCAGCGCCAACGACGGGTGGCGCGTCGAAGGCAGCACCGAGATTCCAGGGCGCGCGGCCGGCGGCACCGCTTATGGCGGCGTGTTTCCAGCCTTGGGTTTCGAAATTTGGAGTGTGCCAGTTGGCGTGTTTCTGTTTGGTGGCGAGCCAAGTATCGTCGGTTAGCAGCCACGTGTCGCCGAGTTTGGCTCGCAGGATAAAGCCGGCGGCGCCGGCGGCGATGTTGGTGGCCTGCACGGCGATCACATTGCGACCCGGACGCAAGTGATTGGCGAGGTCGAACTTGGCCGGAACCGCCCAGTTCTTGCTTTCTATGACGCGTTGACCGTTGACGAACAAGGTGAACTCATTATCGCAGGTGGCGATGGTCGGGGCGGATTTGACAACTTCAGTCAAGGTGATGGTTTTGCGGAGATAAATGGTTTCCAGTGGGGCAGAGGTGGCGGCGTTGCGTTGATCCCAAATCCAAACCGGCGCTGGCGGTTTGCCGACGGCGGGCGGGGCGAGCTTCGGCGCATACTCGGCGAGCACGCCGTTTACCGCGCCAATCTGGCCACCTTGTTTGCGGCCGTCCAAGCGCTGGAAGGCCCGGCTGTTTTGCCACTGGCCACTGAGCGTGGAAAGGGCATCGATGAATTGCTCGGCCTGCAGGCGCTTGGGCACGGGGCCGTGAAATACGTAAGCGTCTTCGCTGGTTTCGCGTGAGGGCAGTTGATAGGCGCGGCTGGTGCAAATCAGGCGGAGCGTGTGCTTGAGGTCGTGTTTGTTTGCGGCCAGATCGCCGGCGAGCCAGTCGAGCAGATCGGCATTCCACGCGGGTTGATCCAGATCATCGAGCGGCTCCACGAGGCCGCGCCCCAATAGTCGCGCCCAAAGGCGGTTGACGATCACGCGGCGCAGGCGGCCATTCGGTTCGGCGGTCATCAGTGTGGCCAGCTGTTGCAGTCGCTGGGCAGTGGGCGCCTTGGCATCGATGGTGCCCAGCTCGGGAAAAATGAAACGCATGTGCGCGGGCTTGCCGGTGGGCTTGTCGCAGCGGTGTAGTTCGAGGCCGTTGTCGGCAAAGATTGCGGCGAGCGAGTAGGCGTCCTCCAGCTTCCAGTAATTCACAAAACTGTTGTGGCACGAGGCGCACTTCAGATTGGTGCCCATGAACACTTGCGCAACATTTTGTGCCGCCTGCATCTCGCGGCGTTGGCTGGCGTTCACGGCGCCGCGCCACTTGATGCCCTTCACAAACCCGGCCGCATCGCCTTGGCCGCCGACCAGTTCGCTGACGAATTCGTCATACGGCTTGTTCGTGTAGAGCGCGCGGTACAGCCAGGCGGTGATCTGCGCTCGGCCGTTGTCGATGAAGCCCGGACCGAAATAAGCGTTGCGCAAGTGATCATTCCAAAAGCTCATCCAATGATCGGCGTAGGCGCGATTGTCCTGAAGCAATTGATCCACTAGGGCGGCCCGTTTGTCGGGCGAGGGATCTGCCACAAACTCTTTCAGCTCACCTACCGGCGGAAGCAGTCCAACGAGATCCAGCCACACACGCCGGGCAAAGGTGCGGTCATCGACGAGTTTATCGGCGGGAACCTCATGTTCTTGGAGGTACCCAGCTAGCAGCCGGTCGATGGGATTACCCTCGCCCTTGGGCAAGGGAACCGTCCGTGGGACCAACGGCGCGCGCCGCCATTCGGCGAAGTTGTAACCCTTGGGCCACGCGATGCCTTCGTCGATCCAAGTTTTGATCAGTGCAATTTCCTTGGCCGATAACGGGTCGCCCTCGGAGGGCATGCGTTCATCCGGATCTTTGGAAATGATGAGTTGATACAGTAGGCTGGCAGTACTGTCGCCAGGCTGGGCGCCATCGAGCAGGGTGGTGCGAGTGTTGATGGAGAATCCGCCCTTAGCCTCATGCCCCGAATGGCAGCGGGAACATTTGTTTTTTAATAGAGGCTGAATATCCTTCTGGAAATCCACCGCGGCCGAAGCCCACGCTGCCATCATCCATGCTATGGCTAATCCGATGCGCATGGTGAGAGGTTACCATGGGGTCGCGGGGCTGTCAGGTTTTACCACCGAGGCACAGAGAATATAGAGGAGAGGATGCAGAGATTCTCTGTGCACCGCCTGCGGTTAGCAGGGTTTATTGTTGGACGAGGTGGAACTCGTTCCTCCTTTGGCGAGCAAAGGTTTCAAGGCCCAGATGATGGTGGCGAGGATGACGGACCCGATGGTGGCCTGCCATTTGTATTGGACAGTGGAAATGAGCATCCAAATGGCGAGGGCCAGAAACAGGATGGGGGGCAAGGGGTAGAGCGGCACACGGAAGGGGCGTTCGGTTTCGGGCTCGCGCCGGCGCAGAATCAGCACGCCGGCGACGGCCGCGCCCATGATCACAGTGGTGGGCATGCCGATCAGCACGAGGATGTCGTCGGCATTACCATGCGAGCTGGCGGCACAGACAAAGGCAATGGTGCACAAGGCCTGAACCCGGAGCGCATTCACGGGGGCTTCTTGCACGGTGGTCTTGGCGAGGCCGGAGGGGAGTTGGCCGTCCTTGGCCATGGCGGCGAGGATGCGTGAGCCGACCATTAGGATGGTGCTGGTGGTGGAGAGTAGCACGGCGATGATCATGCCATTGAACCATGTGCTGACGTTGCCGGTAAACAGAAGGCCCGCAGCGTGCAAGCCGATGCTGTCGATGCTACCTTCCATTGTGGCGGCGGATTGCGCACGGAGAAAGACCAGGTTCAACAAAATGTACAGGCCGGTGACAAAAGCCGTGCCGGCGATGAGCGAGCGCGGCAGGTTGCGTTGTGGATTCTTCAAATCGCCCGCAATCCACGTGGCGGTTTCCCATCCGAGATAAGCAAAGCTGGCGGAGATCATGGCGGAGGCGAAGGGTGAGGAGAAGATGCCTTGGGGCTGAATGAGCATATGCGGCTCAGCTCGCGCCGGTGAACTGAAGCCGGCAATGATGAATGCGAGGATGACGCCTACCTTGAAAAGCGTGAACGCGTTGTTCATCCAGTTGCCTTCGCGGAGGCCGACACTGTGGAGAATGGTCAGCAGAACAATGACGGTGGTCGCGGTTAAGATAACCGGAACATTCGGGAGAAAAAACTGAACGTAATGCCCGAGTAAAAGCGTGATGTATGCCAACGCGCCGACGAATGCGAGCAACCAACTGAGTACGCCGCTGAGATAACCGGCCGTTTCACCATAGAGATGGCGATTGTAGGCATAGCAACCGCCGCTCTTGGTTAGCATCGCGCCGAGCTCCCCAAGGGAAAGTGCGCCAGTGAGGGCGAGGAGGCCGCAAGCCAGCCAAACAAGCAAGACGAGTCCATCGCTTCCCAATTCATGCGCAAATCCACCAGTGGCACCGAAGATGCCGGCTCCGATCATGGTGGCGACCACGGCGGCCGTCGCGGACCAAAACCCCAGCGGGCGATCGGAGGTGGGCGTACTCACTTCTCGTTGGCGAAGTAGATGATGGTGCCGATGACGGCAAGTGCGGCCAACACGGCGAGAGTGATTTTAATCCAGCTCCACGGCCGTTCTCCCTGCACCTCGCCCGTGCGAGCGTTGACGAGGAATTGGAAAGTCTTGTCCTTAAAGCGATACGCGCTGATCCAGACGGGCAGCAGGATGTACTTGAAGGTAATGTCCGAGTAGTAGGTGGTTTTGTGATGGATGCGCTGTTCGTCGCCGCCGATGTCCCAACGGATTTTGCTGTCGATGTCCGGCTCCATCTTGATCTTAGCGATGTCGAATCCGGAGCGGAGATCGACCGAATAGCTTTCACTTTGAAACCCGCTGAGATAGGCGTCCTCATAAGGGGTGAGGGCGGGGAGGTCCCACGGTTCGAGTTCATCCACGTATTCGCGCGGCAGGGTGTCGCTGGCGGGTACGAGGACGTCATCAAAACTCAACCACACGCGCCCGGCGGCGGGATACCAGCGGGTATGTCGCACTTGGCGGGTTTGGCTGCGGCCTTCGCTGTCGGTGTAATGTTCGGTGACGTAATAGTGCTCACCGCGTTGGCCCATGTAATCGGTGGTCGTGTCGCTATCGTAGGTCCAGTGCGGGAGATACAGCCCCTTGAGTTTTTGGACGTCGCGCGCAAATTGTTTGAGCTTGTTGGGTGCAAACCACAGCCCATTGATCCAGTCACGGAAATGACCGAGACCTTCATCGCGGGTGACGGCAAAGGGAAGAACCGCCTGCGGTCGCAGGGTGTTGGTGGCCTGTGGTTGTTGCACAAAGGGCGTGCCGCAGAAGGCGCAGTCACCGGAGGTTTGATTGGAGTCGAGTTGATTTTCCGCACCGCAGGCATCGCAGGCTACTTCGGCAACAACCGTGGTGGCAGCGCCGGATTCCAGTGAAGCCAGTTGGCTCTCGAAATCGTGTTCCAACACCTCGCCCATGGGCGTGGGACAGTCCACCTCGGCCCCGCAATAGGGGCACTCCATCTTGGACGCGCCCGGGCTGTAAATGAGATCGCCCCCGCAGCCGGAGCAGGGAAACGTGGTAGGGCCGCCCTCTTTGCTCTGGCCGCTTTTGGCTTCGGGCGTTCCAGGGCTTTGCAACCCGGGCAGCGTGCTGACTGGAGTCCAGTTTTCGCTGCCCTCGGTGTAGGCTAGATCGGTCTCTTTCAGAGTGCCGTTCGCGAGAAGGTCAAGGACTTCGTCCAGAGAGTAAGGCCCGAAGTTTTCTCCATCACGATTGATGGTGATTTGCATGTAAACTTAGACCAACGGTGGCGGTTCCTGGGAAGGCAAAGGAGGAGCGCCTCCAGCGCCGGGGAGTGGAGGGGGGCCGAACAAGCCAGACAGTTCGGGAACTTCGACGGCTTTAGTCCAATTGGCCATGCCTTTGGCCCACACCAGCATGTCCGGCTTGAAGCTACCGTCATCGGCCATGGCTTTCAGCTGGTTGACGCCGTAGGGGCCGTACTGTTGATTGTCGATGCCTACTTTGTATTCCGTGGCTGTGGCGGTGGCTGCGCCCGGGAGGGGTGGGGCGGCTTGTTGTTGCTGCTGGGGTTGGGCGCCGGCGGCGAGGGCGCCACCCATTTGGTTGGCCATCATCACGCCCATGGCCATTTCCATACCGGCACCTGCGGCTCCGGTGCCGCCTGGGTTATTGGCCATGTCGCCCATGGCGCGGGTGGCGCGGAGGGCGGTGAGGTTTTGCATGGCCTGCGGGTTGCCTTGGGAAAGCTTGGTGGCGCTGAGGCGGCTCATTTCCATGAGCTCCTTGCGGACATCGTCCGGCATCGTGAGGCTGGCCACACGGAAGCGGGTGAGCTCCAAACCGAGGGTGGCGAGGTATTCCTGAATAGGCGCCTGCAGCTCCTCGGAGATGTCCTTCATTTGGCCGGTGAGCTTGCCGGGGTTCAGCTCCAGTTCGCCTAGGCGATCGGCCACGTTCATGACGATCTCGTCGCGGAGATCGTTGGAGATATCGCTGACATCAAATTTGCCATCCGTGCCGACGATTTCCTCGAGGAACTTTTTGGGATCGCCCACCTGCATCACGTAAGTGCCGTTGGCGCGCAGGTCGAACATGCCGTAGCCTTCGCATTCCACGGTGACCGGGCCGCGCGTGCCCCATTTTAGGTCCGTGAATTTCGAGGTCTTGACGAAATAAACCTCGGCCTTGAACGGGCTCTCGAAGCCGTGTTTCCAGCCCATCAAGGTGGAGAGGATGGGCAGATTGGCCGTGGTGAGCTCGTGGGTGCCGGGCTCGAATACATCGGCCACGCTTGTGCTGCCTTCATTGACGAATACGGCGGATTGACCGGGGCGGACCACCAGTTTGGCGCCGTTTTTGATCTCGTTGTTGTGACGTTCGAAGCGGTAGACCATCGTCTCCTGCCCGTCGTCCATCCACTCGATGATGTCGATTAATTGTCCTGATAACCAGCCCATGAGAATGCCTTTCGTTGCCTGTGGTGTTGTGTGCCGTTGGGATTATTAGTATCCTCGAATTACCGTCGAGGCGCAACCTCGGAAGCATAATCGACTCCAGTGGGGCCGGCATTGATAATATCAATTTCATTCATGGTCGGGTTTCGAGTAGAGTCTCCCCAGCGATGAATATTTGGGCCAACCGATTTTTTCTCAAGCTGATGCGCGGCGTGCTCCACGTATGGTTCCGCTTCCGCGCTTTCAATGAGGAAGCCATGCAATGCGACGGCCCCGTGCTGTTGATCCCCAATCATTTGTCCTGGCTGGACTGGCTGTTTGTGGGCCTGTGTGTGGAGCCGGATTGGAAATTTGCCGCCTCCGAACTGCCCGCCCGCGCCAGCAAACTGCACGAGTGGGTTCTGAGCAATGAACGCATTATCCTGATTGGCGCTGACCCGGCCGCCAGTCTGAAGAAAATGGCTGCGCATCTGGAGGCCGGCGGCAAGCTGATCCTGTTTGCCGAAGGGCGCATGAGCCGGACGGGCAGTTTGCAGCGGCTCTTTGATGGCACGGGATTTCTGATCCAGAAAACCAAGGCCAAGGTGATCACCTGCCATCTGCGCGGCGCAGCACGGGTGCTGGCCAGTCCGCATGGCGGCTGGACGAAATGGTTTCCCAAGGTGAGCGCGCACTTTGATGACCCGGTGGTGGCGCCGGAGTTTGAAGGTAAACCGGCCATCCAACGTGCCAAGCTAAACCAATGGCTCCGTGATCGCATGATGCGTCAGCAGCTGGATGTAGAGATGGAGCACGGCGAACAGACGGTGCTTCGCGCCATTGCCGCCTTGGCCAAACAGATCCCGCACAAGGTCGTGCTGGAAGACCAGACCTTTAAGACAC
>JAYOSV010000045.1:0-21498 GCA_038139415.1 Verrucomicrobiales bacterium | reverse complement strand
GTCATAATGTGTGAACTTGGCAGGCCATTCGTACCCCCATTTCACGATTAAAAACATACTCGCAAAAACAACGGTAGCGATTTTCCATTTTCGATACCCATTCCAGTCTTTTAATTTTAGCGAAACCCAGGCAAGAACGATCGTAGCTGAGGAGGCGATTAAGATGAGTGTGTTAAAGGCGCCAACCTCTTTACTCATGAGCCCCATGCTCCAGTTGCCCGGTTCTGCCCCTACTCTTAATAAGACGTAGGCGGAAAAAAGCGCGCCAAAAAGCATGACCTCAGAGGCGAGGAACAACCAAATTCCCACCTTGCCGTTGTAAAGGCCGGTGTCGGGGCGGGTGGTTGAATTATAGGGGATTTCCATTTGTCGTAAAATTACGCGGTTTTCGGCCGGTTTGGGTCTGTTTGTGGAATGTAATCCTTGTCGGCTCCCGGGACACTGTAAGCATAAGGTTCTCCGTGCACCTCGGGTTCCTTTGTAAAGTTTCCATGAGGCGGTGGTGTGGGGGTTTGCCAGTCCAATGTGGTGGCTTCCACCGGGTTATCGTTTTCCACCTTTTCGCCGTTACGAATACTGTGAAAGAAGTTCGCGATGAAAACGACTTGTATTAGAAGCATGCCAAATGCGCCCAACGTGATGTATTCATTAAGGCGAATGATCAACTCCGATAAGGCGCCGGATGTGACATCCGGGTTTTGCACTAGTGAATAGGTGGCACCTCCGTCGCTCATACGGCGACTTAATCCGGCAAAGCCCTGAATGAACATCGGCATAAAGATGATATTCATGAATATCAACGAGCCCCAGAAATGCACTTTGCCCCAGTACTCATTCATTTTGCGGCCAGTCATTTTTGGGAACCAGAAATAGATTCCCGCAAACATGGCAAAGATTGTCCCCGGTGCTACCACGTAGTGGAAGTGAGCAATCACGTAGTACGAATCATGTAAATGAAGGTCTGTGAAGCTGAAGCCCAATGGCAAGCCCGTGAGGCCTCCAATGCCGAACATCGGCAGAAATGCTAGGGCGAACATGGAGGCCGGGTTAAATCGGATTGAGCCTTTCCACAACGTCATGAATAGGCAGGTGAGGAGGATTACCGATGGGATCGATATGATCATGGTGGTTGTCTGGAAGAACGTGGCCACCTTTGCGCTCATACCGGTAAGATACATGTGGTGCGCCCATACAATGAAGGACAAGAAGCCCAAAACAAACAACGCGGCCACCATAACCTTGTAACCCCATAGCGGACGGCGGGCGTTGTTACAGAGAATCTCTGCCACCATGCCGATCGCCGGTAGGATGAGCACATAAACCTCAGGGTGGCCCAAGAACCAAAATAGGTGTTGCCATAGCAAAGGGCTACCGCCGCCTGAAACAGCCATCGGAGTTGAACCAGTATCAAACACGCCCGACGGCAGGAAGAAACTGGTATCAGCCACCCGATCCATCAATTGCATGATGCCGGCCGCTTCCAGCGGCGGGAAAGCCAGGAGGAGGAGGAAGGCAGTGATGAACTGCGCCCACACAAAGAATGGCATGCGGAACCACGTCATGCCCGGCGCGCGCAGCTGTATGATAGTTGCGATAAAGTTAACCGCACCCAGCAGTGACGAGGTGATCAGCAGGATCATCCCAATGAGCCAAAATGATTGACCGTCGGTTGGGATTACAGACGCCAACGGTGAATATGATGTCCAACCGGCCTGAGCTGCTCCACCAGGAATGAAGAAACTAACCGTCATCACCACACAGCCCAAAAAGAAGCTCCAGAAACTTGCCATGTTCACTCTAGGAAAACACATGTCTGGGGCTCCTATCTGGAGCGGGACCACGTAGTTTCCAAAAGCCGCAAAGCCTAGGGGTACCACCGCGAGAAACACCATGATGGTGCCGTGCATCGCGCCAAACTGGTTGTAGGCGTCCGACGACATTACCCCGTCTTTAAAGACAGGTTCCCCGGCGTTGTTATGTGCGTACACATGCTCGAGCACGGCGCCCATGACGGGGATGGCCTCGCCCGGCTTGGCAATCTGCCAGCGCATAGCCATGATGAGAAGAAAGCCGACCAGCAAAAAGAGCAGTGAGGTGACGCCGTACTGAATGCCGATCACCTTGTGGTCTGACGAGAAAACGTACTTGGTCAGGAAATGTTGGTTGTCGTGGCCGTGATCATCATGGTCATCATGATGATCTTCGTGCGCAACATCCGGTTGGGTAGTGGTTTCCATTGCTAATTATTTCTAGGCTGCTCGATCCCAGACCATCAACCCCAATAATAGGGGCAGATAAAGGAGCGAATAGTAAAACAAGCGGCGGGCTGATTCCAATGTCATTTCCCGCGAAAATTTCCAGCTGAGCACCGCGAAGTACAGGCTTAATGTCACCGCGCCGACACAGTAGATGACACTCGAAATCCCCAGTAAAAACGGCGAAATCGCTGCCGGAATAAGTGCTAGAGTATACAGAACGGCGGACTTGCCGGTGTTGGAGGCACCTTGCTCTCCCTCGGAAATCATCCGGAAACCGGCCTTTTCGTAGTCTTCCCGGTAAATCCAGGCGATCGCTAAGAAGTGCGGTAGTTGCCAGAAAAACAGAATCGCCACCAGCGACCAGCCTTCGGGCGCTATGGCGCCCGAGCTGCCGGTGGCGGCCGTCCAGCCCATTAGCGGCGGCAACGCGCCCGGGATGGCGCCGATTAAAGTGTTTGATGTGGTGACCCGTTTCAATGGTGTGTACACAGCCACGTAAGAAATCAAGGTCACAGCTCCCACCACACTCGTGATCAGATTCACCTTGTAGGCGAGATATACCAAACCAACTGCCGCCATCGCGCCGCCCGCCAAAAGCGCTCGTTCCGGGCTAATGGCACCGGTCACAATCGGCCGGTTTGCGGTGCGCGGCATTTTGGCATCAAAATCTTTTTCTAGATATTCGTTAAGCGCTGCTGCACCTCCAGCTAAAATGCCCGTTCCAAACAACGCATGCACCAGTAATGGCCAGTCAAGCCCATTGACTGAGGCGAGGTAAAAGCCCATCGCCGTAGTGATCAGCACCATCGTGGTGAGGCGCAGTTTGACCAGTTCTGCCCACAACGCGAACTGGGCTCGGAAGCCGTGTTTCGGTTCCATGACGGCCGCTTCGTGTTTCATTAGCTGGCAGCCTCCATTTGAGTGGTGTCGTCAGATTCTTCTTCCACGGCATCGAAACAGGCCGGCAGGTCACGTGATCGACTGATCACTGTGCCCATGGCGCCCGTCAACAATGTGGCCGCGCCAACCAATACATGAAGTGTGGCGATGTCGGCAGGCTTGTATTTCAGCACGGTCAATATGCCAAGTGTTGCCTGCACGAGCACAAGGCCAAGCCACAGCAGCGAAAGTTTACTTAACATATGTCCTCCGCCCAGCTTGCGATGCGTCAAAATGGCTGTCCCCAGAACCAAACCGAGAATCAACAGGGCCGTGACTCGATGAAACATGTGCAGTGAAATATGGGACGCCTGAATATCCTTACCTGTCGTCAGGAATGTAGTGGGATTACCGGAGGGATCCAAAGTTTGCTTGTTCGCGTGAAGCTGATTTTGAAGAGCAGAACGGTCAGCATTGTATTTGGCCAGCATGCTCTCCTCGGTGGAAGGCCACCATTGGCCATGGGCTCTTGGGAAATCCCACACTGGTAATCCAGCATGTTGGTGGCGCATGGTGGCACCAAGAATCAATTGCAGAAAAATCAGCAGCGTGGCGTAAAAGAAATGGGATCGCACTACGCGTGGCACGAGGCTTTCAACCGTCTTGGCGGCCTTGGATTCCTTCCACCAACGGCTGCTAAACAAGGCAATGCAAGTGAGCACTATCAGGAAGATCTGTGCGAGTGTTCCGTGTAAGACACCGATCTGATCCTTTAGCTGCGTGACACGTAATCCGCCGAGAACGCCCTGCACTATCACCATACTGTATGCCAACGTCGCCCACCACCGCAGGGCTGAACGATTACTGATGATTTTAGTGACCGAAAAGGCTGCCATTAGAGAGGCAGCAACTGCCATGACCACAAACATGGTCTGCGTTCGGACGCCCATTAAGCCGAGTGTGATCAAGACACCGGTAATGGCGATGGTACGCGTGTGAGCAACAGATTCGCGTGCCCATATCCAAATCGCAATACCGGCTGTGAACAGGCCTACGAGCGAGGCCATGAGGCGATGGGCGTGTTCCTCAAAGATTCCGAATTTGCCGAGCCATTGATCAAACGGCAGCAGGAACATGTTGTAGCCGAAACTGGTCGGCCAATCCGGCACGGTTAAACCTGCCTCGCGACTGGTGACCAAGCCGCCCATGCCAATCAAGATAAATGTGCAACAAACAGCGAACACCGCAAACCGATGCAACCAAGTGCTGTGTGCATTTTCTGACATTTAGACCCAAAATAAAGGAAACGCCCGTTTTTATGGGAAACCCCAAGAAAGTCGCTGCCGTCACTCCCTTCGGAGATAAATTAGCACCTGAAACCGACATGCGGCAAGTCATTTGTGAAAAAATTCACAATCTAATCAGGGGTGGGAAAAGGCAGGAATACAGGCGAATTATTAAATTTCCCGAATCAAGCCGGCCATGATCAGAGCCGTGTGCGCCGCCTCGAAACCGCGGTTGGTTTTTGGGGAAAGGCAACGCTCCTTGGCTTGGGCTTTGTTTTCCAGCAGCAACACCTCATGGATTATAGGGACGGTTGTGTCAGTGGCGATCTGTGCGAGGGATTGCGTGACCGACTGACCGATGTGCTCAGCGTGCGTAGTTTTGCCTCGCAGGATGACGCCAAGGCACAAAACTGCCTCGGGGCGGAGGCGTTTGCGTTGAGCCAATTTAGCGGCGACCACAGGAATTTCAAATGCGCCGGGCACGCGGATCAGCTCCACATCATCCACGCCACTGCCAGCCAAGGTTTCCAATGCCGCATCGATCATGCTGTCGACATATTCGGCATTGTACACCGAAGCCACGATCGCGATGCGGGCGGCTTTTTGTGGGGTGGTTTTGCGCGTGGTTTTTTGCAGCATAGCTAGATTCGGTGCCCCATCTTATCGCGTTTGGTGCTAAGGTATTTTTGGTTGTGCTTGTTCGGCGAAATTTTGATTGGAAGCTGTTCGACAATTTCCAATCCGTATCCTTCGAGACCTACGACCTTTTTCGGGTTGTTGGTCAGTAACCGTATGCGGCGCACGCCGAGATCCGCGAGGATTTGTGCGCCCAAGCCGTATTCGCGAAGGTCCATGGCAAAACCCAATTGTTTGTTCGCTTCCACGGTGTCCAAGCCTTCCTCCTGCAATTTGTAAGCGTGAATCTTGGGTGCCAATCCGATTCCCCTGCCCTCCTGACGCATATAGACAATCACGCCGGCGCCTTCCTTAGCGACTTGCCGCATGGCGTCCTCCAGTTGTGGTCCGCAATCGCAGCGTAGGCTGCCGAATATATCGCCAGTGAGGCATTCGCTGTGGACGCGAACCATGACGTCCTCCGTGTTCTCCACGTCACCGCAGACCAAGGCAATGTGATGCTGGCCGTCCAGAGCGCTCAGGTAAAGATGCAGTTTGAAGTCACCATGCTCGCTGGGGAGATTGATGACTTCAATTTTCTCGATCAACTTCTCTCGGCTTCGGCGATATTTGATAAGCTCTTCAATGGAGCAGATTTTGAGCTTATGTTCCTTGGCGAAGCGCTTGAGTTTTGGCAGCCGGGCCATGTTGCCAGAGTCATCCATGATTTCACAGATGACTCCGATCGGACGGCATTCGGCGAGTTTGGCTAGGTCCACGGCGGCTTCGGTATGTCCGGCGCGCTGGAGCACGCCGCCGGGTCTTGCGCGCAATGGGAAGACGTGACCGGGTTGTACTAGGTCGTCTGGGATAGCTGTGGGGTCGGCTAGAGATAGGATGGTCTGGGCGCGGTCTTTGGCGCTGATACCGGTGGTAATGCCCTCGGCAGCATCGACGCTCACTTGGAAGTCGGTTTGGAAACTTTCCTGATTGCGCGGCACCATGCGCTCGATGCCGAGTTGGCGCAGACGGTCTTCGGTGGTTGGTACGCAGATAAGGCCGCGGCCGTGTTTGGCCATAAAATTGATCGCTTTGGGCGTGGCATGTTCGCCGGCCATGATCAGGTCACCTTCGTTTTCGCGGTCTTCATCGTCCACTATGATCACCATCTTTCCCCGCCGAATATCGTTGATCACCGATTCCACAGAATCAAAAGGCGGTTTACTGGCCGCCTTTCTCCTTTTTGCTTTCTTCATACTGGATTTCCTAGCAGGCATGTTAGCTAGCCAAAATCTTAGGCACCTCAGCAAGGGCCTCATCGAGTTTGTTGGCGTCCTTACCGCCGCCGCGTGCCTGTGTGGGTTTTCCGCCACCTTTGCCGCCAACGATAGGTGCAATGGATTGGATGATGCGACCGGCCTGCACCTTATTGGTCAATGAATCGGGCACACTGGCCACAAGCGCCACGCTGTCATTGCCGGCAGCGCCGAGGACTACTACCCCCTCAAATTTGCCCTTGAGCGCATCGGCCACGGCTTGCGCAAAATTTCCATCCACGGAACCCAGATTGGCGGCGATAAAAGGCACAGCACCGGTGGTATCGGCTTGGGCTGTCAATTCTTTGGCGGTGTTGGCTGCCTGACTTTGCAGGAGGCCTTTTAGTTGCTTCTCAATTTTCTTATATTGCTCTAGGCTTTGTTCGATCTTCTTTTCGAGATCTTTGACCGGAGAATTCAGTTGCTCGGCCAAGGCCCCAATGCGTTCGGCATCGGCGCGAGCCTGTTCGGAGGCAACGAGACCGGCGGTGGCTTCGATGCGGCGTACGCCGGCGGCAATGGCGGATTCAGCGTTGACGCGGAAGAGTCCGATCTCGCCGGTGGCGCGCGTGTGTGTGCCGCCGCATAATTCCATGGAGTAGCCATTGAGCGCGCCGCTGTCCCCGCCGATTTGCACGACGCGGACGGCATTACCGTATTTGTCGGCGAAAAATTGCATGATGTCGTCACGCTTCGCCACCTCGTTGTGAGGCACTTCGGCCCAGCTCACCACGGTGTTTTCAAGAATGCGTTCATTGACGAGTGTCTCAATGTCGGTGACCTGTTGGGCTGTCAGCGCCTGACTGTTAAAATCGAACGTCAATTTGTCCGGGCCAACGTAGGAACCTTTCTGCGATACGTCGGGGCTTGTGACCTGGTGGAGCGCCCAGTGAAACAGGTGCGTGACCGTGTGGTGACGCTGGATGGCGGCTCGGTGAGCGGGGTCTACAGCCAGTTGAGCTGCAGCACCCTGCTCTGGCGTGCCGTCGCCTTTCACATAATGAAGAAACGCGTCACCGGCCTTTTGCGTGTCGGTAATCTGCCAAGTGCGATCGCCGATGGTAAGCGAACCGGCGTCGCCCACTTGACCTCCCATCTCGGCGTAAAACGGGGAGCGATCCAGGACGATGCCGGTGCGTTTCTTTTCTTCGACCACCTCGAGCACGGTGGCATCGGCGTTGAGTTGGTCGAATCCGATGAATTCAGTTTGTGCGTCGGAAGAAAGGCTGGAAACGCTGATGACCTCCTTCTTTTGGGCGGCGCGCGCGCGTTCGCGTTGCTGCTCCATTAGTGTCTTGAAGCCGGCGGTGTCCACACGCAGGCCGGCCTCGCGTGCCATGAGTTCGGTCAGGTCGAGCGGGAAACCGTAGGTATCGTATAACTTGAATGCGAATTCGCCGGAGAGTTCCTTCGTTTCGCCCAAGCTGCCGGCTTCCTCGCGGAAGAGGTCGATACCGCGGTCGAGTGTTTTGTTAAAGGACTCTTCCTCGGTGCGAATGGTTCGCTGCACCAGCTCACGGCGTTGTTGGAGTTCTGGGAAAAACTCGCCCATGTGGTCGGCCAGGACATCGACGAGCTTGTAGAAAAACGGCTCCTGAAAACCCAGTGTGCGCCCATAACGCACGGCGCGCCGAAGGATGCGACGCAAGACGTAATTGCGATCGTTGTTGCCGGGCAAAATACCGTCGGCAATAGAGAAGCTCAGCGTGCGGATGTGATCGCCAATCACGCGGAAGGCGATGTCGATCTTCTCCTGTTCATTGGGCTCACCATCCGACAGTGTGGAAGTATATTTCTTCCCGCTGAGTTTTTCGAGCTCATCAAAGATGGGGCTGAAGACGTCCGTGTCGTAATTGGAAACCGGCTTGGTGAAGTCAGTGAAATTTTGCGTGGTCTGGATGATGGCCGCGACGCGTTCGAAGCCCATGCCGGTGTCCACATGCTTAGCGGTCAATGGCACGAAGGTGCCGTCTTCGTTGGCGTTGTATTGGATAAAGACGAGATTCCAAATCTCAATGCACTGGCCGTTATCGGCATTGACTAGGCTGCCTTTTGTGTCGCCCTCGGGCGTGAGGTCGATGTGCAGTTCGCTGCACGGACCGCATGGACCGGTATCGCCCATCATCCAGAAGTTATCCTTCTTGTTCCCGTTGACGATATGCACGGCCGGATCGAGACCGGCGGCGGTGAAGATATCCGACCAATAATCATATGCTTCTTGGTCGAATTCGCCAGGATCGTCAACGCTCGGTTTGTACACCGTGGCGTACAGGCGCTCTTTGGGGAATCCCCACGTGCCGGTGATTAGTTCCCAAGCCCACTGAATGGATTCTTTTTTGAAATAATCACCAAAGGACCAGTTGCCGAGCATTTCGAAAAATGTGTGGTGATAGGTATCCATCCCCACGTCCTCGAGATCGTTGTGTTTGCCGCCGGCGCGAATGCACTTTTGCGTGTCGGCAGCGCGCCCCGGTGTGTAAGGGCTGTTCTGTTCGCCGAGAAAAATCGGCACAAACTGGTTCATGCCAGCGTTAGTAAACAGCAGGTTCGGCGCATCGGGCATGAGGCTCGCCGAGGGTACGATGGTGTGCTGGCGGCTCTCAAAGAAATCGAGAAAGTCCTGTCGAATCTGGCGGCTGTTGCGAGGAGGGGCTTCGCTCATCATTTGGCGGGAACGCGGTTGATGGTATGGAGAATCTCCTGTTTGATGACGGATTTGTCGGCGGCCTTGATGTTGAACCGGATGCGCGACTGCATCACTGGTTTGAGGTTTTCGATCTCAAGGAATACCGTTTTTTTATCATCCGAAAGCTTGATGCCTTGAATCGCCAGCGGATCGCCGCCAAAGGCGCCTTGGCGTTTGTCGCCCACCACCTTGGCAGGGTCTTTTGTAGAATACATTTTGGAACCGTAGTTTTGAGTCCACTGATAATTCCACTGATCGATGGCCCAGTTTTGGTCATCCACTGCCGTGGTGGCATCGAGCGGATTGCTGAAGGTGATCTGGATTCCGGCCTTTTTCACATTCAACGCGGTGGGCATGTGGACGGGTTTGCCGGTGTAGCGCACACGATGGAATGCCCCATAACGTGCGCCATTGGATTGCCAGACGCGTAGGCCGGCCAAATAAAGTTGGCCATCAACCGGGTTAAAGCGGCCGCGCATAACGCCAGAATCAAATCTCAAGGGAAACCGCACCGCGCCGCCCTGCCATTGGTCATCGACCTCCTCCATTAAAATTTTGAACATGCTGCTCTTGCCGTACGAGAGATGCAGAAGATCGCCATCGAAAGGGCCCCAGCGATTGCTGGTAACCCACACCTGTCCGCCGCTGGAATTATCTGCCTGATGAGGCAGCCAGAGAAGTGGCTTGTCGTAGTCGTTGGGCGGCTCCGTGCGATGCGCGGTGTGGACATGGCCGTAAAAGCCGCCGGGCTTCACGTAATTCACGCGCGAAGTGGGCACCCAGTTACCTTCGTTATCCGAGCTGGTCAATTCGCCCTGCGGTCCCACGCTCATGCCATTAGGCGCACGGTGGCCGGTGGCGACGATTTCGAGTTTGCTGCCGTCTTTGCTCACGCGAACAAGGCAGCCGTGATGCGGTACCGTGGCCGCACGTAGGTTGCCGCCTTTGATGAAATAAAAATTTCCTTCCGGATCCGTGGATAGGTTGAGGCAGAATTCGTGGTAGTGGTTGCTGATGGAAATATCGTTATTGAAATTCTCGTAGAAGTCCGCTTCGCCATCGGAATTCAAATCGTGCAGACGTGTGATTTGGTCACGACCCAGCACGTACACTTTCCCCTTCACAATCTTCAGGCCGAGGGGTTGGAACAGGCCGGTGGCAAAGCGGCGCCATTGTAATTCCTTGAGGTCCTGGTTGATGCCGGTGACGATCCATACATCGCCCGTGACCGAGCACATCGCGGCGGACTCGCCGTCTCCAAAAAAATCGAACCCACTGCAGCGGATCCAGGATTTCCACGGATTCTCTTCCGGCACGGTAATGGTGTCCACCACGTACGGGCCGGGGATCAAGCCTAGCCGCCCTTGCGTGGTCACAGGTTGGTTCCATTTTGCCGGGCCGCCCTTAGTGAGATCTCTCAGGGCTCGGGCTTTGATTTTCATTTTGGCAAACTGATGCAGCTTGCCGACGTCTGCTTTGGGGCCGCTCCAGATTCCCAAATGAAAATGATTTGCCGGCAGCGGAGACAGAATTGTGGCAATGATGCGTCCGTTTTCCGCTTTCAGTTCCACGCCGGACCCTAGTACGGCGACGCCGGTGATGTGGCCGTCTTTTTCCAGTAACGCCACATTGCCTTTCACCGAACCGGTGGCCCCGGGCACCTCACAGGCAAGCAGGCTCATTGGGCTTTTGCTTGGGCTGCGGGTGATTTCAAATTGGCGCTGGAAGATGCCGTTGGTAAAGCTGGGCAATTCAAGGACGCTGGAGGCGCCCACGGTATAGGAGAGGATCACCGAGTCGCCGTGCGTGTAATGCCCGCGCCATTTGGCCCATTCGCGCGGGATGGGGCCCTTCGAATAGACATCCTCGCCATTGACAACTGGCGGGTTAGGCTCTTTCCACTCGTTCTTCAACCCCGCCCAACCGGGGCTCATGGGCGTGTGAAACGCCAGATCTCCCGTGATCTTCGGGACACCTTGTAGCCCGTCGCGACCTGAGGGTAGTTTGATGAAGCCGCCCGTCCAGGCAGCAGCCACGCGGAGGCGTTCAGTGTCAAAACAGATCGCGGCGTTATTGCCGAGGTCAATGTTCAGGCCTTTCAGGGCCGGACGCCACAGTTTGCCGGCCAGTTGTCCTTCCAGTCCATAGGCCTGAAATGACCCGATGTCCATTTCGTCCCATTTGGTTTTCTGGACAACGGGTTTCTTCTTGCGCGGTTTTTTTGGGTTATCCTGCGCCTCTGCCGTCAGAGGCACGGTCATCGCCCAAAAGATCGCGAGCACAAAGCTCCAAAAACGCATCCGCTTTGTCTGCCAAATCCACACTCAAATTGCGATAAAATAGTGGCGTCTTGCCTGACAACCCGTGCTCAGCTACAACTTGCCGCCCTTGAGCAAGCAGTTCTACATCACGACAGCCATCGATTACGTCAACGGCCAGCCGCACCTTGGCCATGCCTATGAAAAGGTGATCACCGACGTGATTGCCCGCGCTCGCCGTTGCCTCGGTGAAGATGTTTTTTATCTCACCGGTTTGGATGAGCATGGTCAAAAAGTTCAGCAAGCCGCCGAGGCCACTGGTCAGGATGCGCAAACGTATTGCGATGGGCTAGCGCAGGATTGGCAGGCGTTTGTGGAGAAGCTTGGGATTTCCAACAATGATTTTGTGCGCACCACCGATGCCCGCCATAAAACGGTGGTGGCCGAGGTGCTTCAGCAACTCTACGACAAGGGCGATTTTTATCAGGACGAATACGTTGGATTCTACTCCGCCAAAGAGGAAACATTCTTGACCGAAAAGGATCGTAATGAGGATGGCGAGTTCGATCCGGTCTACGGCGAGGTACAGGAGCTGCGCGAGAAGAACTATTATTTCAAGCTCGGCCAACATCAGCAATGGCTGATCGATACCATTGAGGCCAATCCGAATTTTGTCGCGCCCGATTATCGCCGCAACGAGGTGCTCGGTTTTCTCAAAAATGAAAAGCTCGAAGACCTCTGCATCAGTCGGCCCAAAGAACGTCTTGAGTGGGGTATTCCCCTGCCCTTCGATTCGGACTACGTTACCTACGTGTGGTTTGATGCATTAACCAATTATCTCAGCATTCCACGCAGTCGCGGCGAAGAGGCGGCGCTCTGGCCGGCGGACATCCATGTGATAGGCAAGGACATCCTGAAATTTCACGCGGTGTACTGGCCGATCATGCTGAAGGCTGCCGGTCTGCAATTGCCCAAGCAGGTGCTTGTGCATGGTTGGTGGCAAAAAGATAATCAGAAGATGAGTAAGAGCACCGGAAATGTGGTTGATCCCGTGACGGTGATCGACGACTGGGGGCTGGATGCATTCCGTTATTACGTCGTGCGTGAACTCGCCATCGGCCCGGACGGTAATTGGACCGACGAAGGTTTCGCCTCCCGATATGGCGCGGAACTGGCCAATGGTCTGGGTAATCTCATGAACCGGTCGCTCTCCATGCTTAATCGCTATCGAGACGGCGTGGTGCCCGCACCGAGTGAAGAATTATCTGCGGAAGCTATTGCGACTCGTGATAAATTGGTAAAGGAGTTGAAGTCTAGCGATCTACAGGGAGGTTTGCGTACGATATGGGCTTACATCGCGCGCGTGAACCAATACGTGGACCAGACGGCGCCCTTCAAGATGGCCAAAGACCCCGAACAGGTCGAGCGATTGGGTGAGGTGCTGTATAACCTCGTGGAAAGCTGCCGCCTATTGGCCGTGTGGTTGCAGCCGTATTTGCCTGACACAAGTCGTCGAATGCGCGAGCAGTTGGGGGTGCCGACGGAAACCGTGAATATCGCCGAATCCGGTTGGGGCGAACTTGCAGTCGGTCATCAAGCCAACAAGCCTGACCCACTGTTCCCACGGAGGGATCAGTAGGGTGTTTTAATAGGGGCGAGATGGAACGCATCCCTACACTTCATTCAAATTATTTCCCGTCCCACTCCGCATTGATTAGCTTGCGGAGGTGCGCCACTTTGGCTGGGTTTTGCTTTGCGAGATTCTTCGTCTCGTGCGGGTCCTTAGTCAAGTGATACAGCTCAATGGCTCCATCGCCTTTGGCGCCTTTGGCGGCGCGGGTGGTCACGTTTTCATTGTGCGGCAGGATGAGCTTCCAGCCGCCTTCAATGCCCCAGCGATAGGTTAAGTTTTTGCCTGGGTCTAATGTGTCAACGGCATTGTGCAGAAAGATTTCGCCGTAGATGAACTTGCGGGCATTGATCGCCTCTTGATCCAATAGATTCAGTCCGCGCATACCGGCGGTGGGTTTCATGTCGAGGGCGTGGAGCACGGTGGGCACCATGTCTATGCTGGAAACAGGTGTGGTGGAAATGGCCGGTTTCACTTTGTCGGTCCAACGGACCATGATCGGGGTACGTGTGCCGCCGTCGTATTGACTCCGTTTGCTCTTAAGATCGTAGCCGCGAGCGTTGGGGTTTTGAATCCAGCCGTTGTCGGTGACATAGATAAAAATCGTGTCTTTTCCAAGGCCTTTCTCGTCGATGTGATTGACCAGTTCGCCGACTGTCTCATCGAACCACTCCACCATCGCGTAGTAACGTGCGATGTGCGGCGAATCGACTTTACTGGCGTATTTGTCAAACAGCCGCTTGGGCGGATTGTGCGGGGTGTGTGGCAGGAACGGCGCGTACCAGATGAAGAACGGCTTGTCGCCGGCGTCCTTGATGAAATCAAAAATCGGCCCCATGCCTTCGCGGCCAATCTTGAGGCCCACATCGCCGTGACGTCCGCCACGTGTGGAGTCGCCATGCGTCATGCCGTGCGTGAAGCCGCCGCGCGAATAATGGCCCTGCCACCACTTACCGCTTTGGTGACTGATATAGCCCTTGTCTTTCAGGATACGTGGCAATGACGGCCCCTTATCGATCAAGGCCACTTGTTGTGCAAACCGCCGTGCGTATTCGGTAGAACGCTTGCCCTCGGCAGGAATGGGCGGCTCGTTGCCGGTGATCTTACTTTGACGAGGGTATAGGCCGGTGATCATCGTGGCCAATGACGGACAACACAGGCTGCTCGGCACGTAGCCGTGCGTGTACGTGAGGCTTTCTTTGGCGAGCTTGTCAATGTTTGGCGTCTCAATAATTTTGTGGCCCATGAAGCTGTAGTCTGTCCAAGTTTGGTCATCGGAAATGATGTAAACAATGTTGGGCGGCTTCGCATAACTGAGAGTGGCGGCGAAGACGGCAAGGAGAATCCATACACGTTGCATGCGCGGACAGTGCAACAAGTCGGGCCTCTTGTGCAAGCAAAGCGGCTTGAGAAAATACCCCTTTTGGGTTAGATTGTTCTTACCCAACCGGGCCGCGCAAGGTTACACGCCCTGGAAGGTAATTAAGAATAAATGGGGCCTTACCTTCGGTACTGGCCGTCAGGCCTTGACTGGAAGTCATAAGGTATTGATTCGGCCCCACCTTGGAATCATCGTTCCTTGGGCCTTGTCGAAGCGCGGTTTGGTTTGGGTTTTTTTGTGCCGTTCCCTGGCGCACGCGTGTAAACTTCCCCCGTGGCCGAGAGCGATCTATTCAGCAATAAACCGGATCCGGAAACCGATGCACCGAAAGCCGATCGCCAGGCTGGGCAACGGCAGGCGCCTCTCGCAGCCCGAATGCGCCCGCGCACTCTCGAAGAATACGCCGGGCAACAACACATCCTCAAACCCGGGATGTTGTTGAGACGCGCCATTGAGGCCGATCGTATTCAGTCGCTGATCTTTTATGGCCCGCCCGGCACCGGTAAAACTACGCTGGCGCAAATCATCGCCAATCGAACTGAAAGTAAGTTTGAACGTCTTAGTGGCGTGGAAAGTAATGTCGCCGAGATGCGCCGCGTCCTCAGCGGCGCGGCCAATCGTCTTGAAAACACCGGCCGCCCGACACTGCTGTTCATTGACGAAATTCATCGCTTCAACAAGGCACAACAGGATGTGCTTCTGCCCGATGTGGAGGGCGGAATCATCCGGCTCGTTGGTGCCACCACGCATAACCCGTTTTTCTTTGTCAACTCGCCGCTCGTGTCGCGTTCGCAAATCTTTGAGCTGCAGCCGCTGGGTGAGTCGGATGTCCGTCAGTTGCTCGATCGTGCCTTGAACGATGCTGTGCGAGGGTTGGGACACCTCAAGATCGAGGTGAATTCCGAGGCGCTCGATCATCTTGCCACCATTTCCGATGGCGACGCCCGCAAAGCGCTCAACTCATTGGAAATCGCCTCACTGACCACGTCACCTGAATCCGATGGCGTGATTCGTGTGACCCTAGCCGTAGCCGAGGAATGCATTCAGAAAAAAGCGGTCGTGTATGACGGTGACGGCGATCAGCATTACGACACCATTTCCGCCTTTATCAAAAGCATCCGCGGTAGTGATCCCGATGCCGCATTATATTGGCTAGCCAAGATGATTCATGCTGGTGAAGACCCGCGCTTCATTACGCGGCGACTGATGATTAGTGCCGCAGAAGACATCGGCTTGGCGGATCCCATGGCGCTCGTGTTAAGCACCTCGGCCCATCAGGCATCGGAATTTATTGGCTGGCCCGAGGCTCGCATTCCGATCGCCGAAGCCACCGTCTATCTTGCCACCGCCCACAAAAGCAACAGCGCCTATGCCGCAATTAATAGTGCGTTGGAGGAAGTGAAAACCGGGCGTACTATTCCCGTTCCCAAACATTTGCGCGACTCTCATTACGCTGGTGCCAAACGCTTGGGCAATGGCGAGGAATACAAATACGCCCATGCCTACAATGATCATTTTGTGACGCAGGATTACCTAGGCGTGGACGCTCGCTTCTACGAGCCGACCGAGCAAGGCGTCGAAAAGAAAATCAAAGACCGCGTCCTCCACTGGCGATCCTTACAGGAAAAGGCGAAACAAGATGGTGATTCAAAAAGCTAAAGCCGACCTGCGCGCGGAGATGGCGAGCGTTCGTTTGCGGCCTGATGAGCGAGCGCTTGATTCGGCTGCCATTTGTGCGCATGTCAAACAACTTCCCGAATGGGCCAATTCCCAGGTGGTTCTATTGTTTGCCGCTTTGCCGGATGAACCGGATGTGGTCGGGTTATGGGATGAATCGAAGCAAATTTGCCTGCCGAGATTTCGGGCCGACCGCAGTTACGAGGCGGCTCACGTGGGAAATCCTGCTGATCTTGTGAGCGGTCAGTTCGGGATATTGGAACCGCCGGAAAGCGCGGTCTGCGCAGGGTCGTGTGAAGTGGATTTGGTGGTTGCGCCCGGGATGGCGTTTGATGCGGCTGGGTTTCGCCTTGGGCGTGGGCGCGGTTTTTACGATCGTTGGCTAGAAGGACTAACGGCGTTTCGGTGCGGGATTGGATTCGACCACCAGTTGGTTAGCGACGTGCCGCACGAATTGCACGATGCCCGCATGGGGGTCGTAGTGACTCCGTCCGGGGCGTTTCGCTCAGGTGAGTGTTAGCGGTTGCCGCGCCGCGAGTTTCCGCTTCCGAAGAATTGGTAACCTTTAGGCTCGTTCCAGGGGCGTTCTGAAACATTTTCGGCGTCCAATGAGCCGCAGCCCGTGGCGGATGTTAAGAGAATTCCGCCCGCAATTAGAAGGCAGGCGCCGGTAAATGAGATCGTTTTCTTAAGCATTATCAATCAACGTTTGGAATTGGTAACGGAGGGGTGGGATCTTTGGGAATACGCGTCAAAGGTTGAGTTAGCTTGCCGGGGCGGATTGGCGTGGGAGCTGATAAAACGGGTTTTGGGAGATCGACGGGTCGCTTTTCCTTAAGCTGGGCGATTTCTTCGGCGCTGAGGCCCGTGGCGAGAAATGGTTTCAGGGCCTCGACGCTCTTGGTGAGATCGGCCTCGCGCTCTTGAATTTCGGTGAGCCTGGCGGCTAACTGCTCCTCGGCCGCCTGGAGTTTGGTTTGGGTGGCATTGTGGTCAGCGGCCAGTTGGGTGATTTTTTCGTCCCGCGTTAGGAGTTCGCCGTTAAGAGTGGTTTCCTTGTCATCAGCGGCGCTCAATTTAGATTGAAGATCAGCGAGTTCCGAAGCGGATTTGGTTTTCAACGATTCGATTTCTTCCAAAGCTTGAGTTACGCTGTTTGATGCGATGGTGAGGTTGGCCTTGGCTTCGTAAAACGACTTCTGGGCCTGTGTCTTTTCTTCGGTCAAGTCTAGGTTGGTCTTGCGTACTTTTTTCGTTTCACCTTGTGCTTCGGTGATTTTTTGAACATTCGCTTTACGTTCAATCAGTAAATAACCGCTGGTAGCAAGTGAGCCGACCAACAGAAGGCTGAGTGCGATAACCGTGACTTTCACAGATTAGCTGTCCTTTACGAGTTTGTCGCCTGCCTTGAGGGGCTCGCGGGTGAATTGCTTGATGGGGTTGGCAATAGCCGTCGTGGGGTCGGCTTTTTGGACGGTAACCTTGCCCACGAGCTGCCCATTGCGTGTAACGCGAAATACATCGCCTACTTTGATGCCATGGCTCGCGCCTCGATTTAAAACGGCGAACCCAAATTTCGGATCAAAGCTGGCTACGGACCCGACTTCAGCTCCGGGTTTTGGGGTGTTTGGTTTAGGTTTATTTTTGGCTGCATCTTGAGCCTTCTTTTTCTTTGCGGCAGCGTCGGCTTCAATCTTATCCAATTTAGCCAAACGCCCGCGGATTTCTTGAGTGGTTCCCAGTGCTTCGTAAGCAGCAATATCGCCTTTGAGTTTTTGGGTTTGGTTGGCGAGTGTTTGGGCTGCCGTCAGTTGAGATTGAAGTTGTGCGTTGTCCTGTTGGGACTGTTGCAAATCTGCGGCCATTTGGCCTTGGCCGCCTTGTAGAGAGGCTAAAGTGGATTGCGCTGCCCCCAAGTCATTAGTGGCCTTAGCAAACTGGCCTTGGAGGTTTTGGAGATCGGTGCTGAGTTTTTGATTATCAGTTTGCAACTTGGAGGTGCCGCCTTTTGCCGTCTGTGCGTCTGCTTCGGCCTTGCCCTTGGCTTCCTGGGCGGTTTTCAGGTCTCCCTTGATTCCCATGCCGAAAAAGATCCCTGCTCCTCCGGCGAGGATATTCAGGATTAACATGATTTTGGTAACGTTACCCATGTGCTGGCCCTCCTTTCATTGACCAAGCTACGCCTGCATTTGGGGTGTGTCAATTGCTCTTCATCCCCAAATCGACCAAAAACGGCGGTTTATGACGCCATTATTGAGGTGGTAGATTCTGGAATGGGATCGGCAGATTCCCGCCGGGCGGTGGTGTAATAGCTCCCTTCTCCTCGTCTTTAATTAGCTCAGAGCGATTTTTCAATATGGCATCAACCGTATAGCTGCTGACCCGGTAGGCGTGCTGGGTAAATTTCTGTTCGTTGGCAAGTTTGTCCTGTAGCGTTTTTTGCGCCGCGGCCCATTCTTCGTCTAATTTCTCTTTGTCTTCGGCAGATTCATTCTCGACCGGCGTACGTTTCTCGGGGAAATTGGCCGTAATGGCGACGGAGACGATTTTATCGCTGCCATCGGTGCTGTCGCCAACCTTCAGGGCGTATTCAAAGCCTTCGCTGGTGTTGATCTTGATTTGCGTGGCGTTTTTATCGAGCGCTGTTTTCTCGGCGTCATTGGCCAAATCATTAAAGGCCGGATTGCTGAGGGCCGATGTGGGAGCTTGGGCGGTGTCCAGCTCTTTGCCTTCGGGTAATCCCCCATCGAGTTCCCAGTCCGCTATGTCGGAGGCTTTGGTGAGCTTCCATGAATTGGTGGAATCGGTTCCGTTGTAGATCACTTCGATGGCATTGGGCTTCTCGATCTGGAAGAATGTTTTGTCCAGCCAATCTGCCGGGTCGGTGGTGGCATTGCTGAAGGTTTGATCGACTACGGTGATCGAGGAGCGTTCGCCATCCACCATAATAAAACGGCGATCAGGAAAGCCTCCGCGTCCCATGGCAGATTGCTGGCTATCGTTGCCGGGCGCATTGAGTTCCTTGCCGAGGGTGAGAGTGTGGATGGCATTCCCCTTGTCGTCCTGTAAGGTAACGCGCGTGCCCTGCTTCAGGCCGATGCGGTCAAGTTGCTCTGCTCCGGCGCTCAACTCGCGCAGAGCTTTCATTTCGGTAAATGACTTCACGAAGTTTTCAATACGATCCGGATCAGCTGGATACCCTTTGCGATTAACCACCACCCATTGCTTCTCGGCACGTCTCAAGGTTAGCGTGCTTGTTTCATCGGCGATTACGATGGCGGAAATTTTACTGATCGGCAGCTCGGCGAGCGGCTCCTTGCCAACGATGATTGTAGCGCCGCGGTTGCCGCCTAAGCCGCTGAAATACAGGACTGCCGCAATCACCAGAACGATCAGTGAAATTAGGATACCGTTACTTTTATTCGATTTCATTTTGAGCAGATTATTTGCGGTTACGGATTGAGACGGCCGCCCCAAAGATGGCCACTAGAAAAGGCATGCAGGCAATGCTGGCCCATTTAAATTGGTTGCGCAGGGAATCTACGGCTATACGGCGCTCCTTTTTGATGCGACGAATCGCTTTACGGGCACGGTCTCGTGCGTCTTCGGCTTCGGCTTGGCTTTCCTCCAGTTTCTTTTGGTCCCCTTCGCTGACCTGTAGGCGGATGACACCGGACTGGCCGGATTGAATAGCGCTGCGTAGTTGGTTTTGGAGTTTATCGGTCACCTCCGCTACCTTCTGGTCGGCCTCTTCCAGATCTTTTTCATGTTGCTCCAATTCTTTCTGTATATCGCGAGTCGCCTGTTCTTCAAGTTCGGTGAGCTTCTTCAAGGGCCGACTGCGATTGGTGAGGCTTCGGATTCGAATTAGGTCTTCGTCTCCTGTCAGGTAATCCACAAGGTTGAGCACGAAATTCAAATTGCTATTTCGAAAGCCCCGTAATTGATCAAGTTCATGAATGGTGTTGTGGAGGAAATCGGCGTCACTAACCAACACGACTACCGGGTTAGCATCAGCCTTAACAGATTTCAGGGAAGTATCTGGTGGTGGCGGTGCGGTTGCGTTACTATCAGGATTGGATGCGGGCCGTTCAGGATCGCCATCAGGGAAAGCCGTAGCAAATTCACCAGTCAATTTTAACGCCAGAATATTGGTGCCAGCTGTCGGCACAAAGGCGCTCAGTAGTTCAGCCTGAGATTGTTGGAAACTTGGCACCGGGAAAAGCCCCGTAGTTTCCGAGGCAGCCACCAGCGCAGAATTTGTGGTGCTATGGATCAGTGGTGTCATAGTTGGCCGAGCCGCATTTTTGTCGACTGCAGTTTCTTGACGGAAAGCGCCAAAGTGAATGCCCGAAACGGGCCCAAGACTCTGGGTGATAGGGTCATCTTCATTAAGGCCCTCTCGTTGGATATCCAGAGCGGTGATCCATGATGATCCGCTCTGAGGCGGTCGTAGGCCATAGGTTGGATCAGCGACGACTTGCCCGCCATTGAAGTTTAAACCCCACGCAGGCAAAAGCTTCTCAAAATTGGACGAGCTGCCAGCAGGTGGAGCAAAGCCTCCCATTGGTCCTTGGTCAAAGGCGTGATTAGGGTCAAGGAATGCCGCTACTTTACCGCCGTTTAGTACATATTGGTCAATGGCGAATTGGGCTTTTTCAGTGATACCTTTGGGGTGGACGACGAGTAGCAGATCGATATTCTCACTAATGGTATCGGTCGCCATATTCACGGTTTGCACATTATCCCGGCCGTAGGTGAGCCAAAGTTGCTGCATTAACATCCAAGGAGGCGATGGGCGTTGGCCTCGCTGCATTTGAGGCGGTAGATTGGGAGGAAAACCGCCGGTCAATTGTAGTGGCGACATAACGCCAATAGTTGGTGCCTCATCGGCCTTCTTAATCAATCGCGTGATGGCACCGGAGATGTCGTATTCGAGAAGTGATTCAGGGCGCAAGCCGCCGGGTCGTCCGCCGGGCCCCTGCTCAAGCAGATTGATGATTTCGGTGCGGTCGGCATAACTGAGAGTCAGGCCAATATAGGCGTATTCGTCGAGGCCGATTTGCATTCGGGTAACGTTGTCAATTTGGGCGAGTTCCTCTTCATCAGTATCTGGTTGAGGGTTGATTTCATTGAAAACTAGGGAACCCGAGCTGGCTTCCTGGTATTCTTTGAGAAGTTCAGTTACCCGTTCGGCGTATTGGCGAACAAAAACCGACACTCGATCTTCGCCTCGGGTGAAATAAAGCCGCGCCTCGATCTTGAATGCATCAGGATCTTCACCACGTTCTTCAGTAACTCGTTTCAGGATATTTTTTGTACCGGGAGATAGGGTGTGGATTTTGTTTTCGGTGAAATCCACTTTTGCTCTTGTGGTATAAGCGAAGCCGTTAACGAGAATCAGAGCGGCAAAGAGAATGGCTACTTGCGCTCCAGTCATCCCGATAGCTTGGCTGGGTTTGTTTTCTTGGCCTGCTCGGATAATTGCTGTGGTGATCACAAGGGTCACGAC
>JAYOSV010000044.1:20745-21507 GCA_038139415.1 Verrucomicrobiales bacterium | reverse complement strand
CCCGCATGGTTTCCATGCCGGGTCGAAGGTTCAGGTGGTAGGTGTTGCCTAAAATAATCTGAGACTGTAAGGCCTTCAGGTCGGCACCATCCAAGGTCTTAACCGTGGCGCGTGTGCCCACCGGCATGAAGATGGGCGTCTCCACCTCACCATGCGCTGTCTTCAAGCGCCCACGCCGAGCGGCGGTGGCGGAATCAGTTTGAAGCAGTTCAAACATCAGGCTAAGGCGGACTTCACACGCGCCACTACATCGGAAACCGGTATGGCTTCGCGCTCGCCCCCTGCACGGAGGGCGAATTCCACATTCCCTTCCTTGAGCGAGCGAGCCCCAACGACAAGCCTCACTGGAAAGCCAACAAGTTCCGAATCCTTGAACTTATTGCCCGGGCGCAATTCCCGGTCATCCAGAATCGTATCGATGCCTGCCGCATTCAACTCCTCATGGAATTGTGTCGCCACCTGCATCACTTCGCCATCAGCCTCCACATCCAATGCGGTGATGCACACCTGCCATGGCGCTACGTTGGCGGGCCATACAATTCCATTGTCGTCATTGCTGTATTCGATGATCGCCTGCAAGGTGCGGGTGACACCCAGTCCGTAGCAACCCATCACGGGCGCCTGCGCTTTACCGTCTTCGTTCAGGAAACTGGCTCCCAAAGCTTCACTGTATTTGGTGCCCAGCTTAAAAACATGTCCCACCTCGATCGCCCGTCGAATTTTCAGCGGTTGATTTTCAGCGCTTAATTCACCCTCCCGCAC
>JAYOSV010000044.1:0-20735 GCA_038139415.1 Verrucomicrobiales bacterium | reverse complement strand
CCCGCACGGTCCGCAAATCCAGAAACTGAATCTGGGGCAGATCGCGAGCAACATTCACATTCCGAATATGGAAGCCATCCTTATTCGCCCCAGTGGTCATACCGGCGCCCTCCTTAAGCTGATTGTCAGCGTAAACAGGAATTGAATCGACATTCACGGCACCAAGACTGCCCGGATGCGCACCCAGCGCCTCGTTGATTTCCTCCGCCTCAGCAGGCCGGAATATCGTGGTCCCAAAGGCCACTGCCAGCTTGGCTTCATTTGCCTCATCATCGCCTCGCATCAAAGCGATCACTGGCTTGTCTTCGGCAATGAAAACCAGCGTCTTGATCTGCGCCTCAGCCGCCACGTGGTAGGGAGCTCCGGTAAGATCTTCAATGGTCTTAACATCCGGGGTGGCGAATTCTTCGATGGCGCCCGTACATCCACCAGGAGTGGCGGTCAGCGGTCCCTGACTGCCGGCCTTTTCTACATTGGCACTATAGCTTCCGTCCTCGGTGTACGCCACTTCGCTTTCACCGGTCTGCGCCGGGATCATGAATTCATGCGAATGATTGCCGCCCATGACCCCAGTATCCGCCTGGACGCCGCATCGTTCGAAAATACGTACGTAGGCATCATACATTTTCTGATAACTAATCAGCGCCGCCTCGTCGGTGGCATCGAAGCTGTAGGCGTCTTTCATAATGAATTCGCGCGCCCGCATGAGGCCAAAGCGGGGCCGGATTTCATCACGAAACTTTGTCTGCACCTGATAAAAGTTGATCGGCAACTGCCGGTAGGAATTCAGCTCCGCAGCCGCCATGGAAGTGACCACCTCTTCGTGAGTCGGACCAAGCAGCCATTCCCGGCCTTTGCTATCCGCCACCTTGAAGAGAACGTCCGCCGCCTGCTCATAACGGCCACTGGCCTGCCAGATTTCTGGAGGTTGAACTGCTGGCATTAGGATTTCGAGCGCGCCCGCTCGATCCATTTCTTCCCGCACGATTGCTTCGATCTTGCGAAGAACCCGTAAGCCAGCCGGCAAAAATGTGTAAAGGCCTCCGGCAAGTTTGCGGACCAAACCGGCCCGTAACAGGAGTTGATGCGAAAGGATCTCCGCTTCAGCGGGGGCCTCTTTCAGCGTGGGAATAAACGTTTCGCTCCAGCGCATGGCCGTAGCTTTACCGGATGAAGGGGGCGGCGGTAAAGATTACTTCACCGTATTGCACAAGGGCTGCATATCACCAATCCGCACCTCAAGGCGATCCCCACTCTCAATGGGCCCCACACCACTGGGCGTTCCGGTGAGAATAATGTCGCCCGGTAGGAGCGTCATATTGGTGGAAATAAAGCTCACCAATTGGGCGGGGCTGAAGATCATCTGGCTGGTATGAGAATTCTGGCGAAGCTGCCCGTTTTGGAAAAGTTGGATGGTTTGTTCCTGTGGATCAATTTTCGTTTCAATATACGGGCCAATCGGCGTGAAGCTGTCAAAACTCTTGGCGCGTGCCCACTGACTTTCGCCGCGTTGGATATCGCGGTCACTTATATCCTGCGCCGCCGTGTAACCAAAAATGTAACGACCAGCCGCTTGCGGTGACACATTCCGAATTCGGCGTCCGATCACAATGGCCAGTTCAGCTTCAAAATCGTTACGATGACTCGGGAACGGCAGGTCAATTTTGCCCCCGTCCGGCAATAAGGACGTAGGCGCCTTGAGCCAAAAGAGCGGCTGCGTAGGGGGCTTGAGATTGGATTCGCGCGCATGATCCGCGTAATTCAATCCCACAGCAATTACTTTGGAAGGCTCAACGGGCGTGAGCGTGCGTATGCCGCGAGCGGGAGTCACCGCCCGTTTGGCAAATGAAGGAGACCCAAAGACGTCACCCTTGAGCTTATAAAGTTTTCCGTCAACAACCTTGGCATAAAAGGTGTCGTCGCCTTTTTGGAACCTTCCAATGGCAGCCATGAAGCCGAGTTTATTAACAATGATTACCCACCGCTGGCAAGTTCAAACAAGGCCATTTTAGTTAAAAAACTACTGAAATTATGCTTAAATACTTTGAATATGAAAATACACAACTAAGTCCTATGTAGTTGGCTGTGAATAAAGTCAGTTTTGATGGCGTTGGATTTCCACCGACACACAGCGAGTGTTGGGCAGTATGAATTTGTCAATCCGCACGTCTACCGAGTTAACATCAAAATCGCCAATTACCATATGCGCGATTTCCTCGGCCAATGTTTCAATCAATTTCCGTGGCCGCGCTTTACTCAGGGTGTGCACTTTTTGATACACCGAAAAATAATCCACCGTTTGCCCGATATCGTCCGCCCTCGCGGAAGACGTAATGTCGACTTCCATTTCGATGGTCACACGGAGTGTTTGCGGCTCTGCCCGTTCTTCATCCGGCACGCCAATGCGGCACTGGATTTCCATTTCACGGATGACAATTCGGTCACTCATCACAACATGCTTTCAAGTTAGCCCCATGAGTTTCCCACTGCTGATGCAGCTCAGATAAATCATTCACAGTAAGATCCGGTTGAGCCTCAGCAAGCTGACTGGCCGTGTTGTAGCCGGTCAGAACAGCACAGGAATAAATGCCCCCTGCTTTTGCAGTCTCAATATCATGTTGCATGTCACCAATAAAAACGGTTTCGTTTGCAGTCAATTTATTTTCCTCAATGATTTCACGAATTTTAAGTCGCTTGTCCATCACGCGGACATATTCCCGATCAAATCGGAAGTTCACGTTTTTCGACTGCACTCGATAATGATCGGGATGGATCGTACTTAGCAAAAACATTTGCATCCCTTCGCTGCGGCAGAATCCAAAAAATGCTTCCGCATGAGGTAGAGCTCGGACGGTTTGTTGCTCCTCGATAAATCTTTCCTTGTACCATATCTCCAGCTGTTCCAGGGAGACACCGGGTGTAACGCGGGCATAAAACTCATCAAATGGTAAACTGAATTCAGCTCGGAATTCGGTGAGACTCATTTCGGGCACACCGGACCGTTGCAGAGTGTAATTCGTAGACCGCCACACCGCCTCAAGATCGTCGACCAACGTTCCGGACCAATCAAAGATGACGTTACGAATCATTACCCGTCTCCGCCATGTTTTCCGATTCTGTTTGAGGCGTTTTGATCTTGGAGGCCGCAAAGAAGGCGCCGGTCACGGCGATGACTGCGCAAATCAGGTACGGCAATTCCACCCGTAAATCCATGAGTCCCAATGCAAAAAACGGCCCGATGATACGAGCTAAGCTACCAACGCTTTGAGTAACTCCCATCAACTCCCCCTGCTCGTCCGACGACGCATTCAGGGAAATCAATCCGAACGTAGGGGCGCGGTACACGCTCGAACTGAGTGCAAATATACTTAGCCCTAGCATGATGCTCCATAAGCCAAGTTGCCCGCTGCAAAATGGCAGAACTGCAAGGCTCATTCCTACCGTTGCTAACCCGAATACAATAAGATTTTTCTCCCCAAACTTTTTCACTAAAGGCCCAATGCAGCCGCCTTGAACAATCGCACCAATAAAACCGCAAAAGGCCATCAGCCAGTATGCCATGGTTTTCGTGGTGTTGATAACCGCTTCATTTTCATTCAAAACAAACCGGCCGGTGGTAGCAGCAGTGACCGCGGATTCATCTTTGTATTGCCCCAGCAAATCACCTTCACGAACTTCAGCGCCGTCTTTTACTGACCAAGTCACTTCTTTGGGCGCCCCTGCTGCTGCTGACTCTTGAAAAGAAAACTTTCCTGGATCATCATGCGTACCTGCAAACAGAACGGCAAAGGTGGATTCAAAACAGGTGAAGCAGAATGTGGCTAAAAAGAAAACGCTGATCAAGGCTCCAAGTTGTGGGCGTTTCAAGACGCGCATCATCTGCCCGAATCTCGGCGAAGGCGGCGCTGGATCGGACTCCGATTTGCGACTCTCTCCTAAAATGAAAAAAGCCAGGATCAGGTTGAACCCACAAATACCCGCAGCCACCCAACCAGGCCCAGCGACGCCGAACCAACCAGCGCTTAAAGCCCCCAAAACCGGCCCGAAAATAAAACCGAACCCAAAGGCCATTCCAATGAGCCCCATGCGCTTTGAACGATCTTCAGGTGGTGAAATATCAGCTATGTAAGCACTTGCCACGGAGAGATTTGCCCCGCAAATACCCGCTGTTAGCCGGGAAATAAGAAGCAATAAAACCGATTGCTCCAGGCAGGCGTATGCAAAGACCACATACGACAGACACGCGCCCGCCGTGCTTACCAATAGAACCGGGCGCCTCCCGATGCGGTCACTAAGGCGCCCCCACATGGGCGAGAAGATGAATTGCATCAACGAATACGCCGCAACGATTCCGCCTGCGAGCATTCCTGTCGCTCCAAATTCCTTGCTGTAAAGCGGAAGCATCGGGAGCACAATGCCGAATCCAACAAGGTCAATGAACACCGTCAGGAAGATTATCAGCAATGATGCTTTTTTGGCCATATAGGAAAGAGCGAAACCTAGCGTTCCTGTCCGTTCGGTTAAAGAACAAACCCGCTAAAGATGCTTCACCTGAATAGCTTGATCGGTCTTGCGACTCCCTGCAGGTCCGCTACCATACAGCCAATTCCATGTTGCCTTAATGTCCTCCAGGATCATGTATCCCGCGGGCACTAACACTAAAGTCACCACTGTTGCGAACATCACACCGAAGCTCAGGGAGATCGCCATCGGTACAAGGAACTGGGCTTGCACGCTTTTTTCAAAGAACACTAAGGGTGCAAGGCCAGCGAAGGTGGTCAGCGAGGTCAGCATAATGGCCCGGAAGCGTTGCACGCCACTGGCCCGAACCGCCTCAAGCAGGCTGGGATACTGCGGCCGGTTTCGGTTCACGAAATCCACCATTACTAGACTGTCGTTCACGACCACTCCCGTAAGGGCCACAACGCCGAAGAGAGATAAAATTGTCAGGTCCATCCCCATCATTAAGTGTCCTAACACGGCGCCGATTAAGCCAAACGGGATGGCGCCCATCACAATAAACGGCTGTAAATACGAACGAAACGGAATCGCTAGCAAACCATAGATAATCACCATCGCCACCAAGTAAGCTCGTAGCATGCTTTCCATTGTTTGCGATTGTTCGGCCTGATCGCCCTCCAGTGAATATTGCACGCCGGGAAATGCCGCTAGCAGCTCGGGCAATTCTTCAGCCTCAAGACGGGCAATAACCTTGTTTGATTCCACCTTGGCAATGTCCACATCGGCCGTGATGTTTACTGCGCGTCGACCATCCACACGCCGGATTTCTGAATAGCCACGTCCTTCTTTGATGGTGGCCACGGTTGACAGCGGCACCTCGCGTTGCGTGTCGCCATCCCGAACGCGAATACGCATTTCCTGTAGATCACGAACCGACTGCCGTTGATTCAACGGATAACGCACCATCACTTTCACATCATCCCGATTGCGCTGAAGGCGTTGCGCTTCTTCCCCGTAAAACGCCTGGCGAACTTGTGTCGCCAATGCAGCCTGTCGAATGCCTAATGCTTCTCCCTCGGAGGTCAAGCGGATCAGGAACTCCCGTTTACCCAGCCGAAAACTATCACTGATATCCCGTACGCCGTCGATGTCGGCTAATTGCTTCTTCAACCGGGAAGCCGCTGCCTGCAGCGCGCTCATATCAGGGCCGGTTATACGGATGTTAACGGGCTTTCCCGCTGAAAAAATATTTGCGCTAAATCCCACCTCCACCGCGCCAGGGAAATCCCCTGCCAATTCCCGCCACCGATCCGCGATCTGTTGACTGGAAACCGTGCGCTCCTCTGACGGGGCTACCTCCAGGTGAACTTCACCCTTATGACTGCCTGCGTGGTTAGCCGCATAATTGCCGCCGGCACGTTCTGCCTCTGTCCGGAAAGGCTGCTGACCCACACTCGCCAAAGAATTCAGAATTACTCGCCGGTCATCATTGTTTCCGCCGAATTCTGATTGCAATTGCTCAGACGCATGGGCCAGTCGTGCAACCGCTGCTTCTGTTGTCTCCACAGGCACTCCGCGCGGATAGGTAACCCAGGCCGCCACGTTATCCCCTTCCACCGGCGGGAAGAATGTAAATCGAAAATGTCCACCGGCATAACCAGCCAGTGTGAGGAGCAGGATAGCAATACCGCTGCAAACGGTGAGGTATCGCCAGTTGAGACAAAATTCCAATGCCGGTTTGTAGATGCGTTGCGCGAAGGATTCAGCTGCGTCTGCAAACCATTTTTGAAAACGCGACCAACCCCATCTGCGGTCGTGCTTCTTCTTCGCGTTTGGCAACCCCCTTAAGTGAGCAGGCAGAATGACGAGGCATTCGATCAGTGAAAACAAAAGCGTTGGAATAACGATAAGTGGAATGAACCGAAGAATCTTACCGGTGTTCCCTTCCACCTGCAGGAGGGGATAAAAGGCCGCCACCGTCGTCAACACCCCAAACACCACCGGCCGCGCAACCTCTTTCGCGCCATTCACAGTACTCGCAATCCCGGCCCCGTAACGTTGTTGATGCGTGTAAATATTTTCCCCCATTACGATGGCATCATCAACGACAATTCCCAGTACGACAATGAAGGCAAAGAGGCTGATCAGGCTAATGGAAACGTCCATCGGGGGCATCAGCCAAATAGTGCCGAGAAACGAAATCGGAATTCCGAAGGTCACCCAAATCGCCAATCGAAACCGAAGAAACAACGCGAGGATCATGAACACCAAGATCAAGCCGGCCTGGCCGTTTCGATAAAGCAAATTTAGCCTTCCGCGCAAATAGCTCGCGTCGTCCTGCCATGTTTCCAAGCTGACACCAACCGGCATCGTATGCTGCGTGGTGGTGACATAGCGTTTAACCACCTCAGCAATCTCCAGCGCGCTCTGGTCGCCCACTCGGAAAACCCGAACGAGGGCCGCCGGTTGCCCATTGAATTCAGAGGAACTTTCCACTTCCTCAAACGCATCCCTTACTGTCGCTACGTCACCCAAGGTCAACCTCGCTCCCTGAGACGTAGTGCGGAGCACAAGTTGCTCAAAATCGTCTGCGGAATACGCCTGCGTGTTGGATCGGATTAACACTTCGCCCTTGCGGGTCCGCACAATGCCTCCCGGGAGATTCAGCGAGCTTCCGCGAATGGCTTGAGCTACCTCATCAAAGCTCAGATCGTACTGACGCAGGTCTTCCTCGCGCAGATTCACAGTGACCTCATAAGGCCTCACGTTTGCCAGTTGCACTTGTGATATTTCCGGAAGAGCAAGCAGCTCATCGCGAACACGTTCCGCAGCGCGTTTTAAAGCAAGTTCGCTTGCCGGCCCAAACACCGCCACATTGATCACCTGTTTTCGGATGATGATCTCAGTGCTTACGGGTTTCTCAGCGTCTTTCGGGAACGTGTCCACCGCATCCACGCGCGACTTCACTTGATCCAAGAAATCCCCCGCATCCGTGCCAGGCAGTAATTCCATGGACACCACCCCGGCATTTTCAGCAGCAGATGATACAACCTGCTTAACTCCAGCCAATCCCTCCACAGCCTGTTCTACGCGGGCACAAATCTGCTCTTCAGTTTCTTCCGGGGCCGCGCCGGGATAACGCATTTCCACCATGACCCAATCGGAATCAAACTCAGGAAAGACCTCCCGCTTGATTTGCGGGATTGCCATCAGCCCGGACACCAGAATCAAACCGGCCACTAGATTGGCCGCAACTCCATTCCGCGCAAACCATTCTACTAAACGCCCCATTAGTTCCCCTTCCCTAAACGCACACTCATTCCGTCTACAAAAGAATCCAATTCAGTCACGCAAACACGGTCTGCAGCGCTAAGGCCCACCACGACTACTTCGTCGTCAATTCGTTCAATGATCCGGACAGTCTTCCGGTACAGCTTCCCGTTTTTAAGCAAATACACCGAATCACCCGACCGCAATGCCACCTCCGGCAGAACTGCCACATTCCTCTGCATGCTACCTCTCAATTCCGCTTCCACAAAAGTTCCGAACTTCAAGGCATCGCCCTCTGAATTATACGGATTGGCGACATGCACAATGACGCTTTGAGTGTGCGTGACCGCATCCACCACGCCGAGTAAACGATCGAATCGCGCCGTCCATCCGCGGTCTCCAATAGAAACTCGCACGGGGTATTTTTTGGCCGCGGAAACGGCACCGAGTAGTATTAATTGCCGACGTGATAACGGTAATCTCACTTCCGCAAAATCGATCCGTTGCAACACGGCGACTGTGTTGGCTGGGGAAACCGTGGAAGCTAAATCCACTGTGCCGTGCACTACGCGGGCATCAAATGGGGCTCGAATAATGCACCGCTCCAAATCCAACTGCGCTCGCTCCTTAGCCGCCACGGCCGCAAGCAACGAGGCCTGGCCAGATTCAATTCCCGCTGAAGCGGATTCCTCAAGGGCACGGGCCGCAATAATCGCCGTCCGAGCCTCGTGAATCTGAGGTTCGCGCAATAAGAGGGCTGGCGGGTCACCATCTTTCTTGAGCAATCGCCACTCCTCGCGGGCGGCATTGGCCTCAGCTTCCTCGGCAGCCAGACGGGCCTCGGCTTGGCTTGCCTGCGCTTGAGCGCTCGCCACTTGAGCCAACGCATTGGTCATTGAAGCTTTCGCTGCTAGGATATCCGCTTCAGCCCGCCGCAAGTTTAACCTATAATCCTCATCATCAATCCGAATTAGAATCTCATCAGCATCAACCAGAAACCCCTCGTTCAGCTTGGTAGACACTTCGATCACCTGCCCTCCAATTCGCGGAATCAAAGCCACCTCCTTACGTGGCAACACGCGACCTTGAGAACGGATAACCGGCTGATGATCGACTAATTCTATCTCCTTCACCTCGATGAGCGGCGAACGTTTTTTGTATGGAACCGGCTCGACGGTTTCCCGGTGGGTCACCAACCAAAATGCCCCAACTATTCCCAGTGCTAGCGCCAACACGGGCAGGCCGATTTTTAGTGCAAGCTTCACGGTGTGCCCTCCGCGGAGATCTCGCCACCCAAGGCAAGATGCAAGTCAATACGGTTTTCAAGCTCAGCGCACCGGACGGAAATTAATGAGGAACGCGCAATCATGAGCCGCCGTTGGGCATCCAACAACCCCGCCGCAGTAGTCAATCCCAGTTCATAACGTCGCTCTGTTAACGCCAGGACCTCACGAGCATTGGCAACCGTCACTTCATTGTGCTTCCGTTGATCGCGCAGCAGTTGCCCAGCATTGAGGCCGGTTTCCACCTCATGCAAGGCGGTCATGATTTTTTGCCGATAATTCAACACGGCCTCTTCGGCCTTAAGGTTTCGGCTGTTTAGTTGGGCTTGTTGTTCGTCCGGAAACAAAATGGTCTGTGAAAGGCTGCCGCCAATCGCCCAAATCAGCGAATCCCCAGTCAAAAGCCCCTTCAATTCATCACTGGAAGTTCCGCCAGAAGCCGTGAGCCCAACGCGCGGCAGTAATCCGGCCTGCATCTCGGCAACGCTAAGGTTAGCAGCATAAACGCGAACCAATCCTGCGGTAATATCAGGTCGGCGAGTTAAGAGCTCGGCGGGAATGCCGGCAGGGATACTAGGTGGAGGAGCAGGCAGTCGGGCGAATTCAATTATCTCAACCTTGGCTTCGGATGGATTTCTCCCCGCCAATAATTCCATGGAACGCGCCAATTTCTCCGATCGAACTCGCCATTGAACAACGGTTGATTTTGCTTCTGACAAATTTGCCTTAGCCAGTCGCACATCCAAAGCTCTACCACGACCAGCCCCAAACCGTACTTCCGACTGCAATAATGTTTGCTCTAGCAACAGCACTGATTCACCCGCCAAACGTCGCTGGATCAGAGCTTCTGACCATTGAACCCAAAGTCTCACCGCTTGAGCCACGATGGATAACCGAGCGGCTTCTAGATCGTGTTGCACGGCTTTGGCTTCGGTTCGCGCAATCGCGTGACCTGCACGTATCCGCCCCCATAAATCCAATTCCCAATTCAACCCCGCAGAGGTTCCATAACTTTCATAACGCGAACTGGAAATCCCGCCACCCCCAAACGGAAGACCAATAAAGTTACTCTGTCTTTTCTCCCCAGAAACCGACGCATCCAGTTTTGGCCGTGATGCAAACGTGCTCATACGAGCTTCCGTACGCGCACGCTCAACTCGTATGGCGGCGATTTTCAAATCATGATTATGACTCAACACACCCTGAATCCATTGCTCCAATTCCGGAACCGCAAAAGAATGCCACCACTCATTACTTACAAAATTTGTATTAACCTCAACAGTCCAGGAAATGGGTAGTTCCAGCTCAATACGTTGCGTGTTTAATTGCGTTGATTGTCGGCAGCCAAGCAGACAGGCAAGCAACAATATGACTAGCCTCCATTTCATTTTGCCCGTAGCCCCCCGCACAAAAAGGTAACCAGACACTGGACAGTGCCCTCCGTGTCATCCGGGTCACACATACCGCCGGAGATTAACCGAATGCGCTCGGAATCGGCCATGGTATGCGCCATGGACCCGACCAAAAAATGAAGGCGCCAAAAGAAGTCTTCGGGCGACAAATGGGGTAAAGCGACCGTCAATGAAGGCATAAATTTTTTTAGCACAGTCTCAAACTGACCGGTCAGCAGATTTTGTATGCGCGCATCGGGCTCAAGCACTAGCCGACCAAGCAACCTCATGAAGATTCGCCCCCGCTTGTTTTCATCGCGGCTTAACCGAAGCGCGGGTCCCACCATTGCTTCGATTATATTTTCTAAGCGCACTTTCTCTCGGCCAGCTTCCTTTTGATAAGTTTCCAGGCGCCGAATTCGTTCGGCATTTAATGGTAGCAACCGACGCGCTAGCACCGCCTCAAGTAAGCGATCCTTACTACCAAAATGGTAATGCACCGCGGCCAAGTTAACCTTGGCCCGTCGAGTGATCGCGCGCAATGACGCCCCACTGGAGCCGTTGAGAGCAAACAATGACTCAGACGCATCCAAAATCCGGTCTTTAGTTGATCGTTTGGCCATAGTTAAAACGAATGTTTCAAACGAACGTTTGAACTAATTTGACCGAAACACTGCTTCTGTCAAGCATCGGGGATTATTTCAGGATTGCGCCAGACGGCAACGAGCAGCCGTTGAGAAAGTCGGCCCCACTCATTGGGCGACCGCCTTCGCGTTGTATCGAAGTGAAAATCAGGCTCCCTTGCCCGGTGGCGACCTCGAATTGGCCACTTTGATTGGGCAAGACTTGCCCAGGAGTCCCTGAGCCTTCTGCGATTTGAGCACGCAGGATTTTCAGGAGAGATTTTTGAGTGGTAGGCAAATGCGCATAGGTACCGGGCCAAGGCGTAAAGGCGCGAATCTGACGAGCAATTACTTCGGCGGTTTGGTGCCAGTGAATTTGGCCATCTGACTTTAAAATTTTGCCGGCATAGGTGGCTTTGCTGTGATCCTGTGGCGTGACAGGCAGACCCCCGGTTAGATAATCCGCGAGTCTATCTCGAATAAGGGTGGCGCTCAACTGGGCGAGCTGATCATGAATGGATGCCGCGGTATCGTCATCGCCAATGGGGATCCTCGCCTTCGCAATCATAGGGCCGGTATCAAGGCCGGATTCCATTTGCATAAGCGTTACTCCCGTCTCCGAATCCCCCACAAGAATAGCTTGCTGAATGGGCGATGCGCCGCGGTGACGCGGCAAAAGCGAAGCATGGAGATTAACCGCGCCGCGAGGCGGTAAATCCAAAATCTGTTGGGGAAGAATTTGCCCATAAGCCATCACCACCAAAACATCTGGCTTGAGTGCGGATAATTCTTCGACTGCACTGACCGTCTTCAGGGATTCAGGCTGTAAAACCGGCACCCCCTTATCAAGGGCCAGTTTCTTAACGGGTGAAAATCGCACAGATTGGCCGCGGCCCCTAGGTCGATCGGGCTGAGTATAAACGGCAGCCAGCTCGATCTCAGGCATCCCGGCCAGAACCCGCAGTGGCGGACAGGCAATCTCGGCCGTACCCATGTAGACCACGCGCCAGATCATTACCCGCTCACTTGAATATCGGCCACGGCATTGAGGATGTCCTGTAACACGTGGACGGGCGTTTGCCCGGAATCAACGTGATGTATAATATCGCCCGAATAACAATCCATAACGCTTTTGGTTTCACTTTCGTACGTTTCAAAACGTTGGTGGATTACTTCTAGGTTCGCGTCATCCAAACGGCTTTCAATGAGGGCCCGGCGTTGAATCCGCTCGATCATTTGTTGTTTATCCTTGCTAGTGAGGTGCAACATGGCAAGCACATCAATGTGTTCGCGCATCATCTCCACCTGGTGTTCGTTGCGAGGAATGCCATCGAGCAGCAGGATATCGTGGTCAGGCTGAAAGGTTCCCTTCACAATAGCACTCTCAATTTTCTTTTGCCATAAGGTTACCGTAAACTCGTCCGGAACTAGTTCACCGCGACTAGAATATTCGAGGAAAGTTTTCCCTAGTGGATCTTCCGGGCGCAAAGTGCGGAAGGCATCCCCGCTGGCAAAGTAGTACCAGTTCGGGATTTGCTCGAGAATTCGGCCCTGCGTGCCCTTGCCTGAACCGGGCGCCCCGAACAGAAGGATGGCTCGTATTTTATTGCTCATGATATTTGCGCCGCCTGAACCCGCACTTCCAGCAGGTGACGGTAAGGAATGGAGGTTTCGATCAGACCCTTTTGTGAGGGGTAGACAATGTTCATGCTCTCAGGTGAGAGGTCGCTGATGTGATGCACGGGATACGCCCCCTCTTCGGTGGTTAATAGCAAATCACATCCATCCTCGGGTGGGGACTTATAAAAGCGGGCCAAATAATCGGCGAAAAATTTCCCACTGAAGCGAGTTTCCCCAGCTCGATAACATTCGTGCACCTGAACCGCAGGGGTTTCCGTTGGTTCAAATCGTGTGTCGAGTTCGGTGATATGTGTGGCTTCTTCAATTACAGCCATATCAGGCACTGGAGTCACATCAGGCACCTCCCGATCCTCCCTCACGCCAGGTAGAACCAGGAACACAACCGGAGCAATCACCGGGCAAACCGCGGAAAGCAGGCATACCAATCGAACGGGGCGATTCCGGAAAATGGCTACTTCGCACCCCGCCCACACGCTAAGGCCCATTACAATGAGAACAATGATCCACAAACCGCCTCCGGTACCGCTGGCCTCGCTGGCATCAGGAGGGATTACATTAGGCCCAGGTATTAGATTAAACGGTTCCTTGACCGGAGTTGGCGACGACCGAATCCGCGATGGATCGTGTTGAGGGGTCACTGGTTTGATCGAACTTTTTGTGGCAGCCACAGGTTTAGCCTGTTCATTTATTTGGGCGGGCAACCGAACTACCTTTTCATTTTTTTGCACCTCTACAGGGGGAGCCAAAGCTGGCGCGGGCTTTGAGGGAATGGGAGCTTGAATTTCAGGTTTAATTGGCAGCGGCGGTTGAACCACTGGTGGAAGCACAGCTTTCTTCACTTGAGGTGGAGGCATGAGCTCGAGCATATGATTACGCAGGATATCCATATACCGGCTTTGATCCGCCCTGCTCTTTTGCCTGAAAACTGATTGGCCCGGCAGTTCAGCAATGAGTATTTGCGTCCCTTTTAAGGAAAACTCCCCCCAGTGGTAACGCTTGAAATCTGATTGACCCAAGGCCCTACTGAAAACCAAGCCTTGTTCATTCACCGACGCCACACGGTTAACGATGATGAGATCAGGGGAGTTGAGTAGCGACACTTGAAAAGCGGCCCATACATTACAAGCATGGCACAGCCCGATCGCCAGAATGAGAAAACGCCTCCCCAAAGCTTCTAACTATTGACACAGGATTGCCGATTCTTCAATGAAATTCCCGCTTTCCGAGGGCATTAAGTAAGTCATCCATGCCCCAATAATTACCAGCGGCTGTCAGCTGGTCTGCCGCCCAGCCGTGCTTCCATGCCGCGTATGTTACGGCCTGAATTTCTCGATTCCGGAAAACCGGTTGTGCCAATAACCCTCCAATGAAGCCTGCTAAGACATCACCACTGCCGCCTTGCGCCAAGCCGACATTACCTGTGGAGTTTACTAAGGCAGGGCCGGTTGCCTGCGTCAGAATCGTGTGCCTGCCTTTTAGCAATACCGTTACCCCAAATAGTTCGGCCAAAGTCCGTGCAGCGCGGAGTCGATCAGATTCCACTTTATCTACGGAACAATCGAGCAATCGGGCAGCTTCGCCGGAATGCGGTGTCAACAGGCGGAAAGCGCTTGTCTCAGGTGACTTCTTCGGCACCCAATCCAGTGCAGAGGCATCTATCACCATGGGTTTGCCGGACTGACACCAAAGATCCAGAACAGTTTGGCGCAACGAATCTTCAATATCATCACCGGCCAAGCCGGGGCCAACCACCAGTGCACTGGCCCGACTCAATGCATCCACGCAGCCCCGCCCCCATGGGTGCACCATGACGCTCTGGCACTGTGCGGAAACTTGCTGATAAACTGGTGTAAAAATACTGACCAACCCAGGCTGCGCGCGAAGGCTCGCCCGTCCTGCGAGGACCGGCGCTCCATGATAACCTGTGGAGCCTCCTATGATTCCAACATGACCGTGATTACCTTTGTGGGAAGCGGGATCCCTTTGAGGCCGTAAGCCGCGCATATCCTGTTCGGCGACCCAATAAGAGTCCGTCTCAGGCGCGGGATCGTTCAGGCCAATACGCGAAGCGATGCGAAATCGACCCACATATTGAGCTGCTGAGTTTACCAGTAATCCCGATTTCAGACCTCCAAGGCAAAGTGTGATGGCGGCTTCAATAGCTGTTCCCCGAATTAGACCGTTATCCGCATCCAGCCCGGATGGGCAATCGACCGACAGTACGGGGGCATCCGATTCGTTGATGCATTGGATAAACTTTTGCCAGTGCTCTCCCAAGTCCCGATTCAACCCAATCCCAAACAAGCCGTCCACAACTAGTACGGGATCCCCTTGGAGGTGTTGATGCAGAACGGCTATGTCTTCCGCAGGGTTCGTAATATCCAGAACTTTAACCTCCCGGTCGCTCAAATGCGCTGCGGCAATACGAGTATCACTGCCGTTCTTACCTTTACCTGCCAGCAGGAGAATAAAGTCTCCGCTTTGAGTCACTTGAGTCGCCAGCGAAGCGACGGCTTGACCAGCCTGCTCGATCACGGATTCAACTGCAATCCCTGCATTCCAAGTGCGCTCCTCCCAATCGCGCACTTGGGCTACGGAAAGAATCGGAAGCGGCATGAATTATTTGTAGAGGCCGGCAACTTGTGGATAGCCGTTATATTTGTTCGTTTTGACACGAACGGGATTAGGCCCAATAAGCCGCTCGCTGGCCTGCGACCAACGTGGGTGAGGCACGCCGGGGTCCACATTTGATTCAAAAGGGTACTCGCGAGGAGCAAGCGCGTTCCATAACGTCTTGGGTTGCCGATTAGTGAATTCTATTTTTACGATGCTCTTGATACTCTTGTACCCGTACTTCCAAGGCACCACGAGCCGAAGCGGCGCGCCATTTTGCTTGGGCAAGGCTTCGCCGAAAATACCGGTGGCCATGAAGGTTAAATCATGCATTGCTTCATCAAGACGCAGGCCTTCAGTGTATGGCCAAGGATATTGAGGCAAGCGCGCCAGGCCAGGCATTTCAGCCGGCTTCATTGCGGTGTAAAATTTAACGTACTTTGCACTGGCTTTGGGCTCCGCTTGTTTTAACAACTTTGAAAGCGTGTAACCGGTCCAGGGCACGATCATAGACCACGCCTCCACGCAGCGGAAGCGGTACACGCGCTCTTCTAAACCAAGCTTTTGAGCCATCTCCAAGGCATCAAATTTAAACGGTTTACCACATAGGCCTGAAACCTCCACCTCCCACGGGTTGGTTTTGAATTTATCAACCAGAAAACGCACATGCTCTTTACTGGTGGTGAATTCATAAAAATTATTGTATCCCGTAGCCCAAGCCTTGTTGGTGAGCACGACCTTCGGGCTGTATTTAGCGTTGCGTTTGGCGGGGTACAACTTGGGGGCAGCGGCGGCTTCGAGCGTGTTGGCCAGGCTCATTCCCGCCACACCGGCACCCAAGCCAAGCTGCTTCACGAACGAACGCCGATTGTGGTATTCGTTGATTGGTGTAATTGAAGATTCCGGGATATGCCAGTCCGGCCGAATGATGACGTTCGCCATGGGTTAAATATGCCTTCAGCTTCGCGAAAAAGCACGTCTTTTCTATTGGAAATATAAATGCGTTGCCAACAGGTCCGATGCCTTCCAAGAATGCCGCGTGCCTGAACTTTCTGGCGAACAGATTCAAGACCATGTCACCGCGGCGTTGGCCGAAGACATCGGTGAAGGTGACGCTACCACCAACGCCTTGGTGGACGCCCAGCGCTATTGCCAGGCGCATATAGTTGCCCGTGAGTCGCTCACCTACTGCGGGCAAACGTTAATCGAAACCGTATTCCATCGTCTTGATGCTGAAGCGATCATATCTCATTCTCATAATGATGGTGACGAAGTTCCAGCAGGCGCCATTCTTGCAACCATTAATGCATCTGCCCGCGCGGTACTAACCGGCGAACGCACCGCCTTGAATTATGCGCAACGCCTTTCCGGTGTGGCCACTCAGGCCGCCCGTTATGTCGCCGCCGTAAGCGGCACGGGCGTTTTACTTCTCGACACTCGTAAGACCACTCCCGGTTGGCGGGATCTCGAGAAATACGCCGTTCAGTGCGGTGGCGCCCGAAATCACCGGCGCGGCCTGGATGACATGGTAATGATCAAGGATAACCATTTAGCGGCGTTGCAGGGCAGCAACCGAATCGCGTCAGCCATAGCTCAATGCCGCGCGATGCACCCTAACCTTAAAATCGAAGTGGAGGCGGACACCCCGATACAAGCGCGTCAGGCTGCTGAGGCGGGGGCTGACATCATTTTGCTGGATAACATGTCGCTCGATGAGCTCCGCGAGTCGGTAGCTCTGATTGATGGGCGCTCTCAAATAGAAGCCAGTGGCGGCGTCACGCTGAACACTATTCGCGATATAGCACAGACCGGCGTACACTATATTTCCGTAGGCGCCTTGACTCACTCCGCGACCTCGACGGACATCGCCCTGGACATTTCGTTGTGACCCCGGTTGCCCAAATCCTCGCCACGCTTCGCGCTGCTGAGCACGGCGTATCCAGCAGCGACTTGTGCCAGAAGCTCAACATTTCCCGTGCTGCCGTTTGGTCGCACATCGAATCACTGCGCGAAACCGGTTTTCAAATTATCGCCAGCCCACACCGCGGCTATCAGTTAATTTCCTCACCTGAACAACTTGTTGCTGAAGATCTCCAATCACGTTTAGCTGGCGAGACCATCATTGGGCGGCGTATTCAAACTCTGCAAACAACCTCTTCGACCAATGATGAGATCGAGAAAGCCGCTCAAGCAGGCGAGACTGAGGGGCTTGTTGTATTCGCAGAATCGCAACACCAAGGCCGAGGGAGGCTGGGTCGAAAATGGTCATCCCCGCCAGGGCGCGGACTTTGGTTTTCGATTCTCTTGCGCCCCGCACTCACGGCCAATGAATGCACTCAATTAACCGCCGCAGCAGCAGTCAGCCTCGTTCGGGCATTCCGTCATACCATCGGCATTCGCGCAGGAATTAAATGGCCTAATGACATCCAAATTGAAGGCCGAAAAGTCGCCGGAATTCTCACAGAAATGAGCGCTGAGATTGACCATGTCCGGCATGTCATTCTGGGTATCGGTATCGATGTCAACCAAACCACCAGCGATTTTACCGGCGAATTGTCCACCATCGCGACCTCATTGAAGCTTGCTTCTGGAAAGACCATTGACCGCGCCCGGTTGGCCGAACGAATTCTCCTCGAACTAGATGCTGATTATCGACGCATCCTAGATCGTCAATTCCCAACAATCGCTGAAGAATGGGCAGCGCATTGCACGACCATTGGCAAGGAAATAACTGTCGATATGGGCCCGCGGCGAGTGTTCGGCCGAGCCGAGGCACTCGATGAAAGTGGCGCCCTCCTTGTCCGTACCCAACACGGCCGAATGGAGCGCGTCATGGGCGGAGACGTTACATTAGCCAAATGAAACTCCTGCTCGACATCGGCAACACGCACACCTCGGTGGCCCTGTCTACGCGTGGCCGGGTGGGAAAGTTGCTGGAGTTTCCAACCCACAAATGGCCAGACCAACGACCGCTTCGGAAATTAATCGGTAAACACAAGCTCACCGCCACTGCCTGTTGTAGCGTTGTGCCGGCTGCCACCAAACTGGCCAAAAACATATGCCCCGGGCCATTCACAACCCTCACGCACAGCAATTGCGGGGTCACCCTACGTTACCCAAAACCGGCTTCCATTGGTCCCGATCGGCTGGCCAATGCTCGGGCTGCACTGAAGGAATTTGGCGGGCCGGTGTTGGTCGTAGATTTCGGCACAGCTGTTACTTTTGATATTGTGGATGATTCCGGCACCTATGTGGGCGGCGTCATTGCCCCAGGCCTCTCGGCTATGACGAATTACCTTCACGAGAAAACTGCTCTGCTCCCGGCTATCGAACTAAGGGATCACGGCTCGGCCATTGGTAAAACCACCGTGCAGGCCATGCAGATTGGCGCCGTGCACGGCTACCGAGGTTTGGTTCAGGGGCTGATAAAGGAAATACGACAATCTCTGGGCGTCAAAAAACTCCCTGTGATCGCCACTGGCGGCTGCGCGCGATTGATTGGCCTCAAAATCCCCGAGGTAAACGCCATCCGCTCTCGACTGACTCTCAATGGACTGCGGCTTGCCTCCAATGACTGGAATTGACACACTCCGCCCAGTGAACCGCATTGACCAACGCTTCAAAAATCTCCGTGATCAAAACCGCAAAGGGTTTGTTGCTTATATAGGCGCCGGCGATCCTGATTTAGCATCCACCGAAGCGCTCGCCTTACGTCTGGCTGATTCCGGAGTGGATGTCATCGAACTTGGAGTGCCGTTCAGTGACCCCTTGGCCGACGGCCTGGTTAATCAACTTGCCGCCCAACGCGGGTTGGCTAGCGGCACCACTCCTGAAGGCTTGCTCGAAACAGTCGCCGCCATACGCAAACAATCGGATGTGCCGATTGTTTTGTACATCTACTTCAACCTCATGCATCGAATAGGCCTGAAGGAATTCATTCATTCCGCAGCTGCCGCCGGCGTGGATGGCTTACTCGCGCTCGATCTTCCCCCGGAAGAGGCAGATGAGTACGAGCAGCTGATGAAGGAAGCAAGCTTGTGCAGCATTTGGCTTATTGCGCCCACAACTCCCGAGGAACGCATTGCCGCAATTGCAGCACGCGGCAGCGGGTTTATCTATTACATTTCCCGCGAAGGAGTTACCGGCATGCGGCAGGATGTTGTTTCAAGTCTTGATGAACGCATCGCCGCCATTCGTCGCCACACAAACCTTCCCATTGCCGTTGGGTTTGGGATATCCAACGCCGACCAAGTCCGACAAGTCGCCGCCGATTGCGATGCGGTAGTTGTCGGCAGCGCAATCGTGAACCAAATTGCTGAACACGGGAAAGCCCCTGATCTTCCCGAACGAGTTGGAGGTTTTGTCCGAGAACTCACCGAAGCTCTTTAAATCATGCCCGCGAAGAAAAGCGCCCCCGAAAAAAACCGATTCGCGGTCATCTTGGCCGGCGGAAAAGGTGAACGATTCTGGCCACTCAGCCGGGAAGCCTCCCCGAAGCAATTGTTGGCCTTGTTCGATAAACAGTCGTTCCTCCAGCACACAGTCGATCGCATTAAGCCCATTGTTCCGATGAACAATATTTTTGTGATCACCAATCAGGCGCAAGCCGCCGCTGTCAGCAAACAGCTCCCGCGTTTACCGAAAGATAACGTCGTTGCAGAACCCTGCGGTCGCGATACCTGTCCAGCCGTCGCACTGGCCGCCGCTCTTGTAGGAGCACGCAGCACGACAGGCACGATGGCGATATTGCCAGCAGATCATGTCATCCCTGAAAAGAGCGTTAAGAAATTTCAGCGCAATCTTAAGGAGAGCTTTGATCTGGCTGAGCGTGGCCAGGCCATTGTCACGATCGGCATTAAGCCCACATCCCCGGAAACAGGTTATGGTTACATTAAAATGGGCGACCCTCTGCCGCCTCCTAAGGACAGGAAAGCCTACAAGAGCACATTCAGCGTCGTTCAACAATTTGTGGAGAAGCCAAACTATGATCGGGCTGTGGAATACTTGAATGACGGCGGCTACAGGTGGAATGCCGGCATGTTCATTTTCTCATTTGCGACCATCGCTGAAAGCCTTTTAAAACACCAGAAACCCCTTCACGAAGCCTGTGAACGCTGGTTTCACGCAGCGGCGAGCCCCGCAAAGCTTAAGCGGGTTTTAAAAAAGGATTACCCGCATATCAAAAAAGTTTCATTTGATTACGGCGTGATGGAGCATGCGCATAATGTGCTCGTGGCAGATGGAGATTTTGACTGGGACGACCTTGGCGCATGGCCCGCACTCTCTCGCCACCTGAAAGCTGATCGCGAAGGTAACTGTGCGGAGGCAGATTTTGTGCACGTGGATTCTGCCCGTAATGTAATTTTTGATGCCCGCGCCATAAAGAATCGCAACCCCATTGCAGTCGTTGGATTGCGCGATTGCGTGATCGTGCAAACCGATGACACCACTTT
>JAYOSV010000043.1:18394-23540 GCA_038139415.1 Verrucomicrobiales bacterium | reverse complement strand
CATTTCCTTAATAAAAACCGCCTTCTCCAAGGCGAAATCCATAAAGTGAGAGGCTATCGAAAAAGCAATTACCCGACAAACTTAATCCACTAAAAACTAAGGCTAAAATACAATATATTGACCCAGGAAGCTCAATAAACACAACATATAGTGCATGTTAATAAGTTGTGGCTAAAAAGAAAGGCTCCCGAGGTGAGAGCCTTTCATAAATAATGGGAAATCGGCTTACCGTTCAGGGTTTTCGATGGATTCAGGGAGTGAGTTGGGATCTTCTGGGCTGGAGAGATTGCCGCCATTCTGAGTGCCCTCAAAGCTGAATACGCCCACTTCGGGGGTCGTTGGGGATCCTTCTTCCAGAACCGTCCCAGAGCTTTCTGCAAGTCCGCTGGGGGGATTCACCGGGCTGGGTTGCGGAATCTCGATTCCCTGTTCGCCAGTTTCCAACAAATCCGGTGTGGTGTTGATGGAATTAAAGTTCAGCATTAACGCGGATATAGCTGCTAAACTTCCGACCGGAATGAGCCAACGTAGGGCATTGCCAAGGCTACCCGAGACCAATTCTGGTTGAGCATTCTCGGTAATGGGCTCTTCAGCCTCGATCTGGCGCTCCACTTGCGACCAGTAAAATTCGCGTGAATCCTCCAAAACGGCTGTTTTTTCACCGACTTCCAGCGCTTTTTGCATCGCGCGGAGGTCTTCGGATAATTCTTTGGCCTCCAAATCGTTATCGATTAGGTCGGCGATTCGGGCGGATTCTTGAGGAGCCAGCTCGCCGTCGAGCCAAGCTTGGATTTTCAGTTTGTCTTCCTGCTTCATTATACCTCTTTTCTGTAGACTTAACTTTGTCGTTCTTTCTTCAAAGAAATTAAGATTTTTGCCAATCGGCGGCGGGCGTAGAACAGCCGGCTCATCACCGTTCCGATGGAACATTGCATGGATTTGGCGATCTCCTTGTATTCCAAGCGCTCGAATTCATGTAACACAAGCACCGTGCGGTGTTCGTAGCTGAGCTTCTCCATGGCGGCATCAATTTCCCGCCGCAGTTCGGAACGCTCCATTTCCTCGGTTGGGTTGTAATCCTCCACCTCCATTCGGCGTTCCACACCGCCGGTTTCCTCCTCCATCTTATCCAGTGAATCGGTCTGTTGCCGCTGGCGTTTGCGTAGGAAATCGAGGCAGAGATTGATGCAAATACGCGTCATCCAGGTGGTGAAGCTGGAATTGTGCTGAAATTGCTTTAGGCGTTGCCATCCTTTAACCCAAGCTTCCTGCGAGACATCCAGCGCCTCTTCCTCATTGCGGAGCATGCTAAAGGCGCGGGCGTAGATCTTGTCTCGATGCCGATGCACCAGTTCTTCGTACGGGGCCATATTGCCCTTCTGTGCGGAGCGTACCAGCTCTTCATCGGCAGCATTTGGGATGTCGAGCTTAGCCATGGCTAACCTTTCAGGCGTCCTTTTGTGCTCGGCACAGCTCGGCCAATACGGGGATCTTTTTGACAGGCAAAATCGGTCGCCTTGGCGAAGGCCTTGAACAACGCCTCGACTACGTGATGGGGTTCCTGTCCGTACAGTAGTTCTAGGTGCAAATTACAACGGGCTTCATTGGTGAAGCCTTGGAAAAATTCTCGGGCCAAACCAAAGCGGAAACGGCAGGCATCATCTTGATTTTGTTCGCCTTTGAGTATTTTGAAGCCGAGTTTATCCATGCCGTTCCAGACAAGATACGGGCGGCCGCTGAAATCCACAACGGCACGGGCCAGAGTTTCGTCCATCGGCAAATGTGCTTCACCCCAAAGCGGGTTGCGCGGATCAAAGCCTGTGCCGTAGCGACGGATCCCGCGCTTTTCTCCCAACGCCTGCCAATACGCCTGACCCAAAGCAATGCCCACATCTTCTACAGCGTGATGCAGATCAACATCCAGATCGCCTTCGCACCTCACCTGCAGATCGCAGACAGCGTGTTTAGCGAATAACGTGAGCATGTGGTCGAAGAATGGAATACCCGAGTCGATCGACGACTTGCCTTTGCCGTCAATCTTCAGTTTCAAGGTAATCCGGGTTTCACCCGTGGCGCGATTAATTTGCGCCGTGCGCGTGCTCATGATTGGGGACTTTTATTAGAAAAAAAGCGAAAAAGCGATTGTTTATTGATCCTCACTGGCCAGCAGTCGTTCGGCATCAATGGCGGCTGCGCAGCCCATTCCGGCCGCGGTGATGGCTTGGCGATACACCTTGTCAGAGCAATCTCCGGCCACAAATACGCCTTCCACATTGGTGCGCGAACCTTCTTGTCGCAAAATGTAGCCCGCACCGTCTTGATCCAGTTGGCCTTCAAAGATTTGGGTGTTCGGCACGTGACCGATGGCAATGAAAACACCGGCGCAATCGAGCGTACTTTCCTCGCCGGTTTTATTATTTTTCAGTCGAACACCAGTGACCTTGTCTTCGGCCTCACCCAGAATCTCAGCAATCTCAGAATCCCAGACCGGCTGGATCTTGTTATTGGCGAGGGCGCGTTCGGCCATCACCTTGGAGGCGCGGAGTTCATCGCGGCGATGAATGAGGTATACTTTGCTGGCAAACCGCGTCAAATAGGTCGCCTCTTCGCAGGCTGAATCACCGCCGCCCACCACGACTAATGGTTGATCGCGAAACATCGGGAGTGCGCCGTCGCAGGTGGCGCAGTAGGTAACGCCCTTTTTATCCAGATTCTTTTCGCTTTCCAATCCGAGATGGCGATGACCGGCGCCGCTGGCCACGATCAAAGTTTGGGCCAACATCGGCTCGCCATCCACCGTGAGCTTGAACGGGCGTTCACTGAGATCGACTGAATCCACCGTGCTCCCAAAACGAACCTCCGCGCCGAAGCGCTCGGCTTGTTGTTGGAGATTGATCATGAGATCCGTGCCGTCAATGCCCTCTGGCCAGCCGGGGAAATTCTCGACAATACTGGTAGTGGTCAGCAATCCACCCGGCATGGCACCAGTGAGCACCACGGGCTTGAGTTGGGCACGGGCGGTGTACAAGGCTGCAGTGAGGCCGGCACAGCCTGAGCCGATGATGACGACTTTCTCGATTTCGTTCGACATGGGGGGCTACGCTACGCAGCCGCATTGCCAATGGCAAGTGGAAGCTTCTTGAAGAGGTGAGGAGTTACTTGGCGAGGAAAACTTCCTCATTCTCTACCTTGGGTGCTGCAGGAGCTTCCTTGGTTAGGAGGTCGTCATTGCGATCCGCGCTTTCGGTGTGGTCCGAGCTGAATTTCACGCTCACGATGCGGCTGACGCCCCGCTCCTGCATGGTCACCCCGTATAATACGTCAGCCGCCGAAATGGTGCGCTTGCTGTGGGTGATGACGATGAATTGCGAATGCGCGAGAAATTCTTTGAGCTTTTGGACGTAGCGTTCGATGTTCGCGTCATCGAGTGGGGCGTCTAACTCATCCAGTACGCAGAACGGACTGGGTTTGACTTGGTACAGTGAAAAGAGCAAGGCCACGGCCGTCATGGTTTGCTCGCCACCAGACAGCAGGCCGATGCGGTGGAGTTTTTTGCCTGGAGGCGAGGCGACGATCTCCACGCCGGCTTCGAGGACGTCCTCCTCCTCGGTGAGCACCAGATCCGCGCGGCCACCGCCGAACAGATCCGGGAACATCTTCTGGAAATTGGCGCGCACCTTGTCGAATGTTTCGGTGAACATCTCACGCGATTGCTTGTCAATGCGGGCGATCACCTCTTCCAACTCGGTCTTGGCGTTCACCAAATCTTCGTGCTGCGTGTTGAGGAAATTGAAGCGCTCTTCGACCTCCTGATATTCGTCGATTGCCACCAAGTTCACTGGCCCCATGCTGTCGATCTTGTTTTGCATCTCCTCGACTTTCGCCCGGACGACTTCCCAGTCGGTGGGGGCGTCGGTCTCGGTGTGGGTTTCATCGGCCGTGATGGTCTCGGTGGTGGTCTGACCGTCAGCAGTAATGTTAATGGTCGTTAAATCCCCCTGCAATTCGCGTAAATCGAGGTCATATTTTTCCTGAATCCGACCGATGAGCTGCTCCTGCTTCATCTGTTTCTGAGTGACCTCCACTTCGATTTCGCCTTTCCGCTCCTGCATTTCGGTGAGGGAATTGCGTTTTTCGGAAAGCTCCATCTCGCGGCGTTCCGCATCAGCAGCTTGTTTGTTTCGGCCCTGGGTGAGCTCGGTTATTTCCTCGCTGCACGCCTCACGATCCACCCGCAGGCGTTCGATCTCTAGGCGGGATTCGGCATTTTGGGATTCAAATTGAACCTTGCGTTCGGAACTTTCGCTGAGCGTTTGCTGAGCGCGCTCAAGGGTGCGTTGCAGTTCGGCCAACTGCTGCTCCATTGGCGATTTTTGAACCTGCAGTGAGGATTCCTGTTCCTCTGCCTTAGAGAGGGCCACCTTGGCTTCGGTTAATTCCTCTTGAGCCACTTCACGGTGGTCGCGTTGTTCCTGAATGAACGTCTCATGGCCGACAATTAAACTCTGAATTTGCCGATCCCGCTCTTCCAGTTGACGGATGCGGGCATTCAACTCAATGGATTTGCCTTTGGAGGATTCCTCTTGTTCGGCGAGGTTTTGAACTTCAAACACTACCGCTTCAATTTTTTGCTCGAGCACCTGGCGTGAATTCTGCAGGGCCTTAAATTCACCTTTTCGCGTGGCGATGGCCACCTCGCGATCGCTGAGTTCGTCACGCGCATTTTGCAGGCTGGCTTGAAGTTCTGTCTGCTCAGCCAGAAGCTGACCCTTGGCTCGGCTGGATTCATCGATCTGCCGGCCGAGTGCGTCCAGCTGGGCCGCTAATTCGTCGATTTGATTCCGGCGTGCAAGCACGGAGTGGTGCTCTTTGCCCTCACCCTGCCCTCCGGTGTAGACACCCTGTTGGCTCAGTGATTCGCCTCGTCGGGTGACATAATCAAAACGCCCAGGACTCATGCGCCAGAGGCGCGTGGCGGTTTCAAGCGAATCTACGATTAGGGTTCTGCCCAAAAGTGTTTGCAGGAGCGGTTGAATGGGATCATCGATTTCAACGATGTCCAAAGCCGGCATGGCTCCTTCCGGGATGTCGGATGGCGGAATCGCCCCGCCGCGTTCACGCAGAAGTTCCAAGGCCACAATACTAG
>JAYOSV010000043.1:11942-18384 GCA_038139415.1 Verrucomicrobiales bacterium | reverse complement strand
GCACGGCCCTGTTCGCCTTGGGCAAGGCGTTGGAGCATTTGGTCAGCGCTTTGCGGTTGTTCGGTGATGACGAGTTGCAGGTTGGCACCCAGTGCGGCCTCCACAGCACGGACGTGTTCGTCCGGCACGCGAATTTGATCTGCGAGCGAGCCGATGGCGCTGTCGAATTGGGTCAGGACAGTCTGGGCGCCCGCACTAAAACCTTCTTTGGATTCGATTAGCTGTTTCAGTACATCTTTGCGCGACTTAGCCTCGGCCTGGCGCTGGAGTAGTTCATCCAAGCTCTCCTCCGTGCCGGAGAGGTCCGTGCCGATTACAGACAAACGGGCCTGACGCTCCTCAACTGTGCCGCGGTGGGTTTCGACATGGAGCGAGTCATCTTCCACGCTACGCTCGAATTCGGAGAGGCTTGTCTCGAGTTTGCTGCGTTCTTCCTCTAGTTGAATTTTTTCGGCGGAGAGTTTCTCTAGCCGAGCCGCGTTCCCTTGATTCTGAAGCTCGAGCGCATTGAGCTGATTGCGGGAACCAGTCAGCCGCTGTGTAAGTTGGGTGGCTTCGTTGTTGGTGCCGTTGAGTTCGGACTGCCGTTGGCTAATGTCGGATTCGGCGGTTTCGACGACACTGCGTTTTTCCGAGACATGTTGGCGCGCGCGGTCGAGCGAGTGACCGGAATCTGAAAGTTGCTGATTAATCCCTTCCAGCTCAGCATCCACCTGTTTGCGGCGTTCTTGAGCCCCGGCGATGTCGGCCTCTGCATCGGCGTGCTGGGCAGCAAGCTCTTCCATCCGTTGCTCGTTGTATTGAATTCGGTTTTCGTGGCGTTCCACTTCCGATTTCAGTTCCAACCCACGCTGTTGTGTGGCACTGATCTGTCGATCGAGCTCAGTGAGCGTTTGGCGCAGTTCCTTGAGGGCTGTTTCCTCCTCGATAATACCGGAGGAATGATTTTCAAGATTGTCGCGAATGTGTTCGGACTCCTTGCGAATTCCCTGTAGTTCGGTATCGATGGTGTCGTATTCATGCCGGGCTAGCTTGGTTTCCAGCTCGCGCAATTCGTCCACGACGGCTTGGCGTTGGAGTGATCCAATCTGTCGTTTGACCTCGCGAATGGTGTCTTCCAGCCGCAAGAGATTCTGCTCGGTGTAATCGAGCTTACGCAGCGCCTCTTTTTTCTGCTGCTTAAACTTGGTGATGCCGGCTGCCTCTTCAAACACCACACGGCGTTCTGAAGGCTTGCTCTTGATAATGTTCGTGATCTGGCCTTGGGCCATGATGCTGTAGCTGTTCCGGCCAATACCGGTGCCCATGAACAGTTGCTGAATATCGCGTAACCGACAGGAGGCGCCGTTGAGGAAGTATTCGCTGCCGCCATCGCGGAACACGCGTCGGGTCACGGTAACTTCGGTAAAACTCAAGTCCACCCCGGCGGCTTTGAGGTTTTCCTCGTCCATATCACCGAGCGTGATCGAGACCTCCGCCATGCTGGTGGGCTTACGTCCGCGGGTGCCTTCGGTGCCGCTGAAAATGACATCAGCCATTTCTCCGCCACGCAACGCCTTGGCGGATTGTTCACCCAAGACCCACCGAATAGCATCGGAGATATTTGATTTACCGCATCCGTTGGGTCCCACCACTGCTGTGATGCCCGGCTCGAAATTCAGGGTGGTCTTATCCGCAAACGACTTAAATCCAATGGCCTTCAGGCTTTTGAGATACATTCAATCCTCCTTGTGTCCGCGGGAATGCGGGCGCGGCGATAATCCGGTGAATGGCCGTTTGGGCCAAGTGGTTTTCCACTTAGTTATCCACAATGCCCTGGGCCTCGACACGCACCGTTTCGGCTAATTCCTTGGGAGCGAGCACCGTGGCTTGGCTGCCCCAGCCGAGAATCCATCGTTGAATATCGGAGAGATGGCTGAGCTGAAGAGAGAGTTCCAACGAGCCGTCTTTGAAGGTTTTGATCTGCTGAGTGGGGTGCCAGTTTTTCTCTTTGATAAAGGGTGCGACCGTTTTGGTGAAGCGTACGTGAATATCGTAGGATTCGTCGCCTTTATAAACGCCGAAGGAATCAGCGAGGTAATTATCTAGGGTAAAACTATCCGGCCGATCAAAGGATTTGCCGGTGGATTCGACTTTCAAAATGCGAGTCGGAACAAAACAACGGATATCGCGCCGCTTGTGGTCAAAGGCATACAGATACCACTCGTTGTTAATATTCGCTAGCTGGTACGGATCAATCACTCGTTCCTCAGGCTTCTGGTTGGGCTTGCGGTAACGAATTTTAAGCTGACGTCGCTTGGCGGTTGCTTGGCTGACTTTGTCGAAAATCTCCACCTCCACTTCGGCTTCGCCCGTGTGCCTGAACGACAACGCCTCGTCCCATTCATTCAGGTGAATACTGACAGCGTCCGGAAGCGATTCGGCGATTTTTTGAAACGCGGCCGACAACCGTTTTTCAAAAACCGTGCCGCGATAGTTTTGCAGGGCCTTTTCCGCGATCAACAAGGCAAAGAGCTCACCCTCGTTGATCTGCAGCATGGGAAAGGAATCAACCGGTCGGGTGTACTTAAAGCCGTTGTAGGCGGGATCAAACTCAATCGGCAAATCCCAACGATCACGCATGAATTGGATGTCGCGATGGATGGTCTTGGTGCTGACTTCCATCTTTCTCGCCAAGGTGCTGGCGTTGGGGTAATTGCCGCGATTGACGGACTCATGAATCTCCATCATCCGCTCCAGCGGCGGGCGCGAATGCAACACCGGCGGGCGGCCGAGTTTACTGTTTTCCGATGCGTTCCCCTTGGCGCTTGCCATAAAAGGGATGATCAGGTTTTCAGCTTAGAAAGCAACTCAACGTTAGTCGGGTGCTTCTTGAGCGCACCGGTCAACGTCTCCATCGCGTTGATGGGATCGAGGTCGACCATGGTGCGGCGTAGCTTGCGGATGGCGTCCAGATACATTTCCGGGAACAGCTTCTCCTCCTTGCGCGTGCCACTCTTGGGGATATCGATAGCGGGGTACAAGCGGCGCTCGGCGAGCTTGCGATCCAGAATTAGCTCCATGTTTCCGGTGCCCTTAAACTCCTGAAAGATCAGTTCGTCCATGCGACTACCGGTATCAACCAATGCAGTGGCGAGGATGGTGAGTGAGCCGCCTCCTTCAATATTCCGTGCCGCGGCAAACATGCGCCGTGGAATCTCCAGCGCGCGGGCATCCACACCGCCGGACATGGTGCGACCACTGCCACCCTTGACGTTGTTGTAAGCGCGCGCGACGCGGGTGATGGAATCTAGCAGCACAAACACATCTTGCCCGCATTCCACCATGCGGCGGCAGCGCTCGATCATAAATCGCGAGAGGCGCACATGGGTTTCGAGGTCCATGTCGTTTGAGGAGGCCACCACTTCGGCGTCCACGGAACGCTCGAAATCAGTCACTTCCTCAGGACGTTCATCGATCAGCATCACGATGGTTTTCACCTCGGGATGATTGGTGGTCACAGCATTGCAAATCTGCTTAAGCACGGTGGTCTTACCAGTGCGCGGCGGGGCCACGATCAGCCCGCGGGTGCCCTTGCCGATGGGAGTTACCAGATCGATTACGCGGGTTTCGATAATATTCGGATCGGTTTCGAGATTGAATTTATCAAGCGGGTCAATGGTGGTGAGATTTTCAAAACGTGAGCATTCGGTGTACTCCTTGAAGGGCATTTCGTTCACGCTGAAGATTTCTCGCAACTGCGGGCTGTGCCCCTTGTGCGGCGGCACAAGACGGCCTTTAATGAAGCAACCTTCCCGAAGGTAGTGGCGCCGAATAGTGTCGGGCGTCACGAAAATGTCGCTGGGCTTGGATTGGAATCGATTGCCGGGTGAACGCAGAAAGCCGAACCCCTTATCAGAGATTTCCAAGTAACCTTCGCCTTCCTCGGGCCAATCGCCTTTGTTATTCTTTGCCATGATACTTTGGTGTGTGCGAACGACAATGACAGGCAACGCCTGTAACAGTTCATCGAACGGGAATTCCCCAGCGAACCGAATTCGGTGGGAGGTGTGAAACCGCGCGTATTAACGCTGAATCCAGCCGTGCTGGCAACACCTTTTTTATTCAAATTTTTAGGACCAAAAATCGGCGTTATGCGGCCGGATCCTGCACCGGCAGCTCAGCAACCTTGGTGCGAGCTTCTTCGGCGAGCGGTGTGCTCAGGTAACGTTCTCCTGTGGAACAAGCCACGGTGACGATTGTTTTCCCAGCATTCTCTGGACGTTTGGCTATTTCTAGGGCCGCCACGACATTTGCTCCGGAAGAGATACCCGCCAAAATACCTTCTTTCAAAGCCAGTTCGCGAGCCATGGCAAAGGCATCGTCATTGTTTACCCTAATACATTCACTGACCTGATCGGATCCGTCGTCCCCCTTGAGGTGGAGGTTGCCGGGCACAAATCCAGCGCCGGTGCCTTGGATCTTATGCGGGCCAGGTGTGAGTTCTTCGCCGGCCAAGGTTTGGGAAATCACCGGGGAGTCCGCAGGCTCGACGGCGACAGCCTGGAAACTTTCCTTTTGGGGCTTAATGACTTCCACGCAACCGGTTAACGTGCCGCCGGTGCCGACACCCGCCACCACGAAATCCACGGCACCATCGGTGTCCTCCCAGATTTCCAGGGCCGTCGTTTTACGGTGGATGGCCGGGTTCGCTGGGTTTTCAAATTGTTGAGGCACCCAAGCATTCTCGGTTTCAGAGGCCAATTTCTCGGCCATGGAAATGGCGCCTTTCATCCCTTTAGCGGCCGGAGTGAGCACTAGGTCGGCACCCAACATGGCGAGGAGTGTGCGGCGTTCCAGCGACATGCTTTCGGGCATAGTGAGGATGAGCTTGTATCCTTTGGCGGCAGCCACAAAGGCTAACGCAATACCGGTATTGCCGCTGGTCGGCTCAATGATCACGGTGTCCGGCGTCAGGGTGCCGTCGGCTTCGGCCGTCTCAATCATGGACATGCCAATACGGTCCTTCACGCTAGACAGTGGGTTGAAGAATTCGCATTTGAGCAGCACGGTGGCGCCGACCCCCTCGGTGACTTTGTTGAGTCGCACGAGCGGAGTGCCGCCCACGGTTTCCACGATGTTATTGTAAACTTTGCCCATAATTTAAAATTCAGGTGTGGAAGAAATGAACATAGGAACGGAGGCGCGGGCAAGTATTTTCCCGTGAATTCCCCTGTATGTGTTTTGGGCGTAAAAAACAAAAAGTCCCTTCCAGACCTAAGTCCGGAAGGGACAAATTGGGGGGTGGGCGCTCGCCACGCGCTCTTTCCCGTTGCAATCGTTTGGCACCAGCCAAGGCAGGTCGATTGCTCCCCGACGCTATTCTCCGTGACGTGCGGAGTTGTCGGCCTCATAGCAGGGCCGCTCAAGGTCTTGCGACACTTGAATTCTTGGGTGAGGTTTATTTGCCCGCTCAGCCAGTGGTTGCGGCCACTGACCTGTGGACCAGGCTGGGACACGCCAGTATTACATTCGCATCCTAGCCCTTTGGCGGCGGGTCTGCCATCGCTTGTGACGATGCGTTGGCCCGCGCCACGGGTCTCGCCTCTTATCCCTCAGGTTGCCATTTCTCATACTTTGCAGCGCTGCGGTTTTTGCCGCATCGCCACGATTTCGGATAGTTTTCACGGCCATCGTCTTCGGCACGTAGCTATCCCGACGGGAACCCCGGTTTTTGTTCTCCTTTCGGAGGATTTCGTCCGGCTGACTGTTTCTAGTCAATTTATGGCTTCCGCCGTGCTGATGTCACAGTAAGCAACCAACACCTAACTCAGGCAACTGCGTTCAATTCAGATTCAAAGCAAATCCGAATGTCTCACTCAAATCTGAATCCCGAAGGATTCGGATCTGGGCGGGCCTTGTCTGCAGCGGATTCTCCTTAGCACCCGAAGGTGCCGAGTACAGCTGCGGATTTAACCCGCCAAGCTTGGGGCAGCTTCTGCCGAGATTGATCAATCCCGGCGCCCCTCGCCCCCTAAATGCCGTTTCGCGATCGGTAATGCGCGAACATCACCGGGCATTCAGGTGAACTTTGCCTTCTCGCCAGTCGGCTTATTCCAGAAGAAAATCGTGGCATCACACTGTCAAAGACGGCGATCCTCCACGGCCTTAACCAGACCGAATGGTTTGATAGGGGGCAGGCGTATCAGCCCCACCTGCCCTTTCATTCCGGTTAACCCGGAATTTATCTTGAGAAGATTCCAGCCGGCAAGCCGGCCTTTGGCTTCTGTTCTTTCAAGGAACTGGAAACAGTTTACCAGGTAACGGGGCTCAGGCTATCAATTGTTGTGACCACGTTCTCCACAAGAGTCGTTTTAATAAGTTAATTTCGAGTTTAATATCATCCCAAAAATACGGCTTAAAATTCCGGCGTTGCAATTGATTCACAACAGGCTCGACTAGG
>JAYOSV010000043.1:11661-11932 GCA_038139415.1 Verrucomicrobiales bacterium | reverse complement strand
ACTAGGTTGTTCAATAATTGTGAATAAATGTGAAAATGGGACGGGTATTTGGGGAGGGTCTGCGCTTTACAGAAATGAGGCGAGGCGATTGGATGGGCGTGATGCGTTGGTTTTTTGGAGGTTTAGGGTTGGTCGTTTTGCTGGCCGGTTGCAAATACCCCGTGGATGTACGGCGCGACAAGGCCGAGCTGGCGTTTTATATTGAGGAATTTGCTCAACCTGGAGTTCAAGTGCTGGAAATGAGCTATTACCGAGCTAACCCCACCAAGGT
>JAYOSV010000043.1:2635-11651 GCA_038139415.1 Verrucomicrobiales bacterium | reverse complement strand
TGACCGTGGGGCCCCGACCGGTTTTGGTCGGTAACAGTGGTATGTTGAAGAGCACGGAATTGGTGGGTTCCTCGGATGGACTATTTGCGATGCAGCTTAATTTCACCACGCGCGGCCAGCGACTCATGGAGGAATTGACCACCTATTACCGGGATCGCCGTCTTTTTATTGTGGCGGCGCAATCCGATAGCAGCCAAACCAACGGCGTGAGCAGCCGGTGCATCGGAACGGCTTATATTCGACAGACGATCCAAGCAGAGGCTATGCAATTTACTCCGGATGCCGAACGATCTGAGGTGGAGCGTCTGGTCGAATTGATTAATAAAACCCTAGAATGATTCGAATTTTGGGAGGCATCGTTTTGGTTTTTGTGTTAATAGGGTGCAAACCGCACCCCGCTCCGCCAACCAATTCCCCTGTAGAACAGCCACCCGCGAAACCGGAGCGTTGGTTTCAATTTCCAACCGACAATCGTTTCTTGTTGCAGGCGAATGCGGAGGATCAATTCTTTACCCCGACCACCACCGCGCGCCCATGGTCAAGCGGTTCATTTGGCTGTGTGCGAAACAGTGGCACGCGGCTGCATGAAGGGATCGATATCCTTAGTATAAAACGCGATGAAGACGAGGAACCCATTGATCCTGTGCGAGCCGCAGCGTCCGGGGAAGTCGTTCATATCAATCGGAACATAGCTGCTTCGAATTATGGGAAGTATGTGGTGGTTGCCCACGAGGTGAATGGGTTTCCGTTTTACACACTTTACGCACACCTAAGGACGGTGCCGGAGGAGCTTAAAATTGGCCTGAATGTTGACAGCGGCGATGAACTGGGCGTGCTGGGGCGTACTACCAATACTTCTGACGGCATCGCTTCGTGGCGCGCTCATTTGCATTTTGAAATAGGCGTGCAAATCAATCGCCGCTTCAATGGCTGGTTTAAGAACTGGTATCGCGATGGCAAAAATCTTCATGGCCCATGGAATGGGCTAAATCTGCTTGGATTGGATGCTGCAGATATCTTGAAGCAGGATCACGCCGGCCAATTTGAATTGGGAGAATATCTCTTGTCGCTGCCCGTTCTTTGCCGGGTAAGAGTAAACCGTCAGACACTTGATTGGCTCGACCGGTATCCCGGACTGATCGTTGATGGACCTGAGGCAATCGACACTCCTCATGCCTGGGACTTGGATTTAAGTTTCTCGGGCATCCCTATTCGTGGCACGCCTGTGAGGGATCCGGAACTGAAGCTTAAGGCTAAATATATGATTCTCAATGTGGATGCTGATGTGCGCCGCCAGCACCCATGCAGTGGGCTTCTCTTTCAAAAAGGCCAACAATGGATCTTCACCAGCAAAGGCCAACGCCACATGGATCTGTTGATTTTCCGCTGATTCACTCTTGCCCAAACCCACCGCGCTCCCTAACCTCCGCGCGCGATGGAATACCGACTTTCAGAAAGAGCCGCCTCGTTGGCCCCCTCGATGACACTGGCTATTACTGCCAAGGCTAAGGAGTTGCGGGCGGCGGGTGAGGATGTCATTGGCCTCGGGGCAGGTGAACCGGATTTTGACACCCCCGAACACATCAAGGCTGCAGCAGCCCAAGCGCTGGCCGATGGCTTTACCAAATACACCCCAGCCGCCGGCACGCCTGAATTACGTGCCGCCGTGGCTCGTAAGTTCGAACGGGAAAATGGACTGAGCTATGATCCTCAGCAGATCATTGTTTCCAGTGGCGGCAAGCATTCCTGCTACAACGTCATGATGGCGTTGTGCCAAGCCGGTGATGAGGTGATAATCCCGGCCCCATATTGGCTGAGCTATCCGGAGATGGTCACGCTGGCGGGCGCCACTCCCAAGATCATTGAGACTACTGACACGACTGAATTCAAGGTCACTCCTGATCAGCTGCGAAACGCCATCAATGAAAACACGCGTCTATTTATTCTCAACTCACCAAGCAACCCCACCGGATCGGTTTATACGCCGGAGGAAATCAAGGCTTTGGGCGATGTGTGTGTGGAAAAGGGTGTGCTCATCATGAGCGATGAGATTTATGAAAAGCTCATCTACGGTGATGCCAAATTCCAGAGTGTTGCCGGCTGCTCGCCCGAGCATCAGGCGCACACCATTATTGTTCATGGGTTAGCCAAGGCTTACTCCATGACTGGTTGGCGCATTGGCTTCATGGCCGCGCCGTTGCCGATTGCTAAGGCTATCAGCGCGATTCAAAGTCACAGCACCAGTAACCCCACGTCCTTTGCGCAATCCGGCGCTGTGCAGGCATTGGATGGGCCGCAGGATCATTTGGGTGAATGGCTTGGCCATTTCGGTCAACGCCGATCGTTTGCCTGCGAGAAATTGAACGCCATTGAAGGGGTTACTTGCGTGAGTTCGAAAGGGGCATTTTATCTGTTCCCGAACATTTCCGGCACAGGAATGAAATCAGTGGAGTTTTGCGAGCGCCTTTTAGCGGAGGCCAAAGTCGCCGCGGTGCCGGGCATCGCTTTTGGTAGCGACGATTACGTGCGTATCAGCTACGCCACCAGTCTGGAGAATCTCCAACAAGCATTAGAGCGCGTGGAAGGGTTTGTGAGCTCGCTTTAGGCCGGCCGGGTCAATCTCCAGCTCGGGCGGATATCTGTCTGCCAATCGGTTTCGGGAGGCGTCTGGCAAAAATATCGTTCTCCTAAAAGACCAATCATGGCGGCGTTGTCCGTGCACAAATTCGGTGACGCAATGCGCAAATTGAATTCGTGTTGTTCGCAAGCTTCCTGAAATGCCTTCCGTAATCCGGTATTGCAGGCAACCCCGCCGGATAACGTGATGCAACTTAATCGCTGCCGTCGTGCCGCTCGAATCGTTTTTTTAACCAGCACCTCAATGATCGCCTCCTGAATGCTGGCGCAAAGATCTGGCAGCACGGTATCGTCCTCAGCGAGCCTCGGGTTTTTGTCCAGAAAATAGCGAACCGAAGTTTTTAGACCACTGAAGCTGAAATCATGGTTGTCCTGATTTAACATGGGCCGGGCAAAGGTGTAGGCCTTCGGATCCCCCTGAACGGCTAATCGATCGATGACGGGGCCACCGGGATAACCCAGTCGCAACAACTTCGCACATTTATCGAAGCATTCGCCGGCGGCATCGTCTTGCGTGCCACCAATGATGGTATGTTCGAGCGGCTGATCAACTTGCGCCAGCAACGTGTGTCCACCGCTAATCACCAGCGAAATGTTTGGTTGGAATGCGTCCCAACAAGCACGCGGTGGATCGCCTTGAAACCAAGGGGAATACAGGTGCGCCTCTACATGATTCACTCCGAGTAAAGGCAACTCAAGGGCAAATGCCATGGACTGAGCGGCTTTCCAGCCAATCATTAAGGCCGGAGGGAGCCCAGGGCCTTGAGTCGCGCAGATGGCGTCCAGTTTAGATGTCGTTAAGCCGGTTTGCTCTAAAACCTGGCGAACAACAGGTTGGAGGTTGACGAGATGCTCGCGTGTCGCAAGCTCCGGAACGACGCCACCGTATTCGGCGTGAATTTGAATTTGAGACGAAACAACCACAGCTTGAACCTGGCCATCTTCAATAATCGCCGCACTGGTTTCATCGCAGGAACTTTCAATCGCCAGCAAGCGCATCATCGCTGGTGTTTAAAGTTTGTCGCGCAGGATTTCCAGCGCTTTGTCAAGCTGCGGGTCTGTAGCTGCCTTTACACGCTCACGGTCTTCTTCCGGTAAGGTCTCGAGGCCTCCAGAGGAGCGTTGAAGCATAATGTCGCGCATTTGTTCCGGCGTCATTTCCACCACGTGATCGGGCTCGATGCCCTTCTCGTGAATCGTGCGATGGCTGGGCGTGTAATATTTGGCGGTGGTCAAGCGCAAGGCAGAGCCATCTTTCAGTGGCAGGATGCTTTGAACTGACCCCTTTCCAAAGGTGCGCGTGCCAATCAGCTCGGCGCGTTCCAAATCCTGAAGGCATCCCGCCACGATTTCAGAAGCACTTGCACTGCCGCCATTGATCAGAATTACCATGGGCAGTGTGCGGTGTCCGATCACACTGGCCGTCAAGCGGTCCAATTCGCGATCGTCGCGGCCTTCGGTAGACACAATGAGTTGGCCGGCTTTGATAAATTTTTCCGCAACACGAGCAGATTGCGTGAGCAAACCACCCGGATTGTCGCGTAAATCGATCACTAAACCCTTGAGCCCAGCTCCCTCCATCTTGGTGAGAGCCAATTCTAGTTCGGTGGCTGTATTCTCCGAAAAGCCGCCAAGCCGAACATAACCCACGCCATTCTCCATGAGCGGGTAATCCCCCTTTCCGTTCAGGTCACGTACGCTTTTGGTTTTAATGCGCTCGCGTTTGAGGGTCATGTTCAGTTCGTTCTGTTCACCCTTGCGGGCGATGGAAATGGAGACCTCCGTGCCTACCTTGCCGCGCATGAGATTGACGGCATTATTGATGCCCATGCCTTCGGTTGATTGACCGCCTATCCGCACAATCCGATCTCCTGGGCGTAAGCCGGCGCGGGAACCCGGAGTGCCCTCCATGGGGGAAATGATCGTGAGCCAATCGTCCCGAATGCTAACCACAATCCCAATCCCACCAAATTCCTGACGGGTATCATCCATCAAAGCCTGGTGCTTCTTGGTGTTCATGTATTCGCTGTGCGGATCCAGATTAGTGAGCATGCCGGCGAGTGCACTATCAACCAGTTGATCGTACGTGACTTTGTCTTCATCCACGTAATTGCGCCGCACCTGCTCGATGACCCGGGAAAACTTAGCCATGTGCGCATAAACATCATTCGCGCCGGCTGCTTCTGCGCTGGCCGTGAAATGGTGGTAGCCGACGTATAAATTGACGACCAACGCAACCATCAATAAATAATGGGATGCCCGTTGCTTCATTACTTCAGCCTAGGGAATCGGTCGGAAATGGCAAGGCGAGGTTATTGGCTGAGCAGGAACTCGACCAAAGGTAAATCGGCCGGAGTGGTGACCTTGGGATTTAATGCGTGAGATGCCACCAGGGCAACCTCTTGCCCGATCAATTCACAGGCAGCGGTGTCATCAGTCACCGCAGCGTTTTGATCGCGCACGGCGTTCATGGCTTCCAGAATAATTTCTCGACGAAATGCCTGCGGTGTTTGCACGGCCCAAAGGTGAGTGCGGTCGACATTCCGAGAAACTGTCAAATCACCATTAGCAAGCTTCAACGTGTCCACTACCGGCGACGCCGCTACGGCAGCGCCTTTTTTGCGGGCTGCATTGAGTGTATCCGTGATGGTTTGCTCATCGATGCAAGGTCGTGCGCCGTCGTGGATGGCGACGATTTCGACTTCCGCAGGAACAGCTTCAAGCCCGTTCAAAACCGAATCCTGCCGCTCCGCTCCTCCGACGATCAAGGTGTAGGGTCGCGTTAAACTGAGCCGGGATGCCAGCCCCTCAAATAAGGCGCGGTTATCCGGGCGTATGACCAAGACAACTCCATCAATATCGGGGTGCGCGTCAAACCGTTTCCATGAATGGCCCACTACAGGCAATCCCCCCACTTCAAGGAAGAGTTTGTCTGAACCCATTCGGGTGCCGCGTCCGGCGGCAACAATGACTGCAAACGCCATGATGGATTGTCTCAAGTAGCCGGGCGCCAGTCGAGCATCTTCAATTGCAGCGAACGTCGTCCTCGCCACAGGTTGATCGAAGGTTGCGCGGCCAATTCAAACCGCCCCTCAGGCAGCGGATCAGATTTTGCATTCCAACAAACCACTTCGGCGGATACCTGTCCATCGGTGACCGACAACTTGGCGTGTTGTTTTTCCGCGCCCATCCAACGAACCGGCGCATTTAGTTCAAGTTGCGGCACTGCCACCTGTACAGTCGGCATTCCCATACCTGTCGGTTGAAGCGACTCAAGGGACTGCACTGCGCCGAAATTGAGCTCGCGCAAAGGAATGCTTCCATCGAGTTTCAGAGTCGGCTGAAGTGTATCGTCCGCCAGTTTGTCTTTCGCCACTTCATTGAGTCGCTCACGAAAGGCATCCAGATTTTCAGGCTGCATGCTTGCCCCAGCCGCCATGGCGTGGCCGCCGTAGCGATCCAATACCGCGTCGCACTCCTGCAATGCTTCAGCAAGGTCAAAACCCTTGATGCTTCGGCCGGAGCCCCGTAACCCATCGGGGCTGCCGCCAAGGATAAAGGTGGGGCGATAAAACTCCTTTTGCACACGCGACGCCACGATTCCCACTACCCCGATATTCCAACCAGGATCCCCCATGACAATGGCGTGATCGCGCTCCGGGTTAAACTGAGTTCTCAAGGTATCGAGCACTTGCTGCGTAATTTCCTTTTCCACGCGTTGTCGGTCACGATTATTACGATCCAACAAGCCGGCCAATTCCTCGGCTTCCGCAGGGGTTTTCGATCGCAATAAATCCAACCCACGCATGGCACTTTTTAGTCGCCCGGCCGCATTAAGCCGGGGTGCCAGTTGAAACCCCGCCTCAAAAGAGCCAACCGGCCCCTCAATGCCCGCCACCTCCAGCAAAGCAAGTAATCCCGGCCGGTGCGTGCGTGGGATTTGCTGAAGACCTTTGACCGCCAGAATCCGGTTTTCGCCGATTAATGGCACGAGATCGGCAATGGTCCCCAAGCCCACCAAATCCAGCTGCTGACGAATGTCGTATTGCTCAAATTCCGGTAACCCGAGTTGACGACCGTGCTTCACAACAGCGTGCAGTAATTTGAAAGCTAAACCCGCAGTGCACAGTTCGCGGAATTTCCCTTCATCCGCCGAATCCAGCCAAGGATTCACCAAGGCCACCGCAGGCGGATGCGGTTCATAGGCTTGGTGATGATCGAGGACGATGACATCCACTCCATGTTCCTTTAGCGACGTAATCACCTCTACGGAATTAGTGCCGCAATCTGCGGCGATCATCAGGTTCGGGGAATGTTGTGACAGGCAATTGGCCACGCCATCCGGCGTCAGTCCGTATCCTTCATCGACCCGATCAGGTAAATAACCGGTAATGCGCCAACCCAAAGAGCTCAGGGAGTCGAGTAGCAATGTTGTGGACGTAATGCCGTCGACATCGTAATCCCCAAATACCACCACGGACTCCCCATCCGCGCGTGCCGCAAACAGACGCTCAATTGCTGGCCCCATATTGGGGATTAACTCCGGTGCGGCCAGATCGGCTAATTTTGGGTTCAGAAAATTTCGCGCGTGCTCTGGCTCCATCAGATCGCGGTTTACCAAGCACCGAGCGAGCAATGGGTGAACCCCCAAAGTCTTCGCGAGATTCTTAACGCCGTCTTCCTCGGGAACTTTGATTTCCCAGAGATGCTTCATGATTTGTCCTTACGTTTGCGCCAACGCATTTTCCAGTCGCGCGCTTTTTGCTCGAGCAATGTCAGCTTTGATCCAAATTTGGGGAAACGCTTTTTTAAGGTCATTTTCTTCGAGCGAACCAATGCTGAGCCTTTGGCTAAACACATCAAGCCGATAACAATAAACAGAACCCCTTGGAGGATGGGCAAAAATAGACCTATGATTCCCAACACGACAAATGCCGAGCCTGCAACCAGCCATTTGATGCGCGCGAGATTCACCAAGGCATTAAAAGGTATGCCACCCCACAAGCTTCTTCCGAGGATTATTTATTGGCAAAGGCCTGGGCCTTTAGGACATGACGCCTACTGGGTCAGTATCAACGGCCGGTGCAGCCAATTCCGGGCGCTTGCCCCCGTGCCACTTCAGAACGATGAAGCAAGCGATGTAGATCGAGGAATATGTTCCGGTGACCACGCCGACAAGGAAGGTGAAGGCGAAATCATTGATTACAGTACCGCCAAAGAAATACAACGTAGCGGCGGTAAACAAAGTGGTGCCCGATGTAATAATTGTCCGGCTTAACGTTTGGTTCAGCGCCGTATTCATCACATCTTTGAAAGAGCCTCTCGTGCCCATGCGGAGATTTTCCCGGATGCGATCAAAGATCACGATGGTGTCATTGATGGAGAAACCAATGATCGTCAAGGCCGCCGCCACGATCGGAGCGTTCAGTTCACGCCCAGAAAGGAAAAACAAACCACCGGTCATCGCCACATCGTGCAGAATGGCGACCACCGCCGCGACTGCAAAAGAGTATTCATAGCGGAATGCCACGTAAACAAGGATGCCAAACAAGGCCAGCACAACCGCAATAAAGGCGGATTTCTGAATTTCGCCACTAACACTGGGACCGACTTTATCTAGCTGAATCCGCTCCAGATTGGCTTCCGTAAATAGCGTTTTGAGAGCACCTTCCAGACCCTTTGCGTCTGCGTCATACGGAAAATCCACGCGGAGTCTTTGCTCGCTTGTGGCAGTCTCAGTCTGCAGTTCGGCTTTAATTTGGCCGCCATCAATTCCAGTGCCCACTGCAAGTTTTTCCCGAAGGCTGCCAGAATCGATGGCCTGATTAATTTGGTCGGCTTGATTCTGCTCAAATTTCATGACCATGCTATAACCTCCAGCGAAGTCTACACCGAGCATGTTGTCTTTACCTTTCGATAAACCGTAACCAAATCCTATGATCACCAAAATCCACGAGGCGATGAACGCGGGCCAGGCGTATTTCAAAAAATCAAACTTCGGCAATCCGGCCGACGGGCGGAGGTGAAGCATACTCTTGGAGTCATCGCTACCAATCACTTTGGCGTTAGCAAGAAGGTCGAACACCAATCTTGTAGCCACAAGCGCGGTAAACATGCTGGTCAGAATACCGATCGTCAGAGTCACTCCAAATCCCTGCACTGGGCCTTTCCCCATGTAGATAAGGATAATGGAGGCAATCAATGTAGTGATGTTTGCGTCAAAAATAGTCCCGAAGGCTTTATCATAACCGGAGGCAATAGCGCCCCTGACGGATTTGCCTACGAGAAGTTCTTCCCGAATACGCTCGAAAATCAGTACGTTGGCATCCACTGCCATGCCTATTGTTAGCACTACACCGGCAATACCTGGCAACGTAAG
>JAYOSV010000043.1:0-2625 GCA_038139415.1 Verrucomicrobiales bacterium | reverse complement strand
CGTGGCATCAAACCAACACAGGATCCCCAGAATCATCACAATGTTTAGAGCAAGTGCGAAGTTCGCTAGAACTCCGCTGAGCAAGTAATAGATGACCATGAATATGGCTACACCGATCAAACCCCAGAGCGCAGCCTTATAGCCTTTCTGGATTGAATCTCGGCCGAGCGATGGGGCCACATCGCGCTCCTCAATAATAGCTACTTCGTTTTCCAATGGATTCTCCAGAGAGTTTGCCAACATGGTGGCTTCCTCATCGGTAAAACTGCCAGTGATTTGGCCTCGTGAGTGGATTCGGCTATTGATCGAAGGCGCCGAAATGAGTTCACCATCAAGCACAATGCAGAGCAGTCGCGGATCGACTCCATTAGCTACGTGCGTCTCTGTTACTTTAGCAAATTTATTGGCTCCCAACGCATCCAAGGTGAAGTGGATTTCCGGCGTTCCGGTAAGGTCATTGCGGCGGGCGCTGGCACTTTTGATGTGGCTACCAGCCATAGCCACTTCCTTCATAACGAAATGGTTAACTTTACGTCCTTCTAGATCATAAGACATTAGCTCCGCACCGGGTACGAATTCCTCCTGCGATGCCACTAGCGCATCGCTCTCTGGATGGGTCAGGCGAAATTCCAGCTTGGCCACCTGCGAAATGGTTTCGCGGGCATCATCACGGTCTGCCTGCGAAAGCCCTGGAACTTGGATGATAATTTTATCATCACCGGAAGTCTGAATCATTGGCTCGGCAACACCAAATCTATCAACACGCCGGCGCATGATCTCCATAGCTTTCGTTAGCTGGCTTTCATCAATTGAAAGCGGATTCCCCTCATCATCAAGCTTCGGCTTAACTTGCACGACGAACTGCGTGCCGCCTCGCAGGTCGAGACCAAGTTTCACTTTACCAACCGAATCCTTTTGGATGCGGGCTAGGATTTCACGGTTAATTTGTCTCTGCTGTTCCTCAGTTGGCGCGACCCAAGCCTCTTTTTCAATGCCGATTTGTTTTACGATGCCATTGGTTTGACCTGGGAACATCTCCCTTAAATCAACATCACCGACGGCGGTCATCCATGTTTCGAGAGTTAGCTCATCCCCCTCACGAAGTTTGCTGCTCGCCTCTTTGAGCTCGGCGACAATGGAATCCTGATTACCTTGGGCGGTTTGGTCGAATTCATCGACCATGTTTTTACCTTGAGGGGGATACCATTCGCTTAACGTCCAAATTGCGAGGATTGCAACGAGCGCGAAGCGGCCAAATGTTGGGTGTTTCTGCATGAAGAAAATCTAGTTGTTATTTTTTATTGAGATCAAGGGAGGGACGCTCCTCGCCCTCAGTGATCACGCGCTCAACCGAAGTACGCACAACTTCAATTTTAGATTCACCGGTGCGCAGGGTTACAGATTTATCTTTCACCGTAATGATGGTGCCAACCATACCAGCAGCCACGACGCGATCGCCGCTCTTAATCTCGGAAACAAGTTTCTCGTGTTCCTTTTGTTGCTTCTGTTGCGGGCGTATCAGGAGAGCATAAAAAATACCCAGAAACGCGACCGGCATCAGGCAGGAAATCCATTGTGCTCCGCCCCCTTGTTGGCCATCACCCGGTGGTGGCGCCATCGCCAACATCAAATCAATTAAAGAACTGTCCATGGTCAAAAAGTCAAAGACGGCAAATCCTATGGAGAAAAAGCCCTTTGGCAAGCATTTAGCTTATTTTTGGGCGTTTTTTCGCTGCTCCTCAACCCGGCTGGTTACGCGGTAATTAGCGTGAAATGCCGCTCGGAATTCATCAAAAGTACCGACCTTCAAATGGCCGCGCACCACTTCCATAAGACGCAGATAACACCGAAGATTATGGATGGTAAGCAAGCGAAGTCCCAAAATCTCGTCCACATTCAACAGATGGCGAAGGTACGCTCGGGTGTGGTGCTGGCAGGTAAAGCAATCGCAACCATCCTCAATAGGCCCAAAATCCTCACGATAAGCTGCCCCCTTGAGAGAAATTGCGCCTCCAAAGGTAAACGCCGTTCCGTTGCGTGCCAAACGCGTGGGCAGCACGCAATCGAACATATCCACACCGCGCGCCACCAGTTCCACCAATTGCACGGGCGTGCCCAATCCCATGGCGTAACGCGGCCGATCGTCGGGAAGCATCGGGGCGGTCAATTCAGCGATTCGCAGCATCTCTGGCTCCGGCTCGCCGACGCTTAGCCCGCCAATGGCGTAGCCGTCGAAATCAATGGCAGTAATTTCTCGAGCGCTTTGTTCGCGCAACTCTTCATAGCATCCGCCCTGCACAATCCCAAAAATCAATTGGCCTTCAGCCTTCGGTTGTTCGCGGCATTCGCGAGCCCAGCGTGTGGTGCGATCCACGGCGCCGCGCACTTGATCACGATCGGCTGGATAAGGTGGGCAATCATCAAAGACCATAGCAATGTCACTCGCGAGATCTCGCTGGATCGCCATTGCTTCAGCCGGTCCGAGGAAAAGCGCCGTACCATCAATATGCGATTGAAAGGCCACCCCATCGTCTTGAATCTTAGCCATTTTGGCCAAACTGAAAACCTGAAACCCTCCGCTATCAGTCAAGATCGGTAAATCCCAACCCATGAACTGATGCAGCC
>JAYOSV010000042.1:25157-25912 GCA_038139415.1 Verrucomicrobiales bacterium | reverse complement strand
TAGTATGCATGCTATCCGAGACCTCAAGATGGATATGCATGGAAAACTGCAATCGCTTTCAATGGGGTACTTTCAGGACAAGGAAATCGGACAACACACCATGCTTTTAAATAGGGGGGCGGACTCGTTGCAGAAATGTATGGACGTAGGTTTCGCTGAAGTCATCAAGGAGCCGTTTGCAATGATTGCAATCGCTATTTCTCTTTTATGGCTGGATTGGCAGCTGGCAATATTTGGCATGGTGTTTGTACCTTTGACGATTGTGCCAATAGCCTTAGTTGGGAAGCGTATCCGAAAAATTGCCCAGAGTTCGTACGAGCAAGGTGAGGATCAAGATAGTTTGTTGGTGGAAGTCTATGCGAACATGAGGACGGTAAAAGCATTTTGTCTTGAAAAACCACAGCTGGGCCGGTTTCGGGATATATATCAGAAGCTCACGCGGTTAGGCATTAAACACATTCAGACAAAACTGATTCTCAATCCCTCGGTTGAAGTCTTCGGAGTTTTGGGCTTAGGAAGCGTAATCCTATTTGTCTTTTATACGGGTAAAAGTACTCCAGATTTGGTGGCGTTTCTTACCGGAGCGATGCTTATGTATCAACCGATTAAGAAACTGGGAAATCTTAATGCTACCGTGCAGGATGCCATGGTCGGAGTGGAGCGTATTAAGACCGTACAACAAGCAACGATAACTGTGCCTGAAAATGAGGCAGCCAAAGATCTGAGTGATATCCAGCAGGGCATCAGTTTTGAAG
>JAYOSV010000042.1:0-25147 GCA_038139415.1 Verrucomicrobiales bacterium | reverse complement strand
GACCAAGGGGATGAAGCTTGGAGTGGTTGGAGAGAGTGGGGCGGGAAAGAGCACATTGGTGAATTTATTGTTACGGTTTTATGATCCGACGAAGGGGCGAGTTGCGATTGATGGAACGGATATTCGGGAGGTGACGTTTGAGAGTTTGCGTGGGCAGATGGCGCTGGTGAGTCAGGAGGTGGTGATTTTTGATCAAACGGTGGCGGAGAATATTGCGTGCGGGAAGCTGGATGCTTCGCGGGAGGAGATCGTTGCCGCGGCCAAGGCGGCGAATGCGCATGAGTTTATTGAGGGATTGCCGGTGGGATATGATACGCGGTTGGGTGAACAGGGCACGCGGCTTTCGGGCGGGCAGAGGCAGCGGATTGCGATTGCCCGGGCGTTTGTGCGGCAGGCGCCAATTTTAATTTTAGATGAGGCGACGGCGGCGTTGGACTCGAAGGCGGAGGCGGAGGTGCAAGGGGCGATTGACCGCTTGGAGGAGGGGCGTACTGTGGTGTGCGTGGCGCATCGGCTGTCGACCTTGCGCGGGATGGATAAGATTATCGTGCTGGAGGAAGGCCGCGTGGTGGAGGAGGGCGGCTTTGCGGAATTACTGGAGCGCGACGGGGTGTTCGCGGAGATGGCGCGCAAACAGGGTTTGGCGACGAGTTAAGCGACGGCCAGGCTGGTGGGTACAACCGGGTGGTGTTGGACGCCCAGCACGTTGTGGAGTTGGGCGTTGAGGATGGTCATGCTGGGGAAGCGTGCTTCCGGTTGGTGTGCGAAGCAGCGCTGGATGAGCTGGCTTAGGGCAACTGGCACTTGCGGGTTGTGCTGGTGGACGGGCTTAACGAAGTAGGATTCATCCAATTGATTGTGTCGGGTTTCCTCGGGGGTACGTCCGCCGAAGGGCCGTAGGTGGGTGAGGAGTTCGTAGGCGGTCACGCCCCATGCGTAGATGTCGGCCCGTTGATCCATGGCTTCCCCTTTGAGTTGCTCGGGAGGCATGTAGGCTGGAGTGCCGGTGACCTTGGGGTATTTCTTAGGTTTGCGGGGGATTTGCTGGGCGGTATCGAAATCGATCAGGCTCGCGTGGCTGTTGAGTGAGACCATGATGTTTTCCGGTTTGTAATCGAGATGCATCCAGCCGCGGTCATGCAGGTGTTCGAGACCATCGGCCATTTGCACGAGCACGTCAGCCACATTATCAATCATGTCGTGTTCGCGGGACATGAGGGCTTTGAGATCGGCGCCTTGGATGTATTCCAACACCATGTAGGGCGTGCCGTCGGCTTTGCCGTGATTGATATAGCGGATGATGTTTGGGTGAGGCGAGAGTTTGCGGTGCACCTTGAGGCCGGCTTTGAACATCTTGGGCGCGCTGGAGCTGGAGAGGCCGCTACCACGGAGTTTCCGCACGGCGACGACGTTTTCGAATTCGTCCGTTGCCATCCAGATCTCGGTGATACCACCTTGCGCCACACATTCGTGGAGCAAATATTTTCCAAATCGTTTGGCCATATTGGCGTTATGCCTCCAAAGAAACTCTATAATAATTCGTGGGTAAGCCGCCAATTATTACTTCTCATACCTTTAAGAAATAAGAATTGTGGCGAAAACGGCCGGCACGATACCTTAAAAAATAAAAAATGGGACCTTATGTGCGTAACTCCCTGTTTTTGTGAATAAGGATCCAAATTGAAACCTTTTAGCAAAACGAGTTGATTTTGCGTAACTTTGGCCCCTGAATTGCTGTTCATAGGCAAAGCTTGAAGGAGGAAAGGATCAGATTCTGGGGTTCAGCCGGGATGATGGCCGTGGCTATCATCTTCTGGTTGGGCTGTGAGGCGGCCAAATATCGCCGGGCGGCGGATGAGGAGGTATTCGATATTCTCAAGCAACGTCAGGAGCAGGTGCTGGGCTCATCGGCGCCGATGGAGGCGAAATTTGCCACGCGCAAGCCGACTGATGTGAATGGTACGTCGATTATTCTCAACCGTTTTTCTGGGCCAACCAATCGCGTACTGACGTTGCCCGATGCGTTGGAGTTGGCGGTGCAAGGCAACCGCACGTATCAGTTCAACCGTGAGAAACTTTATTTGTCCGCCCTATCGCTGACAGGAACTCGGCATCGATTTGCGCTGAAGTTTACCAAGGCGGAAACGGATCTTGGCGTGACCCGTGGCACGGACAAGGGCTTGGATGGCTCGTCAGACGCGAGCGTGACCTTGAGCAAGCTGATGAAAACCGGCGGCACGTTGACCGCTTCGCTAGCGAACGATTTGGTTTTATATTTTGATGGCAAACCGAAGGTGCCTTCTCTCACCTTAAACCTGACCCAGCCGTTGCTGCGCGGAGCTGGTGCGGATATTGCCACCGAAGTGCTCACGCAGGCTGAACGCGATGTGGTGTATGAGGTGCGTGATTTCAGTCATTACCAGAAGACCTTTGCGTTGGAGGTGGTGAATGATTACCTCGATCTCCTGCAGCAGGGCGACAGCATGCGCCTTTCCTACAACAACTATACCAACCGGTTGTTTTTTCAAACAGAAGTCAACGCCCGTGTTGGCGGTGGGTTGCAGGCGGAGTTTAACGCTAAGCAGGCGCAGCAGAGTGTGTACACGGCCAAGATTAGCTACATCAGCGCAACCAACTCCTTCCAGAATGCGTTGGATGACTTTAAGCAAAAACTCTCGTTGCCGTTGGGCACTGATCTACGGCTAGATTTCAACGTGCTGGAGCAGCTGGATGAGATTGGCCTTCCACCGGTTGCTGTGAGTGATGAGGTGGGGTATTATTTGGCCATCACCAACCGGTTGGATTTTCTGAATGTGATCGATCGCTTTGAAGATTCGAAACGTAAGGTCAAAGTGGCACGCCAGGATTTATTGCCGAGCCTGTCTCTGATTGCCGATGCGTCGTTGAAAGACCAGTTTTATTCCTCGTTCCAGCCGGAGGATTTTACGGCGACGGCCAAGGTGAGACTGAACCTCCCCCTAGACCAGCTCACCGAACGTAATGCCTACCGCACTAGCCTGATCAATTTCGAAAGACAAATCCGGACGTTGGCAACGCAGTTGGATAAATTGCGCGATGGCATCCGGGCTGATGTCCGGAATTTGGAGCGGCAACGGCAGAATTATTCCACACAATTGGATGCGCTAAAAAATGCTGAGGAAGAGCTATTGGCCACCCGCGAGCGATTGAGGTTGGGGTTTGCCGGGGTCCGCACGCGTGATATCATCACGGCTCAGGACGGATTATTGGCAGCCCAGCAGGCCCTGTCCCGAGCCATGGTAGATTACCATAAGACACGGCTGAAACTCTTGAAAGACGTGGGGTCGCTGGATACTACACAAGAAACATTTTGGCTAAAAACCGATCCGGCATCGGCCGTCCTCATAGGAGGAAATGCTGTCGGCGCCAGTGAGGATGTCGTGCCACCTAACATCATTTTGGGAGAGTAAAATGAAAGAGAATAATAAACTCGATTCTGAGAAATCAAACCAGCTTACCCCTTCCCGAAGGAATGCCTCCGGTGGTTTTGCATTTGGGAAATTACTGGCGGGGCTGGTAGCCGCGGGAGTCCTTGGAGGTGGCCTTTTCGGCGGCAAACATTTGCTCACAAAGGAAGAAGAGAAAGTTCGAAAAGAGCAATACTATGTGGCCAAGAAATCTGATTTTCTTGTGACGGTAAAGCTCACCGGTCAATTGGTTTCAACCGATGTAGAGGTTTTAAAATCCAACCTTGAAGGTCAGACTACCATTGAAACCATCGTGGAAGAAGGCACTCAGGTTAACGGCCCCACCGACTACACTATCGCCGAGGGAGACACCCTAGAGTCCATAGCCGAGAAACACCGAAAAGCGGAGCTCAATATCAAAAGGTTAAACGCCGAGCTAGAATTGGATTGGACGAATCTCTCAAAAGGGACCGAAATCCAGATCCCCGGGGACCTACTTGCAGAATTAGATCCACTCAGCTTTAAGGAGCGCATTAATTCTCAGGAGATTGCTGTTCAACGCGCTGAAAATTTATTGCTTCGTTCTCAGGGTACCGTGGAAACACTTAAACTTTCCTCGGAACTCGCTCAAAAAATGGCTGAGAACAATTACACCAACGCTCTGATGGACTTAGATAAACTCAAGAATAACACCATTTCAAATGAGATTGTTAAAACCCGTGGAGCGATTGCCAATCTCGAGACTGATGTGGAGTTGGCTGAAAAAAACCTTACTGCGTACACAAAGCTTAAAGAGTTAGGTTTTGTCTCCGATCTCGAAGTGCTTCGTCAAGAATCCTCAAGAGACAAGGCTTTGCACCAAATCAAAGTTCTTAAAGCCGAATTGGAGGCTTATATAAAGTATGACCAAGTTTCTTTATTGAGCGTGAAAGAACTGACAGTTGATGAAGCTCGGGTCCAAATCGAAAAGCAAAAAGTTCTAAATGCGGCCAATATGCGTGATGCTCTTTCGAATGTGTTGACTAATGAAAGGACCCTCGAGTTGGAAAAGGAAAAACTCGTCGATCTTAATGAACAAATGGCCAATACCAAAATTTACGCGCCTCAGGATGGGACTGTGTTGTATTGGTCAGACCGGTGGAAACGTGGAGAACCTATCATGGAAGGTTCCAAGGTATATAAAGGCCAAAATCTTATCAAGCTACCTCGGACAAGTTCGCTGAAGGTGGATTTAAGCGTGCCGCAGGCCAAACGCAAACAACTCCGTGTGGGCATGCGCGTGTATGTGGAGGTTGAGGATGTAAAACTGCCCGGCACACTCTCCTTCTTAAGTGCTACGGTGGATACCAATCGCCGTGGTCATACCGAAAAATCCTACTTCAAGGCAGAAGTGAGTATCGATAGCAGTAGTTTTCCAGATTCTGTTTCGGAAGGCATGGCCGTCACGGTTGAAATGTTGGTGATCAACCTTGAGGGGGAAAATCAGCGGATTAAGGTGCCCAACCAATGCGTGACCACACGCATGATCACAGAAGACACCCCACAAACCGGTTGTTGGGTTTTAGACCCCGATAGCGGTCAACACACTTGGCGTCCTGTAACGATTGAGTACAGCGATGAGAATTTTATTGCGGTCAAGCCTGAGAATGATCCCAGCCGAGGCTTACGGGAAAACGAATTGGTGCATTTATCTCCGTTGACTGAAGCAGAAAACTTAAATCTCGAGGAAGCCGTGATGGGCAAAGGCGAAATCGATTTTGAAAAGATTCCTTCTAAACCCCTTGAATCGGAGGAAGCCGAACAGGCTGAGGGAGCGACTGACGTATCCGCTAAGGATGAAGGGACTAAAGAAGTTGCCGCTAAGGCCGAAAAAGAGGCTTCGGAGGAAGGATCCGAAACCAATGGGGAGGTTGCCGATGAAAATACCAAGACAGAGGATGAGGGTAAGAATTCTGAGTAAGAGAAAATGGCTAAGCGCAGCATCATTCAAATTAAGGACCTTAAGAAAGTTTACGACTTAGGGGCATTTAAGGTGCAGGCTCTGAAAGGCCTAAATTTCGATATAGAAGAGGGATCTTATACTGCGATTATGGGCCCCTCAGGCTCGGGTAAATCTACCTTGCTCAACATTCTAGGTTGCCTTGATCGCCCTTCCAACGGGGCCTACATTCTTGGTGATGACGATGTGGCACACATGGATGACAAGGAGTTATCCGGTGTGCGCGGTTCAAGAATTGGATTCATCTTTCAGTCCTATAATTTAATCCAGCAGTTGAACGTGGTGGAAAACATTCATGTGCCGCTTTTTTACCAAGGTAAAGATATCAGCGACCACTATGACCACTGCGTGAAGTTGGCGGAAAAAGTGGGGCTTGCCGACCGATTAGACCATCGACCCATGCAGCTTTCCGGCGGGCAGCAGCAACGGGTGGCCGTGGCGCGATCCCTGGTCAATGAGCCTCTCATGCTGCTGGCGGACGAGCCAACCGGCAATTTGGATTCCACCACTGAGCAGGAGATTCTGGATATCCTCGATGAACTTCATGGTGAAGGCCGCACACTGGTGATCGTGACCCACGATGATGCTGTGGCCGAGCGCGCTGAGCGCGTCATTCACCTCAAGGATGGGCTGGTGGACCAGGACATCCGCAAAGGCGCTGCGAAGGCAGTCGCCAATTAGTCCGCTTCCCTGGCATGCGTGGCTCGTCTCTCATCCAGATTGTACAGGTAGGCTCTAAAAGCCTTCGCCTTCACAAACTGCGCAGCGGACTCACCATGCTGGGTATGATCATCGGAGTATGGGCAGTCATCGTGCTAGTCGCAATAGGTGAAGGGGCAAGTCACGATGCGCAGGAAGCCATCAAAGCACTGGGAGCTCAAAACGTTATCATCCGTAGTGTGAAGCCGATGTCAGACAAGGTGCAACTGCAGGGTAGTGACATGGAATGGGAAACAATTTATGGCCTCAAGAACTCTGATGCATCGCGAATATCTAAAACGGTACCTGGCGTGATCAAAGTGTTGCCTGTGCTTACCCAACGCAAAAACATTACTCACGGCAAACGAGATGTAGATTGCCAGTTGATCGGCACCTATCCGTATTACCCACAATTCACCCAGAGCAAAATGGTAGCGGGCACTTTCCTCAATGAGATTGAGGAGGCTCGCAAGGAAAACTCTTGCGTACTCACGCTGGAATTGGCGGAAAAACTTTTTGCCGGTCATAACCCGTTGATGGAAAAAGTGGTGATCCGCGGTTTTGAATCCGCCCAGGTGTTCCGGGTGAAAGGCATTATTCAGGAACGCGTGGAGGGCGCCAAGCTGCCGCAACAAAAGGATGCACTTGGCCGTACGATTTCCGCAAATGTGTTCATCCCACTTTCCACGTTTAAGGCGTTGTTTGGCATTAAAAACATCGACCGCAGCGTGGGCAGTTTATCCGTCGAGCGCGTGGAGCTATCGGAGATACGTGTGGAGTTTGGATCAGCGGACGAAGTGATGGAGGCGCTGCCGTTGTTGCGCGAGGCGCTTGATAAAACCCGGCGCGGCAAGGTGGATTATGAGATCCAAGTACCCATCAACGAGCTGAATGCGCTCAAGGCCCAGAAAGCGCGCGACACGCGCATGCTAATGTATATCGCGTGCATCTCATTGCTCGTGGGTGGCATTGGCATCATGAACATCATGCTCGCAACGGTAACCGAGCGCACGCAGGAGATCGGAGTGCGCCGCGCGATGGGAGCTACACAGAAGGACATCACCGTACAGTTTTTGATCGAAACCCTGATCCTGTGCCTGCTGGGCGGCAGTATCGGGGTGTGCGGCGGCTGGGGATTTGCTTGGGTACGTCATCATCTTTTGCACACCACTACGATCGTGACTGAATGGTCCGTGTTGGCAGCCTTTGGGCTGTCGGTGACCGTGGGGTTGGTGTTCGGACTTTATCCGGCGCGACGGGCGGCGCTACTTGATCCAATTGAAGCCTTACGGCATGCATAATTATGCAGGGCATATCATTTATCCGAATTATTGGCGTAGGCATCAAAAGCCTGCGACTCCATAAATTGCGGACTGCACTTACGATGCTCGGTATGGTGATTGGGGTCTGGGCGGTAATTACCCTTGTTGCGATCGGTGAAGGAGCTAGCCACGATGCTCAGGAGGAGATTAAAAGTCTAGGCGCTCGGAATGTTATAATTCGCAGCATAAAGCCGCCGTCTATGCGTGAGCAGATGCAGGGTGATTGGGAAAGTTTCTTTCGCCGCTGGATGGCTATCTATGGCCTGAAACGCACGGACGCTTCTCGTATTAAAGACACGGTGCCGGGTGTTACGCGGGTGTTGCCATTGATGACTAAGCGTATGACGGCGATACATGGCCCTCGAGAGATTGGGTGTCAGTTGATTGGCACTTATCCTTACTACCCGGAGTTTACTCAAGCTCAGCTGGTGGCCGGGCAATTCCTGAATGAGGCAGAAGAGAACAGCAAGGTTTCCTCCTGTGTAATCTCACTGGAGCTGGCGCAGCGCTTATTTGCGGGGCACAACCCGTTAATGGAACGCATTGTGGTGAGTGGTTACGAATCCTCGCAGGTATTTCAGGTGAAAGGCGTGCTACAGGAACGTGCCTCAATTGAAAAATTGGCGCAGTTACCGGATTCTGTGGGGCAAACGATTGCCGCCAACGTGTACATCCCGCTGTCTAGTTTCAAGGCATTGTACGGTGAGAAAAATGTGGATCGGAGTGTGGGGCATTTAAAGCTGGAAGCGGTTGAGTTATCGGAAATCCGTGTGGAGTTCGATTCTGTGGATCGCGTCATGCCTTCATTGCCCCTCTTAAGTGAAGCTCTTAATGCAGGTCGCGATGAACGGGATTTTGAGATCATCGTGCCGATTCGAGAACTGAAGGCATTGCAAAAACAAAAGGCGCGCGACACACGGCTACTGATGTACATTGCTTGTATCTCGTTGCTGGTCGGGGGCATTGGAATCATGAACATCATGCTTGCTACCGTGACCGAGCGCACGCAGGAGATCGGCGTACGACGCGCGATGGGTGCCACGCGGGGTGACATTACCATTCAATTTTTGGTGGAGACATTAATCCTTTGTCTCTTAGGTGGCGGTATTGGCGTGGTCGGCGGTTGGGGATTTGCCTGGGTCCGGCATCATCTGCTGCACACTACCACGATTGTGACAGAATGGTCCGTGCTGGTGGCCTTTGGACTCTCGGTGATGGTAGGTCTGGTGTTTGGTCTTTATCCGGCGCGCCGGGCGGCCTTGCTGGATCCGATTGATGCCTTGCGGCATGCATGATAAAATTTTGATTAAACCCATGAACCTTGCGTCCAACGTGCCAACTCGAGGGATGAAAAGCTTTTTTCCAATTGGAATTTTGGGATTAACCACGTGGCTGGGGTGCCAAACTGAAGGGCACCGTGCGGATGCGGATGCCGAAGTGTTGGCCATCCTTAATGAACGGTCGCGCCAAATTTTGGGGGAGGAAGCTGGCACAAATCTAGTGAGCACTACCGTGGGCGAGCGACCCGATACGGTGTCGCCAGCGAGGATCATCCAGGAACGCTTTGCCGATGGCGGCCGCACGTTGACGTTGCCTGCGGCACTGGAAATGGCCGAACGCCATAACCGCTCCTATCAACTCCAACGCGAAACCCTTTATCTACAGGCTCTTTCCCTGACCGGCACGCGCCATAAGTTTGTGTGGAATCCCTCCAGTACAGTGGACCTTGGAATCGCCCGGCAAACCGATGGCGGACTGCGTGGCGATTCGGATGCGGATGTGTCTGTGCAGAAACTCTTCCAGACAGGTGCCTCGGTGACGGCCACGTTGGCCAATGATCTGGTGCTGTATTTCGATGGTAAACCTAAGGTGCCGGACCTGACGCTGAAACTGACCCAGCCATTGCTGCGCGGTGCCGGCGCGGAAATTGCCGCCGAGGTGCTGACGCAAGCCGAGCGCGATGTGGTCTATGCTGTGCGTGATTATAGTCATTACCAGAAGACCTTTGCGATTGAGACGGTGGGCGAATATTTCCGCGTGCTGCAGGACAAGGATGCGGTGCGTAATAGTTATAACAATTATCTCAACCTGCAAAAGGCGCGCGACCGAGCCGAAGCCATGGCAGAGGCCGAACGCTTAGCCCGCTATCAGGTCGATCAGGCGCGCCAATCGGAATTGAGTGCGCGAGTGAAATACTTGAAGGCGGTGGAAAGCTACGGGCAAGCGTTGGACGGCTTCAAGCAACGGCTCAGCTTGCCATTGGGCGAGGCGTTGCGACTGGAGGACAGGGCGCTCACTGACCTAGTGGCGCAGGGATTGACGCCACTGGAGTTGGATGAGCGTCACGGATATTTGATGGCGGTGACCAATCGGCTGGATGTGCTTAACGAAGTGGATCGGTTTGAGGATGCTCAGCGGAAGGTGCGAGTGGCCGCCAGCGATTTAAAGCCGGGGCTGGACGTGGTGGTGGATGCCTCGTTGAAAAAGCAATTCTACAGTTCGTTTTCGCCGGAAGAATTCGCCAGCACCTCAGGCCTTAAGCTGAAGCTGCCCTTGAATCAACTCACCGAGCGCAACGCCTATCGCACGAGCCTGATTAACTTTGAAAAACAAATGCGCAAACTTGCCACCGAATTGGATTCCCTACGGGAAAATATCCGCGAAGGCATTCGGGCCTTGGAGCAAGAGCGGGAAAATTATTTCATTCAGAAAGCTGCGCTGGATCTGGCCCGGCAACAGGTGGAAGTGATGCCGTTGTTGCTCCAAAACGACGATGCGGATATACGAGATCAACTCGAAGCTCAAGCGGATCTGGTGGAAGCGCAAAATGATGTGACCAGTGCCGTTGTGGATTATCACGTGGCGCGGTGGAATTTGTTGAAGAATCTCGGCGCTCTGAGCGTCGAAGGCGAACAGTTTTGGTTGAAAAACCAGTCCGTTTCTGGTTCTTCTACCGCTGATAATCCAGAAGCCGCTGAGATCCTGCCCGAGGTGATCACCCCCGAGCAGATCTTTGGAGGACCGAAAACACAGGAATAATGGCTAAAGCAAAGGCATTTATTACGCGGCACCCCGCATGGACCACGATTTTTATTGTGCTCTTTGCAGGCCTATTTATGGGTGCCAAATGGCTCGAGCCCCAACCTGATGTCATGGGTGGTGCGCAGTTCTCTACCGTGCAACGCGGCAATTTGCGGGTGACCGTAGCTGAAGGCGGGGCGTTGGATTCCACCAGCAAACTTAACCTGAAATGCGAACTGGATAATGGAGGTACTATCGTTTCGCTTGTGGCCGAAGGGACCTATGTGGACGGTCCTTCACAATATCAGGTCAGCGAAGAAGATACCCTCCAATCCATTACTGAAAAACACATGCACCTAGCCAATGTGCCTACGGCGGACAAACCGGCGGGTAAAGCGGAGCAGCGTGCATTTGAGGAAGCCTTACGAACCGCGAATCCGGACCTAGACTGGAAGAATCTGGCACTTGGTCAGACTGTTCAGATTCCAGGAGCTCTTCTAGTGAAATTTGAGGACGCCGATTTGCGTGATAAGATTCTCCATCAGGAGAAATCCGTGGCTGATGCCGAGCGCGATTTGGGCAATGCCAAAAAAGACCTGGCGCTTAGGAGGATTGAAACGGCTTCAGCCAACCGGCAGGCCGCGCTGGACGTGGAGTTTTCTCAGCAGGATTTAGATCGTTACATCGAAGGCGATACGCCGCTGCAGTTGTTGAAAATGGAGGGAGACATCGCCTTGGCCGAGGAGGAAATTAAACGAGCGGAGGAGAAACTGGCTAGCACGCGTAAGCTGAGAGAAAAAGGTTATGCGACTTCATTGGAAGTGCAGAGCAACGAACTCACCATTAAGAAACAACAAAACAGCATTACACAGACCAAAAAACAACAGGAACTCTTCCTCAAGTTTGAGCAACCCCAACAGAAGAAACGTTACGAAGCCAAACTCGATCAGGCAAAAGTGGAGGAGCAGCGGACGATCCAAAAATCCAATACCTTAGTAGAATCAGCTGAGGGCACGGTCCTGCGGCGCACAGAAGGGCTCAAGGCGCAGCAAGAGCGTTTAGTTCTTTATAAGGAACAATTGGCCAAGTCAGAGATGCGAGCTCCGCAGGATGGCCTCGTCATTTATGCTCGCAGTTCTTCCCGATACAATGACACTTATATCAAGGAAGGAGCTTTAATTCGCAAAGGTTATAGCGTGATCGATCTGCCCGATATCAGTGAACTTATGGCCGTGGTGCAGGTCCACGAATCATTTGTGCGCCACATCAAGACCGGCCAAAAAGCTGTTGTGCGGATTGATTCCCTGCCGGACCGGGAATTCCGGGGAGTCGTCCGGCATGTTGCGCCAACTCCCGATGCCCGCCGTAAGTACTACGAAAACATTTCCGTGTACGATACGCAAGTGTGGATACAAGACGAGAATTCGCAGTTGCCCGAGGACCTCAAGCCGGGTGTATCCGCTAAGGCCGAGATTATTGTGGCCGAGCTAAACGATGTGATGATGGTACCGGTTCAATCGGTGACTACCTACAAAGGGCAAAAAGTCGTCCAAGTAAAACGCGGTGAAAATGTGGTGGTCGTGCCGGTTAAGACCGGCCAGTTCAACAACCGTTTCATTGAGATCAAGGACGGCTTGAAGGAGGGTGACCAAGTTTCGCTGGCTCCCAACATCGACGAAAACTCAGAAACTCAGGGCGACCGCAGCCCGTCACCAGCCATCTTATCGGCTGGATCGTAATTCGCTTCCGGCGCCCGGGCGCCCTTTGAACCATGGGCCTCGCCTTCATTCGCGTCATTCAAATCGGCATCAAGAGCCTGATGCTGCACAAGATGCGCTCCCTGCTGACCATGCTGGGCATCATCTTCGGCGTTTGCTCAGTGATCGCCATGCTTGCCATTGGCGAAGGCGCTAGCCACGAAGCCCAGGAAGCCATTCGCAAGCTGGGCAGTCGCAACATTATCATTCGCAGTGTGCAGCCGCCCAAAGGGCAATCCGCCGCTGACAGCAAGCGCACCTACACCGCCACCTACGGATTGAAGACCAATGACGTGGCGCACTTGGTGGAGACCGTACCTTCTATCGAGCGTACACTGGCCAAGCGCCGCTATCGACTGGAAGCGCGCCACGGCCAGCGCAAAGCGGCCTGCACGGTGTGGGGCACCGAGCCGCATCATTTGCAAATGAGCCAGGCCCGACTCATCAAGGGCCGGTTTCTAAATGAAAATGACGAACGCTATCGCAGCAATGCCTGCGTGATCACCGATTCCCTTGCGCAGGAATTGTTCCCCGCCGAGGAACCCTTGGATGGTATGGTGAAGTTTAACAACAAAGACGTGTTTGTAGTGGTGGGAGTGATTCAGGAAACTGGCAGTGCGCAGGCACGTGCGCCTGGCGGCGATACGGCTGGTGAGGCGTTGGATGCCAACATTTACATCTCACTGAAATCCGCACATGCACGGCTTGGCACGTTGTTTCTGGAGCGCAGCGCCGGTGGATATTCCCGGGAGCGAGTGGAACTGCACGAGCTGGTGACCGAAATTGATGCAGTCGAAAATGTCGAGGCCACCAAATCCTCCATTGCCGCTGCCCTTAAGAAATCGCATCCCAAGCAGGATTACGAAATCATCGTGCCGCTCGAATTACTGCGTCAAGCCGAACAAACCAAACGCATTTTCAACATTGTGCTTGGCTCGATTGCCGGCATCAGCCTGATTGTGGGTGGTATCGGCATCATGAACATCATGCTGGCCACCGTGACCGAACGCACCCGCGAGATTGGCATCCGCCGCGCCTTGGGTGCCCGCAAACAACAGATTGTGACGCAATTTCTGGTGGAGACTATCGTGCTTTCAATTGGCGGCGGCTTGGTGGGCGTCGTGCTGGGCGTGGCCCTCCCGTTTGCGGTGGAACATTTTGCCGAGATGAAAACCATTGTCACCCTGCCCTCAGTGGTCTTGGCTTTTCTGATATCCGCCGTGGTAGGGGTCGTCTTCGGCGTGTACCCCGCCCGCCGCGCCGCCGATCTCGACCCCATCGAAGCCCTGCGGCACGCTTAATTCCCATTGACCGGTTTTGCCCCTTCCCGTAGCTTTGCCTCTCACCTTTTTGAGTCATGAGATTCGGTATTAACTCCTTCCTATTTACCTCACCCTTTACCACCCAATCCACACGCCTGTTTCCGAAGTTCAAGAAATGGGGTTTCGAGACCGTTGAGATTCCGATCGAGGCGCCGGAACATATCGATTCGGCTAAGGTAAAGGCTGCACTGGATAAAAACGGTCTGGTTTGCGGCTCGGTCTGCGCCTGCATGGGGCCCGGTCGTGATTTCCGTGGGAGCGCCAAGGATCAGCGCGAGGCTATGAAATATTGTAAGGCGCTCATCGACCACATGGTGGTGCTGGGTTGCCCGTCGCTGATCGGCCCGGTGTACAGTGTGGTGGGCAAGGCCGACGCGGTGGAGCCCAAGCAGCAGAAGAAGGAATTCGCGCTCGTGGTAAAAAATCTCAAGGTGCTCGCTGCCTACGCCGAGAAGAAGGGCGTGCAAATTTGCGTGGAACCGCTCAATCGTTTTGAGACTGACTTCCTCAATACTTGCGACAAGGGCCTTCAACTGATCAAGGCGGTCGGTAGTCCGGCGCTCAAGCTGCATCTCGATACGTTCCATATGAACATCGAGGAGAAGAACCAGGCTGCGGCCATCAAGAAGGCCGGCAAGCTCCTCGGACACTTCCATGCCTGCGGCACAGACCGCGGCACGCCGGGCAACGATGAGCTCGACTGGAAGCCGATCGTCAAGGCGCTCAAATCCATCAAGTACAAGGGTGACGTGGTGATTGAGAGCTTCACCACGGACGTGAAAGTGATCGCCCGCGCCGCCGCTATTTGGCGTCGTATTGAACCCACCCGCGACGAGATCGCCGTGAAGGGCCTCAAGTTTCTCAAAAAAGCATTTAAGTAAACCCCACTAAACGAATATGAAAAACATCATCACCGCTTTGTTCGCCGCAGCCTTTGTGCTGCCGGCTGTGGCTGAGGAGAAGGGCTTCACATCCCTCTTTGACGGCAAAACTCTTAAGGGCTGGGACGGCAAGAAGGAATTCTGGTCCGTACAGGACGGCGCCATTCAGGGCAAGACCACTAAGGAAATTCCCACGAAGGGCAATACCTTCATCATTTGGAAGGGCGGTACCGTGGCTGATTTTGAGCTGAAGTTTGAATACCGGTTCCTCACCAAATCCGGTAACTCAGGTTGCCAGTACCGTTCCGAGGATATGGGTAACAACGTGGTGAAAGGCTATCAAGGTGACTTTGAAGCTGGCACCCGTTTCAGCGGCATTAATTACGGAGAGAAAACCGGGCGCGGCATTCTCGCCGATCGCGGCACCAAGACCACACTGGGCGACGGCAAGGCCAAGAAAAACGTAGACCGGTTTGGTGATTCTGCTGAGCTGCAGAAAAAGCTGAACGGCCAGGGCGAATGGAACGCCATGCACATCACCGCCAAGGGTAATCACATGATCCACCGGATTAACGGCACGGTGATGTCCGAGACGATTGATGAAGGCAAGGAAGCAGTGAGCAAGGGCATCGTGGCTCTGCAACTGCATGCCGGTCCACCAATGACGATCCAGTTTCGCAACATCCGCGTGAAGCATTTGAAATAAACTCCACCCGGGGCGGCGCACTGCGCCGCCCTTTTTTTATGTCGTCATGAAGCGTTTCTGCCAAGTCCTCTGCCTGTTGCTGGTCGGCGTTTTTATCGCTGAATCGGCTGATAAAAAAATTCTACTTATCGCCGGTCGCCCCAGTCATGGTCCGGGCGATCATGAATTCCGGGCCGGCTGTTTGTTGCTTGAGAAATGCCTCGATCAACTGCCCGGCATCACCGCGGAGGTGCACGATATGGGTTGGCCCAAGAGCGATGACGCCTTCAAGGGCGTGGACGCCATCCTGATCTATGCCGATGGCGGCGGTCGGCATCCGGCCATTCAGCCCGCGCGCACCAAACTGATCAATGACCTCATTGCCAAGGGCGTCGGAGTCGGGTGCGCGCATTACGGCGTGGAAGTGCCCGCGGGCGATACCGGCAAGACGATGCAGGATTGGATCGGCGGCTACTATGAACACAAGTTTTCAGTGAACCCGATGTGGGCACCGGATTTCAAAACCTTCCCCAAACACCCGATCACCAACGGCGTGAAACCCTTCAAGGTGGTCGATGAATGGTACTTCAATATGCGCTTCCGCCAAGACGGCGTGGGCAAGATCACCCCAATCCTTGCGGCCAAACCCGGCAAGGATGTGCGCGATGGGCCGTATGTCTATCCGAAGGGCCCCTACAAGCACATCCTCGATGCCCAAGGTCGGTCGGAGACTACCATGTGGGCCTACGAACGCCCCAATGGCAGCCGCGGCTTCGGCTTTACTGGCGGCCACAAGCACGTGAATTGGGGCAATGACAATTACCGCAAGGTGGTACTCAACGGGCTTCTTTGGCTTGCCAAGGCGGACATCCCCAAAAACGGTGCCGACTCCAAGGTGACCGCCGAGGAACTGAAACAGCATCTCGACCCCAAAGGTCGCCGTAAATAATCAACCCGCATAAACCTCATAGACCTCACGATGAAAAAAATCCTAACACTCGCCCTGACTCTGGGCTTCGCTCTGGGCACGTTGGCTGCGCCCAAGAAGGTGGTGATGATTGCCGGCCCGCAAAGCCACGGACCGCTCTCCCACGAACACCGTGCCGGCATCATGTTGCTGGCCAAATGCCTCAAGGAAGGCGCTGCTGATCTCGTGCAGCCCACCGTGGTCACCAACGGGTTCCCCACGGATAGCAGCGTCTTTAAAGGCGCAGATGCCGTGGTAATTTACAGCGATGGCGGCGGCCGCCATCCCGCGCTGCAGGGCAACAACCTTGAGCTGCTTAGCAAGCTGATGGACAAGGGCACCGGTCTCCTCACCATCCATTACGCCGTTGAGCCCACCACCGCTAAGGGCAACAAGGAATTCACCGCCTGGCAGGGCGGCTGTTTCGAGACGCATTGGTCGGTGAACCCGCACTGGGTTGCTAACTTCAAGAAACTGCCCAAGCACCCGATCACCAGTGGGGTGAAACCGTTTCAGGCTAATGATGAGTGGTACTTCCACATGCGGTTTGCCAAGGATATGAAGGGAGTGACGCCGATCCTGTCGGATGTGGCCCCGGCCGAAACCATGAAGCGCGGTGATGGCGCTCACAGCGGCAATCCCCATGTGCGCAAGAGCGTGGCAGCCGGCAATCCTCAGCATGTGGCCTGGGCCTTTGAACGCCCTAATGGCGGACGCGGCTTCGGCTTTACCGGTGGCCATAATCACCTGAACTGGGGCAACGACGATTATCGCAAGACCGTACTCAACGCCATCGTATGGGTGGCCCAGGCGGTGGTGCCGGCGGCCGGTGTGCCCAGCAAGCTGACCGAGAAGGATCTGTACGCCAATCTCGACAACAAGGGTCGCAAGCCCAGGCCGCGCAGCAATCCTGGCCCCAAAGCCGGCAGCGAGTTCACTAGTAAGAGCCCGAAACCGGTCGTGTCTTCTAAGATTCTCACCAAGGCCAATCCGGAAGCCTCTCTCACCGCCGATCTCAAGGGTGCCAAGGAACTGCACCTTGTGGTGACCGACGGCGGCAACGGCCATGGCTGCGATTGGGCCGACTGGGTAGAGCCCAAGCTCGTGGATGCATCCGGCAATGAAACCAAGCTGACGGCCATCCGCTGGCAGCATGCCGCGTCTGGGTTTGGCAATGTGCAGGTAAACAAGAACTGCGGAGGCAAACCGCTGCGCGTGAACGGCAACCTGATGGAATTCGGCATCGGCACGCACGCCAACTCGATCATTACCTATCGTCTGCCCAAGGAGCATCCTTATGTGAAGATTGTCACCGGCGTGGGGTTGGACAATGGTGGAACCAGTCAGGGTGCCTGTGGCAATGTCTCCAGCGCACAGTTCCACATCTTCACCCAGCAGCCGCGTTTTGCGGCCGTGGCGGCGGCGGCCGGCAATTCCGCGCCGGCTAGTCGGGATCCCGAGGATGCCGTGAAGAATCTGGATGTGCATGAGGCACTGAAGGCCGAGGTGTTTGCCGCCGAGCCGATGATGCTCAGCCCGTCCAATATCGATATTGATCACCGCGGCCGCGTATGGGTGGCCGAGATCATCAATTACCGCGGCCATCGCAACAAACGTCAGGAGGGCGACCGGATTCTGATTCTGGAAGACACTGACGGCGACGGGAAGGCGGATGCCAAGAAGGTGTTTTATCAGGGCCGCGACATTGATTCCCCGCACGGAGTCTGCGTGCTGGGCTCGGTGGATGGTAAAAACACCAAGGTGATCATTGCCGCCGGCGACAAGGTGCAGGTCTTTATTGATGTGGATGGCGACGATAAACCTGACAAGAAGGAGACGCTCTTCAGCGGCATCGCCGGCAGCCAGCACGACCACGGCATCCATGATTTCATGTTCGGCCCGGACGGCCGATTGTACTTCAACTTCGGTAACTCCGGCCGCCAGCTCAAGGATAAGGACGGCAAGCCGATCGTGGACTTGGCCGGCAACGAGGTGAACGACCGCCGCAACCCTTACCAGCAAGGCATGGTGTTCCGCTGTTACCTCGATGGCAGCGGACTAGAAACGCTCGGTTGGAACTTTCGCAACAACTGGATGGTGACCATCGACAGCTTTGGTACCCTGTGGCAGAGCGACAACGACGATGACGGCAACCGTGCTGTGCGTATCAATTATGTGATGGAGTATGGGAACTACGGTTTTCGCAGCGAAATCACCGGCGGTGGCTGGCGCGACAAGCGCACCAACATGGAGAAGACTATCCCCGAACGTCACTGGCACCTTAACGATCCCGGCGTGATCCCCAATCTCCTCCTCACCGGCGCCGGCTCGCCCACCGGCATATGCATCTATGAAGGCACGCTCCTGCCTAAGGTGTTCCAGGGCCAAATGATCCATTGTGACGCCGGCCCCAGCATTGTCCGGGCTTACCCGGTGAAGCGCAGCGGCGCGGGGTATTCGGCTGAGATCGTGAACATTCTGGATGGCGCCCAAAAGGATCGCTGGTTCCGACCGTCTGATGTGCAGGTGGCACCGGATGGATCCCTGATCGTGGCCGACTGGTACGATCCGGGCGTGGGCGGTCACCGCATGGGCGATCTCGATCGCGGCCGGTTGTTCCGCGTCACGCCCAAGGGTCACAAGGGGTACAAGCTGCCCAAGCTGGACTTTAATTCCATCGACGGCCTGATTGCGGCGATCCAAAACCCGAACAATTCCGTGAAGTACATCGCCTGGATGGAACTGCACAAACGCCAGAACGACGCCAAGCCCGCACTCTTGAAACTGGCCCAGCACCAAAACCCCCGCATGCGCGCGCGCGCCTTGTGGCTGCTGTCGCAAATCAAGGACAATCAGGTGGCCACCGTGGCCTTGGCGACCAAGGACAAGGACGACAACATTCGGGGCTTGGCGCTGCGTCTGGCGCGTCAGCACAAGCTTGACGTACTGCCGCTCATCCGCGAATTCGCCGATGATGACAGCGCGCTGGTGCGCCGCGAATGCCTGATCGCCCTGCGCCATCATCAAAGCGACGAAGCCCCGGCCCTCTGGGCCAAGCTTGCCAATGCGCATGACGGTAAGGATCGTTGGTACCTCGAAGCGCTTGGCCTCGCCGCTGACAAGCAGGAGAACAAGTTCTTCGACGTTTGGGTGAAGGGCGCCAAGCTCAACACCGCGGCGGCGCGCGACATTATCTGGCGCAACCGCGGCACGCACGGTGCCAAATATCTGGCGGACATCATTCTCGATCGCAACACGGTGGAGGCGGAGAAACCCCGCTACCTGCGCGCGCTCGACTTCATTCCTAAGAGCAAAGAGAAGGATGAAGCCTTGGCGCGGATTGCGCTGGGCGCGTTCTAGCCCGCTCCTAATCTCGACCGGCCACACATCCGTGCTGGCCGGTTTTTTTGTGGGCCGATACAATGCGGGCATGAAATGGATCGCGCTGTTTGTCGGGCTAACACTCCCACTGCCGGCGTCGGAGCCGTTGCCGCCTGAGAAAGTCAACACGCTGATCGAAGCGTTAGGCCGGTTGGACCCGGCACTCGTCAATGGGAACCCCGCCTTGAAGCAGCGGCTGAATCAGGTGCTCGATACGGTGCGGGGCGAGCCGCGTTTGGTGGGGTTGGTTAAAAAATTCAAGGTCACCGGCCGCGAGGCAGATCTGCTGGCGGTGGCGACGCAGCATCCCAATGATCCCGCGGGTGTTGAGGCTCTGGGTATGGTGCTGGGCGGCGACGGGCTCAAGCCGGTTAATGCCTTACTCACCGGAAACGATGCTCAACAAGCGGCCGCCGTGGCGCGCGCACTGGGCAATAGCAACAATCAGAAAGTGCTTCCGCTGCTGACTCCGCTAGTGATCCATCCCAATGTGCACGCCAACGTGCGCAAGGAAGCCTTGAAAGGGCTGGCCAATTTTGAAACTGGTGCCCGGCAGATTTTGGCGTGGGCCAAGGAAGGGAAACTGCCGCAGAACGCGAAGTTCACCGCGGGTCTAGCCTTGAGCACGGTGCGTTGGACCGACATCAAGGCGGAGGCAGCCAAGGTGTTTCCCCGACCGCCGGGCGCCAACGCCAAGCCGTTGCCGCCGGTGGCGGAATTGGTTAAGCGCAAGGGCAACGTGGCGAATGGGGCCAAGGTGTTTCTGCGGGAGACGGCCGCCTGCGCGCGCTGCCACAAGGTGGGAGCGATCGGGCAGGAGGTGGGTCCGGCACTCACGGAGATTGGCGACAAACTGCCCAAGGAAGAACTGTACGAGGCGATCATTGATCCGAGTGCAGGGATTTCCTTTGGCTACGAGGCGTGGCTGGTGACTTTGAAGGACGGCAATGCCGCGTTCGGCATTATCCAAAGCGAGACGGATGCGGAGCTGGAGGTGAAGGGCCCGACCGGCGCCGTGACGCGCCACGCGAAAGCGGGTATTAAGAGCCGGCAACAGCAACCCCTGTCGCTCATGCCGCCCGGTCTGCACCTCACGATCAAGGAAGAGGAATTGGTAGACCTAATCGAATATCTGGCGTCACTGAAGAAAAAGCCCTGACACTTTTCCGGGACTGATCAGCCAGGGGGCCAGTTGAGGGCGCGGCCACCGAGGATATGGCAGTGCAGGTGCGGTACACTCTCACCTCCGTCAGGGCCGTTATTGATCACCAGTCGAAAGCCGTTTTCCTTCAGACCAATTTCACTGGCTACGTCCCGAGCTTTGAGTAGTAGATGCCCGAGGAGATCCTGATCCGAGTTCGCCGCCTCGGCGATGCGTGGGATGGATTGCTTGGGGATCACCAGCACATGCACGGGTGCCTGTGGGTTGATATCTTTGAAGGCAAGGACGCGGTCATCCTCGTACAATATGTCCGCGGGAATCTCGCGCGCGATGATTTTTTCGAACAGCGTCATCACACAATCATGAGTGTGAGCTTCGCCTCCTGCTGGTGTTGCGCGACGATGTGGCGAAGGTAATCGACAATTTGATCGTTGAGCTTCTGCGATCGCGGCCCCCAATTTTTAGTACCGGTGAGTTTGTGTACGGCATCGCGCAGGCCCTTCACTTTGAGGAGTTCGGGCTGCCCATGCAGGTCGGCATGGATTTGATCGCGCAGCGTGCAGAAGAACACCATCTCCAACCCTTCCCCCGCCTGATGGGCGAGGTGATGCAGGTCGGTTTCAGCGGCCGAATGGTTGGCGATTTCATCCTCTTCACCGGCGGCCATGATCTTGTAGCCGAACCCGCGCAGGATGCGTTCCAGAGCTAGGGTGAATTCTGCCACAGTGATGGAGGCCCGTTCCTGATCGACCTTGAAATGGTACAGCACGGCCTCGGCGGCCTCGGTGATCAAGTGGGGTTCGATCTCCGTGACGGCGTCGCCCAGCAGTTCCACAGTCACATCGTGGGCCGAACAGGGGATGGCTTCGCCGTCTGAGGTTTCAAAAACCAGGCAATCGGTATGTAGCTGAATCATGCTTTGTCTCGAGTTTTTTCACTGCCTGGACGAAATCGTCCGCCTCCTCAAAGCGCCGGTAGACGCTTGCGTATCGCACGTAGGCCACCTGATCGATCTCGCGCAGGCCGTTCATCACCGCCTCGCCTATCGACATGCCCGGGACCTCCTCTGCGTACTCCCCCGAGATCGTGTCGTAGATCCGTTGGGTCAGGTCCTCAATGGACTGTTGACTGATGGGGCGCTTTTGACAGGCCTTTGCTATGCCGGAGAACAGTTTCTCTCGAGAGAATTCCTCCCGGCGGCCGTCCCGTTTCACCACCATCAGCCGCTGGTGCTCTATCTGCTCGTAGGTGGTGAAACGATGCTGACATTCATTGCATTCACGGCGACGGCGAATAATGGCGCCTTCCTTCGATGAGCGCGAATCAATCACCTTGTCCTCAATACAGTCGCACTTCGGACAACGCATGTTGTTGTTTCAAACCTCCTTGGCAGAAAGCCACATGTAGTGGCTTTCGATTGTGTAACACCCACACCGTCCACGGTCAAGATTGCACACGGTGTCTCTTGTTAACACAGCGGAGCATTCGCCTGAATAACCCCGCACGCATTCGCCCATCGACAACGCGCAATGGGAACCGTAAACCACCTGCGTGACGGAGTGGCCGGTCATTCTATTGGTGAGTTTTGCGGTCGTGTTCATTGGCCTGAGCAAGGCCGGCTTTGGTGGCGGTCTAGGTATGCTCACCACGCCGTTGTGCGTCGTGGCATTTGGCATGGCCGGGCAGTCGCCACAGTTTGCCGTCGGTTTTCTCCTGCCGCTCCTTTGCGCGGGCGATTCTTTTTCGCTCTACCACTACTGGCGCCAGTGGCGGTTGGAGAATTTAAAGTACCTATTGCCCGGTGTGATACTGGGCGTGATCGCTGGTATCCAGTTGATGGACCGAATGGAGCCCCGCCACTTCAGCCTCATCATCGGCGTGTTGGCCGTGAGCTTTGTGGTGTTTCAGTTGGTGAAAGAAAAAGTGTTTAAAAACGAAACTCCCTTTGTACCGGGGTACGGCACGGGCATGGTTGCAGGCATCGGGGCCGGCCTGACCAGTACGTTTGCTCACGGAGCCGGCCCGATGATCAATATCTTCATGATCCCTCAGCGGTTATCCAAGGAGGTATTTGTCTCCACCCGTGTTCTGATCTTTACGTGGATTAACTGGATCAAGATGCCATTTTTTGTGGGCTGGGGCTTGGTGACACTGGAATCCCTGAAGTGGAACGCCCTCTATCTGCCGCTTGTGCCCGTGGGCGTGTGGCTGGGCGTGTGGTTAAACAAAAAAATCCCCGAGGACAAATTCCGAACCCTCACCTACGCCCTCACGCTGGTGGCAGGGCTGCACCTGATTCTCTCCAACTTATAAGATTAGTGGATGAACGCGTTTGGTAGGGTGGTTCGCCCTAACGGGGATCACAAAAAGTTACGTGCCTTTTATGCTAGACAAGGGAAGAGCTTTCAACTAGGATTCAATAAGTTCTCACCGATGCAGCAACGATACGCGCTGCCCTCGCCTACTTGCGATAAGGTGATGAACGTCACCGCTTTCTTCTGGTTCCTCTTGTTTATTTCGGAATGGCCCAAATTACCCCGAGCATGATCCTGACCGTTCGTTAATGGGTGTGATATTTGCAGGTTTGATCTGGGTTATTGTAGCCCCTACCCCAAAAAAAATCCCCGACCTACTGGTCGGGGATTGATTGTTCATTAAGTAATTAACCTAGTCTTGGTACGGCTTCAAGAGTGTAAGGTTAAGGTCTGTTGCCACTGAGGAGCCTTCGTTGAAGTTATGCTCAGCGCGATGGATTTGGCTGTCCAAATCGGACGCGGTTCCTTGCTTCACTTCTCCACCGGCGGTCACGTAGTTGCCTTCGTCGTAGCTCAAGCCAGTCAGGCTGAACTGCCTGGTCCCAGGGCCATAAAAGCCATTGCCATGACCTTCATCACCGTGATCGTCATCACCGTGATCATCGTGATCGTCATCACCGTGATCGTCGTGATCGTCGTGATCGTCGTGACCTTCTCCTTCGGGGCATAGATGTGACCCGTACACATGTTGCTCGTAGCCAAGGAGCCCTTGAGGATATTCCCACTTATCATTTTTACCGTGTTCCTCGTAATAATGGTGTCCATCCTCAGTGTGACCTTTAATATTTCGAGTCAGCCCCAGAACAGTGTCGCCCGCGCTCAGGTCGCCCATCATTGCGATCGAATAGCTCTGTAGCTTCCTATCGATTGCTTGGTTGGTCTGTCCATTTAGCTGGTCAAAAGATTTGGTCGCATGCTTTCTCTGAGCAGCAATGGATTTCGGGTCCAATGGGGATGAGATCATACTGTATACACCCAGCGAATCGCGAACGCTATATGCCATCATCCAACGGTTGCCCATTTGAGGGTCGCTCCAGTTGTTATAACCGAGTGCCCGTCCTGCGGATTGCGAGGTCAAGTTCGGGTCATAATGAGGTGTCGCACCATCGTTATCCGTGCCATAGGCAGTATAAGCGGCGTGTACAGTCTTCAGGTTGTTGGCGCACTTAAGCCGGTTGGCCTTTGTTTTTGCCTTGGCCAGGGTTGGGAGGAGCATGCTTGCAAGGATGCCAATAATTGCAATGACAACCAGGAGTTCAATCAGCGTGAATCCGCGATTATTCGTAAAACTTTTTTTCATTTTATCAATTTAATTTAAATTTTCTAACTTTTTCAGGAAAGGGCGCAAGTGAGCGCTTGATAAGGTTGGTGGATATCACCAGCACACAGCAAGGGGGTGCTAAGTTAAAAAATTAAGCCTTAGGCGGAAGAAAAGGGGGGGAAGTGAACGAAGAATAAACGAGATTATTTGGGTCATTGATTAAATGGACCCCATAGAACTCCGGGTTGATGACAACATTGTTATCGTCAATTTGGGTGAAATTTTCCTGAGTGGCTTGAGTTTTGGAACGCCGAGGTGAGCCTTGTTCATATTCGTGCTCCGCGAGGTATTGGCAAACGGTGCACGTTTTATGGTTAACCATGAATTGAACAAAACTCTCAGCATCCCCGGAGTCTTGCGCGTCCTCGGAAAAAACCCAGCTGGCCGTGTGTAGTGCAAACCATTGCAAGCCAATGGCCACGACTAATGCCGTCACCACCGAAACACTTAACAACTTTGCGACTTTTCTATTCAAAATGCAAATGGCTTGCAACTTTATCGGACGCTTTAGCTAAGTAAAGCGCCGAGTAGGGAATGGCGTGTGTCTCGAGACGCACGCGTAGCGTTCGAATTAAGCAAAACATGTGCCACCTCAATTGGGGGCTTTTTCTGGGTAAACAGGGGTTTAATTGCCCTGAAAAATTTACTCCGTGTGAAAATTTGCTCATTTTCGTGAATTTCATTAATTATGCGATTTAAGCCTAACCCTATCCCATCAGTCCTAGAATAAATGGGACATAATCGGTGGAGAACTACTTTTTTGGTGTTTTTTGGTGAATAAACGCATTTTCCAGCTGAGTATTATAAACGTGGGGTTGGCTCTGGTTTTCCAATGCTTATCCGCACGTTTTAGGTGTGTTCTTTACAAA
>JAYOSV010000041.1:0-26304 GCA_038139415.1 Verrucomicrobiales bacterium | reverse complement strand
CGAATTTCCAGGGGTTCTTCGGTGACAACTGGATCGGGCGAGGCCGCGTGCAATTTGCCATCCTTCCAACGGAGTCGGTCGAATTGCGTGACTGCCGCCGTTTGATTCACGGTGTGGCGTTGGCCGGTTGGGGTTCCAGTAATTTCAGCGCCTGCTCTAGCTGGGGATCTTTTCCATCAAGCCATTCTTCAGGGGTAACCCAAATTTGAACATCGGGTTTCTCGCCCTGATTTTCCATATTGGTACCGTCCATACGGAAGACTCCACGTCCTGGGATACGGGCCTTTGTGCCATCGGTTAATGAAAACGTAGACGTCCAGATGACATAGCCGGGCGTCGGCATGCCGACGAGTTGGGCGAGCTTGCGTTGGCGCATGGCGTAGGGGAACATTTCTCCATTCGAATAACTGTGCTCGTTCATGAGCACGACAACAGGCTTCTCCCATGCTCGGCTTGGTGCAATCTCGGGCTCGCGATCACGTGACTTATAGATGCCGTGCGGCTTGCGTTCTAGCCAGTCGATGAGTGTATCAGAGATATTGCCTCCACGATTAAAGCGCACATCAAAAATCATGGCATCCTTGCCGAGCATGTATTCGTAAGCTTCGCGCTCGAAGCGCGCCTGATCGGCGCTCCCCATGGCGGGGATATGTAAGTAGCCGATGCGGCCTTTGCTCGATTTTTCAACGCGCTGCTGTAGGTCAGTGACGTTATTGTTGTACTGAATTTTTTGCCATTCAGAACTGGATAGCAACTTGTACCGCACTTTTCGGGCTCCTTGTTCGGAGGGCTTGTCGTTCACAACGAATTCCGTGAATCGTGTCTTTTTGCCATTAAGGAATTGGTAAAGCGTTTCGGTGGTAGACACTTTCTGCCCGTCAATTGAGAGGATGAATTCGCCGGGTTTCAGGCGAGTTTTCTCAAATGATCCCGGTGCGCGGGGTGGGACATTTTTAATTTTAAGCCCGATTCCCTGGTGCGATGTATCAAACGTAAAACCAATGTGCGGAGTGCTTTGAGCGGTGATTCCTGATGAAGCGGGGGATACCTCCGTATGCGAAGCATCTAGTTCGCCGACCATCATTTGCAGGAGTACAGCAAATTCATCATGAGTATCAACTGAGGTAAGGCGTTGGAGATATTTATCGCGCAAGGCACCCCAGTCTCGGCCGTGGAAATTGTTATCGTAAAACCGATGGTGGTAGGTTTTCCAGAACTGGTACAATGCGGCTGTTCGTTGAGCTAAGGTGTCGCGAATGTAATGCGCCTTGAATGTAACAGGTGTAGCGCTTCCGTTATCGAGCTTCATTAGGTACATCCGGCTACTCTTAATAAAAGAGGCTGAGCGTCCACTGGGAAATACTCGGAGGGCGCTGCGGCCGCCGTCGGAATTTATTTTTTTTACTTCACTACCGTTATGCGTGGCACGGTAAACGTCACCTCCGGAAAGAAAAAATAGAAACCCCGAATTCGTCATGGTGAGGTCGCTGGACGGGCTGGTAGAGGATATTTTTTGAATGCGCTTGTCGATTTGATCAAAATCAATTTTTACATCCGGTGTCTTGTCGGGTTTTACATAGCGGTCATCGATATCCGTATTACGAAATTCATCCGGTTCGAGAGCAACGCGGTAGAGGCCTGAGCCGTCGCGGTCGCTTTGAAAATATAAATATTTACCGTTAGGCGACCAAGTTGGCTGACTGTGGAACGCACTAAGTCGGGTGACATTCTTGGCTTCGCCGCCATCTGCAGGGATAACCCAGATATTATAGGAATTATTGCCTGTGCGTGTGGTGTAAGCGATCCATTTCAGATCGGGAGACCATTCATAATCGATGCCACCACGGCCGCGCATGTGAATGCCGGGCAGTTTGAAAATGCGCTTAACCTCCTGGTTGGCAAGCGTCATGCGATGCAGACCGCCTTCCGGCCCGGCGACCCAGAAATACAAATGCTTGCCGTCAGGTGAGACACGGAGGCGTACGATGTTTTCGTCGCGATTCCAAAGTGGGGTTTGGGTGCGCTTTTCAAGGTCGTATTCGTAGATGCGCGTATTACCTTCGCGGTCGGAGGTGAAATAAAATTTCTTCCCATCATTGGCCCACGAAAAATCGGAGTCATCCCCAGCCCAAGTTGTGTGCCGGATGGCCAATTCGTCCCGTTCCCGGTTTACACCCTTGGCTTTAGTCGTCTTTATTGTCCAGATATCCCCCTGAAGGCCGAACAACATCACGTCGCCTTTGGGTGAAGGTTCAGCCTCTGTGACGCCTGTTGTGGAGGTTTTATGCTCCTTAGAGTTCCGTTTTTCATCGGTGCTGGCGACGAGTTTAACCGGGTGTGGTTTGTCCCGGGTGGATCGCATCAGCCATATGTCTGCGCCATGCTCGAATGCAATCGTGCCGGATTCAGCAGCTATGCTGGGGTAACGGACTGAGTCGGTTTTGAAAAAGGTAATTTGTTTCAGTTCGGTCTCCCGGTCTAAGAGCCAAAGGTTCGGCGCGCGTTGGTCGTTGTCATCAAACGGCCCAAGCGTTTCGTTGAGTTTAGTCAATGTAGGGGTTGGTTCGCCCGTGGTGGAAACCAAAACGTCTTGGCCGTTGGGCATGTATTGAGCAAATAGATATTGGCGGTCATCGCCGAGAATGCGTTGGCGCTTACCAGTTTTTAGATCGATTGACCATGTTTGAGCGGCTGCTGCTCCGCGATAACGCGGGCGGTACCACGGCATGCCATACCGGGTGTAGAGGAGGGTGTTGCCATCTGGTGACCAGCGCGGATAACGCAGGGCGGCATAGTCCTCGACCAAGACCTTGGATTTATAGGTGGCGACCTCAACGCTCATGAGGCAATAATTTGGACTATCGCGGCGTGCTCCAAAGGCAATTTGTTGGCCGTCCGGACTCCAGCCGAATGGGATTTCGTGACCCGAATGCCAGGTCAGGCGTCGGGCTTTTCCGCCTTCTGCCGGGATGACAAAAATATCCCAGCCCCCATGGCGCTTACTGCCGAATGCAATCCAGTGGCCGTCCGGCGAGAAAACGGGATAAGCATCGTATTCAAGATGGAACGTTAGCGGGCGAGCACGGCCGCCCTTACTGTTCGTCAGCCAAATATCACCCCGATACACAAAGGCCAGTCGTTTACCGTCTGGGCTTAAGGCCGGTTGGCGCGCGCCCACAATGGGTTTGGGGGCAGGGGGCGTTAGTTGAGCCTGGGCGGCCGGAATTAAATAAAGGACCAGGCCAAACAGAAGAATTCGCATGCGGGAATTTGTATGGGAAAATGGTTTTGGGCAAGCCTAGGCATCTGAATCATTGTGCCATTTCTGAAGCTCAACTACGTTCCCTTCTAGGTCGGTCATATAGATCAAACTCAGGCGTCCGGCGCCGGCGATATCAATGGTGACCAGATCACCGTAGTCATCACCACCCAAGTGTTTGATTTGCTCACGTTTGGCGTCGATATCATCTACCTCGAAAGCGAGGTGTGCAAAACCTGGGCGGTTCAAGGGGCGGGGATAATCCTTGCCGTTCTCTGAAAAGGTGAAGATTTCGATGGTGGGACCATTTGGGCCATGGCCCGGAACGCGCAAGTGACGGCCCTGAACGCGCATGCCGGGCATTTTGGTCAGGGCATCAATGTGAGCTCCGTGATGGTCGCGTTCGCTACTCCAAGGTTCACAGTCGAAAACCTGTTCGTAAAATTCGCAAAGTCGCCGCCAGTCGCGGGCGATTATGTTGACGTGGGCGTAGCGAGTGGGCATGCCGAATGATATCGAGTCCCCACGGTAAACGCAACTGGCGTTGCAGGTCTCCGCAATCTCCACGGCTTGGAGTAAGGGTAAGGCCGGTTTGAGGTGGTCCCAGATCCAGCGGGCGATGTTTTCGCTGGTAGGATTTTCGAGGCCCTCGATTTCGTTCAAATGATGATGGTCGAGCTGCTCCCAGAGAGGTTTAAAGGCGTCGCTGATTTCGGCGTAATCAATCAACCACCCCAGGTCCTCGTCGCATTCTCCGCTGACGTGGAGCGTGGCTTTGAAACTATGCCCGTGGAGTCGATAGCATTTATGATCCTGGGGGAGGCGCGGTAGCGAGTGTGCGGCTTCGAATTGAAATGTTTTTTGGAGTTCGATTTTCATTTTACTGTTCCCAATCTGTCCAGGTAACCAAGTCTCCCAAAGGTGGTCGACCATCATGGCGCCAGCCCAATGGGGGATCCTGCATTTGTCCGATGGGACAAACTCGGGTGACACCCCAGTGCGCCAATTGCTTGACGATGGTTTCAGCGTCGTTTTTAGGTGCCGCAAGGCCCACTGTTGAGACTTGGCCGCGCGCCATCTCGGCAACGCGGAGCATTTCATACAGGTCGCCAACGGGTTTCACATGGATAAAACGGTTCAGGCAAGATGTGGTAAACACCGGGTCTTCCTCGAACACAACGGTCCAATGCGTGCCTTCCTCACTTTTCCATTGGCGCACGTCGCCGGCGCCGGCCGAGCGAACGTCATAAAAATCCCGCTTGTATGCGATGGTGCCGGATTCTTCCGGACTAATATCCCCTCGCGGCTGTGTGGCCTCGAGCGAATCAAGCGCTTCAGCGACCATTTCAGCAAACATTTCAGGCCGCACGGCACCACCTTGTTCCACATAAACCAAATGAGGTGACAGGCAGCCGAGTTGGTTCCATGAGGCAATATCTTGTGCCATGCGTTGGGCGAGGTCACGGGAAACGGCTCGAGAGAGCATGTCTTTTTGAATGTAAGCAAAGCTGACGCGGTGGCCGTACCCTATAAAGCGCCGGCGCGAATCCAAACGAGCCTGAATAGAAGCAAGAGTTTCATCGCGCCCAGTAGCCGTGATGCAATCGGCTTCATTAAACAGGGGTGACTCGAGTTCCGATTTGCCGCCTGGCCAGTGGGCTAGTTCGATGCAGGCTCCGAGCTTGGGGTGGGCGTCGTACAACGAGTGTGCAAAAACCGCCGGAAGCCAGTCGGAGTCTTGGGCGCACTTGATGAATTGGGCTGAGCCGACCAGCAAGCCTTGGATCATGCTCATCATCGTGGGGCAGGGCAGATTGCCTGAGGCGATATGGCCAATGAGTTCGGGGCCGCGGGCGAATGCGAGGCGGTTATCAAACCGTTCCTCCGGTGTGCTTAACGGGGCATCAAGCCGACGCGAATCACCTAGTTCCTGAGCAATCTGATTGTGAAGGTTGTCCTCGGTAATTCGGGCAAAAAAACGATCCAGTCCGTGCGCAAGACTGGGGCGTGAAAAGCCAGTGACAGTTGGTTCAGCTTCAAGTGCCATTTTCCGGAAAGGGAAAAGGTCATCCTGCCAATTTTCCGCCAACCGAGACAGGAGGGTGATTACCTGCTCAGTCGGCATGTCTCGCAGGTATTGGGCCCGGTTGCGTTTTAGTTGGCGGCACGCTTCGGTGACCACCTCTGGTGTCAGTCGCGCTTCCGGCTGGGTGTCGAGCAGGAAGTAGTTGGGGAGGGCGTCTCTCATGTTTGCTGAAGTAAGTTTAGAGAACAACCGCGAGGTGCTGCAGTTCGGTCGCGGCCAAGCAGTTCAAACCCATTTGAAACAGATCGCGCCAAGTCCTGTGTTTGGATCGCGACTGACGAATAGGCATTGACCAAATCGATGATTCTCAACAAGCCAATTTCACCCTCTACGCAGGTGTAGCCGGTTTCGGGGTTGATAATTATTGGCTGTGCCCAATGCGGAAAACGGAACACCCGTTCCTTGTTTGTGCCTGTCTCGCGGTCGTAGGCTTGGCTGCCTAGTTCACACATCCCGTATTCGCATATGATATGTGACTCAGGTATACCGAGCCGCTCGCTTAGCAGCATATGAAACTCGTTTTTTGGTAATTCGCGGGATCGCCCTTTGTACCCTCCGGTCTCCATAATGCGGGATCCCTTTGGCAATTTGTGGAGTGTTTCGGTTGAGTCCAGCCAATGTAGAAAGGAGAATGCAGGGCCGAATATCAAAAGAGGGGCGGCGGCCTTAGTGGACTGCTCGCATGCTGAATCGCACACTTGCCAGTTAATTTTCCAGCCATTATTTGTGCTTTCAACGGCATGAATTGCGTCACGCTCCAAAACATGGCCGACCATGTGGGCGAGTGATGAGTGCGGAGCCTCGGCCGGTAAAGGCGTCAGGGCGAGAGTGCGGCCTTTCCATTCTTTGCCATTTAGGACGTGCTTTTTGAATGGGGGATTCAGAGACGTTTTGTAGAGTTCCAGTGATTTTTCGTGATGCCAATGGCGGCTCGGTTTGGAGCCGGTTGTGCCGCTAGATTCAAAATAGAGGGCACGATCTCGCTCCGGAATACTTGTGATCGCCAGATCCCGAAAGGCGGTTGTGGGAATCGCTGGGATTTGGTGTGTTTGCCGGATGCTGCTCGGAGTGATGTCGCGTTTCTGGCAAAGGGCGGCAATGGCTGGGACATGCCTGACTTGAAGGTCATGCAGTGCGAGTGCCAATGTCTCGAAATCACCATCTCCCTTCTCGATAAATCGAGTGATGACGTGATCGGCTTCGTTGTAGGATTGAAATGTCATTGCGGTTTTGCTCGGCCTCAAAAGGCCCGGCTGGTTGTCCGCGACAGCCGGGAGATTGTTACTTTGTCGGTTTCTGCCAAGGGATGCTGCCGGATTTTTGGATATGTTGCATCAGGATTTGAATGAGTTCATTACCGACTTTGGTGTTCGGAGGCATGGGGTTTTCCTCAGCAGGATCTTTTTCGAGGTTAACTAATTGCATGGGTTCAAAGGGATGGTTTTGCAGTAGCTTCCACGGGCCGCGGCGAACGGCATAATAGGTGCGGCCTTGATAGCGGCGGTTGCCTTCTTTCCGGACGAAGATTAGGGTGCGATTAGGATCGCCTTTGTCGTCCTTCAAAAAAACATCGGCGAGGCTTAGGCCTTCGATTTCATGGGTGACTTTCGTGCCGCCGATTTCGCAGAAAGTGGGGAGTAAATCCATGGTAATGCCGATGGCGTCCGTGCGGCCGACGGGGATTTTGCCGGGCCAAACCGCGCAGGTGGGAACGCGAATGCCGCCTTCCCAGTGTTCCTGTTTGCCGCCGCGTAATTTACCATTCAAGGCGCCGTGCGGAATGGAGCCGCCATTATCTGAGGAGAACACAATGAGTGTATCCTTGCTGATGCCGAGCTCCTCGATGGTGTTAAGAAATTTACCGATCTCGTGGTCCATGTGTTCTACGAAGGCGACGTTGGTGGCGCGCTTGATGCTGAGTTGGGGTTCGCGTTTCTTCACTTTATCCAGCCAATCTTTCGGTGGCTGGATAGGGAAATGCGGGGCGTTGTAGGCGAGGTACAGGAAGAAGGGCTGGTCTTTATTGGCCGATTGTTCCTTAACATAATCAATGGCCCATTGCGTGAAAATTTCCGTCGCATGCCCCTTGGGCTTGATGACCTCCTTGTTGCGGCGCATCCAGTTCACGCCACCGCGCAGATGTGTCCAGTAATCATCCATCATGTCAGCGAGAAATCCGTGGAAAAATTCGAAGCCACGATCATTGGGGGTGTTGGGCGACTCAAACCCGAGATGCCATTTGCCGACCATACCGGTGTGATAACCGGCCTTGCTCATTAGCTCAGGTAGCGTTGGGCCAGTAGGCTTGAAATAACCCCAATTGCTCACGGCGTTTTGGCGGATGACGCCGGGTGCCCCGACAAGATCGGGGTAACGCCCTGTCAGCAAGGAAGCCCGAGTGGGCGTGCACACCGTGCAGTTTGAGTAAAACTGATCAAATCGCAGGCCGGAATTCATGAGTTTATCAATTGCCGGGGTGCGGATGTCCGCCCCGCCAAAAGATGAGAGATCAGAGTATCCCAGATCATCCACGAGAATCATCACGATATTTGGCTTGGCCGCCTGGCTGTGGGCCGCGGAAAGACAAAGAATGATGGCTGTCAGCAATGTGCGCATGGCCGATTGTGTATCACAGGAGCGCAATGGTAACAGGAAATTTTGGACGTCAACTACCAAGCAGCTCATCCACTTTGTGTTTGATGGTCTCATCCATCTTGATAATCGGAGGCCATTCCCGCTTGAATCCTTCACCTGCTAACTTGCGTGTGGCATCGAGTCCCATCTTGGAGCCGATGGCGATTTCCGGTGTAGCATGGTCAAGCACATCAGCCGGCCCCCGAGTGAGAATGCTGTCCCGTTTTGGATCCGTGTTTGCTCCCAGTCGGAACAGTACCTCGCTGGTATTGTGTACATCCACATCGTCATCCACCACCACGATATATTTACTGAACATCATTTGACCCATGCCCCAGAGGCCGTGCATAATTTTGTAGGCCTGCATGGGGTACGTTTTTTTGATGCTCACAAAAACCAGATTGTGAAACACGCCCTCAGCGGGTAGGGCGATGTCCACGATCTCCGGGAAATTCATCTGGAAGATCGGCAGAAACAGCGCGACGCTTGCTCCGCCAAGGTAAAAATCCTCCATCGGTGGTTGCCCTACGATGGTGCTCGGGTACACGGCATCGCTGCGATGTGTGATGGCCGTAATGTGAAACGCGGGATAGTCTTCAGGCAGGGTGTAATAGCCAGTATGATCGCCGAACGGGCCTTCACTCCGGAGCGGTTCCGTGGGGTCGACATAGCCCTCAATCACGATGTCCGCATTGGCGGGCACTTGGAGATCGTTGGTTTCGCATTTCACGAGCGGCACGGACTCGCGGCGGAGGTAGCCGGCCAGCAACAATTCATCAAGTCCGTCGGGCAGCGGAGCGGTGGCGCAAAACGGATATACAGGGTCGCCGCCCAGAAAAACACTGACCGGCATCCGCTCCCCTTTTTCGTAATAACGTCGTCCATGTCGGGCGGCAACTTTTTGGAGTTGCCAATGCATGCCAGTGGTTTGGTGGTCAAAGACCTGCATTCGGTACATACCGATATTGCGCGCGCCGGAGTCAGGATCCTGTGTTACGACGCAGGGTAGAGTGATGAAGCGGCCGCCATCATCGGGCCAACATTGTTGAATGGGTAGGTTGAGGAGCGTAGGGAGCGGGGTGGATGCGATTTCTTCTGGGCTGGCGGTGGAATCAAAACGGTGGATGACATCCTTGCAAGGGCCATTGCCAACCTGCTTTGGCTTGGCGTGGCGTAATTCCAGGGCGCTGCCGAGCAATTGGATGGCCTCGCGGAAGCCGGTAGGCGGCTTTGCGTGCATGAGGCTTCCCAGTTCAGCGGCGGCTTCCTGAACGCTGTCGCGCCCCAAGGCGAGCGCCATACGTTTTTGGGACCCGAGAGTGTTGATTGCCAGTGGCAGGTCGGCGGGTTTTCCTTGGACTGTGGGTTTCTCGAAAAGTAACGCCTGTCCACCGCCAGGTATTTTCATTTCCCGATCGGCAATTTCGGTTATCTCCAATTCGGTGGCGACAGGAAAAGAGATGCGTCGCAATTCGCCATCCTTTTCCAGTGTGTTAAGGAAATCGTTGTAGGATTCAAATGCCATGCCGCGGGAAATGTACCAGCGGTGATGGGCGAGGGGAAGGGTTACGGGCTCAGGGCTCGATTAAAGGTAGTGGCATTGGGTCTTCAGCACCCCATTTCGGGTTACCTCGCTTCTTATCTTTTCCACCTTTTTTAGGGGGGCGCAGCGAAGGGTGGGATGTGGTACCATCTCTGCGTTTGTGGAAATCAATAACCCGAATTGATTCGACCGGTAGTTCTTTGGGCCCAAAAAGTGGGTGCTCGATTTTGACGCCACTGGCTGACAGGTCGATAAATGTGGCGGTTAGGAGATCTCGGTTTTGGAATAACAAACTGACCTGTTTTTTTGCCGTTATCTTATCGGGGTTGGGTTGCTTGGGGAAAAGGATCTTTGAGATGAGCGCAGGTTTGAGGGGGATTTCAGCAAAATCTGTCCGGCAATGGAAATGACCGTTCCGGAAGCCGAGTAGTTTGCCGGATACATGATCCCCGTTAATTAGGGTGATGGTGGCTCCGTTTGTGGGGCGCGCTTCATTTTCACTGTATTCATCGGTCAGCCGAGCATTGGCCTTGAACACCTTGAAATCGGAAATCCGCACTTCTTTTTTATCGCGGGAAACCAGAATGATTCCATGCCCTTTCCCTTTGAGTGGGACATCGGATTTCCATTCAGCGAAAGGCTCGCCATTCAGTTCGAACTTGATAGTGGACTCTGTGCGGTCTGCGCGAATAACGATTTGGTAGCGGCCATTGGCAGCAATTTTAATTGGGACAGGGCGCCCCATGCGACCTCTGATTTCTTTTTGTTGTACCTTGGGGGCGACGGCTCCTTTTTTGAAAAGCAGGCTCAAGTTATTTCCTGAACGCCAGTCCTCGAGTTGGTCGGCGAATAAATGGATGCTCAATTCGGGCGGGTCAACGGGGCTAGTGATGGTGAGTTGGATTTCGATGGACGAGGGGTTGTGGGGAACCTCACGGGCAACGGCTACCCCATTGAGGCCGTCACAACGGAGTTCGCCTTCATGCACTACCCAGCGTGCAAGGTTTTGATCGATCAAGCGTTGCAGAATTCCGTCTTCGGGCTTGGCGGGTGGTTTGAGGTAAGTCCAATCCTCTTTGGTACCAATGCTGTCAATCAAGGCGGGGCCTGTTGCGGCGTGGGAGATGATTTGATCCAGATTTGCAAGCTTGATGGAAACCCTGCCGCAAAATGGGTTCTCGATTTGGATAGTTGAATCGTCCAGTGAAATTAGACTGCCTTTAAGGCGTTCGCCGCTTAGGAGCCGGACTTCAAAATTAGCTGGCGGACGTTGGAGGGTAGGGTTCAGCTCGAGAAACCGAATGTTTCCTGTCTTTAGGTGGAAGGGTTCGATTATCCCAGCGTGTTTCCAATGAACCCCTTTCCCGGTGAGGCCCAGAAATTCGCCTCGCATAAATTCACCGCGTACTAAGGCGGCGAATGGGGCTTGGGGTAAGAGGGTGAGCTGGTCGCTGCGGGAAAGGTTGTCGAAATCATCATCCGTAAGGAACCCGCCGTCCTGCTCGGCGCGAAGGCTAAGGACTGTTAGTAGGATGATGGTCAACGATCTCATGTAATCACCGGCGTTGGATATTTAAATTTAACCGGATGCCGGGTATTTTCCCTTTTAGCTCTAGGCCGTCTACCGCTTCGGCCGCGCCTAGTTGAGCAGCTCGAATTGCATGGGCGCGATCGATAACGCTGTTTTGGGGTTTTGTGTTAATGGAAGCTGAATTACGGGGTTTACCCAGATTAAATTCGATAATTTTAAAGGCGTCTGCCTTAAAAGTGGCTTCTCCAAAAACCGGGCTGGCCAGCGTCACTTCACCATCTTTCCATTCCTTGATGGTGCCGGTGACCTTAATGTCATCCACCAGAGTAGCTCGGATGGCTTTGGCGCTAATGGCGGGATTCTTTAGGCGTTCTTTGGCAAAATGCAACTGACTTACGGTTTTTAAGGGGATGGGTAATTCGGCGAATTCCGTTTTGAATTTCAATGTGCCATCGGTAATGCCGACTAGGTTGCCGCTAAAGGAATCGTCGTTGTTGAATTTCACAAAATCCTGCTTTAGAGCCAAGCTTGAGGTGGTGCCGCCACTGGGTAGGCCGCCATCCCATTTGGTGACGCTAACATTGCTTATGCGGGCCGGAATTGAGGAGCGGGAATGGAACGCGAACCCGTTGCCCAGGGCATCCATGTCGCGGCCGGAGTTATCCCGGAATGTTCCTACGAGTTTGCCGTCCACGATCACAGCCAAAGTTTTCTTAGTGGTATCCACGCAAAGGGCCACACGGGAGCGGAGTCGTGTGCGGTTTAGGCGATGGCTCACACTGGAGGGTGTGAGGCGCGAGCTGCTTAGGCCGCCATTGATGCGGCTGTAGCGGTACACATACATGGAAGTGCTAGAGATACGTATGCTGTAGCAGTTACCAGCGCTATATGAGGAAAGATTGTCGGTCAGTATACTGATGTACAGACTAGGTGAACCGGATTGCCATTGGTAGTCGAATTCCAGTTTGGCGATCTCGGGCATATCCTCCAACATACGGCCTACGTTGGCGCTGCTGCCGTTGCTTTGAAAGCCTCCGTCCTTGAAGGTCCACTTGTAGGAGCCGTTGTTTGTGTATTTCCAAGATTTTTGGTCCTCAGCGGTTGGGCCAGAATACAGGCTTTCGCCCTTGGTTGCACCCGGAGTGAGGGTTTGGATGGTGTGCCGGTCAATGGTGAGAGCGCCGGCATACCACGTGTTGATCACAAGTCCCTTGTCATCGAGATGTTTCAGGTCGCCAGTGAGTCGGTCTCCATTGATCAGGCGGGCTACACCGGTGTGGCTCTTGGCAGCCACCGTGTCGCTTTTGAGAGTGAGCTTGGCTAGGGCGGAGGGCTGGATGGCGATGGGCGAAACCCCAGGGTGCTCCCAAAGGAGTTCGCCGTTTTCATTAAAGCCCTTAAACGCTCCTTTGAAGATGCTGCCATCAAGTAATCGGACGTGCTCGCCATCAACTTTCGGACTGTTGAAAACGGGGGTGGGGCGTGGTGGCGCGGGGACAAGCCCTGGCGGCGGCACGATGCGAATTTTTTCGCGGGCCGATCCGAGTGTTGGCAAAAGAATGGAAATAAAAAGGATGCTCAGGGTAGTTTTCATATTGAATTATCGTTCCAATTGCTGAAGCTCAATTTGGGGTAAAATATTTTTGCGTAACTGTTGGCGCACAGGGAGGGGTTTGACCTCCGTGGTGGGTGGCTGGAGTCGGGAGGTTTCAAGGGGTTTGGCGCCAAACTCGATGCTCTGGAAAATGCTTTCCACAAACGAGGCCTCACCGAAGTACGGGCTTTTGAGTGATATTTTTCCATCTTCCCATTTAAGCAATTCCCCACTGACACTGCCTTGGCCGTTACGCATGACGGCCCTGACGGTGCGAGGTGAAAGAGGCTCGGGTTTACTTTTTGCGAGATTTACGCGCGTAATATTTTTGAGCGGAATTGGTAGTTTTGCAAAGGGCGTCTCAAAAGTCATATTACCCTCCGCGATGCCAATTAACTTGCCACTCATACTGTCTTCATTGGCGAATAAGATAAAATCCTGGTCGCTCTGTTGTTCGGTAACATTGTTGCCACCGGGGATTTTGCCATTCCATTCAGCAAGGCTAATCTGGCTGAGGGTGACGGGGTTCGAGCTCATGGAGGTGAACATCAACCCCTTGGATTCGATGGGGAGTGGGTCGTTTTGTGCGTCGTCCCAGTGCTTGATGAATTTCTCGTTAATGAAAAGCGCAATTGAGTTTTTTTTGCGATCGACGCGAATTGAGAATCGGGCGTGATTGCCGAGTGTATTGAGGTTGATGCGAACATTGGAGCCCACGTTACGTCCGTTTCCGGCGCCGTTTTTGAGTTTGTATCGGTAGAGGTAGGAGTAGGAGGTGTTGATGCGCAGGCAGTAGGCGTTGCCGCTGCTGTATGAGTTTAAATTGTCGGTTAGGAAATTTACGTAGAGATTCAGATAACCCGTCCAGTGAACATTAAAATCATACCGGAGACTGTTTGGGAGATTTTCGAAATTTCTCCCCACGCGAGCTTGGCTGCGTCGGGCCTCGAAGGTTTGATCCTTAAGCTTCCAAGCGCCATTGCTGAGATTCAGCTTTTTGTTTTTCTTTTCGACTTCCTCGGCGGTTGCATCGGCTGCAAGCGCTTTGAGGTATTGGCCGTTGGAGGAATCGTAAAACGTCCAGTCCCTTACGCTTTGAGGGCCTTGATACAAATCCTTGAGGGCAGTGAACCCGGGTACGAGTGTTTTGAGAGCCGATTGTTTCAGTTGCAATTCACCGCCGTACCAAGTGCTAAGAGTCAGTTTGCCATCTGATAAAGACTTGAGTTCGCCGGAAAGGGCATCCCCATTGGCGAGGGTGATTTGGCAATTATGATTCCGAGAATTTGCGGGCGTTTCGCGTTGGCCCAGCTGGATGTATTTCACATGACTTGGGGAAACCCGGAGATCCGGCGTGATGTATGGGTGTTTCCAAAGAAACCCCTTTTGGGCGTCAAAACCGGCCAATTTCCCGAAATAGAGCGAGCCATCATTGAGGCTGAAATGCTCGGATTTAGAGCGATGATTTAATTTCAGGGCTGGGATTGCGGTGGTGTTATTAGGGATGATGTTGAACAACTGTTTCGCTAAAACCGGTGCTGCCCCAGGCAAAGGCCTCTGGATTGGCACAGCATCAACCCAGCCCCATACTTGGAAGCTGCTGGCACCCAACAACGCAAGGACGAGAATGTGTCTGAATCGGTTCATAATGCAGTTGATCTAAAAGTATTGGACGCTTTCCGTCAAGAATCCCTCATTAATTACCGGTTAGTCGGTCGCGTAGTTTATCGAGTTTTGGGGAGATGACAAAGGCGCAGTAGGGCGCGGATTGGTGCTGGTTGTAATAATCGTGATGATAGGCTTCCGCTGGATAAAAGGTCTCCAGTGGCTCGATTGTGGTCACAATAGGTTCCTCAAAGCTGCCGGCCGCTTGATCTAGGGCGGTGCGTGCTAGATTGGATTGCTCCGGAGAATACGGCATAATTGTGGATCGATATTGTGTCCCCACGTCATTGCCTTGGCGATTTAGAGTCGTGGGATCGTGGGCTTCGAAAAAGAATTCGAGGAGGTCGCTCACGGAAATAGTGCCTGGATTGAAGGTGATTTGGATTACCTCCGCATGGCCGGTGTTGCCTGCGCATACCTCACGATAGGTGGGGTTATTCGTGTCACCACCGGCATATCCGGGTGTTACTTGGGATACACCCGCGAGTCGTTGGAATAGCGCTTCGAGGCACCAGAAGCATCCGCCGCCCACAGTGAGAGTTTCGTCGGTCATGATTAACTCCCCGGTTTTATCGGTTCCAAGGCCTGTAAATCTTCAGGGAGATCATCCGGGGCAAAGGTTTCCACCTGCATTTCGAGAAGGCTGATAAACGGAACACCGGGATCGTAGCCGCCACTGGAGCGGTCCACTAACACGGCCAGTGCCTGCAAATCACCGCCGTGCTCGCGAACAATGTGGATGGTTTCATCCGCGCGTCCGCCGCGGGTGACCACATCTTCTACGATTAGGATTTTTTCACGTGAGTCGATCTGGAATCCTCGCCGCAACACCAAGACGTCGTTTTCTTTTTCCACAAAAATAAATCGTACGCCCAATTGACGCGCGACTTCCTGGCCAATCACTAATCCGCCCATTGCTGGGGCCACCACCGTGGTAATACCGAGATCTCGCACCTTATTGGCAAGAGCGGCGCCGAGCTGTTCCACGACTGGCATTTTCTGGAGCGCCTGCGCGCATTGGAAGAATTCCCGGCTTCTTAGGCCGCTGCGTAAAATGAAATGGCCCTCTAAAAGGGCGTTGTTTTGCCGAAATACCTCCAGCACTTCCTCACGAATCATCAAGGATGCTAGCGGGGGGGGCGGCTGGAGGCAATCGCAAGTCATTCACGGTTTCGACTCGATTTTCGCCCCTGTTTGGGTTTCTATCAACCGTGCCTCGGAGGGCCAAACTATTCATCGCGATCTTTTTATTGCCGGTTTACCTTGGTGTATTACGGGCTTTGGACGGGTTGTGGCGGGAGTTTGAATTTCAAGGCGTGGTGATAGTGCCACTAATCGCGGGAGTCGCCTGTATGGGAGGCCTATTTCGGTGGTTGCCGCGGCCTATGTGGGTGTATGTATTGGGGCACGAATTTACCCATGCGTTGGCGGCCATGGTCTGCGGCGGCCGCGTGAAGGGCATGAAAGTCACCGGCGAAGGCGGACATGTGTATGTCACTAAAGATAATTTCTTTGTCACATTGGCCCCGTATTTTGTTCCATTATATGCCGTACTGGTGTTCGCGTTTTTTGCCTTGGGCCGGGTGTTTTTGGGATGGGATACGCCGTGGGCCTGGGGGATATTCCATTGGGCGTTAGGATTGGCGTATTCGTTTCATTTGTTATTGACCGTGGAAATCCTCCGTACACGCCAGCCTGATATCACCTCGCAGGGCCGATGTTTCTCAGCGGTTATCATTTTATTGGGGAATACGTTAGTTCTGATGGCCGGTTGGTCGTTGGTAATGGGTGAGCCGGGCTTGTTTGAAGTGGGTCTGGAGATCGTCAGCGAAGTCGGCCGGACCTTTCAGGAAATGGGAGGTTTGGCCCAGCGGGGTGTGGCGGCCATCAATTCAGCCTTGAAATAGCATCGCCCTTCATGCGAAATGCGTCGCAAGAAATGACACTGAGTGAAATTGTCCAGGCCGAGCATATCGTGCCGGACCTTCAATCTACAGATCGTTGGGAGGCGATCACCGAACTGATAGGCCAACTGGTAAGCAGTGGGGCAATCAAAGAAGAGGATCGCGAGGCCATTACCGAGGTCGTCAAGAAGCGCGAAAATTCCATGAGCACCGGTATTGGTTTTGGGATTGGGATCCCTCATGCTGCCACGGAATTGGTCGAGGATGTCGTCGGCGCATTGGGCCGCTCCAAGGCGGGCATTGATTTTGAGGCACTGGACAATCAACCGGTGAATCTGGTGGTGCTGTTTCTTGTGCCGCAAGGTCAGTTTCAAAAACATCTTCATACATTGGCCAATATCGCCAAGCTGCTCCACAACCGCGAATTCCGAGACTCGCTGGATAACGCTGAAGACGCTGCCGCCATTCAGCAGATCATCAGTCAACCGACTGAGTAATCGCTGTGATCCAGGCCGAGATCGAACAGCGCCTTCAGGAAGCGACGCTGACACATTTGCCCGATGCGGATCGAACCCGCCTTTTGGTGCGTCCCTGCGCTGACCCGCAGCATGGTGATTACCAAAGTAACGCGCTCATGGGATTGGCCAAGCAGCGGAAAATGAACCCGCGCAAACTCGCCGAACAGGTTGTACAATCATTGGATGTAGCTGATTGGTGTGAGCCTGTAGAAATTGCCGGCCCCGGTTTTCTGAATTTCCGCCTAAAACCAGATGCGCTTCAGGAGGCATTGCGTTCTGCTCTGAAATTGGATTGTCCGTTCGTCGATCCCGCGAAATCACCGCGCACTGTGGTGGTGGATTTCAGCTCACCCAATGTCGCCAAGCCGATGCATGTGGGGCATATCCGGTCGACCATTTTGGGTGACACGTTGGCGCGCGTACTTCGAATGCTGGGACATCGTGTCGTGACGGACAATCACATCGGCGATTGGGGGACGCAGTTTGGTATGTTGTTGCTCGGCTGGAAGACCGAACTGGATGAGGCTGCGCTGGAGCAGGATCCGATTGCTGAACTCGAACGACTCTACAAAACCATTAATGCCGATGAATCGCGTCGCGATGAGGCGCGGGCTGAACTGGTCAAACTGCAGGCGGGCGACGAGGAAAACCATGCGATCTGGAAACGCATGATCGCACTTTCACAGGAACAATTTGATCACGTGTATGGCCGGCTTGGGGTGACCTTCGACGAGACGTTGGGCGAGAGTTTTTATAACCCGCATTTATCAGGCCTGACCGAAGAACTGCAAGAGAAGGGCATTGCTGAGGAAAGTGAAGGGGCTATGGTGGTACGGTTCCCTGGTGATCAACAGCTGGCTGATAAGCCGGCTATTGTGCGGAAACGCGACGGGGCCGCGAACTACACAACCACGGATCTTGCCACACTGCGGTACCGCATGGAGACGTGGAGTCCTACGGAAATTGTCTACGTAACCGACGGCCGCCAGCAGCTTCATTTTCAGCAGCTCTTCAAGATCTTTGGTCGCTGGCAGGATTCGGAATCCGTGAAGCTGGAGCATGTTTGGTTTGGGTCCATTCTGGGTCCTGATGGAAAACCCTTTAAGACGCGGAGTGGCGATACGGTGCGTTTGGCAGATTTGCTGAATGAAGCGGAGGAGCGCGCCTTCGCTCTAGTGAGCGAGAAGAACCGGGATCTTACTGAAGATGAACGCCGTGCGATTGCGCGTGTGGTTGGGTTGGGTGCCTTGAAGTATGCCGATCTCTCAAATAACCGACAGAGCGATTACATTTTTGACTGGGACAAAATGCTCGCGCTTCAAGGCAATACCGCGCCGTATCTTCAATATGCCTACACGCGAGTGCGCAGTATTTTCCGTAAAATGGATGCTCCGAATTTTGCGACTGTGGAGTTTCGGCTCAAGGCGCCTGAAGAATTGGCCCTAGCCAAGCACCTGATGAATTTCGGGCAAACCCTTGAAATGGTGGCGCAGGATTATCGTCCGAACTTTTTGTGTAACTATTTGTTCGAGCTAGCGGGGCATTTCAGCCGGTTCTATGAAGCCTGTCCGGTTTTGAAGGCGGAAGAAGCTGAGCGAAATAGTCGGTTGGCTATATGCGAATTAACAGCGCGTGTGCTCAGGTCCGGGTTGGATGCGCTAGGCATCGAGGTTACTGAAGTAATGTAAGGAGGCGCCGGAACAGGGCTCGCTCGTTCGGACAATGTTCTGCTTCTTTTCTCACCAATCCAAACCCCTCACCGTAGGCTGGGCCGTTCACGACGCAGGCGTCGGTTTGGTAGTTTTTCATTTGCTCCAAGCCTTTGTTAATCGCTTGCTTGGGCCTTCCAGACACTTCGTATTTCCAGCCGACCACAAGGGCATTGGGGTACCATCGGCGTAATTGCCTGATGATTTTTAGGGTGGGTTTGAGCGTTAATGTAAGTTTTTCGGCGCTGGAGAATTTCCCCCGGCGCGGACGAGCAATGCTGAAATCAGACACTGCCGCCACGTGGAAGATGGCCTTAACTTTCAGTGCTTCTGCTTCTTTCATTTGCCGCTGCAGTGAGTGCGTAGTGTTGAAGCGGAGGACGCGCACCTTGCGGCTGCGTGGGTTGTGTTGGGCGGTTTCCGATAATAGCAACGTGACGCGATGGCCGGCCCGTTGCAAGGCATCGGCCAAGGCGCAGCCTAATCGGCCGGTGGAGTGGTTGGTTAACCGGCGCACTTCGTCGATCGGCTCATAGGTTGCGCCGGCAGTGACCAGGCAGTGCATGCGACAGAGTGGACAAGTCCACCGGTTCATTGCAAGCTCCGCGCGTGAGTAAAATCGTTGGTATTGATTTGGGGACTACGCATTCGGCTGTTGCCGTAGTTGAAGCGGGGATGCCAGGGATTCTTGCTGACGCTGAGGGGCGAAGGTTACTGCCTTCTATTGTTCATTTCCCAAAGCAAGGTGAACCTGTTGTGGGCGTTGCGGCCAAGCGCATCCAAACAGTGGAGCCGGAACGGGCAGTTTCATCCGCCAAGCGTTTCATGGGGCGTTCGGAGGTCACGTTGGTGGACGGAGAAGCAGCTTCGCCTGTGGAGATTTCAGCATTGATCCTTAAAACGCTTCGAATCCAAGCAGAGGAAGCGCTGGGTGAGCCGGTGAGCAGAGCGGTCATTACTGTGCCGGCCTATTTCAATGACGCCCAACGCCAGGCCACCAAACTGGCGGGGCAAGAAGCCGGCTGGGAGGTTGAGCGTATTATAAATGAACCGACGGCCGCGGCCTTGGCAGGTGGTCTGCAAGGTTCACCGGAAGGGGATAAGGTGGCGGTGTATGATTTGGGCGGCGGAACGTTTGACTTGTCGATTCTTGAGCTTCGTGAAGGAGTGTTTCAAGTGTTGGCAACTCATGGCAACACGGCCTTGGGCGGAGACGATGTGGATACGGTCATTGCCGAATGGTTGGAGTCAAAAGCCGGCGGCGGATTGGGTGTTACGGCTAAGGCTCGAATCCGTGAAGCGGCCGAGCAGGCGAAAATTGCTTTGTCTAGTGCTGAAGAATACCGAATACAACTTCCTTTTCTTAAACCGGATTTCAGCTTGGATTTAAATTTTAAACGAAATGATTTAGAATCCCTGGCTCGGCCGACTATCGAACAAACCAGAGCAAGCTGTCGGCAGGCTTTGTCGGATGCGGGCGTGAATGCGGCTGATTTAACGCAGGTGATCTTGGTGGGCGGACAAACGCGGATGCCGCTGGTTCGGCGACTGGTTTCGGAATGGTTTAAGTGCGCAGAATATGAGGAGGCACGAGGAGAGGTGCGATTGGGCGATTCCTTTCATTCGGCCGATGGGCCTGTGTTGAATACCGGAGTGAATCCTGATGAGGCCGTGGCGCTGGGGGCGTCTGTTCAGGGAGCAATTTTGTCCGGAGAAATGACGGCGACATTGTTACTGGATGTGACGCCATTGTCCTTGGGGGTGGAAACGTTTGGCGGGTTAATGAATGTGATTATTCCCCGCAATACGACTATCCCAGCCAAGGCGGGCGAGCTGTTTACCAATGCGGTAGATGGCCAACGAGCCATGCTGGTACACGTTCTTCAAGGGGAACGCGAGCGCGCGGCAGATAATTGGAGTTTAGGGAGATTTGAGGTGGATTTTGAATCTGCTCCACGCGGAGGAGCTCGGGTTGGGGTGCAATTTGAAATCGATGCGGACGGCATTTTGAGAGTCCTTGCCCGAGATACGGCAACTGGGCGTGAGAAGATCGTCCCCATACAATCGGCCGTGGATGTGAGTGATGACCGCGTGCAGGAGATGGTTGAGGAATCCGTGGATCATGCCTTTGAGGATATGGATGCGCGACGTTGGGTTGAGGCGGCTCTCAAGGCTCGCGAAGCGGCCAAGGCGGCGCGCGATGGGCTTACGATGTTTCAGGGTGAACTGGATGGCGCGCCGGCTATTGCCGAGGCCATCGCAGCGGTGGAGGATTTGCTGCAGTCCGCTGAAAATGACTTGGGAGATTTGCCGGCGCTTAAGGCTGCCGTCTCTCGATTAGATCAATTGACCTTACCGTTGGCGGATCTCATGATGGATCGCGCCATGGAGGCGATGCTGCGCAAACAAGGGGTGTTGGATTAATTCTCAGTAGCCGCGGAATCCAGATCTTCAAACGGCGTATTGAGGTTCTCTTCGTCCCCACTGCGGGAATCGTCTTCGTGCGGTTCCTCCTCAAGATCTTTCAGCTTGGATTTCTCGTGAGGATTTTCCGCCCGTTGATTAGCCGGGAGCGGGTTGACAAGCGCGTCAATGCCGCGGCCGGCGAGACGCGGAGCGACATCTGATTTACCCCAAGGCTTGAGGGAATCGATGAATCGTTTGACCGTGTCGAACCCAATATCCTTGTGGGCGTTTTCCCGGCCGCGGAAGCGAAGGTGGATTTTCACCTTCATTTCCTGACATAGGAAATTGGTGGCGTGGGCCAGTTTGAAATCAAAATCGTGCTGTTCGCAGCGGGGCCGGAGTTGCACCTCCTTGACCTTGCCGACGTTGGCGCTCTTTTTGTTTTCTTTTTTCTTCTTGGATTCCTCGTATTGGTATTTACCGAAATCACAAATACGGCAAACTGGCGGGCGCGCATTTGGTGAGATTTCAACCAGATCAAATCCGGCTCGCTTGGCCAGGGCCAGCGCTTTGTCGGTATTCATGACGCCCACCTGTTGGCCCTCGGCATCCACGACACGTACCTCTCGGACGCGGATGCGTTCGTTGACCCGGATGCGGGGTTCCCAGCGTCGTCCTCTGCCCTTACCACGCGGACGGCTCAAAGCAGTTCCTGAAGTTGTTGAATGGCCATATCTCAGTGCCGACGCATTGTGCGCGCGGCATGTGCGTATATGATGCGCAAAATTCAACAGTGGCAAGGACAAATCTTTGACATACCCCGTGCTTTTTCATGGTCAACATGCCGGGCAATCGGTACGTTCCCGCCCCGGTCATGGCTACCTTGAAACCATTTGCCGCTCTGCGGCCTAAACCCGAGCTCGCGTCCCAGATCTGCGAGCTGCCTTACGACGTGATGAATAGCCATGAGGCTCGCGTCCTTGCCGAAGGAAATCCTTACAGTTTTTTGCACGTCAGTAAGCCCGAGATCGATCTTGAGCCCGGTATTGATGTGTATTCAGAGTCGGTGTATGCGAAAGGGGCTGAAAACTTCCGATTGCTTCAAGAGCAAGGCGCCCTCGTTCAGGATACTCAGCCTGGGTATTATTTGTATCAGCAGATCATGGATGGACATGCCCAGGTCGGTTTCGTGGCAGCAGCGTGTTGTGCAGAGTACGATGCGGATATTATCAAGAAACATGAGCTAACCCGGCCGGCAAAGGAGGACGATCGCGTTCGCCATATTGAGGCACTGAATTCTCAGACCGGGCCGGTATTTCTCACCTACCGGGCTAAACCCGAGGTGGATGCCTTCGTTGAGAGGGTGATCGCTTCGAAACCCAATGTGGATTTCACAGCAGAAGACGGCGTGCAACATACGGCTTGGAATGTTCATGACGCCGATGACGTTGCTTTCTTGCGGGCACAATTTGAGGACATTAATTTTCTTTATATTGCCGATGGTCATCACCGAAGTGCGGCGGCCTCTCGCGTGAATGCCTCCCGTTCGGGTTCGGGTCAAAGTGGGTTTTTCCTGACGGTGACGTTCCCGCATAACCAAATGAAAATCCTAGCCTATAATAGAGTGGTGAAGGATTTAAACGGTTTAAACGCAGAAACATTTCTCGAACGTTTAGGGGTGATCTTTGAGATCAGCGAAGGCGGGTCTGGCGACTGCAGTGCCAAAAACGAACTGGGCTTTTACTTGGATGGCGTCTGGCGGCGCCTAGTGGTTAAACCGGAATTCGCCAAGGCCGATAACCCCATGGATGAACTGGATGTGGCCTTACTCCAGAACCATGTCTTGAGCCCCATGCTGGCGATTGATGATCCGCGCACCAGCAATCGGATTGGTTTCATTGGCGGCATCCGCGGTACGGCCGAATTGGAGCGGCTTGTGGACGGCGGCGACTATGCCTGCGCGTTTTCCATGTATCCCACCAGTATTGAGGATTTGATGGCGATTGCCGATGCCGGTGGTATTATGCCCCCGAAGAGCACATGGTTTGAGCCCAAGTTGCGCGACGCCATGTTTTGCCACATGATTTAATTTTACACGATGAAGATAGTACTCGCATATTCCGGTGGGCTAGACACTTCGGTGTTGCTTACGTGGCTGAAGGAAAAATACAACGCCGAAATGATCGCTTTTTGCGCCGACGTGGGGCAAGAGGAGGAGTTGCGTGGTTTGAATAAAAAGGCCAAGCGCACGGGGGCCTCCAAGATGTTCATTGACGATCTGCAGCAGGAATTCGCTGCGGATTTCATTTACCCCATGATGCAGGCCGGGGCGATCTATGAAGATCAATATTATCTCGGAACTAGTATTGCGCGACCGCTAATTGCCAAACGCATGGTGGAAATCGCCCGCAAGGAAAAGGCCCATGCGATTGCCCACGGCGCGACCGGTAAAGGAAATGATCAGGTGCGTTTTGAGCTGACAGCTGCGTCGTTGGCACCTGATATTGATATTATAGCCCCGTGGCGGATGTCAGAATTTCGCGAGCAGTTCCCCGGCCGCAAGGAGATGATTGACTATTGCCGAGCGCACAAGGTCGACGTCGAGGCAAGTGCCAGCAAACCATACTCGATGGATCGCAATTTGTTGCATATTTCTTACGAAGCCGGAATTCTTGAGGATACATGGTTTGATGCCTTCGCGTCTAAAAATAAGGGGATGTTCAAGCTTTCGGTGTCGCCCGAGGATGCGCCGGATAAACCGGAATATGTGAATCTCGAGTTCGACAAGGGTAATTGCATCGCCGTGAACGGCAAAGCCTTGAACCCGCTCGGAGTGATGCGGAAGCTCAATAAGTTGGGCGGAAAACATGGAATTGGCCGTGTGGATATTGTAGAGAACCGATTTGTAGGGATGAAGAGCCGCGGCGTATACGAAACGCCGGGTGGCACCATTTTACATTTCGGTCATCGACAGATGGAATCCATCACCATGGATCGCGAGGTAATGCACATTCGAGATTCGTTAATCCCGAAATATTCTGAGCTCGTGTACAACGGCTTTTGGTATGCGCCGGAACGTGAGGCGTTGCAGGCGTTGGTGAGTGAAACGCAGAAGACAGTTTCTGGCACGGTACGTTTAAAGTTATACAAGGGTGGTCTTTACACTGCGGGTCGTAAGTCAAAGCTGAGTCTGTACAATCCTGATATCGCAACAATGGAGGCAGACCCGACCGATGCGTACAATCAGGATGACGCCACCGGCTTTATTAATCTCAACGCGCTGCGCCTGAAGGTGCGCTCCAAAGTGCAGGGCGTTAAGACACGTGTGAAAAAGAGTTAACGTTCGGCGGGCAGTTTCACCTGCGCGTGAATGTTGGTGATGCCTGCCGTGCTGGCGGCATCTCGGACTCCCACGACTTCACCGAATGGAGCCTTTTCGTCGGCTTGAATATTCAGGTTTACCTGCGGGTTTGTTTTGACGCGTTCTCGCAGAAGAGTGCTCAATTCCGAAAGTGTCACCGTACGGTTGTTTAAGCGCAGATGTGGGGCTTCCTGTCTTATTTGAATCGTTAGGGGCTCATCGGTCTCCGTGATCGCGCTCCCTGCGCTGAGGGAGGCGGGGAGGTTTAAATTCAACGCTGGTACACGTTTCTTAAAAGTCGTGCTCACCACGAGAAAGATCAGCACCACCATCAAGACATCGATCAGCGACACGATGATCACGGAAGGCGCGGACCGTTTCTTGTTGGCGCGGAATTGCATGAGACAAACTAAGCGTTGCGGCGGTATTGGCTGCGCAGGAACTCGTCACAAAGATTTTCCATTTCAATGGATAGTGTTTCGACCTTGCGGTTGAAATAACTCCAGCCAACCAGCGATGGGATGGCGACCACCAGGCCGAGCAGGGTGGCCTTGAGTGCAATACTGATACCCTCAGAGAATAGGGCGTATTGCTCACTGGAAGCCTCCACACCCATTCCTTGGAATAGGGTGATGAGCCCAAATATGGTGCCCACTAAACCGAGGAGTGGAGCTACGCCAGTTACGATTTCGAGTACGACGATTCCGCGTTCGAGCTTAGACACTTCAGCCCGAGCACGTGTTTGGATTAACTCGATGTTTTCTTCACGCGGTAAATGCAAATGGTCGATCGCACAACTCAGCAGGCGACCGTAGGGAGAAGGTAGTTGATTGCTGGTAGTGCGTAGGGCCAGTAACTCCTCTTGGGTTTGGCAGACGCTCTGAGCTTCTATTAAACGCCCCGGGATAACGGCTTCACGCCTCAGTGCAATGCTGCGTTCGACTATCAAAAACATGCTGATTAGCGAGGTTGCAATCAGCACACCGATAATGGTGGTTTTCATCGCGGATTGCGGGGGCTCTTGCGCCGTTGGGGTAGAATCCTCGGCGTAGAGCGGAGGGGGGAACAAGGAGGTAAAGAAAATTAGCAGGCAAACAGAAAGCAACTTCATCGGATGAGATAATTGAAAGTAATACGGCAGCGTCGCGGACCGGGGCCAAGCTGGGTGCGCATCTCGCTGCTCCAAGGCTCGAAGGGGGCCGGTTGCTCGATGGCTTCCCGGCAGAAAAATTGCAGGATGGAGGCGGCCCGGGTGTCGTGTATCTGGACATTATCAATACGGCCGTCGGAATGGAGGTTGAAATCCACCTTGACGGTGCTGGCAACCCAAGAACGATCCTTGATTTGTTTGCGCCACGCAATGCTGATTGCAGCGAAGAAACGGGCATCATAATCACCATAACCCGTCAGTCGCACATCCAGAGCGGGGGCACCGGTTCTAGCAGTGCCGGCGTCGTCCGTATTCATTTTACGACTGCCAAGACCGGACTTGGCCTGCTGGAGTGACGGAGCTTTGGGTCCGTCCGGAAAGGTTGGGAGCAACCCGGCAGCCCCGTTGAGTTTTGTCGGTGCAGGCAAATGGTTGTTGGGATCACTCACAGTCGCCTTTTGAAGGCCTTGATTCGAACGGATTGCGGCTGGGGGCGGTGAGGTTGGAGTGATCGGGTTAATGGGAGTCGGATTGATCTTGGTTCTACCGTGAAAGTTGGTGGCCGGAGCTGATGGTTTCGATGAGCTTGGTTTGCCGGCGTTAGGTTGCAATGTTGATTGTGGCTTGGTTTGCAGAGAGGTGGGGTTGGGTGTTTGGGTTGTGCCCGGAGGGGCGTTGTGTTCGCCTTTTAATTTGGGTTTGTTGTCCGGCGAGGCCACGGGTTCCGGTTGGGTGGCTTGGGAGTTTTTATTGGAATAAAACGGCGTTTCCTTTGAGGGGGGCTCCGGCGTTACGGCTTCAGGAGGGACCGGGACAAAGATGTTTGGTATTGTGGGGCGCTTCAGGGGTTCAGGAGGTGGTGGAGTTTGACTAAGATCGAGGGTGATTAGTTGATAGTCCTTTTTGGGGGCCGCAGTAAAAGAAGCTGTTTTCAGCCAATCCCC
>JAYOSV010000040.1:26378-28247 GCA_038139415.1 Verrucomicrobiales bacterium | reverse complement strand
GGTGTCGGCGCTGTCCAAGCCATGGAAGAGGCGGATGCGCACGTCGGCCACGTCGTCGCCGTCGGTGTCCTTAAGGAACAGGATGTCGGGCACGCTGGCCACGATGACACCGCCGTTCCAGAATTCGAATCCGGTGGGGTTGTGTACCTTGGCGAAGGTGATGGCCTTGTCGGCCACGCCGTCGCGATTCTCATCGGGGAGGATCAGCAGGCGGTCGTCCATTTTCTTGAGTGGCTCCCACTTGGGGTAGGTGGGCCAGGTGGCGGCCCAGAGGCGGCCCTTGGTATCCACAGCCATCTGCACGGGGTTGGCCATTTCGGGGAACATTTCCTCGGAGGCAAAGACATTCACCTTGAGGCCCTTGGCCAGTTGCAGTTGGGCGGCGGTTTCGTTCGGAGAGATGTAAATCTTGTTACCTTCTTTCTGGGCGTTACTGCTTCGGGAGCCGCCACCGACGTTGGTTTTCACGCCGACCGGCTCCGGTACATTAGAATCATCCACTTTAAACTTAGTGTTGCCATTGGCGTGAGCCCAGACTTTCCGGTCGCGGTTGGCGACCATGACGTCGATCATCTCCAGCTCGTGCATCAGCACGTCGCCGTTGGATTGGCCATCGACAAACTTGAGGCCGGCGCGACTGCCCCACACGTCATTGCCATCGGTGGCGCGGTAGCGGTTGTGCCAGTGCCAGTTCTTATCCAGCACAGCCTCGCGGATACTCTCCACTTTCTTAGTGTCCTTGCTGACTTCCAGGCCGAACACTTCCTTAACCAGATGCTGGGCGATCAGCTGGTTGCCGCGGCTGTTGGGGTGGATGCCGTTGAGGGTAAGCGGCTCCTTGTTCATCATGTAAAGATGCTTGGTAACGTGGAAGAGATCCACGTAGGGCAATTTATATTTGGCAGCGGCCACTTCGGCAGCCCCGGCGTACTGCATGAGGCGGGCGTTGTTGGCCTTGCCGTCGGGCAGGTTGGGGGTGTTCAGATTTTCGTGCATGATCGGCGCACAAATCACCAGTCGTGGGGCTCCTTTGCCGCTGTAGTTTTGCTTTAAGGTTTCAGCAATCCACTTCTCCATCTCCTGCGTGAAACGGGCGGGATCATTGTCGTAGGATTCGTTGTAGCCCCAGAAGGCGATGATCACGTCAGCCTTGGAGATTTTCAGGTACTCCTGGGCGTTGATGAACCCGCGGTTGCGCGGCCGGCTGTTGACTTTGTCGCCAGAGAAGCCGTGGTTGCGGAAGGTGATTTCGTGTTTGGGCAAGGCTGACTGCACGTAGCTTTCCAGCCAGCCATGATGCTGCATGCGCTCGGCCAACGTGTTGCCGATGAGCACGACGCTGTCGCCTTTCTTGAGTTCCAGTTGCGCCGCGCCCGCGGTGAGCGAGAAGAGGGCGCACAATCCAGTGATGAGGAGTTTCTTCATAAAGTGAAAAGTGAGTGGGTTGTTTGCCATGCGCGGCGGATTCCGTCCAGTGCGTTATTTGCCGTATACCTGCAGTTCGTGGATGCTCCAGAATTTGCCCGGGCAACGGCCGGCTCTTTGAGCAGTGTGGTAGTTCTTGGACGCGAAACTTTGCTAATTGCTTCACACCGAGCGCGGGGAAGCCTGTTTTATGGACGGGACCAAAGGTTCGGAGCGTCCATCACTCCTTCAGCGCGTCCAGTTCGGCCTTGGTGTCCTCGGTATCAGGATGGTTTGGGCCCAGTTTCTTGAGGCGAATCGCATAGGCTTTCGCCCAATACTCCTTGGCCTTGGCCAGATCCTTCTTGGCTTTGTAGACATAAGCCATCTTGTTGTAGCTGATGGCCACACCAAAATGCTCCGGCCCCAGTTCTTTGAGATCAATCGCCAGTGATTTCTGGTAAT
>JAYOSV010000040.1:18996-26278 GCA_038139415.1 Verrucomicrobiales bacterium | reverse complement strand
TTTGAGATCAATCGCCAGTGATTTCTGGTAATACTTTAGTGCCTTGTCGTACTCGCCCTTCTTATCGTACAGCGTACGTCTGTGCCATGATCGGTCAAACCCATTCACAGAAAGACATGCCTGATTTTTCCTTTTGCCCTTTGGGGAGGTCTGGTTTCATTCGCGCTAAACGTCATGTCTGAAGAACACAATTTCCTGCATCACATCACCGGTTCGTTTGCCCAACCAGCGGCCGAGAATCCCACGGTGGAAATGGTCGAAGCCGCTTATCGCCATCATGGGCTGCATTACCGTTATCTCAACACCGAGGTGCCACCTGAAAAGCTCGCCGATGCCGTGGCCGGCGCGCGCGCAATGAGTTGGGCTGGCTTCAATTGTTCCATCCCGCACAAGGTCGCCGTCATCGAGCATCTCGATGGGCTCGGTGAATCGGCCAGTGTTATCGGCGCAGTGAACTGTGCTGTGCGTCGCGAGGGCCAGTACATCGGCGAGAACACCGACGGCAAAGGGTTTTTAAAGAGTTTGCAGGAGGTGGTGGATCCGGCCGGCAAAAAACTGGTGATGTTTGGCGCCGGCGGTGCTGCGCGGGCGATTGGTGTGGAATGCGCCCTGGCCGGCGCGGCGCACATCACGGTAGTCAACCGCAGTGCGGATCGCGGCAATGAACTTGTTACACTTCTAAATGACAAGACCCCCGTCACCGCCGTATTGGAATCTTGGGATGGCGACTACACGGTGCCCGCCGGCACGGACGTGGTGATCAACGCCACCAGCATTGGCCTAGCCGACGCCGAGGCGAAGCTCGCGCTGGATCTCGATTCGCTTACGGCGGAGATGGTGGTGGCCGATGTGATTCCCAATCCGCCGCGCACCCAGCTTGTCCGCGATGCGGAGGCCAAGGGCTGCACGGTCATCGATGGCCTTGGTATGTTGGTGAACCAAGGTATCACCGGCGTTGAGTATTGGACCGGCGAAACCGTCGACGGCAATGTGATGCGCGCGCGACTTGAGGAATTGTTCGAAGATTAGTTTGTAGCCTAAGCCGACTGGATTGTCGGATGGTTTAACCCTCGATGGCAGTGGAAGCGTCTGGCGTTTTACTCGGTTAGGACGTTTATGGGTGTGAGGGTTAGTTTGCGAAACTCCACCTCTGAACCCTCTGCCTGAATGGCGATCTTACCTTTCTTCGCGGTGCATTTGGAGCCGTGATTTACGAAATCGCCGTTGACCCACACCTTGATCTGGTCGTTGAGGCACTCGATCACCATGCGGTTCCAATCGCCGGGTTCTTTCTCCGAACCATCGGTTAGGTTGAGGATGCGGCGGGCTTTGCCCTCAGTGATTCCCCAATTTTTTTCAGGTCCACGGCGCTTTACCATGTTGGGCACTGTAATGTCCTCCACGATACACCAGAAGTCGCCCGCGTTCTTGTGGTACATTTGCACCTCGATGGACTTCGGGAACATCTTGTAAAGGGCCCGTGGCGTGGAGGCGTGCACCAAAACCCCGCAGTTGCCCGGTTTGCTCGCGAATCGGTATTCCACCTCTAGGCGGTAGTTCTGGTTCACCTCGTCATGCACCAGATGACCGCCGGGGGAACCGAGGCTCACCAACATGCCGTCGCGGGCCACGAAAGGCACTTTGTCATCAGGGTTATTGTCGAGATGGGGAACGTCCACTTTCCAGCCTGTCAGGTCCTTGCCGTTGAATAGGCTTCGGGTATGAGGGGAGGGCACCTCGTGCTTGTCGTAGAGTCGTTGCCAAAACACTTTCCAGTACTCGTCGTAGTAATCGTTCGCAGCCACCTTGATGTGCGGTAGGTCCTCCACTTTTGGAGCCTTGGCGGGATCGTAGTTTTTTAAGTGCGCTTGGCCGGCACGTTCGCGAGGGGAGACAAAGCGCCAGTCCGGCTTGCCCAGTACATCTTCGCAGAGCTTGGCTCCCATGGGATCATATTTGATGAGTTGCGCGCGGGTGTGGATGTGGTTGTGGTCGTGGTCCATCGTGCGGTTGGTGTTGAACCAGCACTGATAAATCTCCGCCCAATACTCGGCACGATTGCGCGAGGCGTAGCAGCGTTTGGGGCCGCCAAAGGCGATCAACACCTTGTCCGTGCGCGTCACCTTCACTTGCGCGTTGGCTTTCTTGCCGTTCACCAAAATATCGCCTTGGTTCAGGGCGCGCTTGAGCAGCTCGGGCGATTCCTTCGGGAACCACTGTTTTAATTCAGTCAGCAAACTTACCGGCTTCTTACTGGTCACACGGCGGAAACGTTGGGCGGCGCGGCCGTCGTTCCAGATGCCAGTCTTGGCGACGTTCTCGAAGGTGGCGGTCAGGCGTTTTTGCAGGGCGTCATCAAAGCCTGCGCCGTGCACTACGTGGCCGAATTCATGCACCAGGATGCTCTCCAACCGCATGCCGCCCTCGTATTCCATCACGTCTTCCTCGGCGAACACCACGGTCGAACGCGTGCCGATGCGCGTGAGAAAACCGCGCCGGCGCCAGTTGTAGAAGTCTAGTTCCTTGCCGATTTTGTCCGTGGCAAACTGCGGCAGTTGGGAGGTCAGTTCGTTGTGGCCGATCAGGAGACAGAGCACGCGCTTCTTGCGAATGCGCTCGGCGATCTCGGGCTTCAGGCTGCGCATCAGCATGTCGAACTGATAGGCCGTCTCGTGATGCGCCACATCGGCCACGCGCCCGGAGGTAACGATCAGGATGCCCTGAACCTTCGTCGCCTTTTTGTAAAAGCCGGTGTCCAGCTTGTACTCGCGCGCCTGCGCTTCGGTCAGGGGTTTCACGGCAAACTCCGCCGCCGCCATCAACGGCAGCGCGAGCAGGGATGCGATTAGAATTCCATTTTTCATTGTTTAATACGCCTTACGGTACAATCGGTTTTAGCGTTTTGCCGGCTTGATCCTGCGGGTAGACGGCGTTGTGTTGTTCTAACTGAGCCGCCAGACCTTGCATCATTTTCCGAAGCACCTCGGGGTGGTCCTTGGCAACGTTGGCGGATTCAAACGGATCCTTTACCAGATTAAACAGCTCGTAGTGTTCGCCCCCGGATTGAACCTTGCCGCCAAGGGGCGGGGCCTTGGGGAAGTTGTGGTAGATGACCTTCCAATCGCCGTCGCGCCAGACGGTGAAGTAGTTGCTGCGGTGCGGGCCATGAGGGTAATGCATGAGAAACTGCTGGCGTGCGAGATGATCGCGGCTGCCGGTGATCGGCAGGAGCAGTGATTGGCCGTCGACCGTGTGGCCCTTGGGCGACTTGGCACCGGTCAACTGGAGCAGGGTGGGGAATAGGTCGGTGACATTGGCAACCTGTGGGAGGAGTCGGTTGGCCGGAATGCTCAGTCGTTGTTGATGGGCGTTCTTCGCATTGGGCTTGGCCCAAGCCGCGATGAAGGGCACGCGCATGCCGCCTTCGTAATGCGCTCCTTTCTTGCCGCGCAATGGCGCCGAGCAGGCGACCGCGTGTTGGTGCCCGAGCGGGGCGTCCGAGCCGTTGTCACCGAGGAAGATCACCAGCGTATCCTCCGCCACACCGAGTTTTTCAAAATGATCGAGCATGTCATTGAGCGATTTGTCCATGCCTGCAATCAATGTGGCAAAGGCTTGGGCGCTCTTGGGCTTGCCTGAATCCGAATAGTGGACAGCAAAGCGTGGGTCGGATTCAAACGGCGAATGCACGGCGTAATGCGAGAAGTGCAGGAAGAACGGTTGCTTACTCTGGGCGATCTCGGTGATGTGTTTTTTAGCCTCAATGGTCAGGGCCTCGGAAAGGAACGTATCCGAGTCATGGTACTTGTCGAGATGCGGGACGGCGTGGTGCCCGCGGCGCGTGCCTTTGCCGTATTTCTTTTCCGCGTAATAACTACCGGGCGCACCAAAGGAAGCACCGCCGACATTGATGTCGAAGCCGAGGTTTAAGGGTTCGGAGCCCTCGTGATCATTCGGCCCAAAGTGCGCCTTGCCCACGTGGATGGTCTTATAGCCCTGAGTGCGTAGCACGCCGGGTAATGTCACGTCGCCCTTCTTCAGGCCAGGCCAATTCCAGCTATCCGGCCCATTGGCGCCGCGGTTGTTGCCGCGCGGGTTGATCCAGTTAGTGGCTCGATGTCGCGCGGCGTTTTGGCCGGTCATGATCGAAATTCGCGTGGGCGAACATACGCTCATGGCATAAAACTGATTGAACCGGATACCCTGCTTCGCCAGTCGCTCCATCCCCGGCGTGCGGTAGTAGTCGTTCAACGGATACCGCTTGGGCTTGCCATTCTCATCGGCGAGGAACGGCACGGACGTGTCCATCACGCCCATGTCATCAATCAGAAACACCATGATGTTGGGCAGCTTGGCGGCGGATAGCTTGGATAAGCTGAGGAGGAGGACGGCAAAGACCGGGAGCAATGTTTTCATGATTTGGGGTGAACGCGCCCCACGCTAATCAATTTTCTTCGCCGGGCCAAACCGAATCGGGCCATTCATAACTGCCCGGCTTGATGAACACCCTCGGGTCATCTTCTGCCATCCGCAGGCCCGGCAGATCCACCGCGGCCAAATCCACCGCCGACAGACGCGACCACTTCAGCCGTCGCAACGCCGCCGAGGCCGTAGCCCCACCCTCGAGCAACAGCCGCGCCACGTCCATTTGTGCGAGCACCATCGCCATCGCCTGCGCCAATCGGGATTCCAGAAGCGGCGCGCGTTCCACCGCTTTCATCCGTCCGATGGCTAGCATCACTGCGCCGTGTTCACCCATCGCCGCGCAGGCCGATTGCACCCACGCATGCAGCGCTGCCGGATGTTCGCTTTGCCCGAATAATTCGGCCGGCATGGCGCACACCGGAACGCCGTGCGTTTCGCATTGGCTGGATCGGCCGCGTCCCCATGCGGCCAGGCTGCCGCAGACAAACAACGCCGGCCCAGCCGCCGCCGTGATCTCTGCCGGCATGGCGGCGTGCCCGCGTGTCTCAAGCAGGGCTGCAAAAAAATCACCCGCGCCCGCCGGTAACACGAGGTCATCACACTCGCCGGCCGCCGTCAGCACATCGGCTTCGGCGGTGGCATCGGGAATCGTGATTGCTGGATCGCTCCCAAATCGTGCCGCCACATTCGCCGTGGTCGACGGATGCTGCGGGTCCCGGGCGAAATCCGTTTCGTGCAGCGGCGTATCGCCGATCCAATATTCACCCCCGCGAATGGTCCGGCCGCGGGACGGATTGGCCGGTACAAATACCGCCCGCACTCGCGCTGTGATCTCCAGCAACACGCCCAGCTCCGCCCCGATGTTCCCCCGCAATGCGGAGTCGGTTTTTTTGAAAATGAATTCCGGCGAAGCCGCCTTGAGTCGGCGCGTCAATTTCCGCAGCCCGGCCGCGGCCGCCTCCGGTTCCAGCCGTCGCGTATCTGTGTCCAGACAGATCACCTGCGCCTCGGTGCGCGGCTGCAACTCCGTCTGCACCTCCGCCGTCAGTCCGTGCGCAAATGCAATCCCGGCCAACTCCGCAGCCCCCGAAAGGTCATCGGCTACAACCAGAATCATGTATCAATTAAAAGCCTTAGAGGGATTGAGGTTATTTTATCCTGAGATCGTAACACGCCATTTCATAGCTGTTGCGAACAAATAGAAGTCCCTGATAAAGGGCTGGATAGTTCCATGTGCGACCGCCTTCTAGGGCTTTAAATTTGGCCTTGGGCACGAACTCGTTTGGGTTCATTTCCACCAAGGCTAGATCCCCGGCGTCTCCAAGAATAATTAAGTGACCCGATGCGGCGATGATTTGACCATAACCGAATTTGTCTCCACGCCATTTTAAGGAACCGTCCTTGGCGTTTAAACAGACGAGCCGATTTTCATTGAGACCGTATAAATGACCTTCCCAAAAAATCGGACTGGAGAACTTCGTTTTTAAGGATTTACTCTTCCACAAAGACTCGGTTCGTATGTCACTATTTTTTTGAATTATTCTAAATGCTTCAGCTCCTGTGCCATAGCCAGCAGAGATGAGTACGATGTCATCGGCTAATCGGGTTGGTTGGGCTATGTTATAGTTGTTCATGAATATTTTCCATGGATGCGAACACATGAGTTTGCCATCACTCGGATCTAGAGCAGCTACTTTGTCTTTTAGCGTAATAATCAAATGCTCTTGGCCAAGCAGCTTTAATAACACGGGAGTTGCATAGGTTTGTGTGCCGTTTAGGTTACTCCATAATTTTTTTCCAGATTTCTTGTCCAAGGCAACTACAGCATTATTGTTTTCGCCGCCCGGAGTCAGGATTACTGAATTTTTATAAATTAAAGGGGAAGCAGAGACACCCCAATAGGGAACCTCCACCTGATTTTCGGTCAGGAGATTTTTTTTCCAAACAATTTCTCCTGTGTTTGCTTTCAGGCAGTTGAGGTGCCCTTTAGCGCCAATTGAATACAATAAGTTTTCATCCCAGATTGGAGTACTGCGTGGACCTATTCCACCAAAATACTCCTCAAATTTAGCTTGGTACTCATGAGTCCATTTAACCCGTCCAGTGTCGGTTGAAAATGCGACAACGACCTCATTGTCATCTTGTTGTTCAATGCTAAAGGCAAGGTCTTGCGCGATTGCAAACGAGGAGTGACCTCCGCCCACCAATTTCCTCCAAAGAAGCGGTGGGCCTTTTTCCGGCCAATCGGTTAGAACCGCTTTGCTTGAGTAGATTCCGTCACCATTTGGCCCTCGAAAATAGTTCCAGTTGGCATTAGTTCCGTTTTCATCATTGAGGTTGCCTGTTTCAGCCGAGTCGTTTCGTTGGTCCAATTCTCTTTCCTGGCGCAATTCATCCATATTAGGCCCGGATTTTTTTAGTACTATTTTTGGAATTCCTGCTCCACGCCATTCGATGAGGTTAGTGCAGGCTACCCACAAAAACATGAGGCAAATGGCCATTAGCCCGAGTATTTTTAGTTTCGGTTTCATCTTGATGCCTTCTCAAAGAGGTAATGACTCACAATCCATTCCTTACCGCTGTCGGTCTTCCATAATTCAGCACAGGCCATAAAAAAAATCCGCCAGTAGGCGAACCATTTAGTTGTTTGGTTTGCACCGTAAGTTTTTTTGAAAATTTCTCGAATCTCAGTTTCATGCAAATCCATGTTTGTCAGCCAAGCTTCGGCAGTTTTGGAATAGTGAATGCCGTTTACCTGCCATTGTTTTTCTATGGTTAAATCCTCACTGAAATGACTTAGTAGATCGTCACTCGGCATAATGCCTCCGGTGAAAAAGTGGCGTCCCATCCAATTAGC
>JAYOSV010000040.1:15601-18986 GCA_038139415.1 Verrucomicrobiales bacterium | reverse complement strand
TGTGAGAAAATATATGGACAAATAATTTTCCTTCCGAGTTTAGCCATTTATTAATTCGACGAAGAAGTTCATCATAATTCTTCATGTGTTCAAACATCTCAACTGAGACAACTCGATCAAAAGTTTGGTCCGTTTCGAAACTATTCATATCACAGGTTTGGACCTGCAGGTTTTGCAACCCTCGCTGAGCAGCGGTCGTTTCGATAAATTTTCTTTGATCGTTTGAATTCGATACAGAAAGAATCTTTGAGTTTGGGTATTGCTCAGCCATCCAGAGGCTGATTGCTCCCCAGCCACAACCCAGTTCGAGGATGGTCTGACCGTCTTTTAGTTCTGCCCTTTCACAGGTTAACTCGAGCATGCTCGATTCAGCTTGATCGAGGTTTGAGACTTCATTTGGCCAGTAGCAGCAACTATATTTGAGGTGTTTACCCAAACATCTCTCGAAAAATTCGGGGGGCACTTCATAATGCTGGTCATTGGCAGCAATTGTCTCGATAGCGATGGGTGAAGATTTGAGCTCTTTAACCAATTCGGCCTTATATCCGTTTGCGTGCTTTTGCGCCTCCGATTTTAATCTCCTTTGGTTAAGTCTTCTAATCTGACTACGGATAAGGAAATCAGGGATCCAATTCTTCTCTAACAGTGTATCAATCATGTGGTTTTTGTGCTGCGGGGCCAAGGGATAAAACTGGAGGTGGTTTGCTGGTACCTTTTGTATGCTTCACCTTTGGATTCAAGGTTGTGCTTTTCGTTTGCAGGTATGCCAAAGACCTTTACCAACAGGAATAGCATCAACAGCGGGCAGTAAAAAGTCCACCATCCTCCGGAGCCTAGAGCGAACAGGAAGAAACCCATCCAGGCAATCCATTGGAAAAAGTAATTTGGATGGCGGGAGTACTTCCAAAATCCTGACTGGCATACCTCATTGGAGCGTTGTTTCTTAAATCTCGCTAACTGCCAGTCGGCTATCGATTCGCCAACTATTGCAATCGCAACAATGGCTAAACCAATCCATTCAACCAAACTCATGCCTGTGTTAGAATTCCATGTCGGCACGGCGAAAATCGGCGAAAAAATCATGATTAAAGCCCCCTGCCAATGAAACATCCCAAACATATAAAGGTTGGCGTTAGTCCCCCATTTTTGCCGAAGCTCAGCATAGCGTTTATCTTCAATTGGGTGAAGTGCCTTCCATCTCATCAATAGGTAGATTCCCAAACGGCCAGACCATAAGCTTGTCGCCACAGCCAGAAATATTCTGCGGGTTTCATCGCCATCACCTGTTAAGGTAAAAAAAATAGTGACCGCACAAAAACTAAAACCCCACAAAACATCGACGATGCCGGCATTCCGTATTTTTTGGCTAAACGCAAAGGTCAGATTTATAACAGTAAATATCACCACCCAACACAAGAGAAGCTGAGGTACAATTGAATCCATACAATTTTAATCAATCCGTTCTCTTATGAGGAAATCTTCGAAGCATGCGTCTTTTTCAAGCCGATAAGTTCGCATTAGCCCGTAACAGGAAACGGCAATCATTCCCAATGAACATATTGCAACCAGCCATGGAATTCTGCTTAACCAGCTCTTTTCCTGATAGACCAACCAGCCATAGAAAATAAATAAACCCCAATAACAATCCATTAAGGTTGCCACAAACCAAGGATTTGAAAATTCCTCACCAAAATAACTTAGCATGTTCTGTTTGCTGCCTGCATAAAAGCAAAGGATCAGCATCGAAATGAGCATCAAGCCGAAGAAGGCAAAGAGAATGTTGCGAATCATCGGGCTTCCCTCAGGCTCAAATTATTGGGGCGGGTATATATTGCCTGAGCTACGCCGACGTTCCTCATATTAAATCCAGCGTGACAGTACTCCAGATAGTAATTCCACTTACGAATGAAGGTTTCATCAAAACCTTGAGCACGAACTTCCGGCAGCGATGCATTAAATCGTTCGTGCCAGGATTTTAGTGTGCGGGCGTAGTTGTGACTAAACTCTTCCCATGAGTGCAGGAACAAACTCCCCACCTGTTCCATAGCTTCGGCTACCCGATGCTGAGCCAACAATAATGAGCCGGGAAAAATATGTTTTTGAGACCAATCGGTTCCACGTTTTAATTGTTCATAGCGTGAATCCGGACAGGTAATTATTTGCAGACCCAAAAGTCCTTCGGGCTTTAGTAGGCGATTGCATTGTTCGAAATAATCCTCAAGAAAAGCGTCTCCTACGGCTTCGAGCATCTCGATGGAGACAATTTTATCAAATTGCCCCTCAACGTGGCGATAGTCCTTAAATTGCAAAGTCACCTTTTCGTCTAAACCGGCTTTTTTGATCCGGTCTTTCGCAAACTTTAATTGTTCCTCTGAAATTGTAATTCCGGTGATTTTGCAACCGTAGCGGGAGGCCGCATGTTCGGCAAATCCACCCCAGCCACATCCGATTTCCAGAACATGGTCATTCTCTCCTAGTTTCAGTTTTTCACACAACCTGTCGTATTTTGCAGTTTGTGCTTCCTCTAGGCTTTCGTCTTTTCCCTGAAAATAAGCACAGGAATATGTCATCGTTTCATCCAAAAATAACTCATAAAACTTGTTTCCCAAGTCGTAATGTTCGTGGATATTTTTTCTGCTATTTTCCAGTGTGTTGGCGCGGCGGCGATGACCGAATCGATTCAAATATCCCAGGCAGTTAATTAAGAAGGACCGGGCCGCTGATCCCGACATTGAAGGCGATTTACGTATATTTAAGATAAACCAAGCAACGACTGCTGAGATGTCCTCTGTTTCCCAATCGCCATCGACGTAGGATTCGCCCAACCCTATATCGCCATAAAGGACGCATTTCACGAAAAACTCCTCCGACTGAATTCGGATAATCGCGGGATCATAGTTTTCATCCTGCCCATACTGGACCTGGTCGCCATTCGGCCAGTGCATGATCAACCGCCCTTTACTCATTTCCTTAAAATAACGGTCTATGAGTTTACGGCAGTGCTTCTGCCAAAACGTGGGTTGGAGGGTGCTATTGGATATGCTTGTCATGAATAGATTCTCTGCTTCATCGTTTTTCTCCCCGAACTAGGCCATTTTGCAGATTTGGATGTTCGGCTTTCCGATGGTGTTCAAGGCCCTTCAGTTTTAACTTCAGTGCGTGCCAATGGATCAGGGTCATTACTTTTATGGTTAGGAGAGGGTATTTGATGGCAAACCAAAAGAGTTTTCTTGTAGTAAGAGGTTGTGATTCGCCAGTTAATGAGCTCGCCAGAACTTGATCATCACCATCGTATTCGTCAATCCGGATGTCCAGCTTGCTGCCTGGAATGCCAAGGTCAAATTCGAACTCCAACTCTAGACTGGAAAATGGGGAGACATAAAAG
>JAYOSV010000040.1:13620-15591 GCA_038139415.1 Verrucomicrobiales bacterium | reverse complement strand
AAACGAAAACGGCCATTAGTGTGCTCAGCCAAGATGTAAGGTTTCATCTCCCGGAAAGTATTACTAACTTCAGCTACAGCACAGATCGGCTCGGATTTGCTGTTCGATATAAAATAAAAAGAGACGGGATTAAAAACATATCCTGCCACTCTCGGCATAGTGATCAGGAATACTCGGGCGTCTTCCGGGCAATTGACCCCATGCTCTTCACAATAGGAGAGAACTTTTTTTCGGGCAGTGCGATCATCTGGTTGCATGTGATCTCGATCGTAGAACGAGAATAAGTTGAACCGATTATAACTCAATGGCACTAACTGGTTGGTTACTTTTTGTACGTCATTCAGCTCAATCCCGAGAAGAAACAGCTGATAAACAAAGCGATGATTCTTCGGATGCTTGCGGTGGTGCATCACCTGGCACTCATATATACACGATGCTAGTTCCACAACGGTCGTTTCAGGATTGTCTCGCAAAGTGTGATTGCTGAATTTAGGGCATCTTCATGAAAACCATATTTAAAGTAACTTCCACAGAAATAGATTTTTTGAGTTTCTGATCTCCGGTTGAGTTCGTGGAGCTTCGGTTGAGCATCCACCGCAGCCTTATCGAAGAGAGGGTGTTCGAATGGCACCTGTTTGATAATCGAGTCAGGCTTTACTTCGTCCTCTCCGTTAATACTTACAAAGTAGTTAATTTTGTCAGAGACGTTTTGAAGATTATTCATCCAGTAAAGTGTGCGTGGAGTAAGTTGGCCTTCTTCATCCTGCTTGATGCGATAATTCCACGATGCCCAGCAAAGTCTATTCTTGGGCATCGATGAGTCATCCGTATGTAATGTGCCAACATTGTGCTGATATTTGAAATTCGACAACACGGCCTTTTCCTCGTCCTCAGGGCAATTGAGCATTTCTAACGATTGATCAGCATGACTCGCCAAAATCACTTTGTCGTACTCATCTGATTGCCCGTCTTGGGTGCAGACAACCACTTGGTTTTCTTTTCGCTGCACTTTTTGAACCGTGCTTTGAGTGCGGATTCTGTCTTTGAAAGTTTCGGTCAATCGCTTGACGTACTCACGAGATCCCCCGTCGGGAGTTAGCCATTGGTGTTGGGTTTTAAGACCCAAGAATCCGTGATTGTGGAAGAAGCGCAGTAGTGTTGTGGCGGGAAATTTTAGCATTAGTCCTGGTGGGGTGGACCAAATGGCTGAACTCATTGGGATAATGTATAACTGGAAAAAATCTTCTCCATATCCCCGCGCTTCCACGTATTCCTCCAAACTGTGTGAATCGTATTGGCCTGATTCCAGTGCTTCTACAGCCTCTTTATTGAACCGATTGATTTGAAAAAGCATCCGCCAATGGCGTAAACTAAAAATATTTTTGCGCTGCCCAAACAGATGATTTAGGCCGGACCCACAATATTCCAATCCCTTGGGCAGGTGTTGCACACTGAAGGACATGTTGGATCGTTTGTAGGGAACTTTTAGTTCATCAAACAGCCGAGTCAGATTGGGATAAGTCTTTTTGTTAAAGACCATAAAGCCCATATCGATTGGGATCTGCTTCCCAGACTCCTCGGCTTCGGCTGTTAAGGAGTGACCGCCAATATGCTTGTTCTGTTCGTACAGGTGGACGTCATATTCTTTTTGCAGGAAATGTCCACAAGCCATCCCGGAAATACCGGTGCCGATAATTGCGAGCTTTGGTTTCATTTTTCCAAATCCCTTATTCTACCTTCTTCAAGTATCCGCTCCGGTACAGGTTTGAGATCGCTTACAAGGCCAAGCCAAGCCATGATTTTAAGTCCATAATAGGTCGGATCAATTTCCCACCAGTAAAATCCCTGACGGGTGGAGTGCATATAGTAGTGGTGGTTATTGTGCCAACCTTCACCCAAAGTAATTAGGGAGAGCCAGAAGTTGTTCTTACTATGATCGGTTGTATCAAACCGTCGTCGGCCATATATATG
>JAYOSV010000040.1:12590-13588 GCA_038139415.1 Verrucomicrobiales bacterium | reverse complement strand
TCCTTAATAACATCATAGTCAGTGGCAAAATTTCGGGGGCTAGTAATCCACCCCATGTGAGACCATAGGAAACTGTGGGTATGTGGCGAGTGTACATCAGTTTCGTTGTCTGATTCCTTGTGGTGTTTTCTGTGATGGGCAGCCCACCACAGTGCACCCCTTTGAGCTGCCGTACCGGCGGCGGCGGCGAACAGGAATTGCATGGGGCGACTTGTCTTAAACGATCGATGAGAGAAGTACCGGTGAAGAAAAGCCGTTATAGCGAACATCCGTGTAAAATATAAAAAAACCGCCACCCATAGGGCAAACCAACTCCAACCAACCCAGATCACTCCAAAACAGCCTACATGCAAAAAAATCAGCGAAAAGCAGCGGGAACCATCCTGTTCTTTGTCTGACTTGGGGGCATCTTTCGGTTGGAAGTCCGTGTCGAAAGTGTGTACGGCTGACTTTATATTCAATTTCATAACCGCACTGGCGATGATCGTTCCAATTCCCCTACGAAAAAGGATGACGGTCGGAAAAGCTTTGGCTTAGGTCAAGTCTCATCAAGGGACTATGACACTTGCCTTCCAATCATAGAGAGCAATTGCGTTTAGTTCCCGAATGGCAACTTGGCCGTCTGAAACAGCAATGTGTGCCCAGGTTTCTTGGTTTGAAATTTTCTTGGAATCCATGATTACCAATTTTTCTGGTGTAGCATTGATCAGATAGAGCATCCCATTTTGGTCTAATCCCAGGATTTTATTCCCCTGTCGAACTAGACTCATGTACTTCCCGAATCTTTCGTCACTGACCCACGCCTCCTTGCCGTTTTTAAGATCATAACAGGCAAAACGTTGATTGCGAAGATGCAGGTAAACGTGGTCTTCAAACAGGATTGGGCTGCCCATATAAGCCTGACCTTTGTTTTCCCATTGCTCGGCGGATTTCCATGATTGCTGGTCCCGTTTAATACCGAAGAAATGAGACCGCCCCCCATAGGCACTGGTATAAAC
>JAYOSV010000040.1:0-12580 GCA_038139415.1 Verrucomicrobiales bacterium | reverse complement strand
GGTATAAACTCCGTTGTTGTATGGTAGCGGGGTCAAAATATTCATACCGCGGAAAGCTTTGATGGGTTGCCGCCACAAAATTTTGCCGGAATCAATATCCACACCGGCCAATTCTGTTCTGGATTGAACCAGGATTTGTTCTTTGTCTCTTAAAGTAGCGAAAACAGGTGAGGAGAATGCACTGCCGTACATCCCTCCCTTATCCTTCATGGATTGCCAAACAATTTTGCCTGTATCCTGTTCAATTTTACAGAAGGCAGCACCGGCCTGCATGTAGACGTATTTGTCGTCAACCATTGGTGAGCACACGCAACCAAAAGAAGGGACCGGGGTTTTGAGCTCCTTTGGGAAATCGATCTCCCATAGTCTTTTACTCGTCTTTGTATCAATACAAAGTAGGTGATCGCGCATGCCGGCAACAAAGAGTTTGCCGTTGGCCAATGCCGGCGTGCTACGAATCCAACTACCGTTCTTTGCAGCAAAAAAAGGGACTCGCATTTTACCGCCCCAGGAGTGCCGCCATTTTTCTTTACCAGTGGTGCGGTCTAAGGCCCGAACCACTTCGTTGTCTCCGGAGGATTCAGTAACATAAATCGTTTTTCCGTCCATGATCGGCCCGGAGTAGCTGGAACCCATTTCGACCTTCCATTTTAATGCAAAGTGAGAAGCTTTGAGGTCGTTTGGCCAGGCTTTACCGGTCACCACTGCATCCCTATTAGAACCCCGCCATTGGTTCCAATCTGGTTGTTCCGCAAAAATGGAATTTTGCGTTATTATGGTAGAAAATAGCAGAATAGTTAAATTAACCTTCATCATGTGGTATTACGTTAATTCACGGGACCAAGTTACCGAATATAATGTCGCACCTTTTTTAAAAATTCAAAATCAGTCCCTCAATAATTGTTTAGCTAGTTTTACTGCTTCGAACAGGCTATTTGGGTTGGCTTTTCCTTTCCCGGCAATGTCGAGCGCGGTGCCGTGATCAACGGAAGTTCGAATAATGGGTAGGCCAAGCGTTGTATTGACCGCTTCATCGAAGCACAGCGCTTTCAGCGGGATATGGCCTTGGTCGTGATACATGCAAACAAAGAAATCTGTGGCGCGGCGTTTGGCGGGCAGAAAGGCGGTATCTGGCGGGATGGGACCTTCCACATCAAAACCGCGGTCGCGCGCCAGTTCGATGGCCGGGCTAATGATTGTATCCTCCTCGTTGCCAAACAATCCGTGTTCGCCGGCATGCGGGTTGAGCCCCAGCACGCCGATCTTCGGTTCGTTGCCATCGATGCAGCCAATGCGCCGCATCGCCTGCGCTCCGAGTTCGAGCGTGTCGAGAATGCGTTCCTTCGTGAGCAATCGCGGCACCTCCGCGTAGGGCACGTGCGTGGTGACAAACACACAACGCACCTCGCTGGAGTACTGCAGCATGCACGCTCGTTGGGCGTGCGTGAGCGCGGCAAAAATCTCCGTGTGCCCCGGGAACGGAACGTCTGCCGCGCGCAGGGCTTCCTTGTTGAGCGGCGCCGTGGTCACCGCCGCCACCTGTCCACTGAGCGCGGCATTGATGGCGTCCTCCACATACGTGTATCCCGCACGCCCCGTGGCGGCATTGATCGTGCCCGTTTCAAAATCACTCAGCGGGATGGCGCTCAAATCTAATACACACGGCCCCTCCGCCTCGGTTAAGCCGTTAATGTACGTCGTCGGCTTCCTTAAGCCACACTGCTCGGCCGCCTGCTCTAGCACCATTCGGTCACCAAAAATGATCGGCACACACTGTTTGGTTAGGTCCTTATTTTGCAGAAGGTGTAGACAAATCTCCGGGCCGATGCCGGCCGGGTCACCCATGGTTACCGCTATCTTTGGTAGGCTCATCTACGGTTTTTATTTTCCCTTGTATTCAGGCATGGTTTTTCGGAGTCGGTCCCATTCTTTCCTCATTTTCCCAAAGGTTTCCGCTTCATTTTTTGATAGATCATTCTCTTCGGAAAGATCCTGGGCCAAGTTGTATAGTTGCCATTTTCCCTGGGCTCTAAGTAGCTTCCAGTCGCCCTGTCTAAGCGCTGCACTGTTTCGGTAACTCCAGAATAATTGTTCGTGCGTAACTGCGGTATTTTTCCCGTCGAGAAACGGTATAAGGTTTACCCCGTCAGTGCGCTCAGGACTCAATGGTTTGCTTGCGAGAGCAGCGGCAGTTGCATGGATATCCAATGATATGACAGGTTTCCTATAAACTTGTCCTGCTGGTATGGTTCCTTTCCATTGGGCCATAAAGGGAACCCGTATACCCCCTTCATACATTTGGCCTTTTCCTCCTCTCAAGGGGCTGTTACTGGAGGTTAATTCCTTGGTTGGACCACCATTGTCACTGAGGAAAAATATTAAGGTGTTTTCCTCGAGGCCAACTTTTCGAATTTTTTCCAGAACAGCGCCAACACTATCATCAAGGTTTGTCAACATAGCCGCAAAAATACGACGGTGAATATCCTCTATATGAGACATCTTTTCCATGTACGCATCCGCCCCCTGGAGCGGACTGTGAACCGCACTGTAAGATAGGAATAAAAAGAATGGCTTCTTCTTTTCCCGTTCAATGAATTTGATGGCTTCATCGGTAAACGCATCAGTCAGGTAGCGTTTTTCTTCAATGACCTTATCGTTGCGCATCATGGGGTTATTCAAATCGTACAGTGGTTCATTGCCGAGAATATCGTGATAGATAAGTTTTCGATCCTGTGAGTACCAACGATGATTTTTTGCACCTTCGGGCAGCGGTTTTTTTCTTAGTAACGTGGTAACCCCACCGTATGGTGGCCGAACAAAAAAACGTCCTTCATGAGCAAAACCAAAGAAGTAATCAAAACCATGACGTGTAGGATTAAAATCCTTGCGTGAACCCAGATGCCATTTGCCGATGAGACCAGTACTATAACCAGCAGTTTTAAGGTGTTCTGCCAGTGTTGTTTCAGATGCCGGAATCCCCAGGTCTGAGCCTGGAATTGTATGTGGCATGACATTGGTATGATAACCAAACCGTGCCTGGTGCCGGCCACTCATCAGGCCTGCTCTTGAAGGGGAACAAACAGGCGCCGTCACATAACCATCAGTAAACCGAACCCCGTTCTTGGCAATCGAATCAATGTGCGGCGTGGGAATCTCCAGATTGCCTTGACACCCTAGCTCACCGTAACCGAGGTCATCGGCCATTAGGACAACAATGTTGGGGGGTTGTTCAGAAGCGTTGAGTGTAAGAGTTAGAAACAACAGCAGGAAGCGCATGCGTGATTATTGGCACAAATGTATAGGCAGCAAAGGCAAAACCGGTTGCCACCCGCTCATTTTCAGTGGAGGCATATGACTTGCGAACAACCGGTGAACAGTCGGTGAGTTTTTGGGGAATACGAAATAATAACTGTTGCTTTAGATCGGGCTTTTTCGTGCTAAATTGATTTCGTTGAGCGGCTCTCCGGAGCTGCTCGGTCAGCCAGCTGGCCAATCGGTGCAGACAACCTTTCGGGGGAGTCCAATCCGGAATCAGGATGACAGGCCTCTAGGTTACGTCAGACTGAGGTTACTGGTAGGTGCCCCACCAAGGGCATTGACCTTTCGACCTTGTGGCCCGTCAGGCCTGCAGGCGAAAAAGGATTGGTAGCCGCCCTGCGGTAAACTCCGGTTTATCTCAAGGGCGGCTTTTTTATTATCGGGTGCCTTTCTTGGAGATCCATTACTTCACCACCATTACACCCTTCATAATCGTCCAGTGACCAGGGAAAGTGCAGATGTACGGATAGTTGCCCGGTTCTTTCGGGGCGATAAAACGAAGGGTTTCGCTGGAGTTGGGTGGAACCATTTCGGTATGAAATAAAATGACGTCTGTCTCGGGGATATACTGGCCAATTTCGATTTGCTTGGGATCGGCTATCATACGGTTTACCTCCAGACCGACGGCTTCTTCGGTTCCAGGCCTAATAATCACGAGGTTGTGCGAGATGGCATCAGGATTCACGAATTCCAGTTTCACCGGTCGACCAGCTCTGACCTCAAATTGCTTAAGATCATAGAGCATGCGTTCTTTCACAGCAGAAATGCGTATAATTTTTAAGCCTTTTTGCTGATCGAACTCCCTATTTTTCACCCAATAAAATAATTTTTTGGAGAATATAAAACCATATATGCCTGCAGTGAGCGAAGCTAAAGGAATGATAATCCACCGTCTCCGCCATTTGGCATTTTTAAAGAACTCCTCTGAGTGGGCAGATTTTTCTCCTGTTGAATCTTTATGATCGGATGCGACCTTTTCTGCTTCACCCTCTAATTCCTCATCCACGCCCGCGACCCTACTTGAACACACATAAGCGTCCAATCCTTTTGGCCGCTCGCCAACGCCCTTAAGACAACGAATACCTATGTCCCACAAAATGTCTGACAAACTTTTTCATCAGGCTTAGGTGGGGATTGGTAGGGCTTAAGGTCCGGGTTATTTTTATAGGGTTCCTGCAGTGCGGCGATCAGATCTTTAAAGGGTTGTAGATCACCGGAATTTGCCGCTTCCAAAGCCTGCTCCACTTTATGATTTCTTGGGATTACGACAGGGTTGTTGGCACGCATCAAATCCAATGAGGCTTCCAGTGGTTGCGTATTTACCGCGACGCGAGTCTGCCAGCGGGCATGCCATTCTTTGAAAGTATCGCTGTCATAACGTTCCCCACTTGGAGGCACTTCATTCGTTAAATCCTTAAAGGTATTGGTGTAGTCCGAGTCTGTTTGCTGCATCCAGTCGAGTAGATCAGTAATAAGCTTTTCATCTTCTGGTTGCTCGTCAAATAGGCCAACTTTGGCGCGCAACATGGAGAGAGATTTCTCTTTATAAACTGCACCGAAACTATGGATGGCTTCCTCGGCTAAATCTTTTGCTTTATTGGGGTCGTCATCGAGCAGAGGCAAAAGCGTTTCGGCAAGGCGCGCCAGATTCCATTGCGCGATGGCTGGCTGGTTGGCATAGGCGTAGCGGCCTCCGTGATCAATGGAACTGAATACCGTCCCCGGATCGTAGGTATCCATGAAGGCGCATGGGCCATAATCAATTGTCTCACCCGATAAAGCCATGTTGTCCGTATTCATGACACCGTGAATGAAACCCACACGCATCCAGTGAGTGATCAGCTCTGCCTGTTTTTCAATCACGGCCTCAAGTAGTGAGAGAGGTTTGTTTTGGCTCTCTCCAATCTCTGGATGGTGCCGATTAATTGTGTATTCCAGGAGGGTTTGGATTGTTACCCTATCTTGTTTCAATGCAGCGAATTGAAACGTACCGACACGGATATGCGAGCGGGCAACCCGGGTCAGAATTGCCCCGGGCAGGGAGGTTTCCCGATATACCTGCTCTCCGTGGGTAACTACTGCAAGGCTGCGCGTAGTAGGGATATTGAGTGCCTGCATTGCTTCGCTGATGATATATTCACGTAGCATCGGCCCTAACGTCGCACGCCCATCTCCACCTCGAGAGTACGGCGTGGTACCTGAACCTTTGAACTGGAGGTCAAAGCGTTGATCAGTCGGTGTGATATGCTCACCCCAGGCAATGGCTCGCCCATCACCCAGCATGGTAAAATGACCAAATTGATGGCCGGCATAAGCCTGCGCAAACGGCTCGGCTGTTTCCGGCATTTGGTTTCCGGAAAACAGTTCTGCTTGTTTGTCCAAACTTGTGTCGGAAAAATCCAAACCCAGCTCAGTCGCGAGCGGCGTGTTTAAGATGACTAGTTCCGGCTTCGGCACGGGCGCCGGGAGAATTTTTGTATAAAAAACCTCCGGCAGTTGAAGGTAGGTATTATCAAATTTAAAACCGGCGCCAGTCATCTAGTGTGATCTTATTGCTGAGAATATCCTACCCCACCATACTGGTTCAGAGAATCCGTCTATTCAGGTGTAATCATGAAATGTTTGGGACTGACGTCCTTGGGGCCCCTAATCCATTGATTCACAAATTCACGATGGCAGTTGCCAATTTCGAACCAGCATCGCACTCAAGTCGTTTGGCAGCTTGAGCAAAGCCCAAAAAACTCGAGTTGGTGAGTCACTTCTGCGAAGCCGTGTTTCTTTGCAATTCTGGATTCCAAGTTAGAGTCAAAGCATTCATCAATCTCCACCACGGTACGGCATTCTTTGCAAATCAAGTGGTGGTGATGTCCATTATCATCGGGACAAATCAATTCAAACCTTGCAGTATTATCACCAAAATCAAAACGCTTCACTAGATCCATAGATTCAAGCATCTTGAGTGATCGATAAACGGTCACCAAATCACAAGATCCGCTTAGTTTTTCATGGATAGTTTTGGCCGTGACTGGATGCTCTTCTTTCCCAAGCAGATCAAGTATTTCTTCCCGGGGCTTGGTAATTCTATGGTCTTTGCCACGTAACTTGGCACGAAGATCAATCAGGTCATGCTGATGGGAGTGTGCCATAACTCTTAAAAAACACCTCTATTTATTCATGTGCAGAACAGTCCGTGGAGGGGCAGCAGGGTGGGTCCTCTTTAGGCTCAAATTGGTGGGAGAATTTTAGGTTCAGAAAATGTGATGCGGCAAGGAAGCTTCCGCCAAAGGCTGAACCGATTGCGTGCGGCCAACTTACATCATCTAGACAGCAAATTGGCGGGGCTGATAGACGTACAGTAAACAACACCAGAGCACCTATCGTAATAGGTATCATCACGCCCCATTTGCCATGCTTCAGGCATCCCATATATCCGCAGAAAGAGGCCAATAAAATGGAAATTGCCACAAAAACATTCTCAAATCTAGCATCTGTGAAAATTGTGCCACCCAAGATTGGCAAGAGCATGAGGAGCCATGGCATTAGAATGCAGTGAACCGCGCACAGAGAGGAAGCAACTAGGCCAATCCGATCGTACAGGGCACGATACGGATTATACGCTGCTTCAAAAGCCATTAACCGTTCCGTTTGCATTCCGTGAAGAGAAAAAACCTCTCATGGCCTACAATCTATATGCAAGCCTTTTTCATTTATTCAAAATAACTACATGCTCTCCGCCATTTTCAGAATTTTCGGGCCTTGATTGTGTGATCGTCCCAAGCGGATGCGTCCATGAGAACAAACCGGACACGCAGGTTGTCAGGGGTGAAGTCCAGGCGCACAACGTGGTGGGCGCTACCCGTCTTTCCGCCATCTTTAATGTACCACCGATCGCCTTTGGGTTTTCGCTGACCGACACCGAGGCCTCCTTCACCCACGTAGACGATTCCGGTAGGATCCTTTTTGCCGTCGCGAATCGGCACCGTCCGCTTCATGCAGTGACCGTCGGACTCCAAAGCAATATCAATATTATACTTGTCGAATAGCGGGCAAAAAATGGGGGCATGCTTCGCAGGCCCCTTCACAGCGGGATACATGGGGCGGTGATATTGCACGAGCAACCAACGAACCGCAGGTCGCAGACGTTTCAATTCGGCCTCCAACCATTCCGCTTGCGGGCCGCCTCCCGGCGAGTTGGTATCAAGAGTAACCAGCGCCACGTCCTTACCAAGCATAGTTGTATGCCAACGCTCGGTCTCCATCTCCAGATCGAACACTTCGAAGTATATGTTACCCCCATCATGGTTGCCTTTCGTCGGAATGATCGGCAATACACGCCCATCCTCTAAGGTCATCAACTCATGCTGGCTCAGCCACAAACGCCACTGTTCCCATTTAGAGCCGGAGACGATGTAGTCTCCTCCATGGGCGAATGCGAGGACCTCGGAATTCGACGTTGCTTGCTCGGCAATGCGCAAATTCATCCGGCAACGATTAGCGTGGCCACTACGCGAATCGCCGCCATGAATCAGGGTAAAGTCAGTACCTTCAATCGGAGCTGTAAGGAAGTAGAATTCTCGGGACCGTTCACCGTCGCTTTCCATGACGAAATAATAGCGCGTATTTGGCTTCAAATTTTCGATCCGGGCGTGATGATAATACGCCGGTGCAATTTTCTCTGGCGGTTCGGGCTGCTTGATGGAGTAAATGCCATTAGATTGACATTCCTGACTCAGGGCGAGTTCGCCGTCCTTTCCGCCGGACTCGGGTCCGTAGTAAACGACGTGCTTTTTACCGGGTTCAGCAGTGGTCCAGGAGATGGTTGCTTCTCGACTGGCGTCACCCGTCCATACCACTCGCCACTGAGCCGGCCTAGTCCCCTTGAGCGGCGTCATCTTTGTCACCAGAGTTTTGACGTCTAGTTTCGATAGATCGATTTCGCTAGCAGAAACTGCAAGAATAGTTGAGAGGATCAGGCTCGCGCTTAACAAGCCTACTCGATAGTTGTTCATTAGGTAGTGGATTCCGGTTGATTGGTATTGTTTGGTGAAAAAAGTGAAAAGGCTGCCGGTAGTCCAATAAATAAGACCAACAGAGGCGCGGCGCTATTCGGCAGGCGCATGGCAAACTCTGGCCAGGCATCGAGGCCTAGGGCAATGGGCCGACTCGCTGCGGTGATCAATCCCCAGCAGGCCATCCATAGCAACAGGGGGCGAGAGTGAACTGCGACAACACTTATGGCAAGAACTAGGTCCATGACCCCTATGATGCGAAGCAGGCCATGGCAAACCGACTCGGTTAGAGCAATATCGATATGTCCGCACGTAACATAGAGTAGATCTTGAAATGCTGGATTTAGTTGGAATGCCTCCCAACCATGGATGGTAAAAGTCAAAGCACAGCCGATACGCAATATCCAGTTTGCAATACGATCACTTTGAGCATTCCGTAGACTCAAAAATACGAGCGCTAGAAACATCCCCCATCGGGTTGCATGAGCCGGTACTGCCAATTCTGAGAAGGGCTTGCCGCCGTTAATCGTGATGGCAAGCGCATTCACCAGAAGCCATATCGCTGGCAATAAGTAGAGCCAAGAGAGTTTAGGCCACTTTGGGCAAGCGAAGGGTAATGCCGCAGCCAGTAATAAACACAGCATAGATACCACTCGGTCAAGTTGTCGAATTCTCGAAACATATGCAGTTGTGGATGCCGGGTTGCTTTCAGTCCGAGTTGTTGCAGCTTCCACGGTTTCCCCATAAAGATGAGCCTCCATCGCCGCCTCGAAGTCATCGTCATCAGCCGCTTCGATCTGATGCGTTCTCACCAAAAACTTTCCTGCCGCACTACCTTCGTTAAACAACACCGGCCAGACAGCCCCAAGAACAGTCAAAACTGAAACAATTGCGGCTAGTCGCGTCAGCAATTGGGAGTTTTCTTTGGTAGATGGGATCATTTGGTTAGAGGCTAACTTTCCATAAAAGAGACGTCGGTGGTTACTAAGGGGGATCAGCTTCCTTTGGCTAAGTAAATTCCACCCCTTTATAACAATAAGAGAGATTCAGAGGAGTAACCGCGGAAGCTGTGCGGCGACATATTGTTTATACATCGGTTGGTAAAAAGAAAGTGGCATTCAGATTTTCAGGTCAGAAAATAAGGCTCCAGACTACTCTACTTTTTTCATTGGGTAGTCCAAATCGAAACGACTAGACGGTAAATTGCGGAATTTGTTTAGTGCAGGATTGTAAGTATAGACCTTTATCTTGTTCTCGTTTGGTTCAAAGACCATGTAGCGGAGCCAAGATTCTCCGCCATTGTTTAAGTGTTGATAATCACTCAGAACTTGATGAACCTGATTGCCGTGATCTCCGGCGTCTGTCCGAACGGCCTCTCCCGAGTGGTGACCGCAGAGAACCATGAAGATATTCTTGTGCTTCTTGGCGAACTTTTGCCACGTCTGCTCTCCGGTGTTGCCTTTGGCCTTCACTCCACCCGAGGTATTTCTTGATTTTTTCGGGGTCAGATAGGCGTGTGTCAGAACAATGACACGGTGATCAGGGTGCTTAGAGACCACCTGGTTCGCCCATTCCAACACCTCGTCGCGCGGTTTGCATTCGAGGGAAATAATCAGGAATTTCATACCTACTGCCTCGAAGTGATACCAGGAATTGTCATGGCGCTCCGGATCAAAGGTGCCGCCAAATTCGTCCCGCTTTGCGAATTTCTCGCGAGGAAAGTAGGTGTTGAAATGTGTGGTCCGGTTGACGCCGATATTACCGCCATATTTGTTATCGGCCTTCTCAAAACCCATGTCATGGTTTCCCAGGCACATGCTATAGGGAACCTTCCCGTCCAAGACAGACATTGCTTCCTTTGCGATAGCCCATTCCTCCGGGGCATCCGCCTGCACGAGATCTCCTTCGTGGACGAGAAAAGCGATATTGAGTCGCTTCTGGTTGTCACGAACCCAGCGGGTTTGTTCGAAAAAGTAACGACGCAAGTCTCCGTTACCCCACTTTTTAGAGAGCTTCAGTCGGGTGTCACAGTAGAATTGGGTATCAGGTAATACCGCAAGGGTAAACGCCTTCCCATTCTTGAGGTTCTGAGTATCCGAAGGAATCTTTTCTGCCGCGAAGACGGACTGGCCTATCGCCACTAATAGTATTGAGAGAAAATGCCGCATGCCTTTCAGCTTAAGTTTTCCTCAAAACCTCTTCAAGATTCGATGTTCGTTGGGTTCGGTTCCTAAAACACATCCCACTCTTTTCTCCACTATCCCAATTGGAATCTGTGGGTTTGGTGGATTTCTCTGATTCGGTTCAGGGGATGGTCAGAGAATTAGTCGTGGATACAACTATGTAATCCGTGCCTCTCCATTGCTCTAGCTGGGTGTATTCTCTCGGCAGTATTTCGCTTTATCTCTGGCTGGCTATCTTCTCGCATAGTTCGTTCAAGCTTTCGACGGTAACGGTGGGTTCGATTCCCCATGGATCAAAGACCGCTCTGTCGGATCGCTTAACCCATGCCGACTTCATGCCCGCCGAGACGGCGCCGATGACGTCAAACGGATTGCCGGAAATCAACCACGCGTCATTTGAGTCACCTGCTTCGCTCATGAAATAGTGGTAGACATCCGGGTTCGGCTTAAAGGTCTTCAACGCGTCACAACTCACGACGCCCTCAAACCTTTCAAGCAGGCCATTGGCATGCAAAATCTCCTTTACAGCTTCGGAGGTGCCGTTGGAAAATGCAAATAGACGATGCCCCTCAGCCTGCAACGTGCCCAGACTCTCTTCGACGTCTGCAAACGCAGGCAAACTGCGATAGCTTTGCAGCAAAGTGTCTTTCTGCTCCGAAGAAAACGAAACGTCGTATTCGGCACAGCAATAATCCAGCGCATGACGAGTACAAACCGCGAAGGTTTCGTAGCGCCGCATGAGTCCACGCCGAAACGAATACTCAAGCTGCTTACTACGCCAGGTTTGTGAAAACACCTCAGCCTGTGAACCGATCCACTCACGCAATCGGTCTACCACGCCGTTGGTATCGATCAGCGTTCCGTAGACATCAAAAGCGATCGTGGCCATTACTGTTTCTCCGGTCTCTACGTCTTAACTCAGGTTCAGTTACTTACTATTTCCCGCTTTCTTCTTCTGAAAGTTGTATTGCCAGATCAGTTCTTCTTCCCAGGTTAAGATCATGTCGCCGTTAAGATTGGCTTGTATCCATACTTTATTTTCAAATTTCTTCGCCGGCACTTCTTTATCGGTGATTTTCCCGTCTTTGTTCTTGTCCAGTTCTTCAAACATTTTGACCGCCTGCGCCATCCGCTCTTCGTTGAGGGCTGCTTCCAGTGCTTTAACACCTTTCGGCATGTCATCGACACCAGCTCCTGAGGGAGGCTTCGTGCCGGCAAGTTCCGTTTGCTGAGCGGTGTCTGATTCCAACAGGTGCTTGTAACGGCTCAAGGCTTCGCGTCTGACCATCAACATCATCCCATGCATCCCGCTTGTGTTTACCAGCGTCCCGGTCGCCGTCTGTCCGTCGACGCTGAGGACTGCGGAAAAGATGGCTTCAAAAGTTCCTTCGGAATTCGTGCGATGCAGGTAGAACAGATTGTGCTTGGATTCGGATTTTATAAATCGTCCGGTAAAATCCCCTCTCAACTTTCCGGAATCGGCAAGGGGAATTCGATCCAACACTCCGGAGTCGATCCACGGGTAAGGGCCATAGATTAATTTCTCAAAGGCGCAGCTAATATCCTCTCCCTGCTGTTTGAGTGTTAGCTTATGCATACCCTGGCCGTGGGTCATGGTCGTGAAAATGAGCCATTCGCCGGTAACATCATCAGCCTGCTCGTCCTCGCGGGCGTTTGACGGCAGTAATTGGATGTTCATGATTTTATCATAGACATGGAGCTTTTTCATGATGGCCAGCTCAACCTCAGGCGAGAGCAATTCCAGGGGTTGATCTGCCTTATACTCCGGAATGTCAGTGGAGAATCGATCCCCTACCCAGGCGGGACTTCCTGAGCCTGTCCCTACCGAAGTGGGCTTTCCTGATCCACCTTTCCTGGGTGTTGGCGCCTTTCCTTCCGGCTTTGCCTTCTTCTTTTGAAAGTTGTACTGCCAGATCAGTTCTTCTTCCCAGGTTAAGATCATGTCGCCGTTAAGATTGGCTTGCACCCATACTTTCTTTTTAAATTGCTCCACAGGGACTTCCGGAACGGTAATTTTCCCGTCTTTGTTCTTGTCCAGTTTTTCAAACA
>JAYOSV010000039.1:28391-28828 GCA_038139415.1 Verrucomicrobiales bacterium | reverse complement strand
GAAAAAGCCCTGTTTTTGTGGGCCAAAAGTGAGTTGGCTCCAGAGGTAGGACTCGAACCTACAACCCTGCGGTTAACAGCCGCATGCTCTACCATTGAGCTACTCTGGAACTCAGAGAGAGCGGGAAACTACCGGAGAGTGGAGGCTACGTCAAACCGTTTTGACGAGCGAACCCCGCCTCAGCCTCGCTGGCATTGCGGACAATAAAATGTGCTCCGGTTGGCCTGCACAATCCGGCGGATCAACCCACTGCAGCGTCGACAGGGTTTCCCCTCACGATCGTATACGTTCAGATTCTCCTCATGCCCGACCGCATCGGGCGCACTGCCGTAATAGAACAGGCCATCACCTTCCCCGCGGCCGGAAAAATCCAAGGGCACCGTGCTTCCGGCTTCAATCGCTTCGTTCAGGACCGCCCGGATCCAATGAGCCAATAG
>JAYOSV010000039.1:0-28381 GCA_038139415.1 Verrucomicrobiales bacterium | reverse complement strand
AACGCCGGGAGAGTTTGCGAGGCGAGATTCCGGCGCGCCACAGGGATTCACTGGCATAGATGTTACCCACCCCAGCCAACAGGCACTGATCCAGCAGCTTGGTTTTGATGGGCTGGGAACACTTGCGCAGTCCTTCATGCAACACGCGGCCATTGAATTGATCGGACAAAGGTTCCGGCCCAAGCTTCTGCAGTGCCGAAGTGTCCAAAGTCATCCGGCCGAAATAACGCGTATCTTCAAAGACAAATACGCCTCGGTTTAACCGCAGACTCACCGCCGCGTGTTTGGGCAACGTCGCTCTGGCCAATTGGACATACATCCGACCCGTCATCCCTAGGTGCCCCAACAAAAGTGCTGAAGCCTGAGAATTCGTTTCCAGGTCAAAGAGTAAATACTTCGCCCGCCGCCGGACCTGTAGGATCTTAGCCTCAGAAACACCGGCGGCAAATCGGTCCGCAATATCCGGCCTCACACTTTTGGGGCGATGCACGGTCGCCTCACGGATGGTGCGCCCACGCAAAACGGGATCCAAATGACGCACAAGGATTTCGACTTCGGGTAGTTCCGGCACCTGCGCAATCTACCGCCGCACCCGCGCGGGGGCAAATGCATTGGGTTGATGCCGCACTTCCCCCACCCGCCCTTCATCGAGCAGCACCTCGACAATATCAAAGCGTATCGGCATTTTGCTATCGGGCAACATGCGCACATACTCCCGAGCGGTGGCCACGATCCGGCGTTGTTTGGCAACATTCACCGCCGCCGCCGGCCGTGTCCAGGATTCTGAGGAACGCGCTTTCACCTCCACGAACACCAGCACCTCACCCTCCCGGAACACTAGATCAATCTCGCCCTGCTCTCCTTTGAAATTGGCGAACAGAAATTTTAAGCCGGCCTGTTTCAAATGACGTTTGGCCGCGCGTTCTCCCAAACGGCCCAAGCGCAAATTTTCCGGCTGATTTTGACGCAGCCAACCCGAGAATTCCTCGCCCCAGACCATGCTTTAAAAATACGCTTTTTATAGAACAGCGCAAGAGGAACCCGCTAATCAAACAGCTCCGGCTGAGTTTTTTTTTAACGGCGCAAAACTCATCCGATGAATCGGACAGGCCCCAAGTTCCTCAATCGCAAGTAGATGCGCCTTTGTGCCGTAGCCTTTGTGTCCATCAAAGCCGTAGCCCGGAAATTGTTGATGATACTGCACCATTAGCCGATCCCGCGTGACCTTGGCCAAAATACTGGCCGCGGCAATCGAGAAACTTTGAGCATCCCCTTTCACAATAGCCGTTTGGGGCAAGGTCAGCGTCGGCACGGGCCGTCCATCGACGAGGGCATACTCCGCGGACGGCTCCAAGCCGGCGAGGGCTTCATTCATGGCGCGGTGTGTCGCCTGGAGGATATTTATCTCATCAATCACCGGCGCATCCACCACGGCAATGGCCGAGACGATGACGGCATTGGTTTGAATTGCCTCATACAATTCCTCCCTCACCGATTCACGGAGTTGCTTGGAATCATTCAGGCGCTTTAGGGATTCCGGAACCCCGTCCTGCGCCCAATCCTCCGGCAGCACAACCGCAGCCGCAACAACGGGCCCCGCCAAGGGGCCACGGCCGGCTTCATCCACGCCAGCCAGTCCACGTACGTCTCGTGCGTAATGTTCACGCTCAATGACAAATCGATCCGGCAGAGCCACGCCGTTGTTTTGCCTGTGTCACAAAAAAAACGCGAGGCTCGAAAGCCTCGCGTCGTAAAGTGTGGGCCGTCTAGCGCAGGGGTTCGACCTTTTCCGGATCGCGCTGCTTATCTTCCGGCACGAGCGTGGCACGTTTACCGATGCGGTTACGAAGGTAGTTCAGCTTCGCGCGGCGCACCTTGCCGGCGCGCTCCACTTCCACCTTCTCAACGTTCGGGCTGTTCACCGGGAAAATTTTCTCCACGCCTTCACCGTAACTGATGCGGCGCACAGTAAAGGTGGAATTCAGGCCGCGCCCGCGGATGCTCAGTACGATCCCCTGAAACACCTGCACGCGCTCCTTGCCGCCTTCCCTCACCTTGGTGTGCACCTTGACGATGTCGCCCACCTTGAATTTCAGCGGTTCTGCGCGGAGTTGTTCCGATTCAATTTTATCAAACAGTGCCTGGCTCATTTTTTGTTCCGTCGTTTAAATTGTCGTTGTTGTCTTTCAGCAAATCAGGGCGGCGTTCGGCCGTGCGTTGGGCGGACTGCTCCCGTCGCCATGCCTCCACGGCAGCGTGGTTGCCGCTCAGGAGCACCTCGGGGACTTTCAGACCGCGATACTCTGCCGGGCGTGTGTACTGAGGATATTCCAGCGATGCTTCGCTAAAACTTTCCTCAGCACTGCTGGCGTCATCCCCCAGCACTCCGGGCAGGAGCCGGGTGACCGCGTCGATCACCACCATCGCGGGTAACGCGCCGTTGGTAAGCACGTAATCACCAATGCTCAGTTCATGATCCACCAGCGAACGCACGCGCTCATCAAAACCCTCGTAACTGCCGCACAAAAGCAGCAAATGCTCGTGCCCGGCCAGTTCCCTCGCCTTAGCCTGTCGGAAGGGCTCGCCTTGTGGGCAAAGCATCACCACTTGCGTGGTGGCCTCCGTCAGCTCCTCAATTGCCTCAAAGATCGGTTCAGGTTTGAGCACCATCCCCGGGCCTCCGCCGTAAGGGTCATCGTCCACCTTGCGGTAACGATCATGGGTCCAATCCCGTAAATTATGCACTGCCAGCTCGAGCCGGCCCGTTTCCTGCGCGCGTTTCAGGATGCTTTCATCCATCGGCCCCGCAAACATCGCGGGAAACAGCGTGAGCACGTCTACCTTCATGGCAGGATCACGCGTTTGTGGCGCGTGAAATTCAGTCTTCGTCCTCGATGATCTCCAGCCCGCAGCGCATGCCCTTCTTGGCTGCGCCGGCCTGAAGCAGCGACCGGATGGCGTTAATCGTCACGCCCCGTCGCCCAATCACCTTGGCCACATCGTCTGGGTCCATGCGCAGCTCGTAAACGGTGGAACCTTCGCGTTCCGCCTCAGTCACGGTCACCGCGTCGGGCTGGTCAACCAGGCCCTTGACCACATATTCAACAAATTCCTGCATGACAATTTCCGCCTCGCAGGGTTAGGCGTCGGCGACCTTGGAGGCCCGACGAGCCTTGCGGATAAAGCTGCGCACGGTGTCGCTTGCCTGGGCACCCACGCTCAGCCAGTACTCGGCGCGCTCGAGATTAATCGAGAAGTTCGGCTCGTTTTTGGAGAGTGGCTCGTAAGTGCCCAGCTCTTCCTTGGGACGACCATCACGTCGATTACGTCCATCGGTCGCCACAATGCGATACGCCGGCGTGTTGCGGGCGCCGACTCGTTTCAATCTCAACTTTACTGCCATGACAAAAATTCCATTCAAGCGGCCGTTTGCGACCATAACCCGTGAAAAGGGGCGGGAATTTACCAAGCCCACTAAAGAATGCAAGACCTCTTTTACGTTATTTTTGGTCTATTCCTTCGACGGCAGCACCATGCGCAAGGCTAGCGGCTCCACGGTGATTTTTCCGGGCAATTCCCCCATGGTATCGCCATCGAGCTGAACCGGCACCCGGCGGTTTTCGTGGGGGATCAATTCAAACTCCGCACTTTGCAAGTAATGCACCCCTTCCAGCCCCGGCAAATTGCCCGTGAGAATGGCCCGAGTGTACTCCGGAAACCGCCAGGCAGCCACCCGCTCCACCACAATGGCGTCCAGCTTGCCATCCACCAAACTCGCGTGCGGGAAGACATCAAAGGGCCCTCCGTACATATGGCCATTACCAAACATCACCAAATCCGCGCTGGGTACCGTCTTCTCCGGGGTCTGCACGGTGAATGTCGGCAAATCCTCCCGCAGTGTCTGTAACCCGGCCAGCAGATAGGCAAATTGGCCGGACATCTTTTTCGTCTCCCATTGCACCAACTCACAGGCCCGCGCATCCATGCCCGCCCCGGCCAATGCCGGAAAACAACGGCGTTGGGCTTGGCCGTGCACTTGAAAATCGATCCAAGGCAAATCCACCCGACTCGTCACACCCTGCTGGATCACGCGCCAGGCTGAATCGAAATCCAACGGGATACGCAATTCGCGCGCCAGCACATTCACGGTCCCCAACGGCAGCACGGCCAGCGCCGCGTGCTTCAGCCCGCGCGGATGACGCACCAATCCGTTGCTCACCTCCTGAATCGTGCCATCCCCGCCGGCAGCCACCACCACCTCGCAGCCATCGGCCACGGCTTCCTCCGCTAACACCTCCGCATGCCCCGGCCCTTCCGTCGGCATCAGCACGCATTCGCCGCGAATCCCATCCAGCTGCTGCTGAAGAAACCGCGCCTTGTCGCCTTGGGCGGTGGGATTGAAGATTAGCCCAATTCTCACAGCGGCAGACTGCGGGCAAAACAAAGGCGTGTCTAGCGAGTAGTGCGTGAACCGCCCTTGTACTTCGCGAGCTCGGCGCTGACCCATTCAGTAGCCGTGCGGACGGCGGCCGATAAGGAATTTTCCTTGGCCAGCTCCGCCGCCACGGCGGAAGCGAATCGACAACCTGTGCCGCGCCATGGGCCACCACGAAGGCGTGGAGTGGCGCATTGATATTCATCGAGGCCGTCGTACACCACCTCAAGAATATCGTTCCCGCGCAAATGCCCGCCCGTGATGACCGCGGCGCACCCGTACATTTCATAAAGCGCGCGGGCGCCCTGACGCAAGTCTTGGGGCGTTTTAAGGGATAAACCCGTCAATGCCTCCGCTTCGGGAACATTCGGCGTCACCACGGCGGCCAGCGGCAGCAATCGCCGCTTCAGCGCCCGCACTCCTCCTGGATTGAGTAATGGCGCTCCACTGGAAGCCGCCAGCACTGGATCGACTACCAACGGCGTGCGGCGTTGGCCCCAAAATTCTGCCACTGCCTCCACCACGCCGCCCGAATACAGCATGCCGCACTTGGCTACTTGAGGCGGGTGCTCACTCAAGGCGGCTTCCAATTGAGCAGTGATCAAGGTCGGCCGAGTCCCCTGCACGCCCCAGACAGCCTTGCTCGATTGCGCCGTCACGGCAGTGACCACGCACTTGCCCTGCACACCCAAGGCGCTGAAGGTGGTTAGATCCACCGCCACACCGGCCCCACCGCTGGAGTCCACTCCGGCAACGGTCAAGGCGATGGGTTGATGCTTAACGGGCACGCGGCAAGATACGGATTCAGAAAGTCGGTTCCAATTAAATCACGACAAAAATTCGCCGCCGCCGCCCCCTCCGCCAACGGATTGGCGACGATGACGACGACGACGCCCACTGCCGAAGCAGTGGATTAACCCCAGTGCTACTCGACGTCTTCGAAGCCAGCCTCGACCAGATCGTCGTAGCCCGGCTTGAGCGGCCGCACATCGTAGCCCAGTTGATGTAGGATCTTCGAAGCCGGCATCACGCGTCCGCCCGAGACGCAATGGCAATAAATAATCTTTTCCCTGGAAAGCTTCCCAACAATGTTGGCAAAACCCGCATCGCCTTCCCCCTCTTCCAACACCGATAAGGGCGCCAGCATCGCGGCCTTGAGATGCCCCAAATCCCATTCATCCTGTTCCCGCACATCCAGAAGAATGGCCTCATTATTCGCCAACCGTTCCTGAATCGTTTCAAGAGAATCCTTGGTATGCTCTGTTGGTGCAGGCACCTTGGCTTCAGCACCGTTGTTTTCAGCGGACGACGCCGGCGCCGGCGCCTGTGGAGCGCACCCCATCCACACCACCATCAATACCAACAATAAAACCTTCATCGGCGGGAGTGTACCTGCAGGTTTCTCGACGTCAATAAATCGAGGGGACGGCCCGTTGCGTATAAGGCCGAATTGCCAAAACGAAGGAACTCCGTCATCAAGGTCCGCCCATGGATAAGGATGCGGTTGCCGAGGTACTGAAAGAAATCGGAGTCTTGCTCGAGCTCAAAGGGGAGAACCCGTTCAAGACCCGCGCCTACGTCAATGGCGCGCGCACACTGGAAGGTCTCACGGAGCCGCTGGACACGCTCATTCAAGAGGAACGACTCGGCGAGGTGAAGGGCATCGGCAAGGCGTTGGTTGAGAAAATCACGGAACTGGTCGAGACCGGCGAACTGGAGTACTACACCAACCTCAAAGCCTCCATCCCGGCTGGGTTGATCGAGATGCTGGATGTTCAGGGCATGGGCCCCAAGAAGGTCAAGGCGCTCCACGACAAGCTCGGTATTGAATCCATTGAGGCGTTGGAAGCGGCGTGTGAAGCGGGCCAAGTGGCCGAGCTGGATGGGTTTGGCAAAAAGAGTGAGGAAAAAATCCTCGAAAGCATTGCGTTCAAGCGCCAACACGCCAGCCACCATCATCGGCACAAAATGCTGCTCGCCGCTGAGCCGATTCTCGATGATCTGCGTAGTCATCCGGATGTGATCCGTTGCGACATCGCCGGCAGTTTACGGCGGGGCAAAGAGGTGAGCGGCGACATTGATTTCCTTGTGTCCGCCAAGGACAGCTCGGACATCATCGAGGCCTTCACCACGCGCGACGGCATCCTCAGCGTGCTAGCCGCCGGCAACACCAAAGCCAGCGTGTTGCTCGAAGGCGGCATTCAGGCAGACCTACGCGTAGTGGAGGATTCCGAATTCGCCAGTGCGCTGGCGTATTTTACAGGCAGCAAAGAGCACAACATCGTCATGCGCCAACGCGCCATCGACCGCGGCCTGCGCCTCAACGAATACGGTCTGTACAAAAGCACCGAAGAAACACGCGACCCCGAGCTGCGGCTGGATTGCAAGACGGAGGAAGACATCTTTGCCGCGCTGAATCTCGCCTACGTGCCCCCGGAATTACGCGAGGATCGCGGTGAATTCACCGCCGCCGAGAGCGGTGACATCCCGCGCCTTATTGAGTGGACAGACCTCAAGGGATCCCTGCACAATCATAGCAACTGGAGTGACGGTCACGAAAGCCTCGAGGAGATTGCCGAGTACATGAGCGGTCTCGGCCTCGCCTATTGGGCCGTCACGGACCATTCCAAGGCATCCTTTCAGGCCAACGGACTTGACGAAGCGCGCGTTCAAAAACAACTCAAGGAAATCGCTGCCGTCAATCGGAAGCTCGAGGACGACGGCAACTCCTTCCGCCTTCTCAGCGGCATCGAGGTAGATGTCCTTAAAAAGGGTCTCGATTTCGAGGACGATCTCCTTGCGCAACTGGAAGTGGTCGTCGCCAGTCTGCACGTAGCCGGCAGTGACGAGAAAGACAACACCGCGCGATTGATCAAAGCCGCCGAAAACCCGCACGTCAATATGCTCGGCCATCTCAGTGGCCGATTACTATTAGAACGCGCCCCGCAAAAGCTCAACCAACAAGCGGTTATCGACGCCTGCGCCAAGACCGGCACTTGGATCGAGCTAAACGCCAACCCCTACCGTCTGGACCTCGACTGGCGCCACTGGCAATACGCCAAATCCAAAGGCGTGAAATGCGTGATCAACTGTGATGCCCACCGCGCCGAGCACGCCGCCTTTTTCCGAATCGGCACGGCCATCGCCCGCAAAGGCTGGCTGAGCAAAGAGGATGTGATCAACACGCTGCCGCTAGCGAAGCTGCGGAAGGAACTGGAAAAGAAACGAGCCTAACGCCGCCGGCGGCCGCCGAAGCCAAAGTGTTGGCCTTTGCCGATGCGGGCGGTTTTCATTTTGCGATCACGCACGCTCACGCCCTTGAAACGTTTTTCATCAAGGATGGTCGTGTACGTGTATTTGAAATCATCCAGCTTGATCCGCTCGATGGAGCGACCGATAAAGCGCTCGACGGCGTCCACGTGTTGCACGTCTTCAGCGACCATCAATGTAAAGGCATCGCCGGTGGCTTCCGCGCGGCCAGTGCGGCCGATGCGATGGACGTAATCTTCCGGATGCTGCGGCACATCGTAGTTGACGACATGGCTGACATTGGTGATATCCAGCCCCCGACTAGCAATATCCGTGGCGACGAGCACCTCGTATTTGCCATCACGGAATCCGCGCAGTGATTTCTCGCGGTCGCTTTGGGTGCGGTTGCTATGCAGGATAGCCACGGCGTGGTTTTGACGCTTGAGCTCTGCGCCAATACGGTCGGCCCCATATTTGGTCCGGCAAAAAATGATGACTGAATCGTAATTCACACGCTGAAGCAGCTCAAAGAGCAGTTCGTTTTTTTGCTTCTCCGCGACGGGATAAATGACGTGCTTGATGGTATCGGCCGGGGAACGCCGCATTCCGATCTCGATGGTCTCCGGATCTCTCATGGCCCAAGAAATCAACGTTTCAATTTCCGGCGGCACGGTGGCGCTGAAGAGTGCGGTGACGCGATCTTTCGGGCATTTTTCAAGAATACGCTTCACATCGGGCAAGAAGCCCATGTCGAGCATGCGATCGGCTTCATCCAACACCACGTGGGTAATGCCCTTGAGATTGGCGTTACCCTGCTGCATGTGATCCAGCAGCCGGCCCGGGGTGGCCACAATAATATCCACGCCGCTTTTCAGGGCATCGACCTGTTTACCGTAGCCAACACCGCCGTAGATGACCGCTACTTGATGATCGGTAAATCGCGCGTAATCGCGAAGGGCCGTTTCCACCTGCGAAGCCAATTCTCGGGTTGGTTCAAGGATCAGCACTCGGGAATTACCATCCGGTTTAGGCAGTTGTGACAGGATTGGCAGTGAAAAAGCGCCTGTTTTGCCCGTACCGGTCTGGGCGCTACCGATCACGTCTTTACCCTCCAGCAGGAGCGGAATGGCCCGTAATTGGATGGGAGAAGGGTCGGTCCAGCCCATGGCCTTCACGCCTTCGAGTACCGGTTTGGAAAGTCCGAGTTTGCTGAATGGCATAAAGGCGCGACTTAAACAGGTGCGATAACGGGGCGCAAATCAATTCGTCGTTGAGTGCGGATCCCGGATGGGGTATAAAGCAGGCGTTCGGAGCGTAGCGTAGCCTGGTTAACGCGCCTGTTTTGGGAACAGGAGGTCGAGTGTTCGAATCACTCCGCTCCGACCACTTTCATAATTCGTGATGACGGCGCCGCCTGAAATCATCCGTGACGAGGCTGCACTGGATGCCGCTCTCACCCTGCCTTCCCCTGCCCTGCGCGATTTTATTTTGCAGGTAAACAGTCCGCTGGTGATCCTCGGGGCCGGCGGCAAGATGGGCCCCACATTGGCCGTACTGGCCAAGCACGCGGCGGATTTGGCCGGGCACCCGCTGGAGGTCATCGCCATAAGCCGTTATTCCAACGACGCCACCCGCCAATGGCTGGAAAATAACGGCGTGCAAACGCACACCGCAGATCTCACGGAGGCATCCACTTGGGCGGAGCTGCCCGATAGTGAAAATGTCATTTATCTCGTCGGCCAAAAATTCGGCACGGAGGATAATCCCGGGCTTACATGGGCGATGAACACGCTCGTGCCGGCTTATGCGGCGGCCCGTTATCGGGATGCCAAACTGGTCGCGCTCTCTACCGGCTGCGTGTATCCGCTAGTTGCCGTGGATAGCGGTGGCGCCTCCGAAGCCACCCCGCCCGATCCGCTGGGCGAATACGCGAACGCCTGTCTCGCGCGGGAACGGCTCTTCGAATACCAAGCCAGCCGCCACGGCACGGCGATGGCGCTTATCCGGCTGAACTACGCCATTGATCTTCGTTACGGCGTGTTGCACGACATTGCCCAGATGATTCATCAAGGCGAGACTCTCGATCTGTCCATGGGGCATTTCAACTGCATTTGGCAGGGCGATGCCAATGAACGCATCCTGCTCGCACTGGGCCATTGCTCCAACCCGCCGGAGCCCTTAAACATCACCGCGCCGGGAACCCTGTCCGTGCGCGAGATCGCCAGTCGTCTTGGGCAGTTGATGGATCGCGAACCCCAGTTCACCGGCGAGGAAGCGCCCACCGCTTGGCTCAACAACCCAGCCCGCTCGATCGAGTTGTTTGGCGAACCAGCCACCTCGTTGGAAACCCTCCTCCGCTGGACGGCGCACTGGACGCTGAACGAAGGCCGCAGCCTCGGCAAGCCAACCCACTTCGAGGTGCGCGACGGGAAATATTGAGCCGCGCCCCATTCTCCCCTACACTCCCCTCGTGAATCGCGTAGGCTTGGGCTACGATGTCCATCAACTCAAAAGCGGTCGACCGTTGATCCTCGGCGGCGTGGAGATCCCGCACGACACGGGACTCGACGGCCATTCTGATGCCGACGTGTTAATGCACGCCATTTGCGATGCCGTGCTCGGCGCCATTGGCGAAGGCGATATCGGCTCCTTTTTCCCACCGAGCGATCCGCAATGGAAGAATGCGCCCAGCAAAATCTTCCTCGAGGAAGCCGCGCGCCAAATCGAATCGCGCGGCGGACGCCTGATCAATGTTGATGCTATGTTGATCGCCGAGGCGCCCAAAATCGCCCCACACGTAAACGCCATGAAAGCCAATATCGCTGCCGCCCTCGGCGTTTCGTCCAATGACATCGGCATCAAAGCCACCACCAACGAAACGATGGGCTTCGTCGGCCGCGGAGAAGGTATGGCCGCGCACGCCGTGGCCAGCGTGGAGTTGCCCAACTAATGGCCAACAAAGGCGATATCGGCTGGAAACGTCGCAACGAGGACGGCGACAAGATTCAGGTCTCAGCGCGCAAGGTCGGCAACCGCTGGCTTTTTCGCATCCGCGCCGCCAAAGGCGATTCATGGCGGGATTACGAAAACCCAGAGCTGGTCGACTGGACGGAACTGCTCGATTCAGTACGACGCCGCATTCAGCGCAATCTCATTCCCGAGGTTGAAGAAGGCCGCCTGATCAGCGCCATCAAGGAACATTACCCCGAAGCCCGGCCATGAGCCGCCCGCCGCTGATTCTCACCTCCACCATGAATACCGCCAAGGGCGCGGAGTTCAGCGACGTTTCCACCAGCCTGTCCCATTGGTATACCCGGACGCTCGTCAAGGCCGGAGGAGCACCGGTGCTCATGCCCAATCTTGCGGATAAAAAACTGATCCAATCCATGGTCGAACGCTGCGACGGTGTGATGCTCACCGGCGGCGACGATCTTCATCCGGACCTGTATGACCCACAGCTTCCCTCAAAAATAAAAGCCACCGCCGGCGGCATTGATCCCGACCGGGATCTGTCTGAATTCCTTCTGATCGAACAGGCGCTTCAACAAAACAAACCGCTCCTTGCCATTTGCCGCGGACCGCAGGTGCTCAATGTCGCGTTGGGTGGCGGCTTGATTACCGATATTCCGCTCGAACGCCCCGGCTCACTCGATCACCGACGCAAAGCGCAGGCGCATCGGCTCACCCAGTCGATCGCCATCGAGCCCGGCTCCTTGATGCACAAAATATTTCGCAAACGCTCGATGAAAATCAATACCGCCCATCATCAGGCCGTGGGCGACCTCGCGCCCATGCTGCGCGCCACCGCCCACACGCGTGACGGCATTGTGGAGGCGGTTGAGCTGAACGAGGCAGAAGCTCAGAACGGTCCGTTCCTGTTGGGCATGCAGTTTCATCCCGAACGATTGTGGGAGCGTCACCCGGAATTCCTGAAACCGTTCCGAGCCTTTATCAAAGCCTGCCGCCCCTAGATCAGTCGCTCGATCCGCTTGCGTAAACGGCCGTTGCTGGCGATCAATTCGTAGGTGTATTTCCCGCGCAACGGGCGCCGCCAAAATTCGCCGCCGGCACATTCGAGAATCAAGCCACCAGCCGCGATGTCCCAGAGACTGATGCCATTTTCGCGATAGGCATCCAACCGGCCAGCCGCTGTCCAGGTGAGCGCCAACGCGGCACTGCCCATCAAACGTACTTTGAGCACGCGCTGATACAAGCGCGCGAAGAGCGGCAGATTGCGCTTCAAGGTCGACTTGGATTTGGCAAAACCGATCGAGACCACTGAACTTTCCAGATTGTCCGTTTCACTCACGCGAATCACGCGGCCATTCAAACGCGCCTTGCCGCCGCTCTTGGCCGTCCACATTTCATCCAGAAACGGATCATACACCACTCCCAGTTCGGTGAGGTAATCATCCCAATGCCCGTTGGATGCCGGCAACCGCCGCTGCAGCGCAACACACACGCACGCGTGCGGTAGACCACGGCTGAAATTCACCGTGCCATCAATCGGATCCACCACCCAACGCCATTCGGCACCCGTATCACCGACCGTGCCTTCCTCACCGAGAATCGCAATCTCCGGAAACGCCTTGCGCAGATCGCGCTCGATCATCCTCTGACTGCGTTCATCCAGCTCCAGCTTGATGTCGTGCGCCGTCTGCTGGTTGATGCGCTTGTGCGACCGCAACTGGCGCTTGAGAAACAGCCCAACCTTGCGCGACACTTTCTCGGCCGTCGCCAGAGCGGCATTTATATTGGGGGCATTCATTTTTTAGGCAGGGCCTCTAGACGGATCCAACCCTTCGACCGGTAATAAGTCCAGCCCACCTTCTCGTAAAGCCAAGTTCTCATTCCAACCAATCGGTCCTGACTGGGAATCAACCTCCAACGTCCACTAAATGGATAGCCCATGTAGTCACACCCAACTGGCATTACCGATATGCCGGCGGATAGAAACACCGCTTCGGCGCGTTTCATGTGATTAGCACTAGTGACGAGATACACTGTGTCCCAATCCCGTTCTTTCACGAGCTTGACGAATTCCTCCACCTCTTCCCGGGTATTTCCACAGACCCCAAGATCGGTCACCTCGGCCTCCTTCAACAATCCCCAATCAGCCATCCATGGACGTAGTCGATCCGCTTCAGCCCGCCATTGACCCTCTTTCAAATAGCCGCCACCACCTACGACAAGCACCTTCGATTTTTCCTGCCGAATTAATTCCACACCCGTCATAATTCGATCCGCTCTAGCACTAAAGTCTAGCCCGGTAATCTCATACTCCGAACCAGAGGCAATCCCTCCCAACACCACCACCACATCTGCTTCTGGCAAATCATCCCAATTGGTGCGCGCATACGGCGATTCTAGCCCGGCTAACAGATATCCGGCCAAGGGTGAACTACCAGTGATGAATACAAACAGAAACAAGGCGCCGGGCACGGCTGCCCAGCGATAATGGCGTTTATAGATCTGCCATACACACAAAGCCAACAATCCAAGCCAGACGATGGCCACCGGTTGCAACAGGGCTTTGATGAGCGCGGCCATGGTCAGGCCTCAGACAGATACTCGATCGACTCGCGCGTTTGTCGTTCTTTTTCCTGCCATTCAGCCAGTCGATCCTTGGCTTCCTGCAATACTTCTTCAGGTGCGCGTTCGGTAAATTTCGGATTGTTCAGTTTCGCACTCGCCTTCTCGATTTCCTTAGCAAACTTTTGCAACTGCCCTTCCAATCGCGCTTTCTCAGCCTCCAAATCGATCAGACCATCTAGAGGCAGAAACAGTTCACCCAACGCCGAGCGCGAGGTCGGGGTGCCTTTGCGTGGCGCGTAGTCCGGATTCACCTCCAGCCCTTCCGCGTTCAACAGGCTTTGGATGACTTCCGCCTCATATGGATCCAGCGCCCCGGCCGGTTTCAGAATGTAATCCACCTTCTTTGCAAACGGAATATTGCCAATGGCTCGCAGATTACGCCCAGCCGTCACCAGCTCATGCTTAGCGGCGACCAGTTGATCCACCGTGTCCACAAGTCCGTAATGCGCCATGAAATCATCCTCAAACGCGGCGGGCCAGTGCGCGGTCATGATAGTTTCGCCACCTTGATCGGCAGGCATTTCCTCAGAATAACCAAGCCCGTGCCAGAGTTCTTCGGTGATAAACGGCATGAACGGATGGAATAGGCGCAAGGTGTGGCCCATCACGAAATCGAACACGGCCAGTACGTTTGCTTTTCGAGCCGCATCTTTGCCAAAGAAAGTGGCCTTGCAGCTTTCCACATACCAATCGCAAAACTCACTCCAGAAAAATCGGTACAACGCCCCGGTGGCATCGGTGAAACGGTAGGCCTCAAACCCGGCCGTCACCTCGCGGATGGCCTGATCCAAGCGGCGCAGGATCCATTTGTCGTCGCTGGTAAGCAGCACGGGATTAATCTCCCCTTCGGTTTCGCCACCTTGCATCTGCCGAAAACGACAAGCGTTCCACAGTTTGTTGCAGAAGTTGCGGCCGAGCTCCACGTCCTTCTCGTCGAAGAGCACGTCCAATCCTTGAGGCGCGCTGCGCATGGTACCAAAGCGCAGGGCGTCTGCGCCATACTTCGCAATGAGCTCCAGCGGGTCAGGCGAGTTACCCAGGCTCTTGGACATCTTCCGGCCTTTCTTGTCACGGATGATGCCGGTGAAATAGACGTTGCGAAACGGCAGATCACCTTTCCATTCGTAGCCGGCCATGATCATGCGGGCGACCCAGAAGAAAATAATGTCTGGCCCCGTCACCAGATCAGTGGTGGGATAAAACTTCTTAAGCGTGTCTGTATTATCCGGCCAACCCATCGTGGCAAAAGGCCACAGCCATGAGCTGCACCAAGTATCGAGCACATCGGAATCTTGCTCCCAGTCCTCGCCTTCCGGCGCGTCGAGGCCGCAGTGGATTTCCTCGCCACGATACCACACTGGAATCCGGTGTCCCCACCAGAGTTGGCGGCTGATGCACCAATCCTGTAGACCGCCCATCCAGTAATCATAAGTCTTGGACCAGCGTTCGGGATAAAATTTCATCGAGCCGTTGGCCACACAATCGCGCGCCTCCTGCTGGCTCGGGTACTTGAGAAACCACTGCTCGGAGAGGCGCGGCTCAATGGGCACATCAGCGCGTTCGCTGAAGCCGACGTTGTTCTTATAATCCTCCGCCTTGATCAAGGCCTCCAACTCCTCCAGCTTGGCAACCGCCGCCTTGCGTGCTTCAAAACGATCCAGCCCGGCCAGTTCTTCACCAGCTAACTCGTTCATCTTACCATCTGCCGTAATCACCTCGATGGCATCCACGCCGTGGCGTTGGCCGATCTCAAAGTCCGCCTTGTCGTGTGCCGGCGTGACCTTCAACACACCCGTGCCAAACTCAATATCGATGTGCTCATCGGCCACGATCGGCAGATGCGCCTGGTTCTCCACCGGCAACGGCCGAATCGCATGTTTGCCGATCAGATGCCCGTAACGCGGGTCCTTGGGATTCACCGCAATCGCTGTGTCGCCGGGAATCGTTTCCGGCCGCGTGGTCGCGATCTCCAACCAAGTGCCCGACTCCTCTACCACCTGAACCTTGAAATAAAAGAGCTGGCTGTTCTGCTCTTTCATAATCACCTCTTCATCCGAGAGGGCGGTCAAACTTTTCGGGCACCAGTTCACCATCCGTTTACCACGATAAATCAGCCCTTTCTCGTAGAGATCCACAAACACGCGCTGCACGCATTGCGTGTATTCCTCATCCATCGTGAAGCGCAGACGCGACCAATCACAGCTCGCGCCGAGCTTTTTCAACTGATCGATAATGATGCCGCCGTGCTTCTCTTTCCATTCCCAGATATGCTCGAGCAACTGCTCGCGCCCCAGCTCATCGCGATGGCGCATGGTTCCTTCCTTGATCAGCTTACGCTCCACCACGCTCTGCGTGGCAATGCCTGCGTGATCCGTGCCCGGCAACCACAACACCTCCTTGCCATCCATGCGCGCCTTACGGGCGAGGATGTCCTGGATCGTGTTGTTCAACACATGCCCCATGTGCAGCACGCCGGTGACATTCGGCGGCGGGATCACGATCGAGTAGCCCGGGCGCTTATCACTCACCCGCTCCGGGTCCGCCGTGAAGCATTCGTGTTCCTGCCAAAACGAATACCACTTCGTTTCAACTGCCTGAGGTTCGTAAGCCTTGGGAATTTCCGCCATGGGTTTTGAATTGGGTCGCCGTTGAAGGTTACTTCTTCAACAGACGAAACTCGATGCTATCCAACAGCGCCTGCAGGCTGGCATCGATAATGTTCTCGTTCACGCCCACCGTGTACCAGCGCTCCTTGCCGTCAGTAGACTCAATGAGTACGCGCGTCTTGGCCGCCGTGCCAGAGCCGCGCGAAGAATTCAAAATGCGCACCTTGTAATCGGTGAGTTTCACTTTTTTAAGCACCGGATAAAACCCGCGCAAAGCATTGCGAAGCGCTTGATCAAGCGCATTCACCGGGCCATCGCCATCAGCCACCGTGTGGGCGGTCTTGTCGCCCACACGCACTTTGACCGTGGCCTCGCAAACATGTTCCAGCGCATCACCGCGCATGGACACGTGATAGGCCTCCAAATGAAATGCTGGCTCCACGCGGCCCAGTGCCTTGCGGATCAACAACGCGAGCGACCCCTCGGCCCCCTCGTAATCATAGCCGAGATGCTCCTGCTCTTTTACGCGGGAAAGAATCGTCTTGAGCTCAGGCGTATCGTTATCAATCCGAATACCCATCTCCTGGGCCTTCATCACAATGTTGCTGCGTCCGGCCAAATCACTGACCAGAATGCGGCGTTGATTCCCCACTACATCCGGGCTGGTATGCTCGAAACTGTGCGCCACCTTTTGCACGGCATTCACATGCATGCCGCCCTTGTGCGCGAATGCGGTGCCACCGACCCACGGCTGGCGACGGTCGGGAATTAAATTGGCCACCTCATCCACAAAACGCGACAGGTCGCGCAGCTTCTTGATCCGCCCCTTGGGAATGGAGCGTCGGCCCATCTTCAGGGAAATATTGGGAATGGCACTGATGAGGTTGCAATTGCCTGTGCGCTCGCCGTAGCCATTGATCGTCCCTTGCACATGCGTGGCGCCCTGCTCCACAGCGGCGATGGCGTTGGCCACGGCCAAGCCAATGTCGTTGTGCGTGTGGATGCCCACCTCACAGGAAAGCTCCTTGCAGGCCGCCGCCGTGATCTCCGCCACTTCACTGGGGAGCGTGCCGCCGTTGGTGTCGCATAACACTACAAAATCCGCGCCGGCTTCCTCGGCCGCCTTCCAGGTAGCCATGGCGTATTCGGGATCGTCCTTGTAGCCATCCAAGGCGTGCTCGGCATCGTAGATCACCTTGCGTCCGTTCTTTTTAAGAAAAGCAATGGTGTCGGCGATCATGGCCAAATTTTCCTTCGGCGTGGTGCGCAGCACTTCCTTCACATGCAACAGCCACGTCTTGCCGAAGATGGTAACCACCGGCGTTTTTGCGTCGATCAACAGCTTCACCTGCGGATCATCTTTGGCATCAATCTTTTTTCGACGCGTGGACCCGAAAGCGGCAATTTGAGCATGTTTCCACTTACGCTTGGCGGCTTGCTTAAAGAATTCAATATCCTTGGGGTTACTCCCCGGCCAGCCGCCTTCCACGTAGTGCACACCAAAGGCATCAAGCTTCTCGGCCACGCGCAATTTATCCGCCACCGAAAAACTCACCCCTTCGCCCTGCGTACCATCCCGCAGAGTCGTGTCATAGATTTCCACCAAGCCTTTGCTCATTTACCCCGAGTCACGGGAGGCGTGTTCTACGCCAAAGGCATTCTTCTTGCAAACCTCAATCGGCCTATTTCAGGGGTTTTAAGCCGGATTCGACAGCTTCCGCTGAGGCCGAAACTGAAAACGCGCCTGCACCGGTCTGCTTACCGGATGATCCTCACCCGCATTAATCATCTTGCGAATCTGGTCAAACCACCAGCCGGCCTGTGGTATCCGGCGGCGCCGCCGTTGCACAGGGCGGGTCACGGGGTTGCGGTCAAATCCGAGTTCGAGTTGTTCGTTTCGTTCGTTGTACATGTTGCGCTCCTTAACTTGAGTTAATCTCTGCGCAGAGCCTGACGGACACTGTTGGACATTTACTGTCCTACATAAAAAAAATTTCGTTTCCGGAGAAAACATCGTTAGGTTGCGCCACGCATGGCCTTGCACTTGCACAATACACTCAGTCGCTCAGTCGAACCGTTTACGCCTCTGGATGCATCCGGCAAATCAGTCGGCATGTATTGTTGCGGCCCCACAGTGCATGACTTTGCACACATTGGGAACTTCCGCACCTTTGTCTTTGCCGATCTTGTCAGACGTTATTTGGAGTTTCGTGGCTACCAGGTCAACCACGTGATGAACATCACGGACGTGGAAGACAAGATCATCCGACGCGTTCGCGAGCAATCCACCACCCTGGCAGAATATACCGCCCAATATACGGACGCCTTTTTCGAGGATCTCCAGACCCTCAACTGCGTGGAACCTCATCATATTCCCAAGGCAACCAATTACATCCCGGAGATGATCGATCTCATCACTCGTCTAATAGAACGAGGCATCGCCTATCAGGCTCCGGATAAGTCGATCTATTTTTCGATTGAGAAATATCAGGGTTGCGGATGCCAGTACGGTCAACTCGCGAACTTGAATTTCGACGAAATGCGCCAGGGCGACCGCGTGAGTGAAGACGAATACGAAAAGGAATGCGTCGCCGATTTCGCCCTCTGGAAGGCGCGTGTGCCCGAGGATGGCGAGGTGTACTGGCCTAGTCCGTGGGGCGAAGGCCGACCTGGCTGGCACATCGAGTGCAGTGCCATGAGCATGAAAATACTCGGCACCAGCTTCGATCTCCATCTCGGCGGCGAAGACCTTGCCTTTCCCCATCACGAGGATGAGATCGCCCAAAGCGAGGGCGCAGCAGTACAGGAAGATGGCCGGTCTTTTGTGAAATACTGGCTGCACGGCGCACACCTTTTGGTCGAGGGCAAAAAGATGAGTAAAAGTCTCGGCAACTTTTTTACCCTGCGTGACCTCACGGATCAGGGCTACAACGGCCGCGAAATCCGACAGCTCATGATCAGTGCTCATTATCGCGAGACCTTTAACTTCACACTGGACGGTCTTGCTGGTGCACGCACCGCTCTTAACCGTATTCACGAGTGCGTCACCAAACTCCGCGATAAGGCCGGCGACACGTCCGCCGAGCCGGCCCCACAGGTCCTCGAACAATTCACCGCCGCCATGGACGACAACCTCAATGTCTCCAGCGCTTGGGCCGCTGTATTTGATTGGGTCCGCGATTGCAACCGCCGCCTCGTTGACGGCGCTCTGAACGCCGCCGGGGCCGCCGCGGAATTGGCCGCTTGGAATCGGATCGATTCCGTGCTCGGCGTGGGCCAAACAGACGAGGTCGCCCCCGAGGCGCTGGTCGCACTGATGCACGAACGCACTGATGCCCGCGCCGCAAAGGATTTCGCCCGGGCGGACGCCATTCGCGATGAACTCGCCGAGCAAGGCTGGGCAATCGAGGACACCTCTAACGGGCCTCGCCTGAAACGTTCCTGATATGGCCGGCTGTTTCATTACCTTCGAAGGCACCGAGGGCTGCGGTAAATCCACCCACATCAAAAAGCTCGCGCGCCGATTGGAAGCCGAGGGCCATACCGTGCGGACCCTGCGCGAACCGGGCGGCACCGAGAGCGGTGAATCCATTCGCCAGCTGCTCAAGCACGGCCCGGAAGAACTCACTGCCGAAGCCGAACTCTTGCTCATGAACGCCAGTCGCGCCCAGTTGGTGCGCGAGGTAATCCGCCCTGCCATCGCCGCGGGCGAGATTGTGTTATGCGATCGTTTTTACGATTCCACCACGGTGTATCAGGGAACCGGTCGGGGGTTGAATGCCGCCCAAGTGCAGAGAGTGATCGAGTTTGCCGCCGGCGAAACCCGGCCGGACCTGACTTTATTGCTCAAAATACCGCTAAAGATCAGTGAGGAACGCCGGGCACGCCGCGCCGAGACTGACCGTTTCGAACAGGCGGACCGCACATTTTTTGAGCGCATTGAGGCCGGTTATACCGCCCTAGCCGCAGCCGAACCGGACCGTATCCGCGTCATTCAGGCCGATCAACCGCTGGATTCAGTGGCAGCGACCATTTGGCATGTCGTCAGCGAGCGCCTTAAAATATAAGAAAATCCATTGACACGTTGCCTCAGTCCGCTAGTCTCCCGCTCCCTTTTTCACATGGCAAATCAGGTAAAAATAACGATTAAGAAGGTCAAAGACCTTAAGCCGGAAGAGAAGCGTGACTGGAAGCGCGACTACCTTTCCCGCAAAATGGCCCGTAAAACCGCGCATAATGACCGTGTGCGTGAAAATCTGACCAACCTCCGCCGTTCCCTCCGCAAGGCGGTGGAAACCAAGGACTCGGCCAAGGCCAGCGAGACCCTCAAGACTATGTACAGCGCCCTAGATCGCGCCGCCAAGGTGGGTGTGATCCACAAGCGTGCGGCCGACCGACGTAAGAGCCGGTATTCCGCGCAGGTCAAAGCCATCGCGGCCTAACCCGTTTTTCTCAAGCGCCCCGCCGAAAGGCCGGGCGCTTTTTTATTGCCCAAATTTCTCCGGCCGCTAGAACGCGCCCATGCGTTACACGTTGTTTGCCCTGATCTTGTGCGCCTTATCACTAAGCGCCGACCGCCAACCCAACGTCATTGTCATCTTCACGGATGATCAGGGCTCAGTAGATTTGAACTGTTACGGAGCCAAGGATCTCACCACACCGCACATGGATTCCCTCGCCAAACGCGGCGTGCGATTCACGCAATTTTATGCTGCAGCACCTGTCTGTTCACCCTCGCGCGCCGGCCTTTTGACCGGCCGATATCCCGTGCGTGCAGGTATGCCCGGAAACGCCGGCTCCACCAAAGGCCGCCCCGGACTGGCTCCGGAGGAAGTGACTCTTGCTGAAACCTTCAAGGCCGCCGGCTACGCCACCGCGCACATTGGCAAATGGCATCTGGGCTACACGCCCGAGACCATGCCCAACGGTCAGGGCTTTGATTACTCCTTCGGCCACATGGGCGGCTGCATCGACAACTACTCGCATTTCTTTTACTGGCAAGGCCCTAATCGCCACGATCTCTGGCGCAACGGCAAAGAGATTTTTGAGGACGGAAAATATTTCCCGCAAATGATGGCCGACGAAGCCGGCGCGTTCATCAAAAAAAACAAGGACAAGCCCTTCTTCATGTATTACGCCTTGAACACGCCGCATTATCCTTATCAAGGCTACGCCAAATGGCTAAAGCATTACGCCAAGCTCCCCTACCCACGCAACTTGTACGCAGCGTTTCTGTCCACGCAGGATGAAACCATTGGCAATTTGCTGGCCACGCTAGATCGCCTGAAACTACGCAAGGACACAATTATTGTGTTCCAGAGTGACCACGGCCACAGCCATGAGGAACGCGCGCATTTTGGCGGCGGCAGTTCCGGTCCATATCGCGGCGCGAAATTCAGTATGTTCGAAGGTGGTCTGCGCGTACCCGCGATCATCAGCTGGCCGGGCAAATTGCCCGAAGGCGCCGTGCGCGATCAAGTCAGCCACAGCTGCGACTGGCTCCCCACCCTCGCGGAATTGGCCGGCGTGAAGTTGCAGCGCAAGGACATCGACGGCCTAAGCCTCAAGAATGTGATCAAGAACGAAGACGCCCTCACGCCTCACAAGGTGTTGCACTGGCAGATTGGACGAGGTAACAACCCGCGCTGGGCTGTGCGCGAAGGTGACTGGAAACTTCTCGGAAACCCTCAGGACACGAGCAATAAGGCACCTTTAACAACCAAGGACAAATTGTTCCTTACGAACCTTAAGGAAAATGTGAATGAGATGGTCAATCTCGCCGAAAAACACCCGGACGTTACTCAAAGATTAAAAAAGTTACACAACGAGTGGGCAGCAAAGAACGTCAAATAGTTATTATTTTGAACGATCCAAAAGCCATTTAACAATGCGCTCTCTTGCTTCTTTGGTAGGCGGAGTCACATGCCCCCCATTTTCCGTTCTCCATAATTCGGTTAATACACTTCCATCCTTATTAGCGAAACTGGTTATAATGGTCTCTTTACCCTCCACTCGGCGTGCTAAATCAATTTTTCGCCCCGTAACCGGCTGCTTTTTTCCGCATTGATTGAACTTTCGCCACATCTCAAAATTCTCCTCAACTGAAGGATATTTCCTGGCGAGAATACCTCCTCCATCCCACTTGATGGTACGGTCATTCGTTCCGTGAATATGAAGAACACTGACTGATTCAGATGGGTTCTTTGGCCATTTTTTGTACCCAACTCCAGCGAATGGTGCGATTGCAGTAATCAGATCAGCATGATCAGTTGCCATTCGGTAGCTCATGAACCCTCCGTTTGAAAGGCCAGTCAAATAAACGCGTTTTTTGTCGATGTTCAGTGTTTTCTGAGCCCACAATATTAATTCACGAAGATACGTTGAATCATCATTACGGTTCCGCCAATCACAACAGGCTTCTGTCGCGTTCCAACTACGATCCAACCCGCTAGGATAACAATAGAAGAACCCGTGTTTTTCCGCTAATTCCCTTAAAGGGAAAAACCCCTCCTGACCTGCACCATTAGAGGTAAATCCATGCAGAGAGATAATAAGGGGATAGTTCTTTTCGGAATCCAAGTTGTCGGGCTTCATTATTTTGTAGCCCCGTGGATTATCCCATTCTTTCTTAACCGGTTTACTATCGTCTGCAAAGCCAATCGACTCTGCGACAAATAAAACCCAACCAATCAAAAAAACTCTCGTAGTCATCATTTATAAATACGCCAAAAGAAGGCTTTGAGTTACGCTTAAAAGTTAATTCATTCTCAAAATGGCCTTTATGACGCCGGTTTCAGGCTTGAGCCATTTTGGAAATTCACCAATAAAATCATCATAACTGGCCTGATGAGATAGCCAAGGATCTGTATTAATCACCCCATCTTCAATGAGTGAAATAATTCGTGTAAAGTCGGCCGGCACTGCATTGCGACTAGCTTTGATTGTTAGTTCTGGACGATGAATTGCCACGTGTTTGAAGCTTAGTTCCTGTGTCGTGATACCAACGTAAAGCACCTGACCTGTAAAGGAGCAGTACTGGAAGGCATTGGACATCGAGATATGACTACCCGTCGCGTCGATCACCGTGCCAGGTAAATCACCGCCATTGACCTCCCGAAGGCGATCGACCTCTGTATTGTCGTTCTTAAAGATCACCGTGTGATCCACGCCGAGCTTCTCCTTACAGAACTGCAGGCGCGTCTCGTTCATGTCCATCACCGTGATCTCGGCTTTGGCTACTTTCAAAAACTCCATCGCCGCCATACCAATCGGACCCGCACCGATGACCAGCACCTTGTCGCCCTCCTTGGTGGCCGCGCGGTTCACGCAGTTGCACCCGATGGCCAGTGTTTCTACCAAGGCCAACTGCTCCATGGTCATTTTCGCTGAGGGATGCAGCTTGTGCGCCGGCAATACAAACCGCTCGCACATACCGCCGTTCTTGTGAACGCCAATCACCTCCAGCGATTCGCAGCAATTAGTCGCGCCTTTCTGGCAGGCGTAACATTCGCCGCAGTTCATGTACGGCTCAATCGAGCAGCGGTCACCGGGCTGCACATTCTCCACGCCTTCACCCACCGCCACCACTTGCACGCCCAGCTCGTGGCCGGGGATGACCGGGTAAGTAAAAAACGGCATTTTGCCGAGATAGCCTGAGACATCCGTGCCGCAAATGCCAACGCGATGCACCTCCACCAATGCCTCGCCCACACCGGGCTGCGCCGGCTCATCAATCTCCGCCGTGGTAAAGTGCTCAGGTTTTTCGAGAATAATTGCTTTCATGAAATCAGTTGTTGTCCGGCAGACCTTCTAGGTGGCCGATGTCTTTGATAGGGTTGAGGATCGCCAGCACCTCGGTAAGGAGTTGCTTATCCATCGGGGTTTCGGCCCATTTGGCCCAGTTGCGAACGTTTTCCGGATTGGCGCTGCCGGCGATGGTGGTGCTGATGTCCGGATGAGCCACGCAATATTGAACGGCCAACTGCGCGATGTCGACGCCCTGGGCGGCGCAATGATCGGCGGCTTTTTTGCAGGCCACGCGGACAGCCTCTGGTTCCTTGTGCCACTCGGGCAGTGCCGCGTTGGTAAGCAACCGCGCGCAGAACGGACCGGCATTCATGATGCCCACGTCCTTAGACTTGAGGTAATCGAAGTGCTCGGAAAAACGGGTGTTTTGCAGATGATAATTATTGTAGGAGAGCACCACGTCCACGTCGATTTGATCGATGATAAACGGAAAAATCTTCATCGGATATCCGGAGAACCCGATGTACCGCACCTTGCCGGCATCACGTATTTTCTGGATCGCCGGAATAGTCTCATCAACGATCTGTTGCATCTCCACAAACTCGATATCGTGACACAGGATAATGTCCAGATGATCCACGCCCATGCGGTGCAAGCTCACGTCGATGCTTTCGGCCACGCGTTTGGCAGAGAAATCAAAGTGCTCCAAATCGTATCGGCCTAGTTTGGTACCCAGGATGAAATCCTCACGCGGCAGATCGCGCAGCACCTGCCCGAGCAACACTTCACTCATCCCGCGCCCATAAAACGGCGAGGTATCGATGAAATTCATGCCCAAATCGAGCGCCACGCGGCAGGATTGCAGCGCCTCCTCAATGGTCACCCGGCGAAACTCCTGTCCCAGCGACGAAGCGCCATAGGAGATCACCGGCAATTCCAAATCTGTCTTGCCGAGCTTGCGTCGTTCCATGGTTAAGCGAGATGTTGATTAAAGGCGTCGATCGTCGCCTTGGCGGCCGCATCAGAATCCGGCCACGGAAACGCCTCGGCCGAGGCGTATTTGGCGTAGCCCACTTCCTTCAACGCAGCGGCGATGGGCGCGTAATCCATGTGACCACAGCCTGCTGGGCGGCGGTTACTGTCGACAAAGTGGACATGACCGATGTGGCGACCGTACGTGCGCAGGCCGTCAGCGATGTTGGCCTCCTCGATATTCATGTGGAAGAGATCGGCGAGGAACACGATATTGTCGGTTTCCAGTGTTTCCAGAAACGCCACGGCATCCTCCGCGCGATTTAGCAGGTTGCTTTCATAGCGATTCAAGGGCTCGTAAATCAGGGGAACCCCGGCGGCTTTAGCGTGTTCGCCGAGGTCATTGAGCGCCTCGCGCAACCAATCGAGTGCCTGTTCCTTGCTCACCTCGCCCTCGAAGCGGCCTTGCATAGAGCCAATGATGGCGGGCGCGCCCAGTTGCGCCCCGGCATCAATGATGGCGCGGATGAAATTTTTCGCGTTCTCGCGTGAAGCAGCGTCCGGCTGGCAGAGGTGCCATTTGTGAATAACCCACCCCCCGCCGGTGCCCACGGCGGCGACCTTGAGATTGTGCTCGGCGGTGAGCACCTTCAATTCGTCCACTGGAATGGCGTTGGCATTGGGCGCGAACACCTCCACGGCATCGTAGCCCAGTGCCGAAGCCTTGGCGCAGCCGGCGGCGAGGTCATGCCAGAAAACGAACGGGCCGCCTTCGGCCTCTTTCACGAGCGAAATGGTAACAGCAGATTTGATCATGCGACGAAGAGACGTTTGAAATGACGGTCGTACAGGTTTTCGGTGACGTTCTTACCGACCACCTCGGCGTTAGCCTTAAGTAGATCGGTGTAGCGCGCGCCTTCTTTGGCCGCGAGCTTGAAGGCAATATGTAGCAATTGGCGGAAGTGTTGATTGAACTCCGGATGCTCCTGCACATGGCGCAGCGCGTTGGCATATTGATCGCCGCTCCAGTCAGCCACTTCATCGGCCGTAGGCAGCTTCGCCGAATCGATATCGATCACCGAAGCGTACGGTTCGCACATAGCGTCCACGTTCTCCAACGCTTTGGCGTAAATCTCCTTGGCCAGCCCTAACCCATCGCCGCCGGCCTCGGCCAGACCGATCAGCTCTTCAAGCCAAGTCGTGCCCGCAGTCTTCACATGCACGCCCGCGCCGGTGCGCCGGATGGCGTCGCCGATGATCGGGTAAATCGAAAACTTATCGCTGCCGCTGTGCACACTGAGCTTGAGGTTAGCCGGCAAACCATATTTCGCAATGGCATGCGCGATCACGGCGAGGTCGTCATTAAACTCCTTCTCGAACTGGGGCAAATCCCCCACGTAATCGACGCCCTTGTTAAACCGACCGGTGAATTTCGGCGCGATGGTTTGCAGCTGCACGCCTTCATCGGCCAGCGCGGCGAGAATGATCAGCAATTCCGGCGGCGTCTGTGGCGCGTCGGTTTCGTCCATGGACACTTCGGCGATGAAATCGTCCTTGTTCGCCTCAATATGGCGATAGATCGTTCCAGCCTCCGCCACTGCCCGGAGGTATTTACCTGCAACTTCCTCCACGTACTCGCGTGAAATATCGAATGGCGCATCGATGCCCTCGATAGACACGCTGCCGAGCAGCTCTGGATGTTTCTTCACAAACCCCGCCACCGCATCGCCTTCGGGCGTTTGCCCAATGAAATCCGCCACGTCGATGGTGAAAAAATCTGAGCAGCTCAGATAGTTGTCGACCGTGTCCATATTGATATGGTCGGCATCCACGTGCCAACCGCGCTCCCAACCCAGCGCATCCACCGCCGCCTTGGCGGCGTCGTACACGCTCTGCGGTTCCGAACCGATGAAGCTGTGTTCGCGGTTGGATTTATTCCATACGGGAATTACCTCAATCCCTTGCTCGGCCAGTTTCACGCACGCCTGCAATTGTGCTGCCGCCTGATGCGCAAACCGGTCGCCGACGCCAATGGTGTATTTCTCAAGAATCATAAAGGAGCGCCAACCTAGGTGAACGCCACTAGGTTCTCAAACGAAAAGTCCTTTTGGTTTGAAAAAAGGGGGCATTTGCGCGATGTTACAATCAGGAGGACTTGTTGATTACCGCAAAAATTCCCGAAGCGGAATTCCCGCTACCCAAACTCGGCACCGCAGATTTGCACGGCCCCATCGATCTGGAGGCGCACGGACTGGATCCGCGCGGTGTAGTGCGCTGGAATTACGAAACCCCCGAGCTGCAACAGCACGCCCTGCGCCGCGGCGACGGCGCTTTTTCTCGACACGGCGTGCTCACGTGTAACACCGGCGCGCGCACTGGGCGCTCGCCAAAGGATAAATTCATTGTCCGAGATGAGGTCAGTGAAGACACCGTGTGGTGGGGCGACGTCAACCAATCGTGCACTCCGGAATTGTTTGAGCGCATGCGGAATCACATCCAGTGGTTTCTCTCTCATCGTGAGGAATTGTATGTTCAGGATTTATTCTGCGGCGCGGACCCCGCCCATCGCGTGCCCTTGCGGGTGGTTACTGAGACGGCCTGGCACGCGGCCTTTGCCCGCACCATGTTCATCCGGCCCACCGCCCGGGAGTTGGTGCATCACGCGCCGGAATACACCATCCTGCACGCACCTCATTTACTGGCGGATCCCGAGGTCATCGGGGAACTCAACTCCAACGCGTTTGTGCTCCTATCCCTGAAACACAAGCTGGTGCTCATTGGCGGCACGCAATACGCGGGAGAAATCAAGAAGGCGATGTTCTCCATCATGAACTATCTCCTACCCACCACCGGCCAGTTGCCCATGCATTGTTCCTGCAATACCACCGGGGATAACACGGCGGTTTTTTTCGGTCTCTCCGGCACGGGCAAAACCACGCTATCCGCTGATCCCACCCGTCGGCTGGTCGGTGATGATGAACACGGCTGGACCGGCACCGGCATTTTCAATTTCGAAGGCGGCTGCTACGCTAAACTCATCAATCTTACCGAAGAAGACGAGCCCGCCATCTTTGCAACCACCCGCATGCCCGGTAGCATCATGGAAAACGTGATCCTCGACCCGGACGGCACGCCTGATTTCACCAACACCTCGCTGACCGCCAACACACGTGGCGCCTATCCGCTCGAATACATCCCCAACCGCGAACCCTCCGGCCTAGCCGGTCATCCACAGAATATTGTTCTGCTCACGTGTGATGCCTTTGGCGTATTGCCGCCCATTTCCCGGCTCACGCCCGAGCAGGCGGCCTACCATTTCATCAGCGGCTACACCGCCAAGGTCGCCGGCACGGAGATGAATATCAACCAACCCACCGCCACCTTCTCAGCCTGTTTTGGGGCCCCCTTCATGCCGCGCCATCCCGGCGTGTACGCCAAGCTGCTCACTGAGAAAATGGCCGAACACCAAAGCCGCTGCTGGCTGCTAAACACCGGCTGGATCGCCGGTGGCGCCACCCAAAGCAACCGCATTAAAATTAAGTGGACCCGCGCCCTGCTCAATGCCGCCCTCGAAGGTCGGCTCGACGACGTAGAGTTTAAGACCGATCCCCGATTCGGGTTCGCCATCCCTCAAGCCTGTCCGGAGGTGCCCCCTGAAATCCTGAACCCACGCGACACCTGGGAAGATCCTGCCGCCTACGACACGCAGGCCGATCAGCTCGGCGCCATGTTTCGGGACAACTTCGAACCCTTTGCCGCTGACACTCCCGAGCCCATT
>JAYOSV010000038.1:0-28966 GCA_038139415.1 Verrucomicrobiales bacterium | reverse complement strand
CAACATACGTCAAGGAACTGAGCATGGTCGCATAAATAGAACAGGCCGCCGCCCACCATGGAATCCCCTGTCCGGCCCGAAAATAATCTTCGGTCGTTCGGTTGCGCCGCATGAACCATACCCCCACGCCCACCATGATCAGAAGGTACAGTACCAGCACCGTGAAATTCACCGGTCCAAACGAGGACTGCCGCGGCTTCAAGGTATACCGCCATACCGCCCGGGTGCGCACTCGCGGTTTGATTTCTCCACTAGCCACAATGATGGCCTTCCCCCATTTCACGGCCGGCGTGGTCACATGATTTTCCGGTAACGGTCCGGCATCCACCCAAGTGTCAGTAATCGTGTGATACGCATAAGCCCGCTTAGGAAAGCCTGGATGACGCTTGGCAAAATCCGGATCGGCAACAATTTGTTTCATCAGTCCCCCATCCGCGCCGCCCATCACAAACACATGACTCTGCCCCACATCCACCGCTGTACCGGCCATAATCGGCTTCGGAGCCGCCCGACGTTTACGCCACCCCTCCGCTCGGCCGCTGGCATGGCGGGTGGGGCTGAATTCATACACATCTCCCAGAGCGACTATTCCGGCATCCCCCTGGACGTCTTCTTTCTGGTAACGTCCACCGATCAAATAGAGGCACACCTCGCGGCCATTATGCTGCGCGGCTAATTGGTTATACGCCCGGGCCGGGCCGGGCCAACCGGGAAGTTCCTCCCACTCGGCATTGGCGTCTGCCAAGTTGAGACGCCAAAAATTCTTCATCGCCGACGCCAATCCGCCCTTATCATGACCGCCAGCCACATACACCATATTTCCCACCAACGCCGCCGCACCTCCTGCACAGGCTTTCGGTAAACGCGGCAATTCCGTTTGATTTAGTTTGCCCTGATCCCATTCGAGACGAAAAACTGCATCGAACGCCGTCTTGCCGTCATTACCCCCAAGACACAAGACCCCGTCAGCCGTGGAGACAGACATGCCGTAACCAGCCGGCTGCACGAGGGCTGCTCCGCGTTTCCACACATACCCTTGCCCGCGGCGAACCAGCACATGGGTGGCGGCGTGCCATACTTTAGGCACTTGCCAAAGATCTTCACCCTCAACCACCGGGAAATTAGCCCCGCCAGCCACGATCAAAGCATCATTATGCACGCCTACAAACGGACCAGCCACCCCAATGGGATCCGGCAAATCGGGCAATACATCCCATTGCAGACGCGATTCGCCTTCTTCACACAATGCCATCACCGCGGTCAACAGGCAGACCACCCAAACACTGATTCTTTGAAGTATTCGAAAACGCATCGTCGACCGTCCATGGACCTGACATTTACCTGCATGGATGTCGAGCAAAACCCCTTGGTTTCACAGTTTGATGAAAGACGCGATTTATGTCACAGTTGGCTCATGGCAAACACTGAAAACCTCACGTTGTTCCTCAAAGCCATCAAGGCCGTGGCCAAAGAAAACGAACACCCCATCCCACCTCACCTCGCCGCGCTCACCGAAGGCCGTGCTCTGACAGAGACTGACGACCTCAATGCTGCTCTGCTACAGGCTGGTGAATCCTTTGATGACGCCCAATGTGGCTGCCTCTTTGCCAACCTATCTAACCTGAATATCAAAGACGGCCGCTTGCAAAACCGTGATCTAAAAAGAGAATCTGTGAAGGCCCTCCGCATTGATGTTCGCGACGCGAACGATGTTGTGGAAGCCGTGAAAACCCTGATACAAACCCCTGAATACTTCCAACGCCCCGAGGATTGGGATCTCTTCTGCGCCGGACTGCTGGCCATGGCGCACGCCGACCAAGAATTCACTTCCGAAGAAAAAGCCTACCTACAACGCTATGTCCCGAACCTGAAACACATTGAAGCCGGGGCTAAAATTGTGAGGGAAAAAACCCCAAGCGAGCTCGGCGAAACATTGGCCGAATTATCCAGCCGTCAACGCCGCTGCCTCGCTGCTCATTCCATCGGCATCATGTTCATCGACGGCAGCTGGAAGGGCTCTGAGCAAGAGTTTCTAGATCTAGCCATGGAACGCATGCGCATAGTTCGATTTGATAGCGACCGCTTACTCAAGGGGCTTCACACGCTCTTCAACGTAAACGTGTTTGGCTAGACTGCCTCAAGGAAGCGTCACCCGAAGAGCCCGTGTAATTTCTTAGCGGGGAAATTTTTACCCGGACAAATGGTCTGCTCCAACTCCCGGTGCACCCGAAAACGTGGCCGCCCCTTGAGTACGGTATTTTTCAGATAATCAATCAGCGCCACCAACGACGCCTCCTGCCGACGCGTCACCCAACCTTCTTGAAAATTCCCGACCACACAAATACCAATTGAATTGGCATTGTATGTCTCGCTCTTAACATGGCCGCCCCTGATCTGCCGCAACCAGCGTAAGCCCACCTCCACCTTACCGTCGGCACAGCCGTTGGTGCCGTTGCAAATGACAAAGTGATAGGCCAAACCGTTCTCCATGCCGCGCCGCCGATGAGCAGCATCAAAAATCTTGGCGTTCCCGTTTCCCGTGGCACTGTGGTGGGCGATGATGTTTTTCCATTTGGTGGTATTCACTCGCGGCCGGTTGATCGTCGTCAAAGGCAGCGAGGAATGCTGCGGACGCAAATAAAGTTTTTGGCCGGGAATAATCACATCCGAAGTCAGCCCGTTCCAAATCTTCAGGTTGGTCACCGTGATGCCATGGCGCTTGGCAATGAGCGTGAGGTTTTCCCCGCGCTTCACCACATGATATCGTCCCAACGTGGCGCCCAATAAATCCACCGGATCAAGCAGCATCAATCCTCCCGCAGCCAGCGCCGAACGCTGGGCGGTTTGAAGCATAAATTGACGGCGCGATTCCTCCATCGGCTTGGCACAAACTACCCTGGATTTCACCCCTGAGTCGAGCCCAAGGACCCTTTGTTATCCCCAAGCCCTACACAATTTCCTGTAAACCGATTGAATACCGGCCGTCTGCAGGGTATCAACGCGCGTGCCTGAGAAGCCAAATATCCTTTGGATCTGCACCGACCAACAGCGGGCGGACACCATCCACGCGCTGGGCAATCCGCACATTCGCACGCCGCACATCGATGCCATGGTGGCCAACGGCACCGCCTTCACCCGGGCCTATTGCCAAAGCCCCGTGTGTACGCCCAGCCGCGCTTCCTTTCTCACCGGCCGTTACCCACGCACCACGCGTTGCCGCCAGAATGGACAGGCTATGCCACCACAGGAACGCCTCATCAGCCGGTTACTGGCCGATGCCGGATACACCTGTGGGCTCGCCGGCAAACTGCATTTGGCGACCTGCGCCAATGGCGTAGTGGAAAAACGGATTGATGATGGCTACAAGGTCTTCCATTGGTCGCACCATCCACAACCCGATTGGCCTGAGAATGCCTACACCCAATGGCTCACCGAACAGGGCACAAGCTGGGAGGAACTCTATGATGGCCCTGCAACGCCTTACATTAAGCATGGCATTCCCGCGGAGTTGAGCCAAACCACTTGGTGTGCCAACATGGCCATCGATTTCTTGCGCGAGCAGCAGGACACCCCGTGGTTCTTTAGCTATAATTGTTTTGCCCCGCATCATCCCTTTGATCCGCCGGGCGATTATCTGGCCCGCTACAATCCGGATGAATTGCCCTTACCCAAAATTGATCCCCGCGAACCCGACAGCAAAACCTCTTACCAACAACTCGACGCCCAGTACGCTCACAACGATCCCGGCAGCTATCACGTGGCCGCTATGTCCGACCGCAACAAGCGTGAGGTCACAGCGGCCTATTACGCGATGGTTGAACTCATCGACGAAAATGTCGGCCGCATGATCGCTGCTTTGGAGGAAACCGGACAACTGGAAAACACCATCGTTATTTTCATGAGCGACCACGGCGAGATGCTGGGCGACCACGGCATCTACTTGAAGGGGCCGCATTTCTACGAGGCCGCCGTGCATGTACCGCTGATCATGCAATGGCCCGATCAGTTCCAAGCCAACCAACGCGCCGACGGGCTGATGGAACTCACCGATATCGCCCCCACCCTGCTCGACGCCGCCGGAATAAAAATCCCAACCGCCATGCAGGGCAAAACACTACTCCCCATTCTGCAGGGCACCGCCGATCCGCACGCCCATCGCGACTATGTGTTTAGTGAATACTACAACGCTTGGAGTCACCGCCACAGCTACGGCACCATGTACCGAACCGAGACACACAAGATGATCGTCTACCACGGCACGGACCAAGGCGAACTGTACGATTTACAAGCCGACCCAGACGAATTTGAAAATCTCTGGCACAGCCCCGACCATGCCGTACTGAAAACCGACCTGCTAAAAGCCACCTTCGACGCCAGCGTGTTCACCATGGACCCGACCCCACTGCGTGAAGGGCCGTTCTAACCTTACGGACCCGGAGCAATATATTGCTCCAACTGCTCAATCACATAATCCTTCTGCTGAATCGCGAGCTTGAGCAGATCGGTAGAGGAAATCACCCCCAACACATGGCCCTGTTCCGTCACCGGCAAATGGCGAATGCGTCGCTCTGCCATCACGCTCATGCAATCCTCCAAGTCCGTTCGAGGGGAAACAGTCACTGGTTCCGTGGTCATGATTTCCCGAACCTGCGTGGTTTTGGAGGAACGATTCTTCAACACAACCTTGCGGGTGTAATCCCGCTCAGAAATCACGCCCACCAGCAGGTCATCCTTCACTACCATCAAGGCCCCCACCTGATAGGCATCCATCAGGCGAACCGCATCAAAAACCATGGCCTCCGGATCGATCTCTCGAACCAGAAACCGCTTTTCATCGAGAAGACTGTAAGCAGTCATGACAGGCCAAAACTCGTACAATGTCGTTCCATAAACCTCCCCTGTCTAGGGGTTCGCAAAATTTAGGCCACAAATACATCCAGCCCAATAAGTTAGAAGATCCAAAATCACCTCCCACCTGCAATTAAATTGAAACGTGAGCATCAATCCTATAAGTTAATTCTCGAATGAGGCGCAGCCTTAAGCATCCGAGGGGCTTCACATTGATTGAACTACTGGTTGTAATCGCAATCATTGGAATCCTTGCTGCCATTCTGCTCCCCGTCTTGGCTCGTGCTAAAACAAAAGCAAATCGCCTCCGCTGCGCCAGCAATCTTCGGCAAATTAATTTGGCGTTGCAGGATTTTGCCCATGATTATGAGAGCAAATATCCGTGGCTTTTACCGTTAACGGATCAGATGTCAGCCACTCAAGGACTTGGTGGTCCACCTCCATTCAATGGCCAAGCTCCCGCAAATAAAAAAGTTCGGGATGTGACCACTGTGTTCGCTATCCCCGGCATCAGTGCAGCTCTAAGCACTTCTACCACCTTACTCTCCCCATGCGATCCAGCTGCGGCCCCCGCTAACGAAGCGATGGATTTAAACTTTAAGACGTTGTCTGAACTGGATGAACAAGGTTTGAGTTACTCCATATGCCATGGGGGTGATCAACTCCTACCGGAAACCATCGTGGGCTTATCAAGAAACACATTACATCCTTGCCTAAAGCCATTTGGCAGCCAGTGGTTTATCAAAGAATATCAGAGCCAATGCCGCATATCAAAAAATCCTCCCGGTGATTCCACACGTTTTATCGGGGCGGACGAAATCTCTGAAACCACTCCCGCAGATGTCCTGAAGCAGGTTTCACCTTATATCATGGGCCAGTTAAATAAATCACAGGGGCAAATTACACTGGCTGATGGAAGCGTCGACCAAGTTACAGATGCAGAACTCGACCAACAAATTCAAAAGCACATAGCAGCACGCGGTGGGATGACAATCGACTCGCCTCAAACCAGTATCAGCCGCCCAAAGCAACCTGCATTCGTTGTCCCCAATAACGGACCGTAAGATAATATTTATCCGTTTTGCGTGATATTCACGCGTTATTTGAATTATTCTAGTCACTTTCTCTGTATAATTTAGAGTTTTCCACAAGGTTTTTTTGGCACGTTGACTGCTTTCAGTTTTCGAGGAATTGAACCCAATTCTTACAACACCACTTGGAATAACACCCAACACATCGAACATGAAAACTCACCAAAAAGCGTTTACTTTAATTGAACTGCTGGTGGTCATAGCCATTATTGGCATATTGGCCAGCATGCTGCTCCCCACGTTGGCCAAAGCCAAAACTAAGGCGAATCGCCTGAAATGCACCAATAACCTCAAAACTATTCACGGCGCCTACAACAATTACACGTCTATTGCCGATGGAGCCGTCCCTCATTTAGACAGTCAATGTCGCCCAGGCTGGGAAGTTGGGAATGACGTAGCAAAAAGACAATTCCAAGCACTTGGACAACGTAACTGGGATGACCCTTTCAAAGGCCATCGTTGGGCTAATCCTTATGCCATACGCGAGGTACTTGCCCAATACTCCTCGTTAAGTTCTCCCCTAGACCCCAAAGTAATTGCTAACCAGCGTAAAGATCAAAAGTTGGCCATGCCAGGCACAAATACATATGGAGATATATCCGATCGTAAATATTCAAGCTACTCCATAGCACTACAAGGTGACTTGTCAGCACCAGAAACAGTGCTGGCAATGACGCGCAATCTGGATGCTTCCTCTGATGCAGATATGGAGCCTTATTACCAACAATGGGGCACACAAAAGAATAATCTAAACAAAGGATGGCGCTGGCGCTGGCCTAGCTACGAAATGCCTTATAAATGGCATAATTACCGGGCGCATATAAAGGTAACTGGATCAGATGTGAGTACAGTAAACCCAACGTTCTTTGGCCCTGGAAGCAAAAGCTACAGTCTAACCGGCCTTGGAGTTGATGATGCGAACTGGGTAACTTCTGATGGAGGCATCAAACAAGGAACCGCCTCCGAGATGAGCCAACAGTTAGTACGTGCTAATGATAACTTCTCCGAGGGAATGTCAGTTGAGGACGGACTGAACTTAATGACACTTAGGCCCTATCAGGATTAATAAAACTACACAAAAAAGAAGCCGCCTTAACGGCGGCTTCTTTTTTTTTGAATCGAGTTTTACTGACCTTCGCCACTCTCATCCGTTTCAGCTTCTGGATCTTCCTCAACAGGCTGAGCAGCTTCTTTTGTTTGAGCTTCCGGATCCTCCTCCACTCCACTTGAGCAGGCCGCTCCAAAACCTAGTAAAAGAGCTGACATGAATGCCAACAGCTTATTCCAATCTTTAATCTTTTTCATGACTTATTATTTCTTTGGGCGTTTAAAAACAAAACGCTCTTGGCCTTTCCTAGCAATCACTCCCACCAATTCCCAGTTTTTTTGGCCTAATTTATTTAATTCACTCTCCAGTCCATCTTCATTTCCTGTCTCAACCACACGGTATTCCCATTGACTACTCCCCAATAACTCCACGCCTTGGATACTTTTCACGCGTTCGCCGGTCACGGCCATGTCTTCAGAGAAGGCTTTTACTTGGTTGGCTGTTTCCTGAACGGTTCGGATGGTCTTCGAAATATCATCCAAGGTGTTGGCCACCTGAGAGGTGGAGGCATTAGCATCCTGCAATGCCTTATTCCCCGAGGGGCCACAGGCAGCAAGTGACAATAGGCTCATGAGAGCCAGTGAGTTGATTAAGTTCATGATCAGTTTGCAACTAAGCGAATATCGGACACAACACCGTTTAGAACGACAAAGGTGATTGCCGTATGCGGATTTCCTTGGGCATCGGTGATTTTCAAATTGGTATAGGTCCATTCGCCTCCGCCGGGAACAGCCCGGGCATTAGCCGGATTCGGCTGACCGAAGAGTGTGATCACATTGGCTGCGGATTGCCCTTTCCACTGCTGAAGGTTTCGTTGCTGCCCACCGAATGTCCAATCCATCCGCTGGGCTTGGGTCAACTGCTGGTTACCGCCGCCTTTTCCCTTACCTTTTCCTTTGGAATTACCCGGTAAGGTTCCGAATCCTGTGCCAGGGAAACCCGCTGGAGGTTGTGCCCCTCCGCCTGTGCCAAATAAACTCCCCAAGCCACCGCCACCATTTTGGCCTCCTGCCATAGCTGCCCCCATAACACCACCGGCTGCCCCCATGACCGCAGCGGTTAACTCTTGGCTATTAGTTGCCTCGTTTGCACTATCCAATGCTTGATCGACCACATCCAACAACGCCAAAATCTGATTCTTTTCCTCTTCGGTCATCTTTCTCTCTGCCATGGAGCTGATTGGAATCTCCCGTTGAATTTCTTTTTTTAGTTCATCAATTCCTTCATCCCACGCATCAACCATCTCTTTGGGAAGCCAGCGCTCCTCTGTTCTAACCATTACAAATTCGCCCGACCCCGCATCATCTGGATCTCCACTTAATTCTTTGGAAACTACTTTCAAGGTAGCTTCTGAATCTGTTTGGCTAACAATAATCACTTCAATATTTCTGAGACCTTCCCGAACTTCCATCATACTTTTTGGGCCCTTGCCCACATTTTCCTGCAATCCTTTATCAAGGAGCTTCTCCAAACCGGCCATTGCCATTATCTCAGAACCTTCATCGGCCAACATGTCACCCAAATCTGGATTTTGCACCCAATCCATATCCGCCATCTTGCCTTTGGTTAATATATCCAGCAGCCCAACGATATCATCCCAATTATCGGTAAGTTCAGGAGGCAATCCTCCTCCTGCCCCTTGGGATAATCCATTCACTGTTTCTATGATCAGTGGCTTTTTGTCCCTTAATACACCGGTCAATTTTTGTAAGACCGCAACACTTTTGGCATGCACCTCCGGATCGGTGTTAGCCATAGATTTCTTTAGTTCTTCGTTCAGGGTCTGCTTGTAAGATGCAGGCATAGCCTCCCAAAGAACCTGAGGTTTATTATCTGCCAATCCATTTGCCACATATTTAATGGTGCCATCTGGTGTCGCAAAGGGGTTCCCACCAAAAAGCCCCATGAGAAAGGGCCACCCAAAATAAATGCCGGCACCCAGACCTCCAATCAGCACGACAGCAACACCCGCAATCTTAGCTATTTTCTTTTTATCCGTCGGACCTGATGGAGCGGTCACAGTTGGTTGAGGTGAAGCAGGCATGCCTGCAGGAATAGCATCGCCTTCGGGTCGTGGAGGTGGATTTCCCATGAATTTTGGATAAGGTTATATCGGATAACTAAATGCAACATATCCGACCGAGTGAGATACTGTCGATTGCAAACTTGGCTCCACAATCGAAGATTGAGGTTTAAAAACGGAAAAAGGGGCAGCAATGCTGCCCCAGCTCCTCGGGCTAAACAGACCTCTTTAGTTTAACGTATTTTACGGTTTGTTTTAGAGTCGGTTTCAACCCTGTTGTTATTATTAATATAGCATTGACCATGCCATTTAGGCCAATGGTTTTCCCTCTGAAAAACGGCCAATCATGGTCGCCTACCAAACACTGCGCGTGAGGTTTACGCAGGGCATGCAAAAAACACACGCGCACCGGTGACGGTGACGCGTGTACGTATGAGTTTTTGAAATGGTATTGCAGATTTTTACTTCTGCTTGGCGCCCTGCTCGATCCAAAGCTTGATCAGATCGGCCACGGGATCGGACAGGCGGTTGCCTTTGGGCGGCATGCGTTCGTCATCGCTATCGGGGAGGATCACGCGGGCGTGCAATTCGCTGTCGCCAACCTTACCGGCTACAAATACCGGAATGCCATCGGCTCCTTTTTGTAGTTCTGCAAAAGTATCGAGCCGAAGTTCGGCCTTTTGTTTGTCCTTGCCGTGACATTCCACACAAGTCTTTTGGAAGATCGGTAGAATGTCTTTTTCGAAGGTGGGATTTTTGATCGCGGCAATGCGATCGGCTTCAGCTTTGGCAGCTTTCATGGCTGCTTCGCGGGCGGATTCTTCTGAGCTCGCGCGTTGCTCGGCGAGGCGGGCAAGGATGTTAGCGCTTGGGAAATCTTTTTCCACGCCGAGGTTGATGGAAAGATCCTTATTGCCGGCCTTGGCTTGCGCATCTTGAAAGGCTTTCACTTTGGGCTCAGTCACTTTGGTCTGCCACAGGTACAGGGTCTTGAGGTTCTTCAGGCCGTTCAACCTGACGAGGCCGGCATCGGTGACGCTGGTCTTGTAGAGGTTCAGGTATTCCAAACTACCGATGGCGCCCACGGTATCCAACGCCTTGTCGGTAATCTTGGTTTTTTCCAAGTGCAGTTTCTTGAGGTTCTTCAGCCCCTTCAACGGTGCCACCCAGGCGTCATCGGCATCTGGATGCTGAAAGGAGACTTCCACTGCGTTGCTCAGTTCGCCCAACAGCTTGGCGTCGGCGGCGGTGAAGCCTTTTTCTTTGCCGAACAGGTTTTTGGTGATGGTTACGCTGTATTCCTTGGAATCCTTGGCGATGTACAACACTCGCCCGCCCAGTTTTTCAACCGCGGCAATGGCGGATTTCTCGTCGGCCCGCGTCACACTGGCCATAGCCAGCAACGCGACAGTGAGGGAAAAGATCTTGTGCACTTTCATCGGTCGTTCGCAAGAACGTACCAACCGCCCCTGAAAGTTCAACCGAAAGTTCGCCGCCTACTTGGCCACCCCGGGCCGACGGGCGGCGGCTTGGAGAATGAAAGCCACCAAAGGCGCCGGATCCTTGAGGCTGTGCGGATGATGCCCCACGCCGGGCTTGTGGATGACTTGTATGGTGCCTCCCAGTTTTTTGTAGCGCCGCTCCAACACGGATGTGTTTTCGTCCACCGGCACTACCACATCTGCATCACCCACCACGTGGATCAACGGCACACCCGCCTTGACCAACGGCGCTAAGCCGTCGATCGGATTGCCTCGGTACTCCCACGCCTCCGTTTCAGTCAGTCCGTAGGCCTTTAGGCAGGCTTGCCAAGCACCGGCACTGGCCTTGCCCTGCCCGCGGCCGGCCGGCCAGCTTTTGAAATCGCACACCGGCGCGTCGCCGTAGATGCAGGTCACCTTTTCCGGGTTAGCCTTAGCCCAGTTGTAAATGATCAGCCCGCCCCGGCTCATGCCTTCGAGCACGGGCCGTGGATTAAATTGATATTTGGCGGTCAGGTGCTCGTAGAAGGCATCCCATCGCTTCACCGCGCGCGGGCTGCCGAAGAGATTACCCACATCGCAGTAGGCGACGTGCCAACCGCTCTTGAGCAACGCCACGTCCAGTTGCGGTTCGTGCCCCCAAAAACGCGCGCGCCAGATCCACGGCCGGCCGTCCGCCGCTTCCTTGGGCAACACCACGCGACATCGCGCCTCGCCCAAGGCGAACTCCACCATGGGGAACCCGTGGAAGTTGCCCTGTTTCCCTTCAAACTCCGCCGCACTCAACAAGGGCGCCAGCCACAACAACAATAATCCCAAACGCATCATACGATTTTAAAATGTCCAAAATGTAAGATGGTCGCGGTCCTTGATCAGCACACCTTGTTGCAGGAGCACCGGCGCGGCCCAAGTCGGGGTATCAGCCACCTGCCACGCAGCTACTTGTTCGTAGCGTTCAGCATCGGCTTTCACCACACGCAACTCGCCCTTATTCAAAAGCACCATGATATACCCGGAGAAGGCCAGAAACGTGGCGTTATCTGCAGTACGTTCGGGGCTTTGCCAGAGGATTTCTCCGGTATGGGAATCAGCGCAAAATATCCGACCACGACTTAGGTGAGAAAGTCCATATAAACGACCGTCATTGACAATTGCCGTTGCCATGTCCAGAGACACTTTACGATTACTCCAGTAAGAACTTACAGTCCATTTACCATTCTCCAATTTGGGTTCAATCCCGTGCAAACCACGATTTTCCCCTCCCAACAATACTTTGCCTTGATAAAACGCAGGCGTGGGCATGTTCTGGTTAGTGCCAACTCGAGGAAATGGATATTCCCATAATAGGTTTCCCGTTTTGACATTCACCCCAACTAAAGCGCGGCGATTCCACTCGATCACCTGCCGAATACCCTTATGCGTTACCACTGTTGGTGAAGAGTAAGAAGGCAAGTCATTACCCTGTGTCCAAATTTCTTTTCCGCTGCGCACATCGAACGCTGCCAACAAGCCCGATTCGTCATTACCAAAGTGCGCAATTACTCGATTGGCATCAACCACCGGTGAACTGCACATGCCCCAACGCGGATGAGAAGGTTGAAATTTAGAATCATAATCCGCCCGCCACAATACTTTGCCCTCTGCCGCATCCAAGGCAGATAATCTCCCGGCAATACTCATGACAAACAATCGTCCATTCGCGTATGCAGGATTAGCCTTGGGGCCCTTTCCGTGTTTTTCTCCACCACCGCCAATCTTGAAAGGCGTCTCGAAATACGTCTGCCACACCTTTCTTCCCGTTTTTAAATCGAGCGCCCAAACTACTTCCTTTTCGCCAAGCCGTGCGTGTTGAAAAACCCGGTCGCCAATCACCAACGGCGTACCGTATCCTTCCCCCACCTTGATTCGCCAAGCCGTTTGCAACTTGGCCGGCCATGTCTTGGGTGCCTTAAATGTTCCCACCCATCCATCACGGTTCGGGCCCAACCATCCCGGCCAAACAGCCTCAGCCCCAATAGCGGGGAATGTCCAGATAAGTAACACCAACAATAAAAAACGCATGTGACCAGCCTACTCAGAATGCCCACATACGGCAAACGCGAAACACCATTCAAAAAGCAATGGCGCCTCTTTGTGTTCGATTTTGATCACCCAGTCCTTTTGAAGGTTCTCCAAGGCGCTTAGGAGTTTCACTTGAAGGATTAGGGGACGCGACACTACAAATCCAATTCAAGTTGATCATGCCCCTGCAGTGACCATGCTTCATATTTTAATCGCCTTAATTCACTCGCAAACTCCCTTGTAAAACCGTGGACCGTGATGATTCTTTTTGGCCTGACCTGGTTTACGGCTTCTTTAAGTTCATTGAAGTCAGCGTGGTCTGAGAGTGGAATTGAAACATTCGTGCCAAACCGATGAATTGCTCGGGCGTCAAGCGCCCAACCAGATAGTATTGCGGTTTTGCAGTTAGGAATCAGGGGCAACATCTTTTTTGCGGAATTCGGCGGTAATATGAGGGCATGATTATCAGGTACCAACCCGTCAAATTTCAATCCAGATGCGACCTTACAGCCAGCCCTGCGACATGCCATTGTCATTTCATATACTATTCTATGTGATGCATAAGGAATACCAGCTTTCCCTAGGATTGCTTGCAGCTCTTGGCTTTTCCCGAGGGAATAACACAAAAATATTGGAACATGCCCAACCACGAAAGCCTCGAGTGCAAAGCATTTAATTTGCTCTTCAATTTCGGGTAATCCAGGGAAAATCCAATTAGGCTTACCAAAAGTCGTTTCCATGATTAGTGTATCCGCTGGAATTAAGGCATTAGTCTCTGCTGTGTAGCTTTCTCTTAATTTAAAATCGCCTGTATAAAGTAAAGAGGCCCCATTCGTTTTGCTGATCACATGGAGCATTGCTGAGCCGAAGATATGTCCCGCAGGCAAAAGTTTGAGAAGAAATGGACCAATCTCGAAAGGTTCATAAAAATCTAAGGAAGTGATTCGTTTTGGATCACATTTAAATCGCGTGATTAGTAATTGAGCAGTTTGCGTTGAGCAGAATATTTTTTTGTGACGCCCAAAATGATCAGCATGGGCGTGAGATATAAAACCTATCTCGCTGGGGATGCGTGAATCCAAATACAGGTTCAATTCTGGCAAAAAAATGCCAGACTTGTATTGAACTTCAATTGATTTAGACATGCTTTTGGAGGCTTAGCTTTACGTAAATCAACCAACGTAGTTTGTTGTTAAGTTGCCCTAATTCAATACAATGAAAAACCCCACCGAACCGACTTCCTCCTTGGAAATCTTCAAAGCCCGGCGGGGCTAACCATTAACCATAGACTATTTCGCACGGTTCCTAATGCGTGTCAAAAAAGGCCATCTTCTGACCTTACACCCTGAAAAGAAAAAAGCCCCCCAGTGTAGTGAAATCCCCGAGGAGCTTTTAACGCGCCGTGTCATTCGACCCTAGAACGCGTCAAATCCAACATAATGATGATGTCCCAGCTGTCAAAAAAGCCCCCCCGCGCGACATCCAAAACGCGGAGAGGCTCATGCTTCGGCTCCCGAGTCCCAACTGTGAAGAGGAGCCTGTACCCTGTTATAGGCACTAGCAATGTACCGACCAGGATCCGGCCGTCAAAAAAACCTCCCCGGCTTCCCGAGGAGGCTTTCCCAACTGATGTTTCTATTTTCCCTTTAGCGCAGTTAACCCAGTGGCCGCGCACTTTTAAAATAGCCCCGAAACTGCATTTAAAGGAAACGAAATGATTTCATGCATTACATGAGTGGGACGTTAGCTCAAAAAACCTTCACTTGACCCGATGGACGCACGGAGAGGCTTTTTATACGGCACTTTGGCAGTTGCAATCCTAGGATCGGAGACCCATTTGGAGTATCGATTGGAATGTGTTTAACTGATACTCATGAATACGTTTCAGATTAAAATATCGACAGCTATTGTGGCCACAGGCTTAGGCCTAATCACATTTCTAAGCCCAAACATCACATACTCCGAAGACACACCTTCCAAGCAAAAATTTGATGTACACATTAACCTCGATGGAACAGACACCATGATGTACTCAAAAAATTCGTTTGAAGTTAAAAGCGGCCAAAAAGTAAAACTAACCTTCAAGAATATAGGCAAGCTTCCCAAAGTGGCCATGGGGCATAATATTGTGATCTTAAAGGACTCAGTGGATTTGGTTGAGTTTTGCAGTGAGGCAGTAAAATTCCCGACAAATGAATACTTCCCCAAAGGTCGAGAGAAAGATGTTATTGGGCGGACAAAGCTACTTGGGCCCGGTGAGGAAGATACAATCTATTTTGTAGCACCAGAACCGGGAACTTACGAGTATGTTTGCACCTTCCCTGGGCACTTTGCTCTAATGAAAGGGAAAATGATCGTGAAATAATTAAACTTCGAGCTATTGATTAACCCGAATTTTGAAGTTCATTAAATTTCTCTCATGCAATGATGATTTTGAAATCAATTTTAGTTCTAGGACTCCTAGGTTTACCTTCTAGGCACAACTCGACTAGTAAAAAGCCAAAAGCAGATTTGGGGAAACTACGGTTAAGTAAGATTTGCTGGTTGAGAGAATCGTAAGAAATTTTTTAAAATGTTACGTCTAAAATGTGGATCAGTAAATTTGAACAAGTCGTAATCATCCGCGGTATCAAGATAAAGATAGACCACGAAAACGGCAGAATTAAATGTTACGGCAATGGTGAATTTACCGAAAATAAAGTCCAATCAATTTATGACTATCTGGCTGCCGAAGGGTTTTTAGAAATTTCGGGTGATTAGTCCATGAGCTAGTTGAAATTGAAAAACTAAGCGGAATTTGTTCCACCCTGAGTAGTTGGCGTGGCCAGAAGGGTCAGGCGATCCGTTACGCATAGATAAAGTGCGTTGGGGCTTTCTGTTACAACATGCGAAACCGGCGAATATTTTGTTTTTTTGGCACGGAGGAAAAAAGTGGTAGGAGCGGGGGGACTCGAACCCCCAACCAACGGCTTAAAAGGCCGCTGCTCTACCATTGAGCTACACTCCCAACCTCTCCGGAGAGAAATCCGAAGGCCGCGCAGTTTAGCGATCAAAGCCGCGTAATCAAGGATTTTTAAGGGCTTTTAATTTGCCCAAGCATTTCCCTGATAGGGTTGTAGTCAGGGAGAGGATGTCTTCATTCTAAACGCCCCACTCAAGTTTGGAGGTTTGACATTTCACTCGGGGCGTTTCAAGTACATCTCATGTGGATGCGTTTATGGGTTGGGTTGCTGGGCGGCCTTGGACTGACCGGGTCGGTCTTGGCTGAAGTGGTCGCGGTGGAGGTGCATGGGGGGGGACGGGAACGTGTGGAGGTGTTATGCGAATTCGCCCTTCCCGGCTTTAAGGGGCGCACGCTGGCGCTCAAGATGGAGGACGGCACTCGGCTGCCGCTACAGGTCGATGAACGCGGGCAAGCCATGTTTGTCCTGCCGAAACTGGCCAAGGATCATTCGGTGTTCTTGGAAATGGACGTCACAGGCGCGCCGACCAAGCAGCAGGTGTTTACCACGCGCAAGGGACGCAAGCTGCGACTGGAGTTTAACGGCAATGTGATCGCCGAATATCAGGCGGAGGCGGCGGATCTGCCGCGCGAAGGCATCAGCCCGTTGTATCGGCGCGGCGGTTATCTGCATCCGGTGTTTACGCCGAAAGGGAAATTGGTGACGGATGATTTTCCACTGCAGCACACGCATCACCACGGCATTTGGTTTCCCTGGACCAACGCACGTTTCGAGGAGCGCAAGCCGGATTTCTGGAACATGGGCGATGGCACCGGCCGGGTGGATTTTGTGAAACTCGACAAGGCTTGGAGCGGACCAGTGCACGGCGGCTTCCGAGCGGTCCACCGGTTTGAAGATCTGACCGTGAAACCGGCCAAGGCGGTCTTGGAGGAAACGTGGGAGGTGCGCGTGTATGCCCTGACCGGCGGTGCGCGGCCCAAATGGATTTTTGATCTCACCAGCACACAGACCTGCGCCGGGCCGTCACCCTTGATCCTGCCGCAATATCGGTACGGCGGTCTGGGTGTACGCGGGAATCGCACGTGGGATCATGGGACGGATAACCCCACCCGGTTCCTGACGGCCAACGGCGTGAGCGACCGCCAACAGGCCCACGCCACACGGGCACGCTGGTGTTATCTGGGCGGTCAGGTGGAAGGCACGCAGGCGGGGCTGGCAATCCTCGGACCCCCAAATAACTTCCGCGCACCGCAGCCAATGCGGGTACATCCGAAAGAGCCGTTTTTCAATTTCGCACCGCAACAATTCGGCGATATGGCCATCAAACCCAACCAGCCCTACGTAAGCCGCTACCGGTTTGTGACGCTGGATGGCGCGCCGGATGCAGCGGAATTAGCCCGGATTTGGGAGGATTTCGCCAATCCGCCGAAGGTGAAAACCATTGAAAAGTAGGGGTTGCACCCCTTGGTCCGGTTTGCTACAAAACGGCCCTGCGGATGCCCCCATCCAAATCCGCAGATTATAACCGTCGCGGCGACGCCCACCACCCAGCCGCGGCGGTTTCTCTTTTTCCACACATTAGGGCTCTTCCAAATTTTGGAAAACAAGCTATACTGTGAGCATTATGTTTGCGTTAAGCGCAGAGTATGAAATGGCGGCCTTGATTGCCTCGATCCTGTTCGGGTTCGGCGCAGCGGTCTGGTTCTGGATGGAACTGCATTAACCGCCAGTGACAAAAAAAGGGCCCGCAGGCCCCGTCTCGCAAACCTGCAGACTCTCGTCTGCCGTCTCCCTCTACTTCACCGGCACCACCCAGATGTTGCGGTAGCGCACAGGGTTGCCGTGGTTCTGAAGGTGCAGGAAGCCCGGTTCCGGGCCTTCGGCCAACGGACTGGCCGTGGTGCGTTTGGGCAGCTCCACGTTGTCGTGAATCTTCACGCCGTTATGCAACACGGTGATGCGGGCGTTGGCGACCTTTTTGCCGTCCTTAAACTTCGCCGTCGTGAATTCGATATCGTAAGTCTGCCAGGACAATGGCGGCAACGCCATGTTCACATCGGGCGGTTTGATGCTGTAAATGCCACCGCACTCATTGTGATGGCCGGTGAGCCCGAAGGAATCGAGCATCTGCACCTCATACCGTCCCTGCAGGTAGCAACCACTATTCCCCCGGCCCTGCCCCCGGGCCTTGGGCTGGAACGGCGTGCGGAATTCCACATGCAGCTTGTGGCTCTGGAACCGCTTCACGCTGTTGGCACCCTGCATCAAGAGCTTATCTTCGGACATCTTGCCCGGCTTAAACTCATCCGCGCTCGTGCCATCGAACAACACTACCGCGCCCTTGGGCGCCTTGGTGCCGAGCGTCGGACTCTTGCGCGTGATCTTTTTCAACGACTGTTGATCAGCCCCAGCCACCTTCAGGTTCAGCGCGTCGCCATCAATCACCGCCGAAACCCCCTTGGCCTCGGCAAACTTTGCCCCGCCTTTAGTCGCTTCGCCATCCAGCTGGACCTTGTCGGATTTATCCCAACCGGCACCCGGCAGACCGTTCTTGTGAACGACCGCGCGGAATTTCCCATCACCCAGTGCAATGACCTGCACTCCCGCCTTGTCGCCGGCGTATTCGCCCTGCACTTTAAAGTCATGACCGCCTTCCTTGGGATCTAGGATTCCCCCCGGCGCAGCCAGCGTCGGCAGAGCCGCCAATGTTAATGCAAACAGAATGAGTTTCTTCATAATCAAAATGAGTTCGGCCGCTCACGATATCAATCCGTCTAACAGGAGCAAGGCGAACCTCGCCCCCGCCAAATAAAAAAACCGGTTGCACCCAAGGAACCATCTGGTACATTTCGCGCCGTTCCACGGGAAAAATGGCACGCTTAATCCATCGAATGTTTGTGACGGCCTTTATTTTGGCCGGCTCGACGGCTGTTTGGGCCGAACCATTGAAGGTCGGCTCGGCGGCTCCGGCGGTGGTGTTGAAGGATCAATCCAATAAAGCTTGGTCCTTGGCCGAGACGCTCAAGCGCCCCGAGGTGAAAGCGGTATTGCTCTATTTTTACCCGAAAGACGACACTCCCGGCTGCACCAAGCAAGCCTGCGGCTGGCGCGATCGCCGGGGTACTTTGCTGCATCAGGGTGTGGAGACAGTAGGGGTGAGTTTCGACAATGCCTCGTCTCATCAGCGTTTCATTAAGAAACATTCGCTAAATTTTACGCTACTATCGGATCTGAATGGGAAAGTGGCCGAGGCTTATGGCGTGCGCGTGCCCAAGAGGAATCTAGCCCGAAGGGTGAGTTTCCTAATCGGCAGTGATGGCAAAATTCTCCAGATTCTGGATCACCGCGATGCCAACCGGCATTTGACGGTGATGACCGCTGCCATTGAGCGGCTGGTTAAATAATCGCGCACTGCGCGGCCCGGGTCATTTCCACTATCAATTCTCTAAAATCCTTTTTGGGTTCCCAATCCAGCACGGCCCGCGCCTTGGAGGGGTCCCCCACGAGGCAAACCGGATCAGCTTGCCGGTTGAATTGGTCGTCGAGCACCACATGTTTTTCCCAATCGAGTCCGACTGTTTCAAAGGCGATCTCCACCACCTCCTGAACGGTATGCGCCTCCCCGGAGGCGAAGATATAATCATCGGGCTGATCGGTCTGAAGCGATAACCACATACCCCAAACGATCTCCTTGGCATCACTCCAATCCCGCTGCATGGAAGTATCGCCCAATCGCAATTCCCGTCTTTGGCCAGAGGCAATGGCGGCCGCGCCTCGGCAGATTTTTTGGGTGACGAAATGTTCCCCGCGTCGAGGGGATTCATGGTTGTAGAGAAAACCGTTCACAGCAAACAACCCCGCCTGCCTCGCCGCCTGCACTCGCAGCGTTGCCTCCATCTTGGAAACGCCGTAAGGGTTCACCGGCTTAAATGGGGTGGTTTCTTTCTGGGGCGATTCATTGGCATCCCCGAACACATGGCAGGAGGAGGCGAAAAAGAACCGGGCTTCCGGCACTTCGCGTTGAGCGGAACGCAACAGGTTTTCGGTACCCTGCACATTAACGCGCTGGGTTTCCTCGGCGGCGTCTTCGCTGTCGCCCACATGCGATTGGGCCGCGAGGTGATAGATTTCATTCGGTTGGGACTGTTGCACCGCCACCCGAACCTGCTCCGGATCAGTCACATCACACTCATCGCGATGCCAACCATAGACTTCGTAGCCTTTGCCTTCGAGCAGCTCGCGGAGATACCAGCCATCCTGCCCGGTCACTCCCGTGATGAGGGCGCGTGGTTTCACTCGCCCTGTCCGACTAATTTCAGGTCTTCATCCACCATCAGTTTCACCAGGCCCTCAAACGTGGTACTGGGCTCCCAGCCCAGTTGTTCCCGGGCCTTGGCCGGATCGCCCAATAATAAATCCACCTCGGCCGGGCGATGATAGGCTTCATCGGTTTGCACATACTCTTCCCAGTTCAAGCCCACGTGACTAAAAGCCGCCACGCAAAAATCCCGCACGCTGTGCGTTTCGCCCGTGGCGATCACGTAATCATTCGGCGCGTCCTGCTGTAGCATCCGCCACATGGCTTCCACATATTCCTTGGCGTAGCCCCAGTCGCGCTTAGCATCCAGGTTTCCGAGGTACAGTTTGTCCTGCAACCCGGCCTTGATGCGAGCCACGGCGAGGGAAATTTTTCGGGTCACAAACGTCTCCCCGCGCCGGGGTGATTCGTGATTGAACAAAATGCCGCTGCACGCGTGCATGTTGTAGGATTCGCGGAAGTTCACCGTGATCCAGTGCGCATAAACCTTGGCGCATCCATACGGACTGCGCGGGTGAAACGGCGTCAATTCAGTCTGGGGCGTCTCGCGCACCTTACCGAACATCTCACTGGAAGACGCCTGATAATAACGCGTCTTCACGCCCGCCGTCCGAATCGCCTCCAGCAACCGCACCGCGCCCACTGCGGTCACGTCCGTGGTATAATCCGGAATATCAAAGCTCACCTTCACATGGCTTTGCGCAGCGAGATTGTACACCTCATCAGGCTTGAGATCGCCGACCAACCGCGTAAGCCCGCCGCCATCGGTCAGGTCGCCATAATGCAACGTCAGCCGATCGTGCTCCACCAAATGCTGGATGCGCTGGAGATTCTCCGTACTACTCCGTCGCACCAGCCCGTGAACGGAATACCCTTTTTCCAAAAGTAATTCGGCCAAATAAGAACCATCCTGTCCGGTTATCCCAGTGATCAATGCCGTTTCCGCCATGCACGCAAGATGAAAAGAAGCCTTGTTCCACGCAAGCGAAATGGGTTCACGGCTTGCACTCGCCCACACTTGCCTCATACTCGGCCCATGCGCATCCCCCCCTTGATTTGTGCCGTCTGGATGGCCGCCACTTGGATTGGCTGCCAAAACAAAGAAGAGGCCATCCAGACACCCGTCACGCCGCCAGCAGAGCCACCGGCGAACTCTGAAACAACCAAAACTCAACAACCCAACGTGGATCCCAGGCACAAACACACCAATCGCTTAATCAAGGAAAAATCCCCCTACCTCCTTCAGCACGCGCATAACCCGGTGGACTGGTACCCGTGGGGCAAGGAAGCCTTCGAGGCCGCCAAGAAGGCCGACAAGCCAATCTTTCTCTCCATCGGTTATTCCACCTGCCATTGGTGCCACGTCATGGAGCGCGAAAGCTTCGAGGATGAGGAAGTGGGAGCCCTGCTCAACAAACATTTTATCTGCGTCAAACTTGACCGTGAAGAACGGCCGGACATCGATAAGATTTACATGACCTTCGTCCAGGCTACCACCGGAGGCGGAGGCTGGCCCATGAGCGTGTTCATGACGCCCGAACAAAAACCGTTTTTTGGCGGCACCTATTTTCGCAAGCCCGATTTCATGAACCTCTGCAAACGCGTGGATGAATTGTGGAACGACAAGGAGATGCGCTCCAAGCTCGAAGGCGATGCCGAACGCATGGCCACGGAGCTCGCCAAAATCTCCGTCGGCACGCCCGATCCCAACGCCAAGCTGCATTCGGGCATGGTCACTAACGCCATCGCGCGCATCAAAGACACCTACGACCCGCGTTTTGGCGGCTTCGGCCGCGCCCCGAAGTTTCCCCGACCCTCCGAACCTGTCCTCGTGCTCGCTCAAGCCGTCCGAGCCAAGGATCAAGACGGCATCGGCATGGTCACACATACCTGCGATCAAATGGCCGCCGGCGGCATCTATGATCAACTCGGTGGCGGCTTCGCCCGCTACTCCGTCGACGAACGCTGGCTAGTGCCGCATTTCGAGAAAATGCTCTACGACAACGCCCAGCTCATCCACCTCTACCTCGATGCCTACCTTGTCAGCGGCGAAAAGCGCCACGCCGCCGTAGTACGTGATGTGATGCGCTATCTGGCGCGTGATATGACCCACCCCGATGGCGGCTGGTATTCCGCCGAGGATGCCGATAGCGAAGGGCACGAAGGCAAATTCTATTGCTGGACCAAAACCGAGCTTTCCGAACTGCTCTCCGCTGAGGAACTTGCCCTCGTGATTCGCCATTACGGCATCACTGAGGAAGGCAATTTCGAGGATCACAGCCACCCGGAACCTCTCAAGCACCAAAATGTGCTCAGTATCGTCGACCCCAAATTAACCGATGCCGAGCAAACGCTTCTCGCCAGCGCTCGTAAGAAGATGGATGCGGTCCGCGCCAAGCGCGTGCGCCCGCATTTGGATGATAAAATCCTTTCCAGTTGGAACGGCCTCATGCTCGGTGCCGTCGCCCGGGCCTCTGCCGTGCTCAATGAAAAAGAATACCTTCAGGCCGCCGAGGCCAACTACGCCTTCACCCAAAAACATTTTTGGGATACCGAATCCAAAACCATGTACCATCGCTGGCGCGGCGGCGAACGCGACAGTGTGCAGCTACTCGATGCCTACGCCTTCCAACTCGACGGCACACTGCACCTGTACGAAGCCACCCTACAGGCCAAATATCTGGAACAAGCCGTTGCTCTGGCCGACCGCATGATCGAACTCTTTTACGATCAGGAGAACGGCGGATTTTGGCAAGGCACCGGCAACACCGGTCTCATCATGCGCGTCAAGGAAGACTACGATGGAGCCATGCCTTCGGCCAATTCCGTAGCCTCATTGGCGCTGCTCAAACTCCAAAAGATCACCGAGCGCAAACAATACCGCACCTGCGCCGAGAGAACGCTCAAACTGTTTGCCGAGCGCATGGAAAAAGCCGGCGGCGCCGTACCGTATCTGCTGCAGGCCCTGGATTTTTACCTGCACGAACCTTACCGGGTGGTGGTCGCCGGCAACCCGGAGGATCCCGCCTTCCAAAAAGCCCTGCATGAAGTACACAAACAATACCAACCCAACCGCGTGCTGATCGGCAATCACGGCCCCGTGGAACCGTTTGCCAAAAAGCAAACGCCCGAGGAAAACGGCTCGCCACTGGTCTACGTCTGCTCTGGAGCCGCCTGCCAAATCCCCACTCTAGATCCCAAGGAATTCCAGACCCACCTTCAGCCCGCACCACCTCGCACGCAGGATGTTAGCAAAGAATAACCGAAAAATTAGCAGCGTCCCGGGCTAAATCGAATTGTTCGGAAAGCCGCTCCGTGCTAAATTGCCTTGGGAGCAAGCGTCATGGACAAGAAACTGCAAACCACTATTACCGTTGTGCTGGCCGTGTTACTCGTTGGCGGCGGCATTTTCTTCGGGATCTCACAGGCCAAAAAAGGGGCCAAGTGCCCTTTCTGCGGTAAATATTTTCCGCACGGGGAAATCATGGGGCACAAATTGCGCTGCCCGGAAAACGATACCGATCTTACCCCTCGCAGTGGGGCCGAAGCCTCCAGCTAAGGCGCGTTAAATATAATACATCTCCTCGTCGCGATTACGCGCCTCGAGGAGTTGATCAAAGGTGATGTTATCCGCCGCAGCATTCAAAGAGGTACGCACCTCGCCCCAAGCCTGCTGCAGCACTTCAGGACATTGGTCGTCCTCCAAGGCCGGCGAATCCAGCACCACCCCATCCACAGCCCGCCACACGCTGCCCAACGAAATGTCCGCCGGCTCCTTGGCTAGCCGATATCCGCCCTGTTTTCCGCGCACGCTGGCGACGATGCCAGCGCTCTTAAGCTCGATCAGGATTTGCACCAGAAAATTGGCGGAGGTGCCGACCACAGTGGATAGTTCCTCCACTTTACGCGCCGGACCGTCAACCGGATGCCCCGCCAGCTCCAGCACCGCCCGCGCTGCGTAATCGGTTTTTACCGAAAGTTTCACTGCCCGGAACATAAACCTGCTACCGCGCACGGCCAACGGAATTCTTGGCCATGACACATGCACCCCGTATAAACACCCCGTGAGCGGCACATTGCGCGTCCATGAAATTTACCTGAGCCTGCAAGGCGAAAGTACCTTTGCCGGGTTGCCGTGCGTGTTCATTCGGCTCACCGGCTGTGATCTGCGCTGCTCGTATTGCGACACGGCCTACGCGTTTACCGGCGGTGAAACGCTCACGCTCGATTCGATTCTCGAGCAAACCACCGCGCTGGCCGAGGGCTATCCCGAGCCGCCGTTAGTCGAACTCACCGGCGGCGAGCCGCTTCTGCAAAAGGAAACCCCCGCCCTGCTTGCCGCCCTAGCAGATCGCGGATTTACAGTGTTACTGGAAACCAGCGGCGCGCATGATATCAGCGGCGTGGATGCGCGCGTCCATCGTATTGTAGACATCAAGTGCCCCAGCAGCGGCGAGAGCGAACGCAACCTGCCGGCCAACCTCCATCACCTCCGTGCCTCGGACGAGGTGAAATGCGTGATCGGCACGCGCGAAGATTACGACTGGGCCAAGACACAACTCCGCCAGCTCTTCGGCAAATGCGAGGTACTATTCTCATGGGTCAACCCATTGGAGGACGATCAGCAAAGCGACGTGCTCAAGTCTGTTCCCGTCGATCATACTCCCCTTACCCGCCGCGAACTGGCCGAGGCCATCACTGCCGATCGCCTTCCCGTCCGGTTCCAACTCCAACAACACAAACACATTTGGCCGGCCAATCAAAAGGGCGTTTGATGAATCCTCACCTCAAACTCCTCAACACTTACGAAAGCCGAAATGTCACGTACCAAGCGGAAGATGGCTCGTGGCCGATTGTCTGGGAACGTGCGAAAGGCGTGCATGTTTGGGATACGGACGGCAACAAGTATCTCGACCTAACCGGCGCCTTCGCGGTCGCCGCAACTGGCCATGCGAATCCGCGCGTCACCCAAGCCGCCCAAGCGCAGTTCGCCAAACTGCCGCACGCGATGGGCGATGTACATCCGCATCCGCTTAAGGGCGAACTGGCCCGCGCGCTCTCCAAGCTCACCTTCGAGCGCTGGGCCAAACAGGAGTTTCAACAGGTGCATAATCACTGCCTACCGCACGAGATGCCGCCGCGCCATGCGAAAACCATTTTTTGCAACTCTGGTTTTGAGGCCGTGGAGGCCGCACTGAAGACGGCCCTGCTCGCCACCGATAAACCGGGCGTGATCGCCTTTGAAGGTGCCTACCACGGCCTTGGGTACGGCGCGTTGAACACCACGCATCGCGCGATGTTCCATAAACCTTTCCGCAAACAGCTCGGCAGGTTTAGTCGCTTCGCGCAGTTCCCCGAGACAGAAGCCGCCTGCGCCGAGACCCTCGCGCATCTGGAAAAGCTATTTCAAAAGCATTCCATCGGCGCCGTGCTCATGGAACCCATTCAGGGCCGAGTCGGTTTGCGGGTGCCGCCGCTACGGTTTTTGGGCGATCTAAAGACCCTGTGTAAATCACATCATGCGCTGCTGATCTGCGATGAAATCTACACCGGCTTCGGCCGCACCGGCGAATGGTTCGCCTGCGATTCATCGCAATTTTATCCGGACCTTATCTGCCTAGGAAAAGCGCTCACCAACGGCTTCCCACTCAGCGCCTGCGTGGGTCGCGCCACGGTGATGGACCGCGCCTGGCCGACCAGCGAAGGCGAGGCCATTCACACTAGCACCTATCTCGGGCATCCAGTTGGCTGCGCGATGGCACTGGCGCAGATCAAGGAGTTGAAAGAGAAAAAACTCATCACCCAAGCGCGACGGCTCGGGAAGAAATTTGAAAAGCTGTGCCAACGTTACCCGATTGAAGGCGCACGCTATATCGGCCGCGGTTTAATGGCCGGCTTAGCCTTCAACCCCAGCGATGGACCGCGCGTGATGGCCGCAGTGAAGACCATGTTGCAGCGCGGCTACATCCTGTTGCCCGCCGGGGAACACGGTCAGGTGATCGCCTTTTCGCCGCCCCTGACTATCACTGAGAAACAACTCGAACGCACCCTCGCGACGCTGCAAAAGGTGATGTCATGAACCGAAACGAAATTCGCAGCACCTTGGACGAGGAATCCGTGCGCCTTTCCAAAGCGCTCGGCCAGAACCTATTGCACGACCAAAATGTCCTACGCCGCATCGCCAAGGCTGCCGATCTGCTCCCTGCCGATCAGGCGTTGGAGATCGGCCCCGGCCTTGGCGCGCTCACGGAACATTTGTTGGCGGCCGTCGATCAGCTTACCGCCATCGAAATGGACAAGCGCCTGCACGCGCATTTGTCCGAACGATTTGGCGCCACGGAAAAGCTCCGACTCATTCATGCCGATGCATTAAAATATTTCAGGAACACCGAGGTCGATTGGAGCGACTGGAAGCTGGTCTCAAATCTACCCTACAACGTCGCTTCCCCGTTGCTAGTGGATCTTGCCGCAATGCCACGCGGACCACAGCGACTGGTCGTCACCGTGCAATGGGAAGTTGGCCAACGGCTCGCCGCATGTCATGCCACGCGCGAATACAGCAAACTCACCCTGCTCGTCGCCTGTCGGTATGAGGTGAAGGAAATTTTCAAAATCTCTCCGCACTGTTTCTTTCCCGAACCCCGCGTGGATTCCGCCTGTCTCACTCTCGACCGACGTCCCGATCCTCTATACCACGATGCTCTGCATAAGCCTTTCACCGCTGTGGTAAAACGCGCCTTCAGTCAACGCCGCAAGATGATGCGGAAAAACCTCAAAGGCGGCTGGCCTGAGGATCAACTCGACGCCGCTTTCGCCGCCGTGGATCTGGACTCCAAAATTCGCGCAGAGAAAGTAACCCTAGAGCAATTTGTGGCCCTTGCGAAGGAGTTGCATGATGTTTAACCACAGAGATTATATTCTCTCCATCCTCTCTGTGTCTCTGTGGTAAAAAATGAATCCCGCTGAGGACATCTTTGACGTCGTCAACGAGCACGATGAGATCATCGATCAACAACCGCGCAGCCTGGTGCACTCGCAAGGACTGCGACATCGGGCCGCCCATGTGCTGGTGTTCAATAAGGTCGGCCAAGTCTTCCTTCAACTACGTTCCCAATCGAAGGACAACCATCCTGGGGTATGGGACAATTCCTGCAGCGGCCATGTGGATGCCGGCGAAAGCTACGCGGTGGCCGCCGAACGTGAGTTGATGGAGGAGATCGGTCTGCTGGTCGAGGAACCGCTTGAGGAACTCTTCAAGCTCGAGGCCCACCCGGAAAACGGCATGGAATTTGTGACCGTGTTCATGACCGACTCCGAAGGGCCCTTTGAATTGAACGCCGAGGAAATCGACGACGGCCGCTGGGCCGCCCCCACCGAAATCCAAACCGCCCTCATAACCGAACCGGAAAAATACTCACCCACGTTCCGGATGATTTGGGAGCGGCTCGCGCCTTAAGCAAGAATACCAGGCGAGCTTTCCCTCATTGAGCCAGTCAATACTGGCTCTTTTTTTATCGATTAACGGCTAGATAAGCTTTGGCGATAGAGTGGGTTCAGCGCAAGAGCATGAACATTCTACTCGCCATCAACGCTGCAGCCGGCACGGGTAACACGCTCGCACTGGGGCGAAACCTTGCCGAGATACTGCGAAAGCGTTTAGGGCACGAACACCATATAAAACTCCACCGGGCTAACGGGCACGAGGCCATACAGAATTCAGCGTGGGCATTTTCCCACCGCCATCCTGAAGACGCAGTGATTATCGCGGGTGGCGGCGGCGGCACCTTGCGGGCAGTGATTGAGGGAGTGGGCATCGAAAAACCCAACCAAAATCTACGTCTCGGTGCTTTGCGAATGGGTTCCGGCAATGTGATCGCGCGCCAGTTGGGAATGTCCAAGGATCCGATGGAAGGGGTGGAGGATCTTGCCGCGCAACTGCTGCGCAAGGCCGTCGTGGAATGCTGCGTAATTGGCTGTGATTTGGATCAGGGCACCAACCCGACCAGCACAGTGTACGGCGCCACGTTAGGTGGTTTCGGTTTATTCGGCCGAGTGCCACAGGCGTTAGAAACGTATCACACCAATCATCCGCATCTGCACCACTTCACGGCCAAAAGTGTGGGCATCGAGCGGTTGACGAATGTGGAGTACGGCCTGTGTCTAGCCGGCTTATGCAGCCGCGCAGCTTGGAACCCACAAACGTTACCGGAGATCGAAGTGCAACAAGGTGCCCACACTGAATCTTTTCGCGTCCTTGCCGGAGCCCTGATGAATTTTCCACTGGGTGCATTACCGTTTCGGCCAGGATTGGCAGTGGAAGATCCCGCCTTATCGCTCCATCTCATTCCATATCGCAGCCGACTGCAGGCACTGAGCCTTGTCCCACGCGCGAAAGCACTGGCGAAAGAGGCGAAGATTTTCCGGATCACTGCCGACACGCCCGTTACCCTGCGCGTGGCCAACGGCGAGCGGATGCCGTTCTTTATCGACGAAGACCCATTGGAGGCCGCCCAGCTGACACTGCGCATGGCCGGTACGTTGCCGTTTATCACCGGCAAAAATTTCCAACCAAACCTATCCGAATAATTTGACTAACTGAAAAGGATGAATGACATGAAAAAGAAACACACCCAAGCCCTGCATGTGAGCGTGATTGGCATAGATGGCAGCGGCAAATCGACCTTCGCCGCCTCGTTGCCAATGTTACTCGCCGCCGAATATCAACTTCAGGCCGGCGGCGCCGAAGAAACGTATGTGGTGAACACCCCTGATGAGGATCATTTAACCTCTGGGTTCACTCCGAATGGCCTGCCCTTTACCGCCCGCATTTCCACCCTACTCAAGCGCTGGGCCAAGAAATTCACCAATCATCGACGCATTTATCCGTTCCTAAAAGTGCCACAGATGATGGCGCAGGACGCCGCCGCGCGCCGGATGGAATCCAAGTGGTCGCTAGACTGCGTAGTGAGCGACGGCAACACGCTCCTCTCCACCATGGGCCGGGCCGCAAACTATCTTTATCCCGCCAGTGAAGTGGAACAGACCTACGAGCCGAGCCCGGAGGATTTGGCTG
>JAYOSV010000037.1:16199-29219 GCA_038139415.1 Verrucomicrobiales bacterium | reverse complement strand
CTTCTTCTTAGCAGCCTTCTTCTTGGCTGGCTTCTTAGCTACCTTTTTCTTAGCAGCTTTCTTTTTTGCAGGTGCCTTTTTCTTAGCAACCTTCTTCTTGGCTTTCTTTTTAGCGGCCATGAAGCTTCACCTCCTTCTTTGGGTTAGTATTGGATCGCACGCATGCGATTCATTTGTCGTATACACTACTTTGCCTACGTTTGCATAGTTCTTTTTTAAACTCACGTTCGGAAATGTTCACACGTTTTGCACAGTGAAAGGTTTGTGTTCGCTAAAATTTTTTTTCACGGTAGCGTTTTTCTCATGGCCAAGACCCCGAAACAAACGCCGATGATGGCGCAGTACCATCGCCTCAAAGGCGAGTTGCCTGAGGGGGCGCTGTTGTTGTTTCGCTTGGGTGATTTTTACGAACTGTTTTTTGATGACGCTAAGGTCGGTGCAGATATTTTAAATATTACTTTAACTAAACGTGGCAGCACGCCGATGTGCGGCATTCCATTTCATGCGGCGGACAACTACATCGGCAAGCTGCTGCAAGCCGGTTGTAAGGTAGCCATGTGTGAGCAGACCGAGGAGGCTGTGCCGGGCAAATTGGTCAATCGCGAGGTAACCCAAATCCTCAGCCCGGGCACACACTTCGATGAACAGATACTCACGGCCGAACGCAACAATTACCTCGCCGCCCTGAGTCGGCAGGGAAAGGTGTTCGGGCTGGCGGTGATCGACCTGACCACGGGCGATTTTCGGACCACCGAAGTGGATTCCCCCATCGCGCTGCAGGCCGAACTGGAACGGCTGAAGCCGGCCGAAATAGTGCATCCCACTGGGGAAAATCGGCTTTTCGAAGCCTTGGGCGGGATTCGGGCGGTGGTCAATGAACATGAAGATTGGGTGTTTGCGGTGGATTCAGCGGAGTACACCTTACGCGACCATTTTGGCGTACAATCGCTCGATGGCTTTGGCCTTAAAGGACGTCATGCGGCCACCGGCGCGGCGGGTGGGGCGCTCCATTATTTGGCGAACACGCTGCGTCGCGACGTGACGCATTTGCGGCCGCTGACGTTTTATCAAAAGAGCGAGTTCCTCACGCTCGACGGCACCACCTTACGTAACCTCGAGATCCTCGAGCCGCTCGCGCGCGATGCGCCGAATGCCGCGTGCTTGTACAGCTCGGTCAACCAAGCCGTGACCCCGATGGGCGCACGCCGCCTGCGCGATTGGTTAACACAACCGTTGTCCGACGCCTCCTCCATTCATGCGCGACAACACGCCGTGCAAACGTGGGTGGAAGACAGCTCGCGCCTCGAGCGCTTTCGAGAACGCCTGCGTGAAGTACGTGACTTGGAACGCACCATCACACGTCTCTCCGTTGGCACCGGCAACGGACGCGACTTGTTAAATCTGCGTTTAGCGATCGAACAATTTCCGCAACTGCGTTCGCTCATTCATGACACATTAGGTGAAGCAAGCGAACTCGAGTTGCATGATGATGATGTGCCGTTGCTTTCGCAACTTGCAGAGCGACTCGTCGAGATGCCGGATGTGATGGCGTTGATTGCGCGCGCGATTGTCGATGAACCGCCGTTGGCCCTACGCGACGGCGGCATCATTCGCGAAGGGTTTAGTCAGGAACTCGATGAACTGCGCGGCGGCGCAAGCGAAGGCAAGGAATGGATCGCGCAACTGCAGCAACGCGAACAGGAGACCACCGGAATTCCGTCATTGAAGGTGCGCTTCAACAATGTGTTTGGTTATTTCATCGAGATCACCAGGACGCATCTCGATAAGGTTCCCGCGCATTACGTGCGCAAACAAACAGTCGCCAACGCCGAACGGTTCATCACCGATGAACTGAAGCAAATGGAAGATAAAGTGCTTGGCGCACAGGAGCGCAGCCAGAAGCTCGAGTACGAACTCTACCTGCAGGTGCGCGAGGCCGTGCTCCAGCATTTGCGCGCCATTCAGCAAGCCGCCGAGGCGCTCGCACAGCTGGACGTGTTGGCTGGTTTCGCCGAAATAGCCCGCTTACACGACTATTGCCGGCCGATCGTCGGCAGCGAGGGGGTGCTGGACATCCGCGAAGGCCGGCATCCTGTACTAGAACAAACGCTGGTCGATGAACGGTTTGTACCCAACCAAACTGGGCTCGATGGGGAACAACAAATCGCCCTTATCACCGGCCCGAATATGGCCGGTAAAAGTACCTACATCCGGCAGGTGGCTCTAATCGCACTGCTCGCCCACACCGGCAGCTTTGTGCCAGCCACCGAGGCGCGTGTGGATTTACTCGACCGCATCTTCACGCGCATTGGTGCCAGCGATAATCTCTCTCGCGGACAATCCACCTTCATGGTTGAGATGAGCGAAACGGCGAACATCCTCCGTCACGCCTCCGGCGACAGTCTGGTGATCCTCGACGAAATCGGCCGTGGCACGAGCACCTTTGATGGCCTCAGCCTTGCGTGGTCGATCGTGGAACACCTGCATCAACAACTCGGGGCCAAGACCCTGTTTGCCACACACTACCACGAACTCACCGAACTCGCCAACCGTCTGCCGCGCGTGTTCAACCTGAATGTCGCCGTGCGCGAGTACAACGATGCCGTCGTGTTTCTCCGCCAAATTGTGGAAGGCGCTGCGGACCAAAGCTACGGCATTCAAGTCGCGCGTCTGGCCGGTGTGCCGCAACCGGTACTCGATCGCGCTAAGGAGATTCTAGCCAACCTTGAGGAAACCGACCTCACCGCCGCCGGCGGTCGACAAGGTAATATCAATCCGAAAGCGGAACGCAAGAAACTCCGCGACCTGACCCCATCGCCGCAGCTGGATTTGTTTGGCTAATCCTCTTCGGGCACGATCTTGTAGAGAATCATCAAGCCGAAGTCATTGCCCTTTTTGTCATCTTCGCTGTACTGCACTGGGTGCACTTCCACGAGGTTTTCCTCATCGATGCTACTGAGGAATTTGGACACCTCTTCATCAAAATTCTTTTTCGCTTTGGCACATTCCGAGCGCAGGATCGTCTTTACTGAAAGTTTATGGAACGAGGCAGCCTCGCGCTCCAAAGTGGCCGTTGTGCCACCGCCAAAACCAATGACGATTTCATCGGCTGGAGCAGGTTTATTCTCACTGGACGGCGTGGCGGCAGGTGGTGGCGCTTGCGGAGGTTCAGTCGGCGGCTGGGTGGGTTTGGCAGCGGGATTGGATTGGGGTGGCGGCACTGGGGCAGCTGCCGGGGCCGATTGAGGAGCTTCCTCGGTTGCCGGAGCCGCTCCACCGGCTTTCAAGGCCTCGGCTTCATCTGCAGTGGGAAATTGAATTTCCTGCCCACAATTGCCGAGGGGGCAAGGGTAGCGGCCCCCTAGTTGGGTGTTGATCTGCCCGAGCTGCGTCTCGTCCACCGCCACTTCATTAGAACAATGCGGGCAGGTGATGGTGAACATGCCATCGGCAAACTTGGCGGTCTGATACTTCATGACTTCAAACAAAAGGGGCGACAGCCGGCCCCGGTTCCTCCGTCAATCTAGACGAGAAATACCCTCTCAGCCAGCTCAAAGCGGCTATTGCGGCACCCGGCGAATTTTGGCGCCGAGTTTCTTGAGCTTGGCATCCAGATTTTCGTAACCGCGATCCAAATGATAAATGCGGTTCACGCGCGTGGTGCCCTTGGCCACCATGCCTGCAATAACTAGTGCGGCGCTGGCGCGCAAATCGCTGGCCATCACCTCGGCTCCAGAAAGTTTCTGTACCCCATGCACGATGGCGCTGGGACCTTCGATGGAGATTTCCGCGCCCAACCGTTCCATTTCCTGCACGTGTGTGAAGCGGCTTTCAAAAATTCGCTCGGTGATGATGCTGATGCCGGGGGTTTGCGTCATGAATGCCATCATCTGGGCCTGCACATCGGTGGGAAACCCAGGGTGCGGCAGGGTGGTCACATGTACGCTGTGCAGACCGCGACCGCGTTTGAAGGTCAGGTTACCCTTAGATTGCTCCACTTTCACGCCGCTTTCGCGAAGCTTCTCGAGCACGGCCTTCATGTGATCTGGCCGCGCGCCTTTCAGGGTTACCTCACCCTTAGTCGCCACGCCGGCAATCGCATAAGTGGCCGCTTCAATGCGATCAGGAATCACCTCATGTTCTGCCCCACCCAGTTCCTTCACGCCGGTAATGGTCAAGGTTGGCGATCCGATACCGTGAATCTGCGCACCCATGCTGCTGAGGAAATTGGCGAGGTCCACGACTTCAGGTTCGCAGGCCGCCTGCTCGATGACGGTGATGCCTTCGGCCAAAGTGGCAGCCATCATGGCGTTGGCCGTCCCCAAGACGGTGGGGCCGGCGCGGCCTCCGAGGAACATTTCGCCGCCGACCAACTTGCGGGTTTTGGCAACGATATATCCCTTATCAATCTCCACCTTGGCGCCCAGTGCTTCCATCGCTTTGCGGTGTAAATCAACCGGGCGCGTTCCGATCACGCAACCGCCAGGCATGGATACGGTCGCCTTTTTCAACCGCGCCAACAAGGGGCCCAACACGCAGAGGGACCCGCGCATTTTACGCACCAACTCATAATCCGCAAAATCGCGTACTTTGGCGGCCTGCACGGTGACGGTGCCGCCATCAATACTCGTGGTGGCTCCGAGGCTTTCGAGGATCCGACACATGGTCTTCACGTCAGCCAGATTGGGAGCATTATGAATAACGCAAGGTTCACGGGTCAACAGCGTGGCCGCCAGGATGGGCAGCACGGCATTCTTTGCGCCACTGATTTGCACTTCGCCGTGCAAGGGCACGCCACCTTTGATTTCCAAACTATCCATGGGGGAAAACTCCTGAGAGAGAACTGTTCATGAATTGTCAGCCGAGGCAACCACGATCCGTTCGATGTTATTCAGATCAGGCAGGATTTCCAACACGCGGCCACCATTAGCGAGGACCAACTCCGCCACCGCCTGCGCCTGACCATCCCCCACCTCCAACAGCAGTCTCCCATCCGGACGCAACCGTGGCAGGCAATGCTCTGCCAGGCTCCGGTAAAACTCCAGCCCATCGGCGCCGCCATCCAGCGCGAGACGCGGATCATGATCCCGTACTTCGACCTGTAAGGACTCAATTTCCGAAGAAGGAATGTAAGGCGGATTGGAAACGATGACATCAAACAAGCCTGCACTCGGCAACGCCACCAGGGCATCGCCTTCGTGAAAAGTAATTCGATCGGCCACTCCATGCCGGTCGGCATTGGCGCGGGCCATGTTCAGGGCGGCCGCGGAAACATCCAGTGCATGCACGGTTGTTTCCTCGGCATGCACCGCCACAGCAACCGCCAGGCAACCGCTCCCTGTTCCGATATCCAATACCACCGCTGACTCCTTGACTGCGGCCACTGCCCAAGCGGCTTCCGCAAGTAGCTCGGTCTCCGGGCGTGGCACCAATACCGAGCGATTCACTCTAAATTCCAGTCCGCAAAACTGCGCGGTGCCCAGCAAATGTTGCAACGGAATGCGGTTGGCACGGCCCGCCAACAGGGATTGCCATCGCTGAATTTGGGACGACCTCAGCGTTTCCGCCCAATGCAAAGGCAGCGCGGGCCGGGGGCACCCAATCACATCCGCCATCATCCATTCGGCGTTGGCCGCGGCGTTTTCCACCCCGGCCTGTTCCAAGGCGGTCGTCGCTTCCTGAAGGGCCGTGCGGATCGTCACAGGCGCAGATTGCAAATTGCGGGGAGATTCGGGAAGGGAAAAGCGTCCAAAGACTGCGTTGATTCTTGAAAAACCTGAACTACGAACCTACGCTTGCCCCATGAGGAGTCAGTTAAAAATAACCACTTGGATAACTGCCATCGGCTTGGGTGCTTTCCTCATTGCCGCTCAGGAAACGACACCCACCCCCGAGCCACCTGCTCCAGCGAAATCCAAACCGAAGAACGCATCGAAAACTGGCAAGGCTCCCAAGACCAAAAAGGCGCCGCCCACGAAGCCTGGCACCACGGGGTCGGACCGGTATTTCCTCGAACAGATTCGCCAATTACGCGGCGAAATGGAGGAATTGAAGGGTGCGTACAATTTGCAAATCCGTAAAGTAATGGCGCTGGAAACCGAGGTGCGCACCCTGCGGACAGCCAATGAAACATTAAAGCGCGAGAATGCCCTGAGGTTTGCCAGCAATAAATCCATCGATGAATTAGCCGCCAAGATTATGGAGCTGGATAAAAACCGGCTTAACGACCTGGATGTCACCAACAAACAAATCGACGCTATCCTAAAGACCGTCAAGAAACTCGCCGCCGCGCCGCCCGCCACCCCTCGGCACAACGGCAGCACTAATCCTGCGCCAGCCGACTTCAAGGCGCGCGAGCATGTCGTACAATCCGGTGAATTCCTCAGCACTATCCTTGAAGCCTACAACGCCGCCTTCAAGGCCGAGGGGTTATCCGGCCGCGTTACCCAATCACAGGTCCTCAAGGCCAACCCCGGACTGGACCCCAATCGCCTTTTGGTTCGCCAAAAGCTGCTCATCCCGTTGCCCGGCGAAATCAAGTAAGTGAAATATTTGCGCCGCATCCACCTGTACCTCGGCTGTTTTATTACGCCGTTGTTGGTGATGTATCTGGTGTCGGGTTTTTATTTCATCCTAAATCCCGAACGCCAAAAGGATGAAGGCGAAGCCCAATCGTTGATGCAAAAACTCTGGTGGATGCACACCGACCAGCAATGGCCCCGGGGCGTGAGTGAGGAAATCGATCCTCTGGCCGAAGACCAACCCCAAACCATCACCACTTGGGAAGCCGATACCAAGCTCTTCAAAGGCCTCGTTTATCTGATGGTGGTCATCGCGGTGGCTTCCATTATTATCGGGCTAATTCTGGCCTTCCGGTCGGCCAAGGATAAAAAACCCGCCATCGCCGTCGTCCTCGCGGGCATTCTGATCCCCATTTTATTTTTGATAACCGGCCAGAAACAAGTGCAGGTCCCAAATCCGTTTCATCCGGGTAATGTCGATCTTGGCCCCGGTCCAGGGCTACCACCTCCCGGAAGTGACATTGGCCCTGGAGGTCCGGGGCTTTCGCCGCTGCCTTCCGGCACCGACGATACCCCTTCACTCCTGCCGCCGGGCAATCCGGAAAATTAACCCGGCTCAATCGGTCAATTCCTGCCCCACCGTATGCACGCCCTTGGCGAGGGCTTGCCAGTCTTCGGCGGTGGTTTCCCAACCGCTGCTAAAGCGGACAACGCGGTCAGTTTCGTCGGCATCTATGCCCATGGCGGTGAGGACGTGACTTGGGGCTTCCTTGCCGCTGGCGCAGGCGCTGCCGGTGGAGACGGCAAATCCGGCCTTATCCAACTTCACCACCCAGCGCGCTCGGCAATCGCCAGGCAACAGCGCGCTCACGGTATTCCATAAGCGGCCTTCGCCTTGACCTAAAATTTTCGCGCCGGCAAGGCTCATCACGAAGGCATTCCGCCAGGCTTCTCTCTCTTGCGTGTCGGATTCGATCAGAAGCGTTTCACGTTCCTTCAGGGCGGCCATCATGGAAAGGACGCTGGCGACATTCTCCGTGCCGGCACGGCGACCTTCTTCCTGTGGGCCGCCGACGAGTTGGGAGCGAATGGGCCCGTGGCTTGGGCATTTCAGAAAACCGACTCCTTTAGGACCACCAAATTTGTGGGCGCAGCCGCTGACAAAATCGCATTCGCCCAACCCTTTCGCCGGTAGTTTTCCGATCCATTGCGCGGCATCGCAGAAGAAGGCAACTTTATGGGAACGACACAGATCATGAACCTCGGTCCATGGCTGTAGGACGCCCGTCTCGTTATTGGCAGCCATCACGGCAATGAGGCCGGGGTGTTTCTCGGACAACCGCTCTCTCAGGGCGTCCAAATCCAGCACCCCGCCGGCAGTCACGCGCAGGGTGCGTACGCGGTCGCCGAAATGGCGTTGCGCCGCCTCTATCACGCAAGGATGTTCGATGGCCGAGAACCACACTTCCTCCAACGGATCCAACGCCTGCGCGTAATGATGCATGACGAGGTTGTTAGATTCGGTGGCACCGGAGGTCCACACAATGTCCAACGGGCCGCAGCCCAGGTACGCCGCCAATAGCTCGCGTGCATCGGCCAGGGCGCGTTCCGCCCGGGCTCCCAGCCGGTGCGGGCTGGAGGGGTTGCCCACAAACTGCTCGCTCGCCTCCAGCCACGCCTCACGCGCAGCAGTGCAAAGCGGCGTGGTGGCGTTGTGGTCGAAGTACAGCATGGACCTCGACAGGATACGCAGCGGTGAGCGGCATTCGAGCCTTTTGTGGCTTGCCTCTGAGCGATGAATCCGAAACCTTCGCGGCTGATGGCCGGCTCTAGCAACACGCTTTTGTTTAAACGAACGCATTTTGCAACGCGGCTGCCACTGGATTGCCAGTACAGCCCCTCGCATTTCTGGGCGCGTGAGGTGGAGGGGGTGTTGCGGATTGGCTTCACAAAATTTGCCACTCGCATGCTGGGCGATATGGTGGATCATGGCTTTGAGGTGAAGCCCAACAGCCCAGTGGCGCCCGGACAGATTCTTGGCTGGGTGGAGGGCTTCAAGGCGATCAGCGATGTGTACGCCTTTACCGAGGGCGAATTTCGCGGCACCAATCCCGCGCTGCAAAAGGACATTGCACTGATTAATCGGAAACCATACGAGGATGGCTGGCTCTATGAAGTGGCCGGCACGCTCGATGACAAATGCGTCGACGCCGAGGGCTACGCCGCTATCCTGAACAGCACCATCGACAAGATGCTCGAGCAACAACAAGCGGAGAAAGGCACAGACATTGAGTAAAGCGCGCTACATCATGATCGGCGGATTTCTTGGCGCCGGCAAAACCACCAGCGTCGCCGCACTGGCCCAACACCTGAGCTCGACCGGCCGCACGGTGGGCTTGATCACCAACGATCAAGGCCGAGAGCTAGTGGACACCGCGATGCTGCGCTCCAAGGGCTTTGCCACGGAGGAAATCCCCGGCGGCTGTTTTTGTTGCCGGTTCAATTCACTGGTCGATGCCGCCGGCAAGCTTACCGAGAGCACACGACCGGATGTGTTCATCGCCGAACCGGTGGGCAGCTGCACCGATCTCGTGGCCACAGTCACCTATCCACTCCGGCGCATGTACGGCGACGACTTCAGCATCGCGCCGCTCAGTGTGTTGGTTGATCCTGTGCGCGCGGCGCGTGTGTTTGGCTTGAGCGAAGGCGGGCAGTTTTCTGAGAAGGTCATTTATATCTACCGGAAACAACTTGAGGAAGCCGACCTGATCGTCATCAACAAAACCGATCTCCTCGAGCCCGACACCCTTGCCGACCTACAGGCCAAGCTCACCGAGGAATTCCCCAACGCAAAGGTGTTGGAAATCTCTGCACGCACCGGCGAGGGTTTGGAGGCGTGGTTTGCCAGCATCACGGACGCCGAACAAATCGCGCGCAACGTGATGGAGGTGGATTACGAAGTGTACGCCGAAGGCGAAGCGTTGCTCGGCTGGCTCAATGCAACCGTACAGTTGGCCGACCCCAAAGGATTCGAGGCGCGCCCCGTGCTGCAAGAATTTGCCGCCACCATGCAGGCGTACCTCAGCGAACAGGGCGCGGAGATCGCCCACCTCAAGATGACCCTTAGCCCAGATGCCGGGCTCGGCGGAGACGTCGCCATCATCAATCTAGTGCGCAATGATTTTGTGCCCGAACTCTCCGCTGATCTGGATGCCCCCATTGAAAGTGGTCAGCTCATCATCAACCTCCGCGCAGAAGGCGATCCCGAAACCCTCCGTGCCGCCGTGGAAACCGCTCTCGCGACTGCCCCAGCCGAGCTTGCCGCGACCCTGGATCACCTCGAACACTTCCGCCCCGGCAAACCCGAACCCACCCACCGCGTCACCGATCTTGCCTGACTTCCGCGATTGGCAAATCCCGCCGACGCCCTTAGTCTTTCCTGCCCATGGCCGATCAGCCCCGCATTTTGTTTTGTCACTGCAACTACGCACGCGTGGTGCCCGATGAGGTGAAGCAGGGTGTGCTGGATGGCCTGTGCCAGTCCGGCCGGGCTTTTGAAGCCGTGGCGGATTTGTGTGAAATGTCCGCGCGCCGCGATCCGGCGCTGAAGCGATTGGCCGCCGGTGAGGAGCCGGTGAAGATTGCCGCCTGTTATCCGCGCGCGGTGAAATGGCTTTTCGGCAGTTGCCAGGCCGGCCTGCCCACGGACCGCACTGAAGTGGTGAACATGCGCGAGCTATCGGCAGACGACGCCACCGCCGCGGTATTGAACGATACGGTGGATCCGAATCTACCCGCCGATGGCTCGGTAGCGGCAACTGAAGGAGAAAAGAAAATTTAATCGATGGCAATCGCAGACGAAACCACTTTGCGCATTGTCCTCTATGAGGGCGAAGGCGCCGCCTCGCTGAATGCCGCGGATCGCGGGACCACGGTCACCGCGCTCCTGGAGCAAGGCTATGCAGTCACCTGCGCCGGCGCGGGCGCAGTGGCACCGGCGGATGACAGCGCCCTGCTCGTTCTAGGCCGGTTTGAAAACGGTCAAGCACCCGAGGCAGAGGATGCGAATGGCACAGTTAAGGTTGCGTTTCGCGATATCACCGGACTTGATGCCGAGGGCATCACGGCGCTGGTGGAGACTGAGCGGGCGTCCACGCAATCGGCCAAGCACGGCGAATGGAAGCCGTGGTTTCCGGTCATTGATTTCGATCGCTGCACCAACTGCATGCAATGCCTGTCGTTTTGTTTGTTCGATGTGTATGGCACGGATGACGATCAGCAGATTCAGGTACAGAACAACGACAACTGCAAAACCAATTGCCCCGCCTGCAGCCGCGTATGCCCCGAAGCGGCGATCATGTTTCCCAAATACAAAAGCGGCCCGATCAACGGCGATGTGGTGAGCGATGGCGAACTGAACCGCGAGAAGATGAAGATTGATATCTCTGCCCTGCTCGGTGGGGATGTGTACCAGATGCTGCGCGACCGCAGCCAGCGCTCACGCAGCCGATTTTCTAAAGAGCGCAGCTCAGATAAAGCTCTCGGTGAGCGCACCAAATGCCTAACCAAACTTGCTGCAGAGGCGGATATTGATATCCCTCTCGAAGTCTTGCAAAGCCTGCCTAGTGCCGACGAGATTGCCAAAAAAGCGGAAGTCGCCAAAGCCAAGGCAAAAGCCGCTTTGGATAGTCAATCTTCCTGACCTTAACCTAGCGCTGAATGCGCGGTTGAATTTGGATTCCGGGACCGACTCCGACCCCTGGCTTCGTTCCACTTTGGATTGAAACAACCCCATCAAGCTCAGCGTATTTAACGCCCTGCACCTTTTTCAAGGCAGCGATGGCCTGTTCCTCATTGATCGTATTTGGCAAAGAAATAACTAGAATCGTGTTATTAAACATTCCCTTGGTCACCTTGAGGTCGGGGATAGCCCCAGCGAGTACTTTTTGGCACTGCTCTTGAGTATGACCCTTTTCCATGCCTACCAACAAGCGCCCCGGCACGAAGCTCCCCGCAGGATGGCGGGCATCAAATTCCTTGCTCGGTTTCGGACGTTTTTTCTTAGCGTCCTTTTCCATGTTCATCCGAATCCAGCCGGCGAGCGTGCTGCTGCCCGTCCCGTAGCCGCCAGGTAGAGGACGCAGATCTTTGGTTTGAATGCGAGGTGGTGCACCCCAGTGAGCAGGGAATGGCTTACGCCCTCCTGGTTTAATGGGCATCGGCCTGATGGGTTTACCACCTTGACCTCGACCGTAGAGCATCTTGTAAACTTCCTCATCTGACCGACGCTTTCCCGTGCTCTCATTAAACCAAGGCGAGCCACCTATAAAAACGCGGCCTGCCGGAATTTTCTTACCGCCCTTCACCCATTCTTCAAACGAAGGGGGCCCAGCCTGATGGCCGGGTGCGGGCTTCACGCCCGCTTTAGCGTCCTTAGCCATACTATTTTTAATCCAATTACCCAAAGTGCTACTCCCCATTCCATAACCGCCGGGTAAAGGCCCGAAGTCAGACGTTTGCAAACGAGGCGGCGCACCCCAGCGAGCTGGAAAAGGCTTACCATTAGGGGCTTTGTATATTTTTGAGGTCGGCTTATTACCTCCCTTGGCAGCATCTTTTTCAAGGTTTTCCTGAATCCAACGGGCCAAAGTACCGCTTCCGCGACCATACCCACCAGGAAACGGTTTCAAATCCCTAGTCTGCCGCAAAGGTGGAGCACCCCAGTGAGTAGGAAACGGTTTGCCGTTGGGTGCCCGATACACCTTTTTGTTTTTTGAATCACTTACCCCAGCCTGTAAATTGGTGAGTTCCTTCCCCAACTCAGCCACCTTTGCATTATGCTTAGCAAGACCTTCTGGAGTAAACCGTGCCCGCCGAGCAAAGTCTTTCAAACGGGTGATTTCCGTCTTCAGGGCATGAATTCGAGCAGACCGCAATTTACCCACGGCCTCCTTATTCGCCGTGTCATCCTTTGCAAGCGTAATGCTCGAAACAACCAAGCCATTGCGAGGGGCATCATCAGCAATCCGACGATCCATGATATAACAGGAAACCAATAAGCCCTGTTTATCATTACGAATGAAACGGCGTTCGAATTGCTTTAGCGGTTTCTTTGCGGTGGCCAGAGCTATCTGGTAAAGCTCATCCAATGTCTTCACCGGTGCCCCTTTTTTATTTTTGCCAAGCTGAAGCCCTTTTTCCAAGTAGTGCTCGCCTTCAGGTGGAGGAATAGCTCCTGCACCGGGAGCAACCGGTTTGGGACGCCGATTAAATGAACGGTAGTGACGCTCAGTAACTTTATTGTTTTCAACCACGATAGTTGTCTCATGGCCAAACCCAACCCAACTGGAAAAGCTCACCTTGTAACTATAATTACCCTGACACTTTGTTTTGATACTTTCCCATAGCTTGATTGCAGCCTGTACCTTGGCCGTATCTGCTTTTGCCTGCTCCATCGCCTTGGCGTTCGGGTCAAAAACTGCAGGCGGCTGGATTGGTG
>JAYOSV010000037.1:0-16099 GCA_038139415.1 Verrucomicrobiales bacterium | reverse complement strand
TTGCTGTTTTTGGCGGCGGCTTTGGCGTTCGTCGCTTCCTTTAATGCCTTAGCGGCGCGGGCGCTGCCGATGGCCTGATCACCGTCTTTATCGAGCTTGAGGGCTTCAAACTGTTTGCGGGTTTGGTCCAGCACTTCCCGGTCGGCCTCAAAATTCCGGAGGGTGCGTTGGGCAACGGGCACGCCGCGGCGTTGCTCATCCTCGATGATCAGATACGCGGTGTAAGGCGTGACGATCCCGTATTTGCGGGCGAGGGTCGTAACTTCGTCTTTGAGTTCCTTATTCTCACCGCGTAACCGTATTTCATCGAGTAGATAGCCCACACGCCGTGTCGCCCAGAGGCGCGGGATGAAATCGTGATCGGCCTGAGCGGGGAAGGTGACCGGAAATTCCAGCTGCGTTTTCTTGCCGGCCAAGGTGCCTTCGAGCATCACGTCGCCGTCGCCCTTGCCTTTGTACCGGCCCACAAGCACGAGTTCCTCGCCGCGAAAGAGATCGGGTAAAGGATTGGGATAAAGCTTGATCACGCGAATGCCGTCGGAAAATTCGAGCTTTGGATTAGCGAGCACGGGTTCCTTGATCTTGGTGTAGAAGCTGGAGACCTTTACCTCAATATCTTCCTGCGGTGTAACATAGGTGCTGCTGGCGCGGGTTTCCTCAGTAATCTTGTCGAGTAAATGGGCGTTAACATCGGTACCGATACCAAAACAAAACACGCGCGTGGTGCCGGCGGCTTTGCCGACATTTTGCACGATCTGCCCTTCGCCTGTGATACCGACGGTGGGTCGGCCGTCGGTGAGAAAAATCACCACGAACGGCCGATCGCCCTTGGCTGGTCGTAGCTTGAGGGCGTTAGCAAGTGCGTCATTGATGGCAGTGCCGCCGATGGGTTTGAGTCCGCTGATGAAGTCCACGGCCTGTTCACGGTTTTTGGAGCTGGCCTTTTGCAGGCCGCCAAAAAGCGGTTCGGTCTCGGTGGAGAAGCGCAGCACCTCGAAGCGGTCACCATCGTTCAGGTTGGCGACGCAAAACTGAAAAGCTTTCTTTGCCTGCTCGAGTTTGTTGCCGGCCATCGAGCCCGAGGTGTCGATGACAAAGGCGATGTCCTTCTCAGTGGGCTTGCCTTCGGCGGCGTCCACGCCCGGCGCGGCGAGCATCAGGAAATAACCTTCATCGCCTTCTCGATGGGCGATGATGTTGACGTTAATGTCTTTTTGTTTGGGCGAATAAAAGAGCGAGAAGTTGGTGGTGGGCCGCTGGCCTTTGCCTTCAAAGGAAATCACTGCATTCTTGGAGCCCTTGCGCTTCACCTCCACATCGTGCGTGGGCGAGTAGATGGCTTTCACCGGCACCTTGGAATCGAGCTCCACCTTGATGGACAGATCCTCAATCGGTTTGGAGGAATACTTGGCGGTGTTTAGCGGGAAAGCATACTCCACCAGACCGGCGTCATTCTCGAGTACCTGATTGTAGGTAAGCCGAATGGTTTTCTTGCCGTGCGGTTCGAAAGGGAAGATGCGTACCTTGAACAGATCGCGCTCGGCGTACTCGAGCAGCGCGGGATCTTTCATACTACGGACGATATCCGTGTAAATCTTGCGCGCCTTGGCGGCCGGCAGGAGTTCGGCCTTGGTGAGCTTGCCGTTCACGTCCATGCGGAAGTCCTTGATCGAGGCGCCCTTGGGCACGGGGAAAAGAAAGGTGCCTTCGCGACGGCGCGGGTTAGGATTGTAGAACACCTGTTCCACGGTTGTGCGAGCGACCTGGTTCTCAATTTTCACATCCACCTTTTGTGTCCGCAATTCCAGCGGGGCAAAGACCGGGTGGGGGCGGGGCGGTATCGGGCGCGGCGGTACGGGATGCGGCAGGATACGGATATCATGGCAAATGATTAGCCCACCGGCTTGGACCTGAAGAACTGGCACCAACCCCACCAGCGTCAACAGGGAAGCGAAAAGTATTTTTCTCATGCTTAATAGACGTTAGTGGTCGCTAAAATACTCCCGGCCGCTTGCGAGTCACGTCTTTTGCCCACTTGACCCCACCGCCTCTCCTGCCCACACTCCGCCCATGCTCAAATACACCCTGCTGGCCACTGGACTGTTTACGCTCTCCCTAACCGCTGCGGACCACAAAATCCACACTTGGACCAAGCATCATCTCACGCCGCATTTCTGGTCTGAAGGTGGGCACTTTGGAGATTTTAACAAGGACGGCCAAGGCGATGTGGTCGTGGGGCCGTACTGGTACGCGGGGCCGGATTTCAAAAAGCGCCACACTATCTACGATGATTCCCCCGCCTTCGAGATGATGAAGGACGGCAAAAAAATCAAAGTGGCCGGCTACAAGGGCGAGCTCAGCGGCGGCAACGGGTATTCCAACAATTTCCTCACCTACACCTACGACTTCAACAGTGACGGGTGGAAGGATGTGCTCGTGTTTGGCTGGCCGGGCAAGGACACCACCTGGTACGAGAATCCCAAGAACAAAAAAGGCCTCTGGAAAGGTCACAATATTTTCCCCGTGAGCGATGGCGAATCCCCTCGCCTTGAGGACATGAACGACGACGGCAAGCCGGAGATCCTAGTCTTCCGCGACAAACACCTCGGCTACGGTCAAGCCGATTGGAACGATCCTACCAAGGAATGGAAGTTCATCAAGATCAGCACCCCCGGCAAGTGGCACCGCTACTCACACGGATATGGTGCGGGCGATGTAAATGGCGATGGCCGTAAGGATATTCTGGAAGCAGCCGGCTGGTGGGAGCAGCCCGAGAACGTTGATGGCACCAACCCGTGGAAATTTCATGCGGCTCCCTTCGGTGCCGGTGGCGCTCAAATGTATACGTATGACGTGGACGCCGATGGCGATGCGGACATCATTACGTCCCTCGCCGCCCACGGTTACGGCCTCGCGTGGATTGAACAGACCGCTCCCAACCAGTGGAAACAAAACACCATCATCAACGCCGAGCCCGAGGAAAGCCCTTACGGCATCAAGTTCAGCCAACTCCACGCCATTGATCTGGCTGACATCGACGGCGATGGCTTACTCGACATAATCACTGGCAAACGCTTCTGGGCGCATGGCCCAAAGAAGGATCAGGAACCCAACGCCCCAGCCGTGCTCTACTGGTTCCAACTCACGCGCAAGGGAGAGGCTGTCGAGTATATCCCGCATCAGATTGATGACAATTCCGGCGTCGGCACCCAAGTCGCCGCAGGCGATGTGAACGGCGATGGCACGCTCGACATCGTGGTCGGCAACAAAAAAGGCGCCTTCGTTCATTTGCACACGGTCAAAAAGGTCAGCCAAAAAGAATGGCAAGCCGCCCAGCCGAAAAAGCTGAAGTAACCCTGATAAAACCCAGTGCAGTCCGGCCTCCTTGCTCCTGAGATCCGCTTGAAGAGCCTCTTTCGCTTTGGGCCGCTCTTTTTTTTCGATGAATCAGGCGTACACGACTGCGTCTCAATTCCGTTCATTCATTGGGAATCCACGGAATTTGCCTGAATTTAAGTCGACACACCTCGGCCACATCAGCACAATCCCACCCACACAATTCTTGCCGGCTCGGCCGGCTTGATTGATATGCCTACAACCAGCGCGCCATTAAAGATTCCGCGAGTGGTTCCGCAGCGTAAGCCGCGACAACCGCGCGAGAATATTCCGCAGACTCGCGAGGAGCGGGAGATGATCCTGCGCGAGGTACGCCATTATGTCGCCGAGCAAACGCTCGTGCCGCCAGTGCCGATGGAGGATCTCAAGCAGCACGCGGATAAGCTAGTTGCGGCACTGAACTCCAAGGAGATTTACCGCGATTACATCGGCATTCTCATCAACAACGAACTCTGGCGCGAGACGCTGGCGGCCGTACCGTTCGAGCGGCGCCTGTTGATGGTACCCAAGTGCTTGCGCGTGGAGGCCAAGTGCCCGGCTCCGTTTGATGAATTTGGCCTACTGTGCAAGAGCTGCGGGCTGTGCAGTATTCAGGATCTCGAGTACGAGGCGGAGAAGCTCGGCTACGCGGCGCTCGTGGCGGAGGGTAGCGCGATTGTGATGAGCCTCATTCAAACGGGCAAGATCGACGCGATTGTCGGCGTGGCCTGCATCCCGGTTTTGGAACGCGCCTTTCCCTACATGGAAGCGGCGGCAGTGCCGGGCGTGGCGATTCCTTTGCTGCAGGATGACTGTATCGATACGACCGTCGATGAAGATTGGATTTGGGATTACATTCACCTCACCAGCGATGACAAAACGCGCCGACTGGATCTCTCCACATTGCATGACGAGGTGGACACGTGGTTCGCGCCTGACTCGCTTGAGGCGATCATGGGTGAAGGTGAAGGTGACACGGAAGCGATCGGCCGCGATTGGCTCGCGCGGGCGGGCAAACGCTGGCGGCCGTTCCTGAGTGTGGCGGCGTTTCAGGCGCTGCGGTCTGATGCAGATAAACCGGCCCCCGAGGATCTCAAGAAAATTGCTGTGGCCGTCGAATGTTTTCACAAAGCATCCTTAATTCACGACGACATTGAGGATGAAGACGCCGAACGGTACGGCGAAAAAACGCTGCACGAGGAACACGGGCTCGCCGTCGCGCTGAATGTCGGTGATCTGCTCATCGGCGAAGGCTACCGGCTCATCGGCGAGACGACTGTTTCCGCCGAGCAAAAGGCCGCCATGCTCAGCGTGGCAGCCGAAGGCCAACGTCATCTCTGTCGTGGCCAAGGCGCGGAGCTGGTTTGGCAGCGAAATCCCGAACCGCTGAAGTCCACGCAAGTACTTGATATTTTCCGGCAAAAAACCGCTCCCGCCTTCGAGGTGGCCCTACGATTAGGCTCCATTTACGCCGATCTCGAGAAGTACGCCGAGGCCTCCGAGGTGATCGGTCAGTACAGCGAAAACCTCGGCATCGCCTATCAGATTCGCGATGACCTTACCGACCTCGGCGAAGACGGTGAGACCAACGACCTCGCCGGTTTGCGCCCCACGCTGTTACTGGCCGTTGCGCACGAGAAGGCCAAGGCCGAGCAAAAGGAGCAGCTCGCTCAAGTATGGTGTCGGCAACTGCCCGAGGGCGTGACCTTCGAGCAGATCGAGCAATGGTACCACGATCTCAAGGCCGTGAAACGCGCCGAGGATTTGCAGCTCACCTACAAGGAGCTCGCCATCCGCTCGCTCACCGATCTCGAGAACGCCAACCTCAAGGGACTACTCCGCCGCGTGATCGGCAAGATTTTCAACGACACCGAGATCAAAGGCTGGTGCAGCGAAGTCCAGCAGGTCAGCGAGCTGGAAAAAGTGCGTCAACGTCAGTCCAGCCCTGCCGAAGTAGCGCAGGACTGATGAGCCTGCGGCTCGAAATGCTGCAGGTCGCGCGCGTGGCGCCCAAGGTGCTCGGCGACGCCGCCGAACTCGTCCGTAACTTTCTCGCGTCCCAACAAAATCCGGATGGCGGTTTTCGTGATCGCGATGGCGAAAGCGATCTCTACTACACCGTGTTCGGCCTAGACGCCTTGGCGGTGTTTCAGGCCGAGCCGAACATGGACGCTGTCGAACAATTCCTCCTCACCCACGGCGAAGGCGACGGCCTTGATCTGGTGCACCTCAGTTGCCTAGCCCGCTGCTGGGGCACTGTCGACCGCGACCGCATGCCCAAGGGCCTGCGCAAAGCGTTGCTGCAGCGGCTGGAAAACTTCCGCAAACCCTGCGGCGGCTGGGACAACAATCCCAACCGTGAACACGGAACCGCCTACGGCTCCTTTCTTGCATTGGGGGCCTATCAGGATCTGGGTAAACTCCCGCCCAAACCTCTGCGCATCCTGCAAAGTCTCAAGCACCTCGAAACGCCCGATCACGCCTGGAACAATCATCCCAACCTCCCGATCGGATCCACCAACCCCACCGCCGGTGCCGTGGTGCTACTAAACAACCTGCACCTCCCCATCAACGCCGAGGTCGGCCAATGGCTCCGTGCACAGTTACATCCGCAGGGCGGCTTCGTTGCCGTCCCCGGAGCACCCATGCCCGACCTGTTGACCACGGCCACCGCCCTGCACGCCCTTGCCGCCTTGGAAGTGCGCCTGACCGAGGAACAAACCGAGCGCTGCCTCGACTTCATCGACACCCTCTGGAACGCCACCGGCGGTTTCCACGGTAATTGGACCGACGATTATCTCGACTGCGAATATACCTTCTACGGTCTACTTGCCCTAGGGCACTTGAGCCTAAACGGTTAACGAGAGAGGCGCGGCTCAGCCAGAGCCACCTTGGCCAACATCGCGGACATCAGCGTGATGCCGCAACCGATCACGGTGTACCACGGCCAGTGGATGGCTTCTTTGAGGCCGTATTTGATGGCCAGCATCGCGGCGAGCGAAGTGAGCATTCCGATGATGATCGGGCGGCCGTCGGATTTATTGAAGGCCAGCACCAGTAACACGCCACCGAGTAAGCCGCCGCTGGTGAGGCCGGCGAGGGCGAAGGCGGTGTTCATCACGGACTCCACTTCGCGGCTGGCGTACGCGACGGCTACCAAAACAATGCCCCAGAATATCGTCGCTTTACGACTGAGCTTCAGCTTGGCGTCATCGTCCTTGGCAGATTTGCCGAAGCCGAGGTCCATCACGCTCACGGACGCCAGTGCGCTGAGCGCGGAACTTACCGAGGACATGGCCGCAGCGAAGATGCCGACGAGCAACAGGCCTTTCACGCCCACGGGCGCCTCGGTGAGCATGAAGATGGGGAAGGCGTAGTCGGTTTGTTTTTTGCCAAAGGCGTTTTCAGGAATCTCGATGTCCATCGGCGTGTGTTGGTACAGCGACCAGAGCATTACGCCGACGAACAGGAAGAGCAGCATCATCGGCAAGATCGTCACCGCGCTAAAGACCAGCGCCTTACGGCCATCGGCAATGGAGCGGCAGGCGAGCACGCGTTGGGCGACGAGTTGATCAATGCCGTGCGTGAACAACACGAAGATTGTCGCGCCAAAAATGCCCATCCAAATATTGAACGAACCGCCCAGCGCAAACTCTGTATTCAACCACGCCAGCTTGCCCCCTTCGCGTGCAGTATCGATCGCCGCCATCCAGCCGCCATCGATGAGAGTGGGGATGTAAAATAATGCGAACAACCCGCCAACCACGAATAGTACAAACTGGACGGCATCGGTCCACACCACGGCCTTGAGCCCTCCGATGGCGGTGTAGACCAATGACAAGCCGACAAAGAGGAGGATCGCCGAGGTCACATCCCAGCCGAGCATCAGTTGCAACGGGATACACGTGACGAAGACTCGCACGCCGGCAGCCAAGGTGCCGGCGATAAGGAAAAGGCAAGCGGCGGTCTTGTGTGCACCGTGGCCGAAGGCATTGCCGATGAGCGCAAACGGCGAATAGATTTCATTTTTGAAGTAGTACGGCACCATCACCACGGCGAGAATCAGCCGGCCAATCGCGTAGCCGAAGACGATTTGGATGAAGCCAAGATTGCCGCCCTCGGCAAAGAGCATCGCCGGTACGCCGATAAAGGTAAGCGCGCTAGTCTCGGTGGCCACGATAGAGAGGGCCACGCCCCACCACGGTAGATCGCGGCCGCCGAGAAAGTAGTCACGCGTGGATTTCTGCCCGCGCCCGAGCCAGACCCCCAACGCAATGATGCCTACCAGATAGCCCGTGATCACCACCCAATCGAGCGGGGCAAGGGCGTGGGCGACGGCGAACATTGGCGTATTTTCCTCTGAAAAACCGGCCTCGCAACCAAATCCCATTCACAGGATTGGGGTTGACCCTTGCCTCCGAGGAGCTATGCTCTCTTCCCCCGTTTGATCAACTCAAACCAAAGGTTTTTTATGAGCACGAAAAAGCAATCCCCGTCCGGCGATAACCGTCGGCAATTTCTGAAAAAATCCGGCACGGCAGCTGCCGCCGTCGCTACCCTCAAGGTGCCCGTGTACGGCGCCGGTCAAGCTCCCTCAGCCAATGTGAAGGGCGCTAATGAAAAAATCGTGGTCGGCTACGTCGGCGTGGGCGGTCGAGGTTTCGGCGCGCACGTGCGGCAAATGCGCCAAAACGCCGAGGCCAACAACATCGCGCAGGCGGCCGTGTGTGACGTGTCCAGCCACCGCGCGAACAATGCCAAGAATTTCGTTTCCAAAAATTCCGATGACAAGGTCGAGGCCTACACCGATTACCGCAAGGTGATTGAGCGTAAGGACATCGACGCGGTGGTGTGCGCCACGGTCGACCACTGGCACACCCGCATTTGCGTGGAAGCCATGGAGAGCGGCAAAGATATCTACGTCGAGAAGCCGATGACCCGCTACCTCGGTGAAGCGTTTGATTTTTACGACGCCGTGAAGCGCACCAAGCGCAAGGTGCAGGTCGGCTCCCAGATCACCAGCTGCGGCAACTTCGCCAAGGCCGCCGAACTAATCGCACAAGGCAAGATGGGCCCGCTCGTGCTCGCGCAGGGTTCCTATATGCGCAACAACCCGAAAGGCGAATGGAACTACCGTTTGCAAGATTGGGCCACCAAAGGCGACATCCAGTGGACCACTCAGGGTGGGAAAATCGGCTGGTTGCGTGAAGACATGAAGCAGATCGGTTTCAGCCCCGATCATTACTTCCGTTGGCGCAAATATCTCCCCTACTGCGCGGGCCTGTTGGGCGATCTCGTGCCACACCGCCTGTTCCCGCTTATGCGGGCCACTGGCAAGGCCGAATTCCCGAGCCGCGTCGTGTGCCTAGGCACCCGCAAAATCACCCCGGATCGTGACGTGAGCGATAACACTCAGGTGCTCGCCGAGTTCCCGAGCGGCATGACGTTGATCGTCACCAGCTCTTCAGTGAACGAGCAAGGCCTCAACGAAACCATCCGCGGCCAATACGGCACCATGTACCTCAGCACCAACGGCAGCAGCCTCGAGTACAAGCCCGAGCGCCCGTTCGCCGAGGAATTTGACCCGGAGAGCTACACCAACATTGAGCCTAGCGGCAACACCACCCCGCAGCACCACAAGAACTGGCTGGACTGCATCCGCAGCGGCGAAGAGCCTGTGGCCGGCATCGACCTCGCGATGAAGGTACAGGCGGTGATCTCCCTCGCCGAGGTGGCCGACCGCCGCGGCACGATGGCTCACTTCGATCCGAAAACTCGCAAGATCACCGACGGTTCCGGCCGCGAGATCAAGGCCTACGATTACGAAGAGGAAGCCAAGCTCGACAACGGCCCGTACGGTCCGATCAAGGAAATCGGCGGCTAAGCCAACCCTTTCACGGGCTCCACGGGCAACCGTGGAGCCTTTTTTTATCCCATGCCCGAAACCGTCACAGTCGCCGCCGAAGCCATGGCGACTCGGTTTGAGGTGGCCCTGCACGGCGCACCTGAGGCCATCCTACGCGCGGCAGCCGAGGAAGCCTTGGCGGAAATTACCCGGCTAGAAGGCATGCTCAGCCTCTATCAACCCACCAGCGAGATCGCCCACATCAACACCCGCGGTGACCGGGAGCCTGTGCGCGTTTCCCCGGAAGTCTTTTCGTTGCTCAAACATTGCGCCGCGTTGGGCGAACAAACCGAGGGCTGCTTCGACATCACCCTCGCGCCATTGATGCGCTGCTGGCGATTCATGAACGACTCCGGTGCCGCGCCTTCCGACGCAGCCCTTGCCGAAGCCCGAGCCCTTTGCGGCTGGCCGCAACTCCGGCTCGACCCGGAACACACGACAGTGCAACTCGCCACCAATGGGGCCATGCTGGATCTCGGCTCGGTGGGGAAAGGCTACGCCTTGGAGCAAGCGGCGACGTTGTTGCAGGAAAACGAATTTGAAAACTTTCTCATCCACGGCGGCACCAGCACTGTGTGCGCGCGTGGCGTGCAGGCCGATGGCGAGCCTTGGCGGATTGCCGTGGAGCATCCTGATGCAGACCAGCCGCCCTTGAGCATCGTAGATCTGCAAAACGAATCCCTTTCTGTCTCCGGAATTGGCGGTAAATCCTTTATCGACGATGCCGGCGTGGAGCAAGGACACGTCATCGATCCTCGCACCGGCCGGCCGACCCAAGCCACGCGTGTGGCGGCGGTCGTATGCTCAAGCGCCACCGTCAGCGACGCCTGGGCTACCGCCCTGTTGGTGGTCCCGAATTTGGATTTACCCGCCGGAATCCGGCGCGCCTAGTGCAGGGAGGGGCGAGTTTCAGCTGGTTCCTAAAATGGATCCTGCCGGTAGGGATCGAAGTTGCTGAGCTTCCATTCGTCGACGAGGTCGCCGGGGAGTTCGTTGAGGAAGCGGGAAGGTTGCTGAATCATGTCGTCGCTGCTGCCGCCGGCAACGGTGCGGATCATTGGATAGGAAAGATACAGCTCATCCTGCGCGCGAGTGATAGCCACATAAAACAGCCGACGCTCCTCTTCCTCGCCATCAAGCGAATCCAGCGAACGATTGCTGGGAAACATGCCATCGCACAGCATCACCACAAACACCACTTTGAATTCCAGACCCTTGGCTTGGTGAATCGTCGAGAGCCGGATCTTTTCGTCGTCCTCCTCAGCGCGATCCTGTTCTGCCTCGACGTTGGTGAGCAGCGTGAGCTCGGCGAGAAAGGTCTCGAGCGTTTCGTATTGGCGAGCAAACACGCCGAGCTGTTCGATGTCGTCCAGCCGTTGCGGCGCCTTGTCGTAATTGGCCTCCACATAGGCGTCGTAGCCCGCCTCGACAATCAGCTCGATCATTTTACCGGCATCACCAGCCACGGGTTCGGTTTCCAGTTGGGACACAGTGGCGGAAAATTGGGCCCAAGGCACTTTGGCTTTTTTGGGCACGGCAGCACAGTGCTGGAGCGTTTTAGCCATAGGCGTGGTGTCGGCGTGCGCGGCAAGGAATTGACTCCACAACTTCATCGCGGTCTTGCCGCCCACGCCGGGCAACATCAGTGCCAGCCGCTTGAAGGCCTGTTCGTCGCGCGGATTGGCCAGCCATTTCAAATAAGAGGTGACGTCCTTGATATGCGCCTGCTCAAAGAACCGGATGCCGCTGGTTATCGAAAACGGGATGTTACGTCGCGTGAGTTCGAGCTGCATTTCCAGCGCGTGAAAGTGCGAGCGATACAACACGGCCATGTCGTTCAACTCAATGCCCTCCTCGCGCAGCTCCAGGGCGCGCTGAGCCACAAAGGCCGCCTGTTCATCGGCCGCACTGCACACGGCCACCACCGGTTTTTCGCCCGGCCCACGCGAAGCCGCTAGCTCCTTGGCAAACTGCCGTGTATTCGCCGCGATCGCGGCATTGGCCAGCTGCAGAATCTCTGGGGTGCTGCGGTAATTGGTCTCGATCTTGTATACCTGTGCCTTGGGATAGCGCTTGGGAAACTCGATGATGTTCTCGTAATTGGCCCCGCGCCATGAGTAGATACTCTGCGAATCGTCTCCCACCACCATCACGTTTTTGTAGCGCTCGCCCAACAGATCAATCAATTCGGCCTGCAGTTGGTTAGTGTCCTGATACTCGTCTACGAGTACGAACTGAAACCGTTTCTGGTACAGCTCGCGCACATCCTCATGTTCCTTCAACAGCTTCAGCCAAAGGACCAGCAAGTCATCGAAATCCATCAGGCCCTGCGCCTGTTTGCGGGCGGTGTAGCGGGTCAGCACATCCTCGATCTGCGCGGCCAACGGCTCAAACCACGGGTAGCGCTCCTCGATCACCTCGCGCACGGATTGCTGTTTGTTGAGCGCCAGCGATCCGATGTCGCCCACCACATCCGGCTTGGGGAACCGCGTGGCTTTAACGTCGATCTCTGCCTCGGCAATGCAGGCATTCACCAAACCCTTAGCATCTTCGCGATCCTGAATGGTAAACGACCGGTTGAATCCCAGCGTCTCCGCATGCCGCCGCAGCACGCGATGGCCGATGGAATGAAACGTGCCGCCCCACAACTCACTCATGTCCTGCCCTATCAGGTCCGTCACGCGGCCCATCATTTCCTTGGCGGCTTTGTTGGTGAAGGTGAGCAGCAAAATGCGATCGGCTGGCACGCCCTGTTCCAGCAGGTATGCCACGCGGTAGGTGAGCGTGCGCGTTTTGCCAGAGCCGGCTCCGGCGATCACCAGAGCCGGGCCGGGCAAGGCGGTCACCGCCGCGCGTTGCGCGTCGTTCAGCTCCGCCTCATAATCGATCTGGAGCGCGATCGATTCGCGGTAAGGTTGTAGGACATACTCCCGGGCCACGCCGCAGGCTAAAGGCTGTGCGATGCGGTATGAAGGCTAAATCGTTGATAAGTTATCGTAGCCAAGCTGGGTCACCAGCGTAGCCTCACCGCCGGAGGGACCGGTGCGCCAACAAGGAGGCTACAAACCGAAATCACGCTGCACGCGTCTGGTGCGTTTTGCGGATATTGAACTGCGAGACGTAAACGGCTACGCCTTGGAGAATCCCAATTCAACCGATTTCTTCGATTGCCTGTCCTATTTCCGTAAGGAACTAAAGCCTTACACCGGCCGCGCCCAAGGCGTAGATCTCGATGGCCAGGTGCATGCCGAGGGTTTCTTTGTCGAGGGCCGACCCGAAGGCCGATGGACCCGCTGGCACGACAACGGCCGCAAGCGCGAGGAATTCCTCATCACCAACGGCGAATGCGCCTACGCCCGCCACTGGGACGAAAACGGCGTCCCGATTTAGCCCGCATTTGCTCGACGCGAAGACGCGCGTCCGTATTCTTCCCGCCCATGGCGCACCACGGGCTGATCAGCGACGATCCCACGTTTAAATCACGCAAACGCACCACCGGCGAAGTTCTCCGGCGCGTGTGGGCCTATCTGCTGCCGTACAAAGGCCTCGCGCTGGCCACCGTGGGCTGCGCCGTGCTCTCGCTCCTCTGCGCCCTCACCTATCCGAAGCTCACCGAGTACATCATCGACGGCATCATCGAGAAGGATGGCGGCACCACCAAGCTCGGCTGGGCCGTCGGCGCCATGGCTTTGGCGTTTTTACTGCGCGACCTGTTCAACAGCCTGCGCATCCGCATCAACAATCACTTTGAGCAAAACGTCATTTACGACATGCGGCGCGATGTATTTGCCAAGCTGCAACGGTTGCCGGTGAGTTATTTTGATAAACGCGCCAGCGGCGATTTAATGACCCGCGTGGTGGAAGACATCAATAATGTCGAACGCGTGCTCATCGATGGCACCGAGCAGGGCACTGTGGCCATTCTCTGCATCGGCGGCATCAGCGGCATTCTCTTTTACACTAATCCCACCCTGGCCGCGGTGGCTCTCTCGCCTCTGCCGTTTCTGGCAGCCGGCGCGTTGTGGTACACGCTTACCGCCCATCGCCGATACCGCAAACAGCGCGAGGCTTCCAGCGCCATGAACGCGCTGTTGATGGACGACCTCCAGGGCATCCGACAAATCAAGGCCTACGGTCGGCAGGATCACGAGGACGCGCGCTTTGCCGGCCGTGCCGAGGGCCTGCGCCAGGGAAACCTCGGCATCATGCGCGCCTGGGCCAATTACAATCCGGCCATGAGCTTCTTTGCCGCGCTCGGCACCGTGTTGGTGCTGTGGTTCGGCGGCCAAGCCGTGATGGCCGGCACTATGACCACCGGCGAGCTGGTTGGGTTCCTGTTTTATCTGATGCTCTTTTACGAGCCGATGGCGCGCCTGCATGGCCTGAATCAAATGCTCCAAAGCGCGCGGGCCGCCGGCGAACGCGTGTTCGATATTCTCGACCATGACGCCGAACGCGACGAATCCCGCACGACCGAATTACCCCAGCCCGTACGCGGTGAGGTGATTTACGAGGATGTTTTTTTTGCGTACGAATCCGACCGCCCCGTACTCAAGGACATTTCCCTGCATGCCAAGCCGGGCCAAATGATCGCGCTCGTCGGCCCCACGGGCGCGGGCAAAAGCACGCTGGTGAGCCTGTTGCCTGCCTTTTACGAATACACGGGCGGCAGGGTTACCATCGATGGCCAGCCCGTGGCGGAAACATCCCTGACTTCCCTGCGCCATCACATCGCCGTCGTCAGCCAGGAACCCTTCCTCTTCAATGGCACCATTCGCGAAAATATCCAGTACGGCAAACTCGATGCCGATGACGCGGCCATTGAAGCGGCCGCGCGCGCCGCGAATTGTCATGAGTTCATTTGCGCGCTGGACGAGGGCTACGAATCACGCGTGGGCGAACGCGGCGTGAAGCTCAGTGTGGGCGAGAAACAACGGGTCAGCATCGCGCGCGCGCTGCTGGCCGATGCGCCGATTCTGATCCTCGATGAAGCCACCGCCAGTGTCGACACCGCCACCGAGCGCCTAATTCAGGAAGCTCTCGAGCGCCTGATGCAGGGACGCACCAGTTTCGTGATCGCCCACCGCCTCAGCACCATTCGTAAGGCCGACCAGATTCTCGTGCTTCAACATGGCGCCATCGTCGAACGCGGCACACACGATACCCTTCTCGCGCAGGACGGCCTCTACGCCAAACTCGCCCGTATCCAAAACACGACCTTCATCGAGGAAGGATTCGAGAAGATTTCAATCACCCCTGAGGCGCAGGACACACAGAAAGATTGATTTGTTTTCCTCTTTGTTCCCTGTGTCTCTGTGTTGGAAAAGAAAATCACCCTGCCACCAACTTACTCAGCTCGGGATAATTCGTTTTTCCCGAGCCTAACACTGGAATCTCATCCAGCACTTTAATCTCACGCGGCACGGCGAGATTAGGCAGGCCGGCCTTGGCAATGGCCTCGCGGATTTCATCGGCGGATAGCTCGGCCTTGTTGGTAGCCGCGATCAGTTGCTCGCCCTTGTCGGCATCCGGCCGGGCGACCACCGCCACCGCGCAATCTTCGCCATGTTGCGGGAACGCCCCGGCCAACGCCGCCTCCACAGCCGTCAAACTCACCATCTCACCGCTGATCTTGGCAAACCGCTTGGCGCGGCCTTTAATGAAAATATAACGGTCCTCATCCACCGTCACGATATCGCCCGTGTCGTACCAGCCTTCTAGCTTCTGAAATTCAGCATTCGGCTCGGGATTCAAATATCCCTTCATGATGTTTGGCCCCTTCACCAGCAACTTGCCGCCCTCTGCGACACCATCAATGGTCTCCAGCTTGTAATCCACGCCGGGAAACAATCGGCCGACGGCGCCATCACGGTGTTCAATAATGCTACTGGTACTGAGCACCGGCCCGGTTTCCGTGGCGCCGTAGCCTTCCATCAGAGAGACTCCGAATTTCTTTGCCCACACTTCGCGCGTGGCTTCCTGTACTTTTTCCGCACCACAAATTACATAACGCAATTCCGCGAAATCCGCTGCCTGCCCGAAGCGCGCGTAGCCGTTCAGGAAGGTGTTGGTCGCCAATAGCACCGTGCAGTCGCGGTCATAAAACACCGCCGGAATCTGCCGATACATCAGCGGTGAAGGGAATAAATACACAAACCCGCCCCGCAGAATCGGCAGCAGCACGCCGGCCGTCAGGCCGAAGCTATGGAAGAGCGGTAAGCAGGTGAAAAACCGGTCACTATCCTTCAGGTCAATCACCGACATGCACTGGCGCACGTTGGCCAGCAGATTCTGGTGCGTCAGCTCCACGCCCTTCGGAGTGCCCTCGGAGCCGCTCGTGAACAGGACCGCCGCCGTGTCGGTAAACGGCGTATACTGTCCGGCCAACGGATTGAGTTTTTGGTTCAGCAACGCCAGCAGCTTGCTCACGGCCGAAATACTTTCACCGACATCCTCTAGATAAATGATCTCCAAGCCCGCCTCTTCAAACGGCTCGATCTCCAGTTTGGCCTTCTCCAAAAACGCCCGAGACGTGATCACCTGTTTCACCCCAGCCAATTCCGTGCATTGCAGCATAGCAGCGGCACCGGAGGTGTAATTCAAAATCGCCGGCACCTTGCTTGAGGCCCAAAGACTGGTGAGCGTCGCCACCATGCTGTTAACGTTGGGTAACAGCACGCCCACGCGCTCAGTGTTGGGGTCCAGTCGCTTCGCCCATTGTGCGGCCAACACATCCGTGCCAACCAAAAGCCGTTGATAGGTCAGTGTCTTAAAGGTCTGGTCTTCCAGCACGACCTTGTGCGGGATCTGTTTGGCCAA
>JAYOSV010000036.1:16583-30548 GCA_038139415.1 Verrucomicrobiales bacterium | reverse complement strand
CAGCGGACAAGGAGTGGATTCAATTTTCAGTCAGCAGAGGACGCGGTGTGCCCGTGGCGAAACGAGGCCGACCACCCGAAGGGGAAGTGTATATTTTGAAAGCGGGGGAAACGGTTGAACGCCAGTTTCGTTTGGATCCGTTTTATGATTTTTCGGAGCCGGGCGAATACGGGGTGCGAGCAATGGTTCGCGTTCCCAACTGGGATGGTGCTGTGATTCCCAGCCGACAATCTCAACTGCAGGTGATGCGCGGGCAGGATTTGGTTTCGATTGAGCGGGGTGTATCGACGGCTCTAGGCGGCGCCGCCCCGGAGGTGCGTCGCTACACTTTGCAAAAGGCCACCGTGGCCGGTCGGCATTTCATGTACCTGCGTACGTCTGATAATAATTCACCGAGCTTCAAGGTGTTCAATGTTTTACCTTTGGGCACATTGATCCACCGTGCGCGTGGGGAATTTGGTTTTCAAGTGGATGCCTCTGGTGTGGTGCATGTGTTTTTTCAATGCCATGTACGGCATTTTTTGTACTGCACGCTTAATACGCATGGGAAACTGCTGCGCCGCCAGATGTTCATGACCGATCCCTTCAGGGGGACGCCGGCATTGGGCCGCGATGTGCGCGGGCATTTTGTGGTGAATGGTGGGCAGCGTGTTCAGAGTGAGTGGGATTTTCCAGCACCTCTGAAACGGCCGCGCGGTTTGCCGGCCAAGGAATTGGGGCTTCCGAATCCCTAAGGGGCCTTTTCGCGGCCCGCATCGAATAAATTGCCATCCGGTGCCGCAGCCAGAATTTGTTTGGCGATACCATTGCCGTAGGCGAGATCTTTACGCTGGGTGGATGCCACGCGGCTACTAAGGCGCATACGGGCGGCACCAATGATTTTTCCGTTCCGGTCTTTCACTGGAACGGTCACGGTGCTGATACCGTCTTTTTGTCCGTGGAAGTTTTCCTCTGTTTCCAAAACCTTGGTCACGATTTCATGGGCTGGTTGGCCAATTTCCTTGGGCTCGAGACTAGCTATTACCACCGGTGGTTTTTTAGGGGTAGGGCGGGCGGAGAGTTTTAGGGAGAGGACGCGGTTATTTTCGCGGGAGATTTTTTTGAGCAGGGCGACGAGCTGGTGTTGTTTCTCCTCTTTAAGAGTGCGAAGGATTGGGGATGCGAATTGCACACGAGAATCGCTGCGCACCCAAAAACCCACCATGCCGCGATGGTAATCGGGAGTGGTTTCCGGGTTGTAGGTGATGAAATCCTGACGATGGTTCAGGGTCCAGCGGGTTGTGTTTTCCTCAGCTTGCAGTTTAATAGATTGCCAGCCGTCTTTGGGGGAAACAAACTGGTCCTCGTCATACTTGAACCCCTTCGCGGGAAGTCCGTTTTCAAACACAGTCCAGAATGCCTCCTTGGCTTCGGGTTTCACGGCGAGGAGGTAATAGTCTTTATGGTTTGGCTGCATACGGAAGATCACGCCGGCCGCTCGGACGCCTTTGCCGCCCACGATGCGGAAGCGTGTGGAAATAGAGAGGCCGCTGTAGAGCGGTTGGTTCAAAAGTACCAATGTATAGTGGTTGGCTGAGGCATCGCCGCCGGTGATTTCTAGGACACGCTGTTTTTCGGTAACGCCGGTGGTAGGGTGAGGAACAGTTTCCATGGTGACACGCACTTTCCCAACAGCACCAGGTCCGACCTTTATGACTTTCAGGTTGGCGGGCACTTTGCCTTCGGGCAGTTGACCCAGCGACAGCGGGTTGGCATCGGCTTGCGTCAAGCCGATTAACAGAATCCACAGGAGCGACCTCATCGCGCGCTAGTAAATCATATCCGCCACCGTATGGCCAGCGGGGATGAAGGGGAGCACGTGTTCGGTGTAGGGGGTGATGACTTCCAGCACGTACGGTTCCTTGGCCGCGAGCATGCGGCGCATGGCGGCGGGGAGATCTTTTTTGTACATCACCCGCTCGCATTTCACGCCAAAGCCGGCGCACATGGCGGGGTAATCGGGGTAAATGGCCTTGGTGTTGTCCGGGTCGCCGAGGTAGGTGTGTCCGCGGTTGCCTTTGTAGAAGCGATCCTCCCATTGCACTACCATGCCGAGGTGCTGGTTGTTTAACACTAACGCCTTGGCATTGATCTTTTCGATTTTGGCGGTGGCCAGTTCCTGAATGTTCATCAGGAAGGAGCCGTCACCGTCGATGTCGATCACTTCCTTATTTGGATGGGCAACCTTCACGCCGAGGGCGGCCGGATAGCCAAAGCCCATGGCGCCGAGGCCGGCACTGGTGATTAGCTGGCGCGGGTGTTTGTACACGTAATGTTGGCCGGCCCACATCTGGTGCTGGCCCACGCCGGTGGTGATAAGGGCGTCGCCTTTGCTTTCCTTGAACAGGGTGGCAATGGCGTGTTGCGGCAGGATCACCTGGTCTTCTTTGCCCTTGAGGTGATCCTTCATGTGCATGGAATTCATGACCTCGTCGGTTACTTTGTAGCCGAGTGGGGCGCGTTGTTTCCATTCGGCGATCTGCTTGTGCCATTTGGTGTAGCGGGCCTTGATCGGGCGGGCTTTGACCATCTTGACCAATTTGCCGAGGGCGTATTTCACATCGCTGTGAATGGGCAGCTGCACGTGCCTGTTTTTGTTGTGCTCCGAGCGATCGAGATCCACATGCACAATGGTGCCGGTTTCACAGAATTTCTCCACCTTGCCGGTGACGCGGTCATCAAATCGCACGCCAAAAGCGAGGAGGAGATCGGCGCCATCGGCGATTTTTCGGGTATTGCCCTTGGCGTCTTTACGGAGTTCGCCGCTCACGGCCCAGTTGGCGTAGGCGGCGCCGTGCATGCCGAGCCAGCGCAGGGAGAGTTTGTGATCCTCCGGGAACGCGCCCACACCCATGATGGTGGTGGTGACAGGGATTTTGGTGGCTTCGGAAAAGGCCCGCAGTTCCTTAGAGGCTTCGCCGGTGATGATGCCGCCGCCGACATAGAGCACTGGGCGCTCGGCTTTCTCGATCAGACCGATGATTTCGTTCAGCTCCAGATCGTCCGCTTTCGGGTCAGGTCGGTAGCCGGGCAGATCAATTTTGGTGGGCCACACCGGCTGGGCGGTTTGTTGCTGAATATTTTTCGGAAAATCAATGACCACCGGGCCGGGGCGGCCGGTTTGGGCGATGTGAAAGGCTTCCTTCACCACGCGCGGGATATCGCGGATGTCGGTGATGAGATAGCTGTGTTTCACGACCCCGAGGGTCATGCCGTAGAAATCGGTTTCCTGAAATGCACCCTTGCCGATCATCGCCTGCGGGACTTGGCCGGTGAGCGCGACGAGTGGTGTGCTGTCCATCCACGCATCAGCAATGCCGGTTACGAGGTTGGTGGCGCCGGGGCCGCTGGTGGCCATGCACACGCCGGCTTTGCCGGTGGCGCGGGCGTAGCCCTCGGCGGCAAATGAGCCGCCTTGTTCGTGTCGGGGCAGAATGGTGCGGATTTGCTTGGACTGCGTGAGGGCCTGATGCAGTTCCATGCTGGCGCCGCCGGGGTAGGCAAAAATGGTGTCCACATTCTCGCGCTCCAGCGCGGCCACGAGGATCTCGCAACCTTTCATGGGGCGGCCGAGTTTGCGGCGGGTGGCGGTCTTGGGTTTGCTCTTGCGGGTGGGTTTGCTCATGGTTCTTTGGGTTGGGCGGCTGGGGGAGCGGTCGGTTTGGGCGAAAGAAAAAGACCCACGACCGTTTCCAGCCGCGGGTCTTTGTCGAAAGTCATCTAGCCTCGACAAGCCCCAGCGGCACCGGCAAGTACTACGGGTACTACCGTTACGCAAAGGGTTTGTACGGGCAAATTCAACATGTTAGGTGGATGTTTTAGCAGGAAACGTCGCTCGGGTCAATGGCCATCCGAACCATGGCCCTGTGTGCCATTGGTATCGGCCCCATGCGCCACTAGGGGCGCGGCTTTGGGGTCGAGCTTCTTAATGAGCCCAATTTTCTCGGCACCAAAGAGATAGGCCGTGGCCAGCGAGAGCTGGACTAAGACCACGATGGCTCCGATTTTCACGTATTGCATGAAGGTGACATTGTGCCCTTCTTTCTTGAGAATCCCAATGGCCACTACGGTGGAGGCGCTGCCGATGGGTGTGAAATTACCGCCCAACCCGGCCCCGAAGATCAGGCTCCACCAGAGGAGATGACCGTATTCAGCGAACCAGGTGAGTTCGCCAATTTGTGTTTGAAAGCCTCCCAGCACTTTGGCCAATACGGCGGCCAGCGGAATGTTGTCGGTGAGTCCGCTGAAGAATGCGCTACTCCACATCATGGTAATGGGGCCCGAAAAGGAACCGGAACTGAGCGGGGTTTCCAGCCACTCGCCGATCATGGCCAGGACGTCCGCTTTCCCCATGACTCCCAACAGAGCGAAGAGGCCGACGAAGAATAGAACCAACGTCCATTCGACTTCGTTGAGCACGCCCTCCACATCGGTGGGATAAATTACCAGCATCACCGTGGCTCCGAGTATAGCGATCACCTCCAGTCCCATATCCTTGAGCACGGGAATGGAAGAGTGCAGCGCGAAGCCGAGGATGATGGCGCCCAGAACCATGGCGGAGAGATAAAAGAAATTGCGATCCTTGACCGTCTCCCATTCGTCAAAGGCATCGACCATAGTCTTAGCCTCGGCCTTGGAAGCCTCATCGGTAAGCGGTTTGATTTTAAACAGCCAGCGCACTAGATAGAGAGTGACCACAAAGGCGAGGATGCAGTACGGCCCAGCGATCAGGAGAAACTGTGAGTAGCCGATATTGGCCGCGGTCCCGACGATGATGTTCGGAATGGAGGAAATGAGTGTCAACAGGCCGCCGATATTGGTGTAAATGCCTTCGGCCAATAGGAAGGGCATGGCAGAGAGCTTGAGTTTTTTACAGGCCACAATGGTGAGCGAACCCACAATGATCATGGCGGTGACGTTGTTTAGAAACGCGCTGAACACAACCGTGAGGCCGGAGAAGCAGATCAAGAGCTTAAATGGATCGCCCTTGGAGACCTTGAGAATCTTGACGCTGATCCACGCAAACAGGCCGCTGCGTGAGATCAATTCTACGAATATGGTGGACCCAATGATGATCCCGATAGTGCCCCAATCAACCATCTGGATGTAGGTCGGCAGGTAATGCCCGTCATGCATTTCTCCGCCTATAATGATATTCTGCCAAGTGGCCAGCAACAGCGCGATGCCAGCGCCGAGCAACACGAGGATGGCTTTATTAATCTTCTCCAAAGCCAGCATGCCAAGCGTGACGGCGAGCAGGATGCCGAACACATATTTTTGTTCCGTACCCTTATGCAGGAGAAAGGCGCATAGGCCGGTGACAAGCACGACCATGATGGTGACGTGCAGAGGGTTATGGAGTTTCTTCTTTGCGGGTGCAGATTCAGCGGCTTCGCTCATGATATCTCCTTAGACAATCAACAGGGGGGTGGTACGCAGCTCCACGGCGACGGAATAGGCCGTGGCGTTCATGGCGAGTTGATCCTCGTCGTGGCCCTGCAGAACCACTAGATCAACCTGATGGTCCTCAATGGCACTTCGGTATTCCTCCAGACGATGGCCGTGCGTGACGTGCTTGACCACCTTGAGATCCACGCCGGCTTCGCGCAGAGCGGTTTCGCAGGAATCAATGTAAGCCGAAGGTTCGCGCAGCAGCTGGTCCTGGATGGTTTCCCGGGCGACATCGGTATCAATTTCCGGGATCTTGCTGATCACATCGAGATACCGTTCGAACACGGCGTCATCCTCCACATGGGTGAGATGGAGAGTGCCCCCGACGGCGGTCAGGCCGGCGGCGTGATTCACAAGTGCGTCTTCGCCGACCAAGTGACTGTTGATGGCCATGACGCTGTCGGTGTTTTTCAGTGCGCGTTCCGGCACGCCTTCGCGATCGGGGTGCGGTAGGATGGCTACGGGAGGGGTGCTTTCCTGAATCAAAACATCCAAATGCTCGCCCAAACTGTACGGCCACCGCCATGCTTCGCTGTGCAGGTGCCGGTAGGTCACGATCAAGCTCGGCTTGCGGGATTCCACGAGGTTGAGCAGTTCCTTGACCGTGGCAAATTCTCCGCCGTGCACGGTTTCCCATTTGCCGGTGACGGTCCCGAAAAATGTTCGGGCGCTCTCCGTATATTTTTCAGCAGCATCCGGTTCAAGGTCAGTCACCACGAGGGCGTTTTCCAACGTGCGAGGTTGATGTTGGAACGCCGTTTGTGAGGCCGCGTTGAAGACGCTGGCAAATTGATCCACCGTGCTCATGGGATGAATAGAAACGAAGCAAGCCACTGCTGGGCAAGGTAAAACGATTCCAAAATGGAACAGGAATTATAGTCAGCCCCACGGTTCCTGCTGAGTGAGGCAATGGAACGAGCCGAGTCCTCGGATGAGGTCGGTGGAATCCAATGGCAACACGCGGCGGCTCGGAAAGCATTGTTGTAGAATAGCTTGCGCGTCGGCATCGCGCGATTGACCGAAGGCAGGCATCAGCACCGTGCGGTTGCCGATGTAAAAATTCGCATAACTGGCCGGTAAGCGTTCGCCCTGGTCTAACACCGGCTCCGGCATGGGCAGTTCAATCACCCGCAACGAATCGCCGTCCTGCGTGCACATGGCTTGCAGTCGCTGAAGGTTTACCTGTAAGGGCGGGTGATTGGGGTGCTGTGAATCAGGCTCCACGGCCGTGACGACGGTTTGCGCATCCACAAAGCGCGTGAGATCATCCACATGCCCGTCGGTGTCGTCGCCGGCAATACCTTCGCCGAGCCACAAGACTTTCCGCACGCCGAGATAATCTGACAGTCGTTGCTCAATGGCTGCGCGATCCAGAGCGGGATTGCGATTCGGGTTTAGTAAGCAGCTCTCGGTGGTGATGAGCGTGCCTTGACCGTTGACCTCGATCGAACCGCCTTCGAGGATCATGTCTGGCGTAAAACAAGGCAGGCCGCGTACGGAAGCAATGTGTTCGGGAACGGCGTTGTCTAAATCGTACGGTGGATATTTTTCACCCCACGCGTTGTAGCCCCAGTTGAGCACGGCGCGCTGGGAGGTATTAACGACAAACACCGGGCCGTGGTCGCGACACCACGGCTCGTAGGCGGGGTGATGATGGAACTCCACCCGATCGTTTAGCGCATCGTGTTGGGTCAGTGCCGAGCGCACTTCGGCTTCCATGGTGGCATCCCAGACATTGATAAAAACGCCTTCATCTTCAGCCAAGGCGCGGACCATGGCGGCGAGAATGGGGGGAATGCGGTCGTAGAGGTCTGGAAAGCTGATGCCCTCTCGACGGGGCCACGTGAGCCACGTGCCGACATGGGGTTCCCACTCAGCCGGCATACGATAGCCGAGCTGGGCGGGTGTGCTCAGGGAAGATCCTCCTTCAAGGCGGAGGTGAGCAAGGCGTACCATTGCTCGTGCGTGATCTGTAATTCATCTGACTCGGCCAATTCGCGGATGCGTTCGGATTTCGTGCTGCCCACTATGGGAATGATGCCGGATGGATGCCGCATTAGCCACGCCAAAGCTACGGCCGCCCGGCTGGCACCAAGTTCGCGCGCCATGGTATCGAGCCGTCGGCGGATCTTGGTGGGTTTATATTTTTCTTGGGACGGCAGTACGGCGCTTTTGCCATTGCCCAAAAAACCACCAGCCAATGGGCTCCAAGCCATGGGGGTAATCTTTTGTTCCTGACATTGGTCCAAGGTGCCGTCTTCAAAGGGTGTGAGCTGCAGTAGGCTCAGCTCAACTTGGTTTACAAGAAGCGGATCCTTCAGTGCGCTTTGCAGTAGGCTCACTTGGGACGGACGAAAATTGCTCACGCCAAAATACTTCACCTTGCCGGACTTCTTGAGCGTGGTGAAGGCCTTGGCGACCTCGTCAGGATCCATCAACCAATCGGGACGGTGCAGTTGATAAATATCCACGCAATCGACATCCATACGCTGCAGCGATTTCTCGCAGGATTGAATGATGTAATCGGCCGAGAAATCGTAACGGTACGGCTCGTTACCTTCCGGGATACGGATGCCGCATTTGGTGGCAATGACGGCGGATTTTTTCAGCGCCTTAGATTGCTTGAGCGCTAGCCCGAACAATTCTTCGGAAACGCCTCCGCAATAAATATCCGCATGATCGAACAGCGTGTAGCCCGCTTCATGGGCGGCAAGGATAGCCTTGAGCCCGGCTTCGCGCGCCTTGGCCGTGACCTTGCGCGCTTCCCACGTGCCGGCAATGCGCCAGCAACCGAAGGCGAGCCGGGATCCTTTCAATGTACTTCTGCCAATGCGAACCTGTTTCATGTGAGTCGGGCGGCGGTCACGTTACGGCAGGATGAAAATCGGGCAAAGCAAAATGCGCGTGAACAGGGCGCACTTGCCTTGCCTGCGCCAATGGGCACACTGCGCGCATGAACGGCGTCAAGCGCAACAGCAGCGACTGGATCAAGGCCGGCGTGGCCGGCTTGGTGTGGTCCTGCGCCTTTGCGCCGCTTCAATGCGAGCCGGCGGCGTGGCTGGCACCGGCGCTGTTGTTGTGGGCCACGGCGGCGGCACCGAAGCTCGCGTTTCGACTGGGGTTAGCGGCCGGGGCGGCTCATTTTTTTACCTCACTATGCTGGTTGCTCTACATCCCGGTGGCCGGCAGCAACATTGTGGGCTGGTTCGCTCTCAGCGGATATTGCTCGCTGTACCCGGCGTTATGGGCGGCGTTTTGTTGGTGGCTGTTTCCCGGCAAGGCGGAATCGGCTGGGGCGGAAGTGGCGGCCATGGCCTGGCGTCAACGAATCGGATGGGGAGCGAGTTGCGCTGTGGCGTGGGTGGCGATGGAATGCCTTCGTGGCTGGATGATCACCGGGTTTCCCTGGAATTATCTGGGCGGCTCGCAGCTGGACTGGACATCACTCGCCATGCTAGCGCAGTTCACTGGGGTCTTGGGGGTTTCCCTGGTAGTGGCTTGGGGGTCAGTGGGCGGCTTGCTGGTATTCTGGCGCTGGCGCGAACAGGATCGTTTTGAGCCGGCGCTGTTAAAGGATTTGGCCGGGCCGGCGGCATTGGTGCTGGTGGCTTTGGGCTTGGGGAAATGGGCGCTTTCGCAGCCGTTGGCGGAACCGCGTGGATCGCTCAAGATCGCGCTGGTTCAGCCGGCTATTCCACAAACGGTGCTGTGGAATGTGAATGATCCAGTCAGTCAATCGAATCGGTTTGAACACATGATGGACCTTTCCGATTGGGCTGTGGCGAAGGAACCGGATTTACTGGTCTGGCCGGAGGCATCGCTGCCGCCGTTTTGGGTCTTGAACCCCACCAACGTCATCCGGCGCATGGAACAGCTGGAAAAAGCAATCGCCGAACAAAGCGTGTGGCGTGTGTGGGGCGCGGATACGAAGACAAATAATGTGTGGTACAACAGCGCGGTCTTGGTGCCACCGGAAGATTCCTTTCTCCGCGGTCCGCAGAAGATGAAGTGGCCGAATTACGCCAAGCGGCATTTGGTGATGTTTGGCGAATACGTACCGTTCTCGGAACAATTGCCCTTTCTCAAAAAACTGGCGCCAGTGGGCAATTTCGGACGAGGCGGCGGCGAGGTGGTGTTTGATATGGGGAAAGCCAAGGCTTCCGTGATCATCTGCTTTGAGGACGTGGTGCCCAAACTGGCGCGCCGGGCGGCGACTCCGGAAGTGGATTTTTTGCTGAACCTAACCAACGACGGCTGGTTTGGTGACAGCCATCAGCAATGGCAGCACGCCCGCACCGCGGCATGGCGCGCGATCGAAAATCGTCGGCCATTGGTGCGTTGTTGCAATAACGGCATCACCGGTTGGGTGGACGAGTATGGCCGATTTCATGGCGTGACCGAGCCGGTGCATTCCACGGGAGTGCGTGTGGTGGAAGTGCCATTACGAACGGGACCGCATGCGCCGACAGTGTACCAGCGCGCGGGCGATTGGTTGAGCTGGGCCAGTGTGTTGGCGTGCGGGATTCTGGCAGTGCGTCGCGGAATGTATTTGAAAAAGGACTCGGCTTCCGACGGGGAAGCAGCTAAATGAGGCGCTTATGTTCGATGCGGTACAAGCCCAGTTAACCGAAACCAAGTCTCGCTTGGAGAAGTTACGGAGGTTTCTTTGACGTTGCTCATAGTGAAACGCGCGTTCAGGAGTTGGAGGAAATCATGTCCGCCGATGATTTCTGGAATGACCGTGACCGGGCTCAGAAATTTTCCGAGGAATCGGCCCGTCTGCGCAAGCAGGTAGAGATCTTCCAAAAAACCGAATCTCAACTGGCCGACCTGCAGGGGATGGTGGAGTTGGGCGCGGAAGAGGATGAGGAAACGCAGGCCCTGTTGCTCGAGGAACTGACTGCCGACACCGAGCAATTTATTGGCTCACTGGATGTCCTTGAGCTGCAGGCCATGCTCAAGGATCCTCAGGACAAGTGCAACTGCATCCTCACCATCAACGCTGGCGCCGGCGGCACGGAAAGCTGCGACTGGGCGGACATGTTGTTACGCATGTACCAGCGCTGGTGTGAGCGCCGCGGCTGGTCGGTGACGGTACAGGATCTGACACCCGGGGAAGTGGCAGGAATTAAGAGCGCCACACTCATCATTGAGGGCGAGAACGCCTTTGGGTTTAGCAAGGCCGAGCGCGGGGTGCACCGGTTGGTGCGCATTTCGCCTTTTGATTCCAACAAGCGCCGGCACACGAGTTTTGCTAGCGTGGATGTGGTGGCGGAGCTGGAGGATGAAGGCGATATTGAGATCGACCCGAGCGAGGTGCGGGTGGACACCTACCGCAGCGGCGGTAAGGGCGGTCAAAACGTTAACAAGGTGGAGACGGCCGTGCGGCTCACGCATATTCCCACCGGCATTGTGGCGGCGAGTCAGACGCAGCGTAGCCAGCATCAAAACCGCGCCACGGCCATGAAGTTGTTGCTCGCCAAATTGCACGCCAAACGCGAGGACGAAAAGAAGTCCGAGATGGAACGGTTCTACAGCGACAAAGGCGCGATCGGTTGGGGAAATCAAATTCGGAGTTATGTGTTTCAGCCCTACCAAATGGTGAAGGATCTGCGTACGGCGATTCAGAGCGGAAATGTGCAGGAAGTGATGGACGGCGATTTGGACAGTTTCGTGAATGGCTGGCTGCAGGCGGGGTGCCCGACCAAACGCATTGCGGGGGAGGATGACGAATGAGCATTCTGGACAAAATCGTGGCCACGAAGCAACAGGAGCTGGCGGCAGTGCCGGTGAAGGAGGTCACGGTGGATTCGCTACGCGCCCAAGTGGCGGCTCGCGGTGGCGTTCGGGATTTCACGGCGGCATTGGCGGAGCCGCGTACCGGCGATGTGGGGTTAATTGCCGAGGTGAAAAAGGCGTCGCCTTCTGCCGGCATCATTCGGCCGGATTTCGATCCGGTCCAAATCGCGCAGGAATACGAAACGGCCGGCGCGAGTTGTCTCTCGGTATTGACCGATGAGCAGTATTTTCAGGGTTCGCCAGAGTATCTGCGGCAGATCCGTGAGGCGGTGGACGTGCCGCTGTTGCGAAAGGATTTTGTGATCGATGCCCGGCAGATTGCCGAGGCTATCGAATGGGGCGCGGACGCGGTCCTGTTAATTGTGGCGATCCTCGATGACGATCGCCTGCGGGAGTTTCATGAATTGGCCGTGGGGGCCGGGTTATCGGCGTTGGTGGAAGTGCATGACGCGGAGGAATTGGCCCGAGCCAAGGCGCTTGAGGCGCCGTTGATTGGCGTGAACAACCGTGATCTGAAAACCTTTACGGTTGATCTCGATACAACCGGCAAGTTGGCGGCGGAACTGGATTTATCTCAAACCTTGCTGGTGGCCGAGAGCGGCATTCATACACGGGCGGATGTGGAGCAGCTGCAGGCCAGCGGCGCGCGCGCGATTCTAGTGGGTGAATCGCTGATGCGACAGGAAAACATCGCCGCCAAGGTACGCGAGTTGAGCGGCCAAGCGGAACAAGGGGAGGGCGGCCATGAGTGAAATCCTACGCGTATTGATTATTGAGGATTCGGCGCTCGACGCGAAAGTGTTGGTGGGACTGATTCAGGCCGGCGGCTATGAGGTGACCAGTGAACGTGTGGAGACGGCCGAGCAATATACCCGCGCACTGGAGAACGAGGTGTGGGATATCATTCTGGCAGATTACAATTTGCCGGAATTTAACGGTTCAGAAGGCCTGCGGTTGTTACAGGAGAGCGGGCGGGATATTCCGTTTATCGTGATCAGTGGCGGTATTGGAGAGGATCTGGCCGTGCAGATCATGAAATCCGGCGCGCATGATTACCTAATGAAAGGCAATCTCGCGCGGCTGGTGCCGGCGGTGGAACGCGAGGTGCGCGAGGCTCGCGATCGCACCCGCCATCGCGAGGCTGAGACAGCCCTGCACGCGGCCAATGAACAGATGCGCATCGCGCGCGAGATTCAGCAGCGGCTGTTTCCCGAGGAAGCTCCTCAACTGGATGGCCTAGAGTTGGCCGGGCTCACCGAGAGTGCGGAGCAAACGGGCGGCGACTATTACGATTTTGTGCCCATGTCTAACGGCGATTATGGGTTGGTAGTGGGGGATGTGACCGGGCACGGCATCGGCCCGGCGTTGTTGATGGCCGAGACACGTGCGTACTTGCGCATTTTGGCGGCGGATTTGGATGACGTGGGCGAGATCCTCACGCGTGCCAATCGCGTGCTCACTGAGGACACTGGTTCGGAACGATTTGTCACACTGCTCTTCGTGCGGCTCAGCCCCAAGACTGGCACCGTGCGCTATGCTAGCGCGGGGCACCCGCCAGCGTTATGGCTGGATGGTAGCGGACATTTGAAACGCGAGCTCAAGCGCACTGGAATTCCACTCGGTATTCGGCCGGATACCGAGTACACCGTGAGTAATGATTTCCCTCTGGAGCCCGGCGATCTACTGGCGTTGATGACCGATGGCGTTGAGGAATCCACATCCGAAGACGGCGAAATGTTCGGCAAGGAACGGATTGTGCAGACGCTGGGCAGCCATCAGGTGGAGAGTGCGGCAGAAATCGTGGCGGGCCTGCATGAGGCAGGCCGATCGCATGAGGCGGCCGACCATCAGCCGGACGAATTCACCACCATCGTGCTGAAGGTGGCCCATTGAAAAGGGTTGTCATTCTCTCACCGACCGCTAGGATGCGGCTCCTTTCCGGACGGACCGTAGCGCAGCCTGGTTAGCGCGCCACACTGGGGGTGTGGAGGTCGGGAGTTCGAATCTCCCCGGTCCGACCATTTTTCTAGCTAGTTTTTTGATTTTTTTCGTATTCAACCGTTACCGTTGCGTTCTTTTGGCTATATCCTTGCCAACTCGTAATCGCTGATTACGAAAAAACATGTCCCATAAGCGAACAGAAAACTAAATACACAAAATGAGCCAAGTATTGATTACCGCTGCCTTTATGTTCCTTTTTCACTTTCCATCTACGTTGATGGCAGAGTTTAAGGTCGAGTCAGACAAAGAAAATGTGGTCTCTAGCCGACTTGAGGGTCGATGGCAATTCAATGAGGCCATTAGCTCCAGACTTAGAACCAGACTTCCCCTCAATCGGGATAGAGCCATGGAATTTCATGCAGATGACAAGATTGTCGCAAAGATACCTGACAAGTATGGGAAGTTTCTGGAGAGAAAAACGATTTACATGGCGGGGATCATGAAGTCAGGAAAAAATGATTACCCATTCATTCTCACCGAACACAAAGGTAATCCGCACATCGTCATTTTTCGTGAACGGGATGGCTATCCATTGGGTGACGCCGAATCCTTTAACGTGATGCTTGCTGTTGCGGAGAATACGTCAAACGATCTGCTTTTCATAGGCGGTGATTTTAATAACCAGCCATTCTATGCTCTTGAGCGTGCAGAGACGCCCGAAGGTGATTCCCAATC
>JAYOSV010000036.1:0-16573 GCA_038139415.1 Verrucomicrobiales bacterium | reverse complement strand
CTTGTTTGGCAACACTCGCATTAGTTGATCATGGTACACCCTTTATATTTTTAGTTTTCAACCGTAACCAATCTACTCACCGCGGTATATAACCTGTGGCCAACCCGTATTATAACCGAAATACATGCCCGGAAAACGACCAGAGCCATCCTTCCAACGGCACACCTAATGGCTGAAGAGTCGACAGGTGAAAAGCCTGCCGCCTTTGGTAAAGCGAAGAGCATAATTTGGCTGATGCTCAATGGCGGGCTAAGTCACATTGACTCGCTCGACCCAAAACAGGGTAAATCTAGAGGTCCGGCAAAGGCGATTAACACCTCCGCTAACTTCCAGGTCACCGAATATTTCCCAAAATTCGCGACGGTCGCAAATCGTGTAAGCGTGATCCGCTCGATGGAAGCAAAGATCGGTATCCATTCACCAGCACAATACTACATGCGAACCGCTTATGAACCTCGCGGAACGATTATACACCCAAATTTAGGGGCATGGGGGTCTCACTATCTTGGGCGTAGTAGTAAAAATTTGCCATCAAGTGTGTGCGTCAATCGCCGTTCCGATCAAGGTAATGGCTTCTTCCCTTCCAGCTTTGCCCCACTTGCTATCGGAGATCCGACCAAAGGGATCAGTGACGTTGAATCGATCGGTGGTAAGTCAGTGGCCACAAAGCGACAGGCATTGTTAAACAAAATCGATGCCGACTTTCGGAGAAAATTCGATGACAAGGGGGTTAATTCTTATAAAGGTTTCTACGATGATGCCCTAGCCTTAATGAAGAGTAAGGAGTTGAAAGCTTTTGACTTGGCGGATGAGTCAGAAAAACAACGGGAGACCTATGGCAATAATTCATTCGGTCAGGGATGCTTGCTCGCTCGGCGCCTAGTTGGATCCGGTGTCCGTTTTGTTGAGGTGAAGCATGATGGCTGGGATCATCACAAAGCGCTTGCCGATGAGATGAGTGAAGTGGCGCCGGTATTTGACCAGGCATTCGCAACACTGATTACTGACCTTGAGCAGCGAGGGATGCTGGATTCCACGCTGGTCGTTGTTGCGACAGAATTTGGTCGTAAACCGGCATTCGATGGTGATGGACGTAGTCATCACCCAGTATGCTTTTCAACGGTTCTCGCTGGAGGAGGCACAAAGGCTGGGTTTGTCTATGGCAAGACCGACGATATGGGATACTACGTTGACGAAAATGCCGTTTCTGTTGGAGCATTTCACGCCAGCATCGCATTCGCAGCTGGCATGGAAATAGGGAAACCCGCCACGTCGCCTTCTGGGCGACCCATGACAGTCGGTGACGGCGAAAAACCCATCATGGATTTATTTGCGTGATGTCAAAATATTAGTTTGTGAAGGAGTCAAATGGCTGCCGAAACGGACTATTTTGGAGTTGAGAAATTAGGCAGATTGTCTACCAGACCTGCGTCTGTTCTCTTCAGTTCGGCGATCATAGCCGCACGCATCTCACGAAGTTTTGCAAGGTGTTTGGGATCGAGGGCGAGGTTGTTTAATTCCTCTGGGTCGGTTTCGAGATTGTAGAGTTCTTCGACTTCGCCTTTGACCAGTGTGCGGATGTATTTGTGACGCTCGCTCATGAGGGAAATCCACCATGGGACTCTGGCAGTCTTGTAGAGTATCTCCGGGTCGGTTGGAACGATATCGGTATCCGAGCCGTACTTCTCTCCGGTAAGAGCAGTTAAAACGGGATGGTTCCATTCTGAATCCGGATTCTTCAGGAGCGGAGTCAGGTCGTGCCCGTGCATCTTCCAAGGCAAAGGAAGGTTGACGAGGGAGAAAAAGGTTGGGGGTAGATCTGTTCCACCGACTGGGGTCGGGCAGACTTTGCCGTTAGGAATCTTCCCGGGGAGAGACATGATCAGTGGCCCGCGGATATTGGCATCGTAGGGAGCAATCTTTTGCTGGAAGCCTTTTTGTCCCCAGGCGATTCCCTGATCGGCTGCAAAGACGATCAGTGTGTTGTTTAGTTGGCCGGATTTCTCCAGAGCTTCGCGAAGGCGGCCCACGGAATCATCGATCGCGAGCACGCCCTGATGATATTGGCGGACCCAGTTTTGTAGCGTGTTCCCGTGGATGGGAGCGTTTTTTACAGTTCGCTGTTTCACTCCTGAATCCAGCTCGGCATGGCCATTGCTGTTGCGAACCCAGCGACTTCTCTCTCTCACATATTTGGGCTTACCCTTTCTAGCGGGTTGATCGGGATAGATATCTGCGGGTTCGGGAACCACGGCATCGGGATAGGAATTGCGGTGGCGGTCCGCCGGCGTGAATGGGCCGTGGACGGCTCCAAAGCAGAGCCACAAGTACCAGGGAGATTTCGGGTCACGATTTTTCCCCTCAATAAAATCGATCGCCCGATCTGTGTACCAATCAGTTGTGTAGCCAGAGATGCGTTGCTTTTTCCCGTTCACTTCAATGATTTGATCATCAAAATAATTGCCCGCGTTCTGGGGGTATTTGGGGCGACTCCAAACAAGCTGGTGATCCCAATCGCGTCCGTACCCGCTATCGATGCCGGTATGCCATTTGCCGATCTGAGCGGTTGTGTATCCGTGTTTCCGAAACACCCATGGCCAAAAGGGACATTTCTTCGGATCATATACACTGCCGGGATATTGGCCCTCCATCCTCATCGACTCTACGCCATATTGGTGATGCCCGGTCAGCATGGTCGCCCGCGAGGGCATGCACCAGGTGCCAATGTAGGCGTGCGTGAAACGAACGCCCTTGGCGGCGAGCGCATCTATGTTGGGTGTTTTAACCCAGGGATAGGCTTCGTCATAACAGCTGACCGTCCGGTGAGACTGGTCGTCCGTATAGATAAACAAGATGTTGGGGCGTTGTTCTGCTAAACTAGTGCCTAGCGTCAATAGGAACGAGGCCAGATAGATGATTTTATCGAGTTTCATTGAACTGCTTTTTAATGACACGGAGGCCATGATTGTTTCCACCAAAAACCGCAAGAAAAGAAACTTTTGATGGGTTGGTTACGTTTTTGCGATTCCGCCTGTTTGGTGTTGTCTTTTATAATTTGCTGGCACCGGCGGTGAATTGGAAACAGAGGTGCCGGGTATCCGGTCACGGCAAAGTTTAGTTGCCGCACAATTGAAGGACGAACCAGATTTTGGAGTCCAATGGCATGGATAGGCCGGGAATTGACTTTTGGGTCTGCCTACGGTTCATTAACAACTTTGTTATGCAGAAATACATGGGTGTTTTTATTATTCTTCTATTAGCCGGCTTGAATGCGGACGCGGCTAAAAAACCGCGTAAGATAGACTTTGTTAAGGAGATTCAGCCGATCTTTGAATACAATTGCGTGGGCTGTCATCGCGAGGGGTTTGCCAAAGAAAGCGGCGGGGGATACCAAATGGATATCAAAGAGCTAGCTTTCAAGGGGCGTCGTGAGGGAACAGCTATTGAGCCGGGAGATCATGAAGGGAGCACCGTTTGGGAATTCATGACATTGCCCGAGGATGACGAATTGCTGATGCCCCCAAAGACCAAAAGCCAACGGGTAACAAAAGAGGAGATTGAGTTGGTTGCCTTATGGATCGATCAAGGTGCTACTTGGCCAGAAGGTCTGCAGCTTAAGCCCAAGAAGCGTATTGTAAAGGGCGCGGACGAAGACAGGATTGTTGAGGCCCTTCACGCCAAGATCATGGCCACCCACAAACAAACCACCGAGGGTGGTATGAAGCCATACAAGAAACGGATCGTGGATACCCTGGTAGATTACGAGATGGTGCCGATCAAGGGGGGCACGTTTGTCATGGGTAGTCCGGCCGGTGAAACGGGACGCTCCGATGACGAAGGGCCGCAACGTAAGGTAAAGGTTTCACCGTTCTGGATGGGTAAATATGAGCTGACTTGGAACGAGTACCACAAGTTCATGTACTACCAGAAAAAGAAGGCAGAGGAGGATTCTGAGGACTGGTGGCTAGAGGAGGTGGCAACGCCTACCAAACCTTATGTGAATATGGATTTCGGCATGGGCACGGGGACGCACCCGGCCATTTGCATGACTCATCACGCAGCTAATAAATATTGCCAATGGCTCAGCGCAAAGACGGGGCATTTTTATCGGCTGCCAACCGAGGCGGAATGGGAATACGCCGCGCGGGCAGGAACCACGACGGCCTACTCTTGGGGCGACGAAGGCGATGAAGGCACGCTGAACGCCAAGACTTGGAACCAGAACAATGTGTTTGATCCGATCACCTTTGAGACCCGTTATCGTGAAGTGGGAAAGCTGAAGCCCAACCCGTGGGGGCTCTATGATATTCACGGTAATGTGGCAGAATGGACGTTGGACGGCTACGCGCCTTACAAGGCTAGCAAGGAAGTGTTGGTAAACCCATGGGTGAAAGGCACTAAGCCGTACCCGCACGTGTCCCGCGGCGGTTCGTTCCATGTACAAATGCCATTGAGCAAGCTTCGAAGTGCTGCCCGCATCTTTTCCACACCGGATTGGAAGCAACAGGATCCTCAGTTGCCAAAGAGCATTTGGTACCTGACCGATGCCACTTTTCAGGGCATGCGCCTAGTGCGACCCCTTGAGATTCCCTCTAAGGAGGAAATGAAGGCCTACTGGAATAACGGGGTGGAATACGACACGCCGATTGATTGAACTCTGGACAACACGCCGAAATCCATTAGGCTCTGTCCACCTGCTAATAACCTAAAACAATCGCATTTTTTATGAGCAAGAAATCTGAAAGCGCCCCCAGTCGGCGTAAATTCCTCAAGACCTCCGGATCGGCTGTTGCCGCCGGTACGGCTCTTAGCCAAATCCCAATTGAGAACGTTGTACACGCGGCCGGCAGCGACACCGTCAGTGTCGCCCTAGTAGGTTGCGGTGGCCGCGGTAGTGGCGCCATTGCGCAGATCCGGAACACGCGCGGCAATACTCGTCTGGTCGCTGTGGCGGATGTGAACGCCAAGAAGGCCAAGGACCGCGTGGACGGATATAAAAAGCAATTCAACGACTGGGTGGATGTGCCCGAGGATCGTATTTTCGGTGGCATCGATGGCTACAAACATGCCATCGACTCCGGCGCAGATCTCGTGGTGATCGCCACGCCTCCAGGCTTCAAGCCTCAGCAGTTCGAGTACGCCGTGAAAGCGGGTAAACACGTCTTCTGTGAGAAGCCGGTGGCCTCCGATGCTCCGGGTGTACGCCGTGTGCTGGCCGCTACGCAAGAGGCCAAAAAGAAAAACCTCCTGATCGGTATCGGCCTACAACGCCGCCACGAGGAGCGCTACATCAACAACGTGAAAATGTTGCATGACGGCGCCATTGGTGAAATCAACCTGATGCGCGTGTACTGGAACGGTCGCGGTATTTGGTATCGCAACCGCGAGCCGGGCATGACCGATATGCAGTTTCAGTGCAACAACTGGTACCACTTCATCTGGGCCAGCGGCGATCAGATCTGCGAGCAGCACATCCACAACCTCGATGTCGGCAACTGGGTCATGAACGATTACCCGATTATGGCTAATGGTATGGGCGGCGGTGAAGAGCGTATGGGCGGCGACCGTAGCAAGTCTCAGATCTTTGACCACACCTTCGTGGAGTACACCTACGCCAGCGGTCACAAGATGTATAGCCAGGGCCGTCATTTGGGTGGCAACAAGACCTTCAGCCACGTTGCCGAATACGCGCACGGCAGCAAGGGAACCTGCAAGCTGGCCTCGGCCATCGTTCCGAACAAGGGCGAGCCTATTCTCATGAAGGGCAAGGGCGGTGGTCATCAGCAGGAACAGACCGACCTCATCGAGGCGTTGATGAAAGGCGAGATTTACAATGAGGGCGAGTACGGCGCGAAGGCGACATTTACGGCGATCCTAGGCCGCGAAGCTTGCTACTCCGCCCAGGTCGTCAAGTGGGATGATCTCCTGAAGAACGGTAAGGATTACTGCCCGGGAATCGATAATTGGACTGTGGACACCGCACCGCCGGCTGTAAAGGGTGAGGATGGCAAATATCCCGTTCCGCAGCCGGGTGTATGGAATCCTTTCGCCTGGTAACGTTTAACGCATTTAACGGATTGCCGAATCCGTCTATCACCCGCACCCTTCGGGCGTGCGGGTATTTTTTTTGATAATGGCAGTGCTCGGGACTGCGATGGGGTGCCTAACCAACGTGCCCGATGATTCTGCGTGGCAACGTTTCGAGTATGTCGAGCCCGAGATGGGCGTGGATTTTCACCTCAAATTTTATGCGCCGAACCGCCCTGAAGCTGAGCGCATCGCCAAGGCCGCCTATGCGCGCGTGGAGGAGTTGAACGGCATTTTCTCGGATTATGATCCCGGCAGCCAACTCAATCGATTGGGTCGTGCGCCGATTGGCGAACCGGTTGCGGTGAGTTCAGAATTATTTGATATCCTACAACGCGCCCAAGCACTTGCGCGGGATACGCGCGGTGCCTTTGATGTCACTGCTGGGCCAAGCGTGCGTTTTTGGCGTCAGGCCCGTAAGCGCGGTCAAATGCCTCCCGTTGAGGAATTGCAGGCCGCTCAGAAACGTGTGGGCTATCAACAACTGTCGCTTAATGCCGTCAACCGAACGGTCTCCTTGCGCGCGGCCAATCTGCAGCTGGATCTGGGCGGCATTGCCAAGGGCTACGCTGTGGATGAGGCGATGGCCGTGCTCAAGGCCAATGGCATCGCGCGTGCCTACGTGGCGGCCGATAGCGATCTGCTCACCAGTGGACCACCGCCGAACAAGGTCGGCTGGAAGATCGAGCTGCGCAATGTAGATGAATTCGGCAACCTCTATCCGCGCACGGTGTTTCTCAAACATGTCGCACTCTCCACCTCGGGTGATACCGAGCAATTCGTTGAAATCAATGGCCGACGATACTCACATATTGTCGATCCCCGAACTGGCATTGGTCTCACCAGCCGAATTCAGGCCACAGTGATGGCGGCCGATTCCGTGGTTGCCGACAGTCACGCCACGACTGTGTGTGTGTTGGGCAAGCAAGCCGGCCTTCAATTTGCTGACCGACGACAACTTCAATCCCTCGTGCTGGAACTGGACGGGGATCGCCCTCAAGTGACGCCTTCAAGGGCGTGGAAAGTGTGGGAGTAATCTAGAGGGGCGAGGGGGAGGCTCGTCCTTGCTCTGTTATTCGAAACCGAGTTTCCCGCTGATCTTTGAAATGGACGCTGTGCCGGTGGTGCCCAGTTTGTGCACTACCACAGAGGCGGCAGCGTTGGCGAGTTCGAGGGCTTCGCCAAGGTCGGCTTGGGCTGCCATGGCCGTGGTGAGATTGGCCATCACCGCGTCGCCGGCACCGACGATATCAATCTCGCCTGAGACAGTCAGGGCCTTGCGGTTTTCTGAATGACCATCGGGCTGAGCTCCAACGATGCCGTGTTCACTGAGTGACACAAATACTGGTTTGCCGGTTTGTGCGGCCAACGTGCGGGCGGCTTGTTCCGGTTCCGAAGTTAGATCGGTGAGCTGCGCTAATTCGGCAGCGTTCATTTTGTAGATGATCGATGGCCAATCTTTTAGGCCACGGCGGCTGTCGCCGATGATGAGGGTGTTGTCTTTGATTTCTGCTAGCGCATCGAGCATAGATTGGGTGACCACGCCGGTTTCGGGGGCGTCGGCCTGATCCAGTACGATGATGGCGTCCACTTCATAGGCCAAGGAACGCACGGCGTTAGCGAGTTGATGCTGTAGGTTGACCGGCGTGGGATGCCAATTTTTGCTGTCGAGCCGATTGAGTTCCTCGGGCGGTTGGCCGAGGTGCATCATCAAGGGCTTGCAGTAGGTAAAGGTGCGTTGATCCTCGCTCTCGAAGAAATATTTCATGCGCACGCCTGGCGTTTGTTCCAACGCGCGATATAATTCGTAGCCTTCACCATCACAACCACAAAAGCCAACGGGCCATAGCTCGCCGACGCCTAATGCGGCGAGATTGCTCAGTACGGTGCCCGATGCGCCGGGTTGGGCACGAACTCGCGTGACATTGTGCACAGGCAGGCCGGTCTCGATGGAGGTTTCCGTTTTGGCCGGATCAATTTCCAGATACCGGTCGCAACTGTAATCACCCACTACGGCAATGCGCAGAGCAGCATACCGTCCGGTGATTTCCTGAAACCGTTCTGAGGTCATCATGCTCACTCAACGTCGGTGGCCTGCCATGAACTATTGGGCAAGTTCATTCAGCAAGTGATGCGTGAAATCGATATTGTCGCACTGAGCGTAGTGCATGGTACCGCCCATACGGTCGTAGCTTTTGCAAAAGCGCAGATAATAGGCCGGGTTATCCTTGGGTGGTTCGCCCTGAGTCCAGTCCCAGCCGCCGCCATCCTGAATATCCACCACGTGAATTGCATGGCCGCGGACAATTTCGCGGCCGGCTTGTAGGCGGAGGTTGTTGACGCAGGAGATGCTTTTTTCAAAAACCTGCGGTCCCATGATCGCGCTCCCTACTGAGAGCACTACGCCATTATTAAGCCCCTCGACGGATCCGCCAAAAGTGGCGAAGTCCAGCCCAGCCGCGCGGCCGAGGGCGGCGCCGTTGAAGAGGGGATGGTTGGAAATGATATCGTACCCAATGCCGGGATGAACGGTGAGCGGCACATCGTGGCGGAAGGCATTGCCCAAGACCGAGGTGGCACCCCACGGATGCGCAATCTCATGCCGGCCCTCGGTAAGGTTGTGCTGGGTCATGATCTGCAACAACTCGGCGCTCGCTGGAGTCAGCGCATGGCTGGGTTCTTCGCGCAGTTTGGTTTCGAGCTCTGACCGTGCAGGCAGGGTGAAGCCATTTTCGGTAACCATGCGACCAACGCTTTGGCCGAACCCTTCCTCGCGTAACGCTCCGGTGAGTACAGCGAGATGCAGGCAACGGCCGGTTTCCTCCCAGGTGCCAAAGGTGCCGGTGGCGACATTAGCGCGTACGCTCTCTGTGGACCGGCCGTGGTGCGCCCATTCCCAATCATGAATCACGCCGGCGCCGTTGGTGGCGAGGTGCGTGATCCAGCCGCCCGCCATGAGGGCATCAAGCAATTGGTGAGCACCGTTTTTGATGAGATGCGCGCCGTAAATGTACATCACACTGGCGCCACGTTCGCGGGCGGCCCGAATATCCGCGGCGCATTGGGCGACGCGTTGCTGGTTGTCGGGCGAGAGCAGACGCGGTTCGCTGGCCGGATCAATTAGCGTTTCCTCAATGCGGGCCATGCTGTCTCGTTCGGCAAGCGGGAACACTTTCAGTTTGGTGAGATCGATGCGCTTCATTGGCCAAGCACGGTTTGAGTGAGCAACTCGGGGTCGCGGTAGTCAGCGATGATGGCGTCGGCACCGGCTGGAAGTAGGATGTCGCGTTTGCTCTGATCCACAACGCCTGAGCCGTTCACGGCTTCGTCCGAGCACACGCCGATAGAGAGGCCGCCGAGATTGCGGGTGGCTTTAATCTCCGCCGCGCCGTCGCCGAACATAATGAGATTTTCGCCGGTGAACCCGTCCTCGGCCATCCATTCTTCGAGCACGGTTTGTTTACTGAAATTCTCCGCGTGTACATGGCCCTGGACACGGCCGTTACAGTAGCGGATGAGATCAAGCAGTTCAGCTTCCTCGCTGATCTGAGTGTGAGGGTTACCGCTGAGGATCAACGTCTTCAAGCCACGAGTGTGAAGGTGCTCCAGGAGGGCGCGGCCACCGTGGACGATCAATTCATCCGGCGGCGTTTCGCCGGTGCGCAGTTGGCGATGGCGTTCATTGGCCATCTCATCCAGCGGCGTGATGAAGGCGGTCAGTAATTCGTCTGGGTTTGCCGTGCCGCCGCGGTCAGAAATTTGCCGGGCCATTTCGGTCATGAACAACGGTGTTGGCTGGCCGTTGAACCGGTACATTTCATTGAAGAGATGCGCTCGGATGTCTTCGGTTGTTTCGTTGGGTTTCAGGGGGAAGCGAGGGCCCATGACGGTTTGCATCATTTCTGGCCAGCCGTGGCGGATCCAAGACAGGGTGCCGTCGAAATCAAACACCACATGCGTGGCCTTGGGGCGGGGAGCAAACGAGGGGAGCAGCTCAATATTGAGTTGGGTTGGTGCGCTCGACACGCCGACAGTCAAGTCGGGATGCGGCAAAAAAACAAGCCTGCACCGTGAATCAGCTTGATTCGCAAGCTCAGCTGTTTCCCAATGGGCATATGCAACTGGATGCCATGCAACGTCGGGACTTTCTCACTTCCACTGCCGCTGCGGCGGCCGCGACCACGCTGCCCTCCTGGGCTGCCAAGCAGGCCCCGGAACGGCTTCGGCTCGGCGTGGACAACTTCGCCGTACGTGCGATGGGTTGGAACGCAAATCAGCTGATCGATTACGCCAAGGAGCTGCGCTGTGATTCATTGTTCATCACCGACCTCGGGCCATTCGAGAGTTTTCAGGACAAATACCTAAGAGCCGTGAAGGCGTATGCCGATGAAAAAGGCATCAAGCTGTATGTCGGTTCCTGGAGTATTTGCCCATCTTCGCCGTCGTTCAAGGATACTTGGGGTACGGCCGAGGAACATCTTGCTCTGGGAATTCGCATTTCCAAAACTTTGGGCTCGCCGGCGTTCCGGGTGATCCTTGGATCACGTGGGGATCGCCTGACTGAGGGCGGGATCGAGGCGCGCATCGATGACACTGTGAAATTGCTCAAGGCAAACAAGAGCCGTGCGACCGATGCGGGGATTAAAATCGCCATGGAAAACCATGCGGGCGATATGCACTCTCTGGAGCTGGTACGGTTGGTCGAAGAGGCCGGCAAAGATTGGGTAGGTGTGAACATGGATTCCGGTAATGCCGTATGGACGCTCGAGGATCCTTTCGAAAACCTCAAAAACCTAGCGCCTTACGTATTGACGACTAGTTTGCGCGACACCATGGCGTGGCCCAGTGAGAATGGGTACACTGCAGCTTGGACCGCCATGGGCGAAGGGCTGGTGGATTGGAAACAATATTTCGAGCATTTTGCGAAAGTTTGTCCGGCCGCACCTGTTTGTATTGAAACCATCTCCGGCTTTAACCGAGAACTGACTGTGAAGAACGACGATTTCTGGAAAGCGTGGCCAAAAGGCAAACCAAAGGGCTACAAAAAATTCGAGGCCTTTGCTAAACGTGGCAAACCGATTGGTACCTTCAAGGCGCCTGAAGGCTTGGACCGAAAAATTGCCCAGCAGAATTTTCAAAAGGACGATATTGCGCGGAGCATTAAGTACTGCCGCGAAATCGGACTGGGCCGGGATCGTTAGGTGAGCGTCACCGTCAAGATCTGCGGCATCACTAGTGAGGCCGATGCCCTCGCTGCGGCCGAAGCCGGCGCGGATGCGATCGGGTTGATGTTTTATGAAGACAGTCCGCGTCATGTGACACTGGAGCAGGCTAGGGCCATCTCAGCGGCGTTGCCGCCGCACGTTATGCGTGTGGGGGTGTTCGTGAATGCCAAGGAGGCGTTTGTGCATCAGGCGTTGAACGAGTGCATGCTCAATATTTTGCAATTTCACGGCGATGAAACACCTGAGGAGTGCAGTCGCTTCCCAGTTATGATGCTCAAGGCGTTTCGCGTAAAGGGCGAGGAAACATTGGCTGAATTGGAGGCGTTCCCTACGGCAGGCTTCCTGCTGGATGCTTACGTAAACGATGCGCTGGGCGGTACGGGCGCGACCTTTAATTGGGATTTGGCCGTGCGCGCTCAGGAATTTGGGAAACCCATTTTTCTGGCCGGCGGACTGACGCCGGAGAATGTGGCCACGGCGGTACGCAAAGTGCAGCCGTTTGGAGTAGATGTCTCCAGTGGGGTGGAAAGTGAGCCAGGACGCAAGGATCCGGACCGGATGCGGGCCTTCGTGGCGGCGGCCAAGGGCGCGCTGGCTTGAGGCAGGATCCGGCGCGTGTTAAGTTGAAGGCCATGGACAGCAGCGTAGCAAGCGAGCAACTTCCTGATGCGGCCGGCCGGTTTGGCCCGTACGGGGGGCGTTATGTGCCCGAGACCTTGGTGCATCCGTTGCGCGAGCTGGAGGAGGAATACTTTCGCGCCCAACAGGATCCGGAATTTCAACGCGAACTGAATTATTATTTGCGCGAATTCGTTGGCCGCCCCACGCCACTTTACTTCGCCCAGCGACTGACAGACGAATTGGGCGGGGCCAAGATTTATCTCAAACGAGAGGACCTGCTGCATACCGGCGCGCATAAGATTAACAACGCCATGGGCCAAATCCTGCTGGCCAAACGTATGGGCAAGACGCGGATCATCGCCGAGACTGGTGCGGGGCAACATGGCGTGGCTACGGCCACGGTGGCGGCGATGTTTGGCTTTGAATGCGTGGTGTACATGGGCGCACACGATTGCGACCGGCAACGGCTTAATGTGTATCGCATGCGCATGCTCGGCGCGGAAGTGGTGCCGGTGGAGGCTGGGCAAAAGACGCTGAAGGAGGCCGTGAACGAGGCCATGCGGGATTGGGTGACGAATGTGCGCAGTACGCATTATATCCTCGGCACAGCGTACGGAGCGCATCCGTACCCGGTGATGGTACGGAATTTTCATCGCGTAATTGGCGATGAGGCGCGGCGTCAGGTTCTTGAACAGGAAGAACGGTTACCGGATTTGCTGGCGGCCTGCGTGGGAGGCGGCTCAAATGCGATCGGGTTGTTTTATCCCTTCATTGACGACGAATCGGTATCGATGGTTGGCGTCGAGGCGGGTGGAGAAGGGATCGTTCCCGAGAAGCATGCGGCGCGTTTTCAGGGCGGTTCCTTGGGCGTGCTGCAGGGCACGCGGTCGTATTTGTTGCAGGATGAAGTGGGGCAAATCCAACTGACCCATAGCATCTCGGCAGGCTTAGATTACGCAGCGGTGGGACCTGAACATGCGTGGCTACGTGATCAAGGCCGAGTTGAATATACCTACGCCACCGATGACAAAGCGTTGGAGGCCTTTTTCAAGCTGTCCAAGCTTGAGGGTATTATTCCCGCGCTGGAATCCTCCCATGCGGTTGCCGAAGTGATTGCCCGAGCGCCGCAGATGGGCAAGGAACAGATTATCATTTGCAATCTCTCCGGTCGTGGAGATAAGGACGTCCAGCAGGTGGCCGAAAAGGTGGAGATGTAGCTCATGTCCAATGCCCAGAGTCAGTGGGATTTTGGCGAAATGTTTCCGGAAGAACCGATCCGGGAGGTTCTGACGGTTTCCGACCTCACCACGCGTGTAAAGCGTGAGCTAGAAAAGCTCATCGGCCAAATCTGGGTGGAAGGCGAGATCACCAACCTGCGCCGGCAATCGTCCGGGCACATGTATTTTTCCCTAAAAGACGCGCGTACTCAGTTGGCTTGCGTGCTCTTCAAGGGAGTGCGCGGGGTGCAGCGTGAGCTGATGGAGGACGGTCAAAAAGTGGTGCTGCACGGCGATCTCACGGTCTACGAGGCGCGCGGGCAATATCAGCTGATCGTGCGCGCGGTGGAGCTGCAGGGGGTTGGGGCATTACAGATCAAATTCGAGAAACTCAAAGTTAAACTGCAGACCGAAGGATTGTTTGATTCGGATCGCAAACGCGCCTTGCCTCGCGTCACGCAACGGATTGGTGTGGTCACCTCCTTGAGCGGCGCAGCTTTACAGGATGTGTTGCATGTGATTCGCCGCCGCCAACCGGCACTGCAGATTGTGCTGACGGACAGTCGAGTACAGGGGCAGGGCGCCGAGATCGAGATCGCCAAGGGCATCGAGCGGCTGAACAAATGGGCAGAATGCGAGCCATTGGATTTGATTATGGTGACGCGCGGTGGCGGAAGCCTCGAAGATTTGTGGGCGTTTAACGAAGAAACGCTGGCGCGTGCGATTGCGGCTTCGGCCGTGCCGGTGGTGTCGGCCGTGGGGCACGAGATTGATTTCACCATCAGTGATTTCACGGCGGATTATCGCGCAGCGACGCCCAGTGCGGCTGCGGAGGTCATTACGGCTGGCGCGGTGGCGCTTGGAGATACGCTGCAAACCACCCGAGGCCGTTTACAACGATTAGTGGCGTCGCATTGTTCCCGGCAAAAGGAACGCGTCGGCGCACTGGCACATCGATTGGGCCGTTGCCATCCGCGACGACGATTGCAGGAGCAAATGCAACGGGTTGATGAACTGCATGATGATCTCCTACGGGCGGCCCAAACACTCTGGAAACAAAAGGAGCGACGCTGGCATGAATTGGCCGAACGCCTATTGCGCGTGCGCCCAGAACTAGCCGTAGCACGGCAACAGGGGCAATTGACGCAGTTGCGTGCACGGCTTCAGGAATTGCCCGGTCAGCAAGTCAACCGGGCCAGTAGTCTGATCAAGTCCTTAAGTGATCAATTGCGTTTGCTCGGTCCCGAGAATGTGTTGGCCCGAGGATATTCTATTACGCAGGACGCGAATACGGGTGAAGTGCTGCGCACGTCTAAAACAGTGAAAACAGGCCAAAAACTGCGCACGCGCCTGGCGGATGGTGAAGTGGAGAGCACGACGGGTTAATCCTATACGCTGGACGCGAATGGGGCAACTGCCGTAGGCTGCGCTGATGCCAGCGAAGGCAAAAAAGGCGGACGACGCGGACATCACCTTTGAAGATGCCGCAGAAAAACTTGAGACCATCGTGGAGGCGATGGAGTCCGAGGAGTTGCCGCTGGAGAAGCTGCTCGTGCAATACGAGGAGGGCACGAAGTTGGTTAAGGTTTGTGAGTCCAAATTGCAGGCTGCTGAGAAGCGGATCACGCAGCTCGAGGAAAATCTGGAAGGGGAACTGGCCGCGCGGCCGGTAACTCTCGAAGGGGAGGACGACTAATTTATGGGGCGTTACTTGGAAATGATCAGCGAACCGGCGCACGTCAAAAAATTGACGGAACCGCAGCTGGAAGAATTGGCGGCGGAAGTGCGGTCGGAATTGATCGGCACGCTGGCCAAGACTGGTGGGCATTTGGGGCCTAATCTTGGCGTGGTCGAATTGACCATCGCCATGCACAAGGTCTTTACCACGCCAAAAGATAAATTTGTCTGGGACGTCAGCCATCAATGCTACGTCCACAAATTGCTGACCGGGCGCCAGAAAAAATTCAAAAAAATTCGTCAAACCGGCGGCCTCAACGGCTTCGCGTTGCGCACTGAGAGCGAGCATGATTCGTTTGGTGCTGGCCATGCTGGCACGGCTTTGTCCGCAGCACTGGGTATGTGTGCGGCGCGTGATCAACAGCAATCGGATGAGGACGTGGTGTGTGTGTTCGGCGATGCTGCACTGACCAACGGCATTTCATTTGAGGCACTGAACAATATTTCGAACACAACCAAGAAATTCATTGGCATTCTCAATGACAACGAATGGAGCATTGATAAAAACGTCGGGGCCATTTCCAAGTACCTGAACAAGATCATCACCAACCCGGGATACAACCGGCTGCATGATGATTTGGCGAACCTGGTTAAGAAACTGCCCAAGGGAGATTTCGCGGTTCGGCTCGGGGCGCGGGCGGAAGGCGCGCTCAAGGCGGAGGTGGCGGAGAGCACATTGTCGCATGAACCCCCAGTATTGACCGACGGTCGCGGTGGCACGGCGAGCAGTGTGTTGTTTGAGGAGTTGGGCATCCGTTATATCGGTCCGCTGGATGGCCATAATCTGCCGTTGATGATCAAGTCGCTGGAATACGCCAAGAAATGCGAGCACCCGGTGGTGCTGCATGTACTCACCAAAAAGGGTAAGGGCTACAATGCCGCCCTGAAATCGCCTGAGAAATTTCACGGCTTGGGGCCGTACAATGCGGAGACCGGCGAGACGCCTTCGGCCAAGCCCGGTTCCGCGCCGAATTGGCAGGATGTGTTTGGCGAACAGATGGTGAAACTCTGCAACCGCGACACAAAACTGGTGGGAGTGACGGCGGCCATGCCGAGTGGTACGGGGTTAAAGTCTCTGAGAGACCAGTTGCCTGGGCGTTATTTTGATGTGGGTATCGCCGAAGAACACGCGGTGATTTTTGCCGCCGGAATGGCGACTATGGATTTCCGCCCGGTGGTGGCGATTTACTCGACCTTTCTTCAGCGCGCCTATGACTGTATCATTCACGATGTGGCTCTGCAGGATTTGCCGGTGATTTTCTGCATGGACCGAGCCGGTCTGTCGGCCAATGATGGACCGACCCATCATGGCCTATTCGACATTGCCTATCTTCGATGCGTACCGAACATTGTGGCCATGGCCCCTCGCAATGAGGATGAATTTGCTGACATGCTCTTTACGGCTTCACGCCAAAATCACCCGGCCTTTATCCGGTACCCGCGTGGAGCGGCTGAAGGGGTAGCGATTAAGGAAGAACCGATCATGTTGGAAATTGGTAAGGCGGAGGTCGTTCGGAATTTCGAAGGGAACGGTAAGCGCAAGGTAGCCTTTCTGGGGCTGGGACCGATGTTCAGTGTGGCCGAAGCGGCGGCCAAGGAATTGGGTGAAGACTTTGATTGTGCGCTGATTGATCCGCGGTTTACCAAACCGATCGATGAAGCGACCATAGAATATTTTTCGAAAAC
>JAYOSV010000035.1:2816-31796 GCA_038139415.1 Verrucomicrobiales bacterium | reverse complement strand
GCGCACAACGGAGGGCAGGGGGCTAGTTGAGGTCTTTGATTTAGCCGATAATAAACCTCAGACTGATGAAGCTACCGTTTGGATGCCTGCGGGTTCTAGTCCGTTCGTCCATTGGATTAACGGTATTGGTTCCACAAAGGGGCCGCTACAAAAGATAATTCAACGATATTATCCTGAAGCTAAACGGAAGACGCCTTATGAGGTTGATCGCCTCAAGGAGGCCGGGTTGCCTGTCCCAAAGGATGCATTAGTCCAAAAGGTATGGATTTCCGATTTATACAAAGGACCTCGTATTCGTATTTTTGAGATGTCCATTGAAGGGCCTTTTCATGACCAATGGCCACCTTTAAGTCATCAGGGCATTGTTGGTACTGAAACCAATGCAAGTAACTTAAATGTCGAGCAGGTCTTGCTTGAATTTGCCAGTAAAGCTTTCCGGAATTCCGTAAAATTAGAGGAAATCACGCAGTATATTGATTATGTCAAAGATCAAACGGCTAAGGGTGTGACTGAAGATGAAGCGTTGAAACAAGCCCTAACCGCAATGCTTACTTCACCCCGCTTTCTATTTTTAGATGAAGGGGGTGAGGATGGGGGGAAGCAATTAGATGAATTTCAGTTAGCAACCAGATTGTCCTACACTTTATGGTGCTCAACTCCGGACGAGCGTTTGCTAAACTTGGCCGCCAAGGGCACTTTGAGTCAGTCGAAAATCTTAAATTCTGAAATAGAACGGCTATTAAAGGATGATCGCTCGAAAGCTTTTATTGAGCGATTCGCAGATGCGTGGTTACGGCTTGATAAAATCGGTTCCATGCCTCCCGGTACTAAGCAATTTCCAGCTTACTTCCGGGATCGATTAGAGAGTGCCATGAAAAATGAAACCTACTATTTTGTTAGTCATCTGCTCCAAGAGAATCATCCAATTTCGAAGTTTGTTGATGCCCCTTACAGTTTTCTTAACGGCGCTCTTGCACGACACTATGGAGTGAATGGCGTAGCCGGGCAGAATTTTAGAAAGGTTCAGTTTCCCTCAAAAGCTCGTCGGGGAGGATTACTAGGGCACGCCAGTGTGCTGACCGCTACGGCAAATGGCGTGGAGACATCCCCGGTAACCCGGGGTGTATGGGTATTAGAGAGCCTTTTGGGTACGCCTCCCTCCCCCCCGCCACCAGATGTGCCCCCAATCGAACCGGATACTCGTGGTGCGGTCACTATTCGCGAGCAATTGGCTAAGCATCGTCATGTTGCCGCTTGCGCGGACTGTCACGACAAGATTGATCCATGGGGATTTGCTCTCGAGTTTTTCGATCCAATCGGCGGTCTGCGTGAACATTACCCGGCCAATAAGGAGCGTGGTACAGGGAAAGGCAGGCGCATAGATGGCTCTGGTAAATTGCCCTCTGGCGAGCATGTGCGAAATGAAGTAGAGCTCCGAGAATTACTCGTCTCTCGTAGGGCTCAGTTAACACGGAACCTCACTTGTAAACTTCTCTTGCACGCGACAGGTCGTGAACCTGATTACCGTGATTATAAAGTGATTAATCAAATAGTCGAAAAGTCTTTATCTGAAGGGAATGGATTTCGAGACTTGATTCATATGGTTATTACAAGTGAGCTTTTCTCCCGCCGTTAAACCTCCCATTAATCAATATGCACAAACTGTTTTTTCTTTTTTTACTTATACCCATGTGGGTTCAAGCGGAATGGAAAAAGCATCTTGTTGTGGAAGCTCAACGGGGGATGGTCAACTCTGCGGTTGCGGCTGATTGGAATTCGGACGGTAAAAATGACGTCATTGCCTCTCTGGACGGTAAGGTCGTGCTCTTACTATCGCCAGATTGGAAGTCGCACACTCTGCACGAATTTCGTGCTGGCCTTTCCCGTAACAAACCACGCACCGCTTGCATCCATAGTTGCCTTATGGATGTTGATGGTGATGGTGACCAAGATTTTGTTGGATCTAACAATACCGTTTTTTGGCTGGAATGCCCTGATAATCCATTGGCTGGACCCTGGAAATATCGCACGGTCGATGACGAAATCCTAGGCACGCACTGCTTGATCACTGGCGATGTGAATCGCGACGGCAAGCTAGACCTGATTGCTAACTCTGGGCGTGCGGCTCAACAGACCTCAATTCCCAACTCACTGGTTTGGTTGGAGGTGCCAAAAAATCCTCGCTCTGCCAATAAATGGATACGGCATGTCTTTGCCAAAGGTGATGCTCCAGGCGGTTCTCACTATACTGGCTTCGGCGACGTCAACGGTGATGGTCTGCCTGATATTAGTTGTGCGGCGAAGGGCGGTGATAAGTTTCCTGGCGGCCAATGGTTCGCTTGGTGGGAACAGTCCAAGGATGGCAAACTTCCATGGAAAAAACATATGCTCGCTGACAACCAACCGGGTGCTACTAACATCATGCCTGCCGATCTGAACGCTGACGGTCACGTCGACTATTTCGCTACACGCGGTCATGGCCGCGGCGTGCTTTGGTTCAAGGGACCGGACTTTAATCTCATTGAAATCGATCCCGAGATTCTAGCTCCACACTCCCTTGATCTCGCTGATCTAGATAATGACGGGGATCTGGATGCCATTACTTGTAGTAAGGATCCCGTGGGTGTCGTCGCTTGGTATGAAAACAACAGCAAAGGCCTATTCACTAAGCACATTATTGATCGGAATCAGGGTTCCTATGACACGCGCACCATCGATATGGATTCTGATGGTGACCTCGACGTGCTTATAGCGGGGCACACAAGTAACAACGTGGTTTGGTATGAAAATCCGTTAGGTCGGGAAAAGACATCAGCGTCAGCCCGCTATTTACTTGGCAACTGGGCTCTTAAACAGCCTGACGGCACGGCTGGCTGGATGACGCTTTCTATGTCAGATGGGAAACTGAAGGGCGAATACTGGGCTGTGGGTGGGGGAAGGGCACTTACAGATATTGTAATTGAGGATGGGAAACTCTTGTTCACGCGGAAAATACGCGCTGGCAAACCGGAGTTTAACGGCGGGCCGCCGACGGGCGAACGCGTGGCCGTGCGCTACACGGCGAAGGTGGATGGTGACGCCCTCAAGCTGGCCCGGCACCGACACGTGAGTGGCGGAGTGATTGAGCTGGTGTCGTTCACCGGCAAGCGTATGCCGCCAGTACCCCCGAAACCGGACTTGAGCAAGGTGTCATTCGGCGAGCCCATCCGGCTTTTCAACGGACGCAATCTCGACGGCTGGGAGCTCAGCAACCCCAAGCAGATCAACGGCTGGAAGGCGGTCAAAGGGGAGTTGGTCAACACTACCAAGAAGCTCGATTTTTCGCCTTACTCGCGCTTTGGTAACCTCCGCACCGAGCGGGAGTTCATGGACTTCAACCTCAAGATCGAGTTCAAAGTGCCGTCCGGTGGCAACAGCGGCATCTACCTGCGCGGCGTCTACGAGGCACAAGTGCTCGACCGCGACAGCCGCATGCAGGGCATCCAGGGCGTCGGCGCCATCTTCGGCCGCATCCTCCCCACCGAAAACGCCGGCAAGCTTGGAGGAGAGTGGAACAGCTACGACATCACCTTGGTGGACCGCCACGTCACCGTCATCCTCAACGGCAAAAAGGTCATCGACAACCAGCCTATTCCCGGATGCACCAACGGCGCGCTGCATGCCGACGAAACCATCCCCGGGCCACTCTATCTACAGGGCGACCACACTGCCGTTAGCTACCGCAACATCGTTCTGACGCCCATCGTGAAAAAGCGGGCGGTTTCAAATATCGACTGGCCTCAGGCCGCCGGGCCGGACGACAATTTTATTGTGCAGGGTCAGGCGCCTACGGATTTCAGCGGTGCCACGGGAAAAAACGTGAAGTGGCGTGTGCCCCTGCCGAACACCGGTCAGAGCGCGGCCATCGTCTCGGGCGGCCGCATCTTCGTCACCTCCCATGAACCCATCGAGGCGGACACTGAGTTCGGCACCGGCATCCTCGGCATGTGTTTCGACGCCCGGACCGGCAAGGAACTGTGGCGCCGCCCCATTCCCGGCACGCGCACCACGGATCTCTCCAGTCTGTTCAACGACAACACTGCCTATTCACCCGTGGCCGATGGCAAACGCGTGGTGTTTACCAACGTCGGCGGCAACATCAAGTGCTTCGATTACGACGGCAACGAACTATGGACGCACACTTGGACTCCTTTTGGCCGGCACCACGCCCGGGCCCATGAACCCATTCTACACGAAGGCAACGTTATCCTTGTCCACGCAGACACCTACGATCTACCGGTAGTCGCCACCACCAAGGCCGGCTCCAAACCGCTGGGCCGAGACAGGAAATATTGGACGCACCTTCGAGCCTACGACCTCGCCACTGGCAAGCTCGCATGGCAGGCCGAGCCGGGCACCAGCGTACACGCTCTCTCCATGCTCGGTAAACTGCCTGACGGCCGCGCCGCCATTCTCACCGGCCGCGGCGGCGGGCATCAGCCACCAGAGGAACCCTACGGTCTGTCACTCATTGATGCCTCCACCGGCAAGGGCCTCTGGGATGCCGCCATCGAAAAATTTCCCTGCCACCAGAATACCACCTTCAAAAAGGACACCGCCTACTACTTCGCCAATGGCCGGCACGGCGCGGTCGATCTCCACACCGGCAAGCCGCGCGGCCAGCAATCGATCGTTGAAGGCGTCACCCTCACGCGCTGGCAGGACGGCCGATACATCACGCTCGAAAACCAAACCCTCCCCCGCGAGGCCAAGGCCAAGAAGTCCTTTACCTACTTCACGAACCTCATCGTGGGTGACTACCATTACTTCCGCTCGTTCAATGGCTTTCTGATTGGTCGTGTACAGCTCTCCACCGGCCGCGTTGAGTACCTGCAGGTGCCCGTGCAGGTCGTCCGCAAAAAAGGGCGGCCCGACGAAACGCTATGGACCATGCACTTGCCAAACGATATGAAAAATGCTGGTGGCTTCCGGGCAACGCAGGATAAGCGCAACGCAGGCAGCGGTTGGGGACACGTTACGGCTGCTCCGCCCATCGTCGTCGGAAAACACATCTACTGGCCCACCATGGCCGGCACCGTTTATGTCCTCGACTGGAACGCCAAGACCCTCGGGGCCTCCGCGCTTACCGCCTTCAGCGACCTTGGCCCCGCCGGCGAAACTTGGTGCCTCTCCTCGCTCACTTACGCCCAAGGCTGCCTTTACGGCCGTACCCTTAAGGAGTTGATTTGCTTTGACGAATAGGCTCCGGCCAGAACTATAAAATTTATGAAAAAACGATTCGTTCTCTGTCTCCTAACCTTGGTTGTCGTGCTAGATGTGATGGCTAAGGAGCGACCCAACGTGCTGTTCATTATGTCCGACGACCACACGGCGCAGGCCGTGGGTGCGTATGCGACCGTGCTTAAGCCGCTCAACCCTACGCCCACGCTTGACCGGTTGGCAGCGGAGGGCATCACGTTCGACAACGCGTTTTGCTCGAACTCCATCTGTACGCCGAGCCGGGCTAGCATCATCACCGGCCAGTATCCGCACGTAAACGGCGTAACCGATCTCACCGGCCGGATCCTGCCGCCCAAGCAAACGTTGCCGATCCTGTTTCGGCAGGCCGGTTATCAAACGGCCATGATCGGAAAGTGGCACCTGAAGGTGGAGCCGAACTTCGACTACTACAAGGTGCTCCCGGGGCAGGGGAAGTATTACGACACCGAGTTTCGTGTGCAGGGCGACAAGCCGTGGCCCAAAAACCTAGTCACCCACAAGGGCGAGCATTCCTCCGATGCAATTACGGACTCCACCCTACATTGGTTCAAGACGCAGTACGATAAGGACAAGCCGTTCTTTATCTGCCACCAGTTCAAGGCGCCGCATGATTATTTCGAGAACGCGCCGCGCTACCAGAAATACCTCGCCGACGTAAAGATTCCCGAGCCGCCCACGCTCTACGACGTGCCAAACACCTTTGGCTCCATTGCTACGCGCGGGTACAACGATGAACTGATGCCGCACATCGGCACCTCCATCGGCAAACGCAATCCGCGCCGTTCTTATGCCGTCGACTTAAAGGAGCGTTTCCCCGAAGAACTTCCCGCCGACTACGACATCGCCAAGCTCTCCGAGCGCGAGACCACACATCTCGCCTATCAGGCCTACCTGCGCAAATACCTCCGCTGCGTGAAAGGCGTGGACGATAATCTCAAACGGCTCTTCGATTATCTCAAGGCCGAGGGGCTCTACGACAACACCGTCATCATATACACCGGCGATCAGGGTTTCTGGTTGGGCGAAAATGATTATCAGGACAAACGCTGGGCCTACGATCCCTCTATGCGCATGCCGCTTATCGTGCGCTATCCCAAAGCTACCCAAGCCGGTATCCGTTCCGATGCCATTATTGAGAACGTTGATTTCCCCGCGCTCATGCTCGACTTTGCCGGCATTCCCGCGCCCACCTCTATGCAGGGTCGTTCCTTCAGGAGCATCTGCGAAACCGGCCGCGAACCCAAGGGCTGGAAACAGGCCGCCTACTACCGCTATTGGATGCACATGGCCCATCATGACAACCCCGCCGTGATGGCTATCCGCACCAAGACGCACAAGCTTCTCTACTACTACGGCTGCAACTACGACGGCGGCTATCAAACCCCGCCCGCCTGGGAACTCTACGACCTGCAAAAGGACGCCGGCGAATTGAACAACGTCTACGACGACCCCGCCTACGCCGAGGTGCGCGCCCGCCTGAAGCAACAGCTCGCCGACCTGCGCCGGACTGTCGGCGACGACGGCAGTCATTATCCCGCCGCCGAAAAGGTCGTGCAGGAATTCTGGGACTACGACGGCGCCGACCGCGAGAAGGCCCGTAAGATTTCCGCCGCCTACCTCCAACGCCGACTGCAGGAACTCAAAGACGGCAAGCGAGGCCCTCTGACCTGGAAGGGCGAATAGGCCTATAAAGATCCTATTCTCGAGAGACGTCCGGCTGTTACAGACCTAAGCCCCAATGAAATTCAGTTTAATACTAACACTGGGCTGTCTCTTCTTAACCCAGTTTGCTCAAGCTGCGGCCAGGCCGAATGTGTTGTTCATCGCAGTCGATGATTTGAATGACTGGATTGGCTGCCTTGGAGGGCATCCTCAGGCTTTGACGCCGAATATGGATCGCTTGGCCAAGCGCGGGGTGCTGTTCACCAACGCCCATTGCGCGGCGCCGGCCTGCAATCCCTCGCGTGCGGCGGTGTTCAGCGGGTTAATGCCGGCGCGGACGGGCGTGTGGTCGAATGATAGTCAGCGCATTGAGAAGGCCGTGCCCAAAGCGGTATTGCTCACACATGCCTTTCGCGCGGCCGGCTACCAAACGCTTGGCACGGGCAAGATGCTGCATGGCACGGTAACTGGGTTGTTCGAAGAATACCACGGCGTGAACCAACGCTGGAGTCCGTTTCCGAAGAAGGACGTGCCGTACAAGAAATCCGAGTTGCCAAGCAAGGGGACGGACAATCCGCGGCACGTGTTGCAGGACAGCCTTGGGCGGGAAGTGGTGTTGCCCCTCAATCGGATGCCGTCCGACCGCAAGCCCAACGCGGTCGCAGGCGAATCCTTCGACTGGGGTGGGTTCGACGTGCCGGACAACGACTTCGGCGACACGCAGATCACCACTTGGGCAATCGAAAAACTGAAGGCCGGTTTGGCGAAGCAGAAACCGTTCTTTCTCGGCGTGGGTTATTATCGGCCGCACATTCCGCTCTTCGCGCCACAGAAATATTTCGAACGGTTCAAGCAGAACCCCGGCCAACTGCCGCCCGTGCGCCGAGACGACCTGAAGGATATTGGCCCCTCTGGCCGTAAGTGGGCCATTGAAGCCATCACTGCCGGCAGCCATGCCACGGTGCTTAAGCACAAACAATGGCGGGCCGCAGTGGAGGCGTACTTGGCCTGTACCACCTACGTGGACCACGAAATCGGTCGCCTGCTCGACGCGCTTGATCAAAGTGACGCGGCGGCCAATACTTGGATCGTGCTCTGGAGCGACCACGGATGGCATCTCGGCGAGAAGGAGCATTGGGGCAAATGGACGGGCTGGGAACGCTCTACCAAGGTGCCCCTCATCATCGTGCCGCCTAAGCGCTTGGCCAAGCAGTTCGCGCCGGGCGGCTCGCGTTGCGCCCAACCCGTGGGCCTCATCGACCTCTTTCCCACGCTCGCCGAAGCCTGCAGCGTGGATACCCCGAAGCGACTCGACGGACAATCCTTGCTGCCGCTCCTGCGCGAACCCGCCAATGAAACCGGCCGTGTCCTGCCCACCACCTTCGACCGGGGCAACCTTTCCCTCCGCGCCACCCGCTGGCGCTTCCTCCGCTACGCCAACGGCGAAGAAGAGCTCTACGACCTCAAAGCCGATCCTAACGAGTGGACCAACCTTGCCAACGATCCGAAGTATGCTGAGCTTAAGGATCGATTGACTGAGGGGCGGTAGCGTGTGCGCTACGATGGGATTGCATTGTAGACCAAAACGCCGCAGGTTGGCTGCGCTTTTATGACGGCGTTTTCACTGTTTCGGCGGGGTATGGTCGCAGGAGTTTTCCTGTGTGCGATTTTCTGGGCTGCTGCTGCGCCATTTCCTGAGAAACCGATTACGGTGATCGTGCCCTTTGCGGCCGGTGGCGGTAGCGACACGTTCGTTCGCATTTTTCTAAAGGCGATTCGTGAGCACGATCTCGCGCCGCAGTCGTTTGTGGTGAAAAACATTGGCGGGGCCGGAGGCACGATCGGCAGTCGGGCGGCATTGGAGGCAAAGCCGGATGGCTACACGATTCTTTGTCTACACGACGGGATGTACACGGCTCAACATTACGGCAACGCCGATTGGGGGCCGGCGGACTTCACGCCGATCGCGGCCACGGGCAGAAGTGGGGTCGTGGTGGCGGTAGCTGATAATTCGCCTTACAAGGATTTGGCCGAGTTGATGGCGGACGCAGTGGCTCGGCCTTACCAATTGGTTTACGGCACCAACCTCGGGGCGCCGAATCATTACTCAGCGTTGTTTCTGCAAAACGGCAAACCAGGGGCCAAATTCCGATTTACACAAACGGGCGGCGGAGCCAAGCGACTGGCCCAGCTCAAGGGTGGCCACGTGGACGTGACGGGTTTTTCGGTGGCGGAGTACGAGCCCTTCAAGGAGGCGGGTATCCGAGCGTTGGCGGTGTTGAGCGAGGAACGGGAAGCGGCTTTGCCGGATCTACCGACGGCTCGCGAGCAGGAGGTGGATGCGATCCACGGGCTGATGCAGTTTTGGTGGGCGCCGAAAGGGACGCCGCCGGATCGAGTGGCGTATTTGGAAAAGCTTCTGCGGCAGGTGATGGAGACGTCAACAGTGCAGGCGCGTTTGGCTCAACTGCACGTGGAACCGGAGTTTCATGTGGGAGATGATTTGCAGGCCGTGATTCAGGAGCGCAGTCGGGATTTGGAGGGTCTTCAATTGGAGAAACCGGCAGCCTTGCCGCCGGTGCATTGGTTGGTGCTGGGCTTTGTCGGGCTGTGCTCGGTATGGGTTTGGCGGGAGGGTAAGCCGGTATGATCGAGTTGTTTGCATCTCCTACGTTGTTAGGGCTGACGTTGCTCGGGGTGTTTCTGGGCATCACGGTGGGGGCCGTGCCGGGGTTGACGGGCACGATGCTGATCGCGCTTGCCTTACCGCTGACGTTCACGATGGAGCCGGTGGCGGCGTTGGTTTTGCTGGTGGCCATGTACGTGGGGGCGGTGAGTGGCGGTTTGATCAGCGCCACCCTGCTGAGAATGCCGGGCACGCCGGCGGCGGTGATGACGACGTTGGATGGTTATCCCATGGCGAGGGCGGGCCGACCGGGCCGGGCGTTGGGACTGGGTATTGGGGCTTCGCTGGTGGGCGGGTTGGTGTCATGGCTGGCGTTGTGGCAATTGTCCGAGCCGATGGCGGAGTGGTCCACGCGGTTGGGGCCGTTCGAGTATTTTTCGTTGGTCATTCTGGCGCTGGCGCTGTTGGCGGGCATGGGGGAATCGACGCGGTCGCGAGGCTTATTAGCGGGTGGCCTGGGCGTGCTGGCGGCCATGCCGGGCATGCATCCTGCCACGGGCGAACTGCGCTGGACCTTTGACGTGACGGCATTGAATGAAGGCTTTCGGCTGATTCCCGTGCTAATCGGTATGTTCGCCATCGGCAAGATTCTGGGCGATCTGACGGGCTCTGATGGCAAGGTGGAACAAGCCAAAGGCGAGGACGGGGCGTGGGTGCCGTGGAAAACGTGGAAGACGCAGGCGGTGAACCTTCTGCGCTCCTCGGGCTTGGGCACGTTGATCGGCGTGTTGCCGGGCGTGGGTGCGAACGTCGGTTCGTTGGCTGCGTACATGACAGCTAAACGGGCGTCGAAGACACCGGAACAATTCGGTAAAGGCAGCGAGGAAGGCATCGTGGCTTCCGAGGCGGCGAACAACGCCACGGTGGGCGGGGCTCTGATTCCGCTGATCGCGCTGGGCGTGCCGGGCAGCGTGATTGGGGCCGTGCTCTTGGGAGCGTTGATCGTGCACGGTCTGCAGCCCGGGCCGTTACTCTTCCGGCAAAATCCCGAGGCGGTGTACGCAATCATCGGCTCGGTGCTGGTGGCGAACGTGATGATGTTTGCCCTGATGCTCGGCGGCGCCCGCTGGATTGCCCGACTCTCGGCGGTGCCGCAACAGGTGATGATGCCTGTGATCACGCTCTGTTGCTTGTGGGGCGCGTACGCCTTGAACGGGCAGCTCGTGGACGTGGTGGTGATGCTGGCCTTCGGTGTGATTGGTTGGCGCATGGAAAAAGCGAAGCTGCCGCTGGCGGCCTTTGTGATCGGCTTCGTGCTGGCGCCAGTGGCCGAGGAAAACCTGTGCGCGGGGTTGATGGCGAGTGGCGGAAGCTACGCGCCGCTGGTGACGCGGCCCTTGTCTCTGGTGATGCTAATAGGCGGGGCGGTGTTGTTGCTGCGCAAGAATAACGTTTCCGCTCCGGACACATCTTCGTAAAGTCGCCCGCTCATGAGCGAACGGCCCAACATTCTCTGGTACTGCACCGATCAGCAACGCTTCGATACCATTGGCGCGCTGGGCAACCCGCACGTACGCACGCCGGTGGTAGATCAACTGGTGCGCGATGGCATGGCATTTACGCATACCTACTGCCAAAGCCCGATTTGCACGCCGAGTCGGGCGAGCTTCATGTCCGGCCTGTACCCCAGCCGCGTGCACAATACGCGCAACGGCAACGCCACCTTTCCCAACTGGCCGCCAGTGATCAGTAAGCTGATGGCCAATGCCGGCTACGAGTGCGGGTTGATTGGGAAATTTCATCTGCAAAGCTCGGGCCGTCGCACGGAGCCGCGGATTGATGACGGGTTCAGCTTTTGGAAATTCAGCCACGCCCCGCGCGACGATTGGGAGGAAGGCCACGATTACGCCGACTGGGTGCGTGAGCAGGGCGGCGACCTGAACGCCTTGCGCGAAAGCGACGACCGGGTGCCCACCGAACTGCACCAAACTACCTGGGCTTCCGAGCGGTCGATTGAGTTTATTCGCCAACCGCACGAAGGCCCGTGGATGTTGAACGTAAACATATACGACCCGCATCCGCCCTTCATTCCGCCGCGTTCTTATGCCGAGCAGTTTGATCCCGCGGCCATGCCCGGGCCGCACTTTCGCGAAAGCGACATGGCGGCGCAGGCGAAGCTGGCCGATTGCGATTTTCAGGACGAGGTGCGCACGCCCGAGGAACACGATGCCCATGCGGTTCAGGCGCGGTACTATGCGATGATCGCCCAGATCGACGACCAGTTTGCTCGCATTCTGCAAACCCTCGACGAAACCGGCCAGCGCGACAACACGGTGATTGTTTTCACCAGCGACCATGGCGAGGCGCTTGGTGATCACGGGTTGATGTACAAAGGCTGTCGGTTTTACGAAGGGCTGGTGCGGATTCCTTTGATCATTTCTTGGCCGGGCCGTTTTGTGGCCGATCACCAAAGCGATGCGTTGGTGGAACTGCTCGACCTCTCGGCGACCCTGCTGGATCTCGCGGACGTTGAAATGCCAGATTATTTTCAGGGTGCGAGCCTGCGTTCGATCCTCGAAGGGCGCGATTTGTCCGACGCTCATCGCAACTTCGTGCGTAGTGAATACTTCGACGCTCTGGACCCGCATTTCACCGGAGGCACGGGCACCTACGCCACCATGCACCGCACGCGCACGCACAAGCTCTGCGTGTACCACGGCAAAGGCGTGGGGGAATTATTCGATCTGGAAAACGATCCGTGGGAACACGAAAACCTCTGGGACAATCCCGCGCACGCCGACCTCAAGCACCGTTTGCTGGCCGAAAGTTTCGACGCCCATGTGCTACTGACCACCGACGTCGGCTCCGAGCGCATCGCCCCTATGTAACGGGCCAGAAAGGATTTGCCCTAGTATGTGTAGCCAGTGATCGTGGGCGTAGGGTTTTGACAGTTTGAGCGGCGCTTCAAAAATGAGCATAAACCGGCTATCCGCAACGTGCTGTTCTCGGTACACGCTGGTCGCGACCATTCAAATTGCCAGATTCGGCATAAGTGTTGGAGCTTAACCGGTTCGCTCATGGCACGATATGAAATGGTTGATTCGTTGCGCGTTTGCCCGCAGTCTTGGCCTGTTCCCATGAATATTCGTCCTTGTCTTTGGTTGCTTTGGTTTCTTGGCATTTTTTCGGTTTCGGCAAGTCAGCCGAACATGGTGTTTATCATCGCGGACGACTGCACGTTTCGGGATATCGGGTGTTATGGTGGGCAGGCGAAGACGCCGCATATCGACCGGTTGGCCACCGAAGGGATGCGGTTCACCCGTTGCTTTCAGGCGGCGCCGATGTGTTCGCCCACGCGGCATAATATTTACACGGGCCTGTATCCGGTGAAGAGCGGAGCTTGGCCGAATCACACGCGGACCTATCCGTACGTGAAAAGTATTGTGCATCACCTGCAACCGCTGGGCTATCGCGTGACGCAGACGGGCAAGACGCACATTAATCCGCGCACGGTGTTTCCGTTTGAGAACATGGGCGGCAAGAACCCGGACATGAAATACATCGACCGGCTTTTTGGAGAGACTGCCAAGGGCGGTAAACCTTTCTGTCTGTTCGCCTGTTCCAATGAACCGCACACGCCGTGGGACAAAGGCGATGCCTCGGCTTATCCGCCGGCTAAGGTGAAGCTGCCGCCGTACATCGTGGACACGCCGCGTGTGCGCGAGGATTTCTCAAAGTACCTTGCGGAGATCACCTATTTCGATTCGCAGGTGGGCGAGATCCTAGCGTTTTTAGAGAAACATCAGCTGGCGGACAACACGCTGGTAATGGTTGTAAGCGAACAGGGTAGTGCGTTTCCGTTTGCCAAATGGACCTGCTACGATCACGGATTGCAATCGGCGATGATCGTGCGCTGGCCTGGCAAGGTGAAGGCCGGCAGTGTGACTGACGCGATGGTGGAATATGTGGACGTGACCCCGACTTTCGTGGACGCGGCCAGCGGGCAGCCGGTGGCACCGATGGATGGTCGGAGTTTTCTGCCGGTTTTGGAAGGTCGGACGCAGAAGCATAAGGAACAGGTTTTCGGTATCATGACCACGCGCGGGATTATCAACGGCACGGATGCGTATGCCATCCGGTCGGTGCGGGAGGAGCGGTACAAGCTGATCGTGAACCTGAATCACGAAAGTAAATTTACCAATGCTTGCACCAAGATGCCGTTGTTTCTCTCGATGGTGGAAAAGGCCAAGGCTGGCGATGCAACGGCCCGTCGGTTGGTGGACGCCTATCATCACCGTCCGGCGGTGGAGTTGTACGACCTGAAAACCGACCCTCTGGAGATGACCAACCTCGCTGGGCGTCCAGGTAGTGAAGCGCACATCAAGCGGCTACGCTCCAAGCTGGAGACGTGGATGAAGGAGCAGGGCGACAAGGGTGTGGAGACCGAATTGAAAGCCCGAGAACGCCAGGGTGGCGGTCGGAAAAAGAATAATCCTAAGAAGAAATAAAATGAAACGAATCGTCACAATCCTTGCCTGCTTGTTGGCGCTGCCGTTGGTGGCGGCGAAGCGGCCGAACATTTTGTTTATCTACACGGACGACCAGTCCACGCGCACGGTTGGTAGCTATGATGAGGCGTTTGATTTTGTGAAGACGCCGAACATCGACGCGCTAGCCGCCGCGGGCGTGCGGTTTGAGAAGGCATACATCGGTTCGTGGTGTATGCCTTCGCGCGCGACGATGTTGACCGGTCATCACCAGCACGGCATCGAGTCCATGCGTATGGAGGGTAAGTATCCGGGCAGCGCATATGATGCGGACAAGTGTCCGTTTTGGCCGTCCGTCTTTCGCAAGCACGGCTATGTGACCGGGCAGATCGGCAAGTGGCATACCGGTGTGGATGGCGGTTTCGGGCGCGATTGGGATTACCAGATCATATGGAACCGGCCCAAGTACGTGGAGAATTCGCCGAATTATTATTACGATCAGCTCACCGAGTTTAACGGCGGCAAACCCCAGATGGTGAAGGGGTACACCACCGACAATTACACCGACTGGGCGATTGAGTTCATTAACGGCAAAGGGCGCGCGGACAAGCAGAAGCCTTGGTATCTCTGGCTCTGCTACGGCGCCGTGCACGGACCATTTACGCCGGCTGACCGTCACAAGGGCGATTACAAGAACGCTAAGCCGCCCATGCCCAAGGACGTGTATCCGCCACGCCCGGGCAAGCCGAAGTACGTGCAGAAGATGGAGCATTGGGAGCCGAAGAACGGCGTGCCGGTAGAGCGCAAGGTGCGTGAGCTGGGGCCGGTGGGCATGAGAGATATTCCCGGTCGGCCGTTGCGTGACTGGATCCAGCAATACCACGAAGGCGTGCGCGCGATTGACGAGGGTGTGGGCCGAGTGCTGCAGGCACTGAAGGATTCCGGCCAGGACGAGGACACGTTGATTGTTTTTACCTCGGATCAAGGCTTCGCGTGGGGTCAACATGGGTTCAAGTCAAAGGTGGGCCCTTACCATGCCTCGGTGGCCGCGCCCTTGATCATTCGCGCGCCCGTCGCCAAGGCAAAGGCAACGGCCGGTCGCGTGGTGTCGGAGCCAGTGAGCGGCGTGGATTTGCCGCCGACCTTTTTTGCGCAGGCCGGCTTGAAGCTGCCGTGGAGTATGCACGGGGAAGATTTGAGCCCGCTGCTGGAGAGCCCCAAGGCCAAACGTCAGTCGCCGGCGATGCTGGTGCACACCGGCAAGTTGTACGGCTCAGCCACGGAGAAAATTCCGACTGCCGATGATCCGGCGCTGTATCATGGACCCGGCATACCGTGGTACGTGATGCTCGCCGAGGGTCGCTATAAATATGTGCGCAACCTGATCGAGGGCGAGGTGGAGGAGCTGTACGATCTCAAAAAGGATCCCGAGGAGCTGAACAATCTCGCGCTCAAACCGAGGCACGCTAAGCAATTGGCTGAGTTGCGCGTGAAGGCGACTGAGGAACTGCGCCGCACGAAGGCACCGTTTGTTGAAACCATGCCCAAACCATCCACTTTAAAATAATCCTATGAAACTGATTCACGCACTAGCCCTTGCGTTGGGCTTCACGGCGGTTGCGCAGGCGGCGCCGCAACCGAATATCGTGTTCTTCTTTGCCGATGACCAAACCTCCAGCTCGCTGGGATGCTATGGGCACCCACTGGCGCAGACGCCGCATCTGGATCGACTGGCCAAACAAGGTACGCGATTTTCTAACGCTCATGTCAGTCAGGCGATTTGTTGGGTGAGCCGCACGACGATTCTCAGCGGATTGGTGGGACGATCCTTTGGTACGGCGGCCGAGCCGGACCGCGCCACGCCGGAATCGGTGCGTGAACTGTATTCGGATCTCCTGCGTGCCAACGGCTACCGTACCGGCTTCTTCGGTAAATGGCACGCCAAGATGCCTCGCGGATTTCAGCCGGCCGATCATTTTGATGTGTATCAACCGGTGGGCCGCAATCCGTTTTACAAACGCCAGCCGGACGGTTCGCTACGGCATGAGACCGAAGTGATCGTCGATCACGGCATAGAGTTCATCAAGAACCAGCCGAAGGGGAAGCCGTTTGCTATGAACATGTGGTTCAATGCCTGCCACGCGGAGGACAGTGATCGGCGGCCGGGCATCGGGCATTTTCCGTGGCCGCGCGCGATGGATGGGATGTACGAGAGCGACGAGATCGCCCCGCCGCGCCTGAATGATCCGGAGATTTTCAATAGCCAGCCGGATTTCTTGAAGACTTCCATTACGCGTGAGCGTTTCTTCTGGCGCTGGAATACGGATGAAAAATATCGGACCAACATGCGCGCTTACCTGCGGATGGTCAGCGGCATCGACAACGCCATCGGCCGTTTTCTTAAGGCACTAGAGGATGCCGGCCTGGCGGAGAACACCATCATCGTCTATTCCGCGGACAACGGATTTTTTATGGGTAACCGCGGATTTGCCGGTAAGTGGTCGCATTATGAGGATGCGCTTCGTGTGCCGCTGATTATTTGTGATCCGCGCGTACCCGCCAAGCAACGCGGGCAAGTCACGGATGCCTCGGCGTTGAACTTGGATTTCCCCGCAACGTTTCTGGATTGGGCGGGCGTGAAAATTCCAGAACGCTATCAGGGTCGCAGTCTCAAGCCCGTGGTCGAAGGTGGCAAGCCCGCGGGTTGGCGTTCAGAGACGTTCCACGAACATCACGCTGTACGCGGTCGCATTCCTGCCTTTGAGGGTCTGCGTAATCAACGCTTTAAATATGTGCGTTATACCGATTTTGGGAACCATGAGTTTTTGCATGATCTTAAGAATGATCCGGATGAACTTAAAAATCTCGCCAAAGACCCTAAACACAACGATGTGCTCAAGGCCATGCGCTTGCGGACCGATGCTCGCGTCAAAGAGCTTGGTGGACCGTTGAACCCGTTGGGGAATTTTGGGAAATCGACGGACCCTCATCCAACCGCTTCGGCAGCAGTCACCGTACGGCCTGGAGCGGATGGGTTTGTGAACCTGATCGGTGGGGGGCTGCGCGGTTGGGCTGGGGACGCGAAATATTGGTCTGTGAAGAAAGGCGTGCTCACCGGCATCACTGATGGCACGCTCAAGGCCAACTCCTTCCTCACGTGGAAGGGCTCCACCATTCGCAACTTTGACCTACGCGTGCAGGTGCGCGTGACCCCCGGCGGCAACAGCGGTATCCAATACCGTAGCCGCATGCGGCCGAACCTCGGTCTGTACGCGGCGTCTGGATATCAATGCGATGTCGTCACTAAGAACCCCAATTACAACGGCATGTTGTATGAGGAAAAAGGCCGTCGGATTCTGGCGCACACCGGCGAGAAAGTGACGGTCGATGAGCAAGGCCATTCCTGGATTACTGGCAAGATGCCCGTGAAGGAATTTGCCGCCGGCGAATGGCATGAGTATCGCGTGCTCGTGCGCGGCAACCATCACCAGCACTGGATTGATGGGCACCCGACTGCGGACCTGATTGATTTCGACGAGAAAGGCCGCTCGCTCGATGGTGTGTTGGCCGTACAGGTGCACACCGGGCCGGCCATGACCATTGAGTACAAGGAATTCCGGATCAAACATCTGCCCGATGATTTGCCGCTGCTCCAGCCGAAGGATCATCCCATCCCGGCTGGCTCGCTCGGCGTGCGGCCGCAGGGGCGACTACCCAAGAACTGGGAACCGCCGGTGTACGGCAAGAAATAGCACCGATCATGAAACGCTCACTCTGCCTGCTCCTGTTAAGCGGCCTGCTGTCTTTGGCATCGGCCGAGACGCGCCCCAACATTGTGTTGGTGATGGCCGACGATCATGGCTACGGCGACACGGGCTTTACCGGCCATCCGTTTGTCCAGACGCCGCACCTCGACGCCATGGCCAAGGCTGGCGTGGTGTTCAACCGGTTTTACGCCAGTGCGCCTGTGTGTTCGCCGACGCGCGCCAGCGTGATGACCGGTCGTCATCCGTTCCGAGTGAACGTGCCCAATCATGGGCATTACCTACGACCGCACGAAACCACCGTGGCCGAGGCGCTCGGGAGCGCCGGGTATGTCACCGGTCATTTCGGAAAATGGCACATCGGCTCGGTGCAGAAGGAGAGCCCCACCAGCCCGGGAGGCGCGGGTTTCGATGAATGGTTGTCGGGTCTGAACTTTTTCGACAATGATCCTTACCTGAGTCGCAACGGCGAATACGGGCAGTTCAAAGGCCCCGGCTCGGTGATCGCCATGGATGCCACCATTGAGTTTCTCCGCAAACACGTCGAGGGCGATAAGCCGATCTTTGCCGTGACCTGGTTTCCATCACCGCACGATCCACAGTCAGAACTGCCGCAGGGTCTGCCGAGTGCCGCCACGCTTTACAACGATAAGGATACTAAGAAGCCCGGTTACTTTCGTGAGATCACGCTGCTGGATCAGCAGATTGGGAAACTTCGAAAGAGCCTGCGCCAGTTGGGCATTGCTGAGAACACGCTGTTGTTTTACTGCAGCGACAACGGCGGGCTCGTCGCGGAATCCTCCGGAGGCCGAGCGAAAAAGGGCAGTATCTACGAGGGTGGCCTACGTGTGCCCGCGGTGATGGAATGGCCGGCCAAGTACAAGGCGAAGACCGTCGACACGCCGGCATTCACTTCTGATTTATACCCCACGCTTGTCGCCTTGGCCGGTGCCAAGGTCGCGCATCAGCCATTGCTCGACGGCATCGATTTGGCGCCGGTGATCGCCGGGAAACGCACCGAGCGTCCGCCCATGGGCTTCTGGCATGGACACACCCAGGGGCAAGGTACCTGGAACGACCGCATCATCAAGGCCCTGTTTGAGGCCAAAAAAGCGGGCCAACCCAACCCGCATCCCACGCGCGTTCTGAAAAACGTAAATGAATTTCCCACCTTCGGCGCGGACGCCCAGCGCGGTCACGCCGCCTGGAATGCTTGGCCGTGGAAGCTGCATCGGATTGAAAGAAACCAGACGGTCACCTTCGAGTTATATCACTTGATCAACGACCCGATGGAGGCGGCCGATCTCAGTGCCGCCGAACCGCAACGCACAGCCCAAATGCGCAAGGCGCTTGAGGCATGGCAGCGATCCGTCTTGTCCAGCTGGTCCGGGGCGGACTACCGAAAGTAGATTCCCATAATCCGAATGAGAGAGCTGATTATGCACACCACGACATCTAACTTAATGAAATCCATCCTCGTTCTGACTCTAGCATTTCTCGGTTTATGGACGGATCTGCGCGCGGATACCCGGCCCAATATTGTCTGGATTATTCCCGATGATATGTCGGTGAATTTTTCGTGCTACGGCGAAACTGCCATTCAGACGCCGCATGTGGATGCGCTGGCCCGTCGCGGCATGAAGTTTACCCGCGCCTTTGTCACCGCCCCGGTCTGCTCGACGTGTCGCTCGGCGTTTATAACGGGCATGTACCAGACCAGCATTGGCGCGCATCATCATCGCAGCGGCCGCGGCGACCAGAAGATTCGGCTGCCCAAACACATCCAGCTCGTGCCGGCATTGTTTCAGAAAGCCGGCTATCACACCTCCATTACCGGTTGGCCCGGCAGCAAGGGGCGCCTGGGCAAGACCGATTACAATTTTGAATGGGATCCCTCGGTGTACGACGGCGCGGACTGGGCGGATCGCAAACCGGGTCAGCCGTTTTTCGCACAGATCCAAACGCCCGGCGGCAAGTTGCGCGGCAAGAATGCGGAGGGTTGGGAGAAAATCGCCGCGGCCGCTGAGGCCAAGCTCGGCCGGCGTACGCCTTTGGAGGCGGTGAAACTGCCTCCGTATTATCCGGATCACCCGGATATCCGCCGCGATTGGGCGGCGTATTTGGATTCGGTACGCATGACCGATGTGATGGTGGGCGAGGTGATCGCCCGCCTCAAGCGGGAAGGTGTGCTCGAAAATACGCTGGTGATTTTCATGACCGATCACGGCATCAGCCATGCGCGCGGCAAACAATTCCTGTATGACGAAGGCATTCACGTGCCGTTGGTTATTGCCGGGCCCGGCGTGAAGGCCGGAGCGGTGCGGCACGACGTAGTGGAGCACATCGACATCGCCGCCCTGTCGCTGGCCGCGGCGCAGATCGGTGTGCCCGACTACATGCAGGCCCGCGACATTCTAGCCAAAGACTACCAGCCACGCGCGGCGGCCTTTTCCGCGCGTGACCGGTGCGATGAAACCGTGGATCACCTGCGTTCGGTGCGCAGCACGCGGTACAAATACATTCGCAATTTCCTGCCTGCCCGGCCGCATCTGCAGCCGTGCGCGTACAAGGATGCTAAGGCCATTCTTCAGGCGTTGCGCGCATGGCATACTGCCGGCAAGTTGAACGATACGCAGCAGTTGCTTTTCCAGCCCACCCGCCCGCAAGAGGAATTGTACGATCTGGCCAATGACCCGCATGAGATTAACAATCTCGCCCGGGATCCCAAGCACGCCGCGATGCTCAAGACGATGCGCGGGCAGTTGGATCAGTGGATGCAGAAAACCGGGGATCACGGCCGGCGCCCCGAACCGGCGCGGATGTACGACAGCGATATGGCATTGTATCTGGATAAGGTTAAGAGAAAGGGTGATGCGGCGCATTTGAAAACCCTTCAGGATAACATTGCGCAAATGAAACGTTGGGCGAAGGAGGGGAAATGAATCTGATGCGCACTTTTTTTTGGGTGCTGTGTCTTGCCGGAACGGTGTTGGCAGAGCGTACAACTCCGCCCAATGTGGTTTTTATTCTGACGGATGATCAGAGCTGGGATTCCATTGGTTTTTTGGGAGGCAAGGTGCATACGCCACGGTTGGATCGCATGGCGAAGGAAGGTATGCAGCTCACCGATTTCAACGTGACTTCTACGGTATGCTCACCGTCACGCTACAGTTTTCTCACGGGCCGATATGCCGGGCGTTGCAAGGCCCCTCGTTTTATAACTGAACACCCGCCGGGCGATCAGACTCAGGTGGAGAATATTGGTGAACTTGAATTAGAAGGCTGGAATCTGGCCAAGCTGTTACAGAAGCACGGCTATCAAACGGGGTTTGTTGGCAAGAGCCATGTGGTGAATCATCATTGGTTTCATGGTCGCTGGGAGGGTACAGGGCTGGAAAGTTATCCAGTTGATGCGGATCCCCGAGATCCCGTGGTGAATGCCAAAATGCGACGTAATCATCGCCGCTGGTGTGAAGCGATCAAACCCTATGGATTCGATTATGTCGATGGAGTCTATGCCGCCAACCTCAAGGAACTTCAAAATGCTACCCTTAACGTGCACAACCTTGATTGGACCATTAGCAAGGCTCTGCAATTTTTGGAGGCGCAAAAATCTCAGGGTGCGGGCACTACGCAGGCGCCATTTTTTCTCTACTTCTCCACTACACTCCACCACGGGCCGGCACCATGGGCCAATCGCTTCTCACTGGAATCGGATCCGCGTTTTACTGGAGAAGGGTTTGTGCCTGAAGGATTCGATGTTCTACCATCACGCGCAGACGTTTTGCGGCGTAATAAAGACGCCGGTTTTGCGGACAACAAAGCGTTTGCATTGTGGCTGGATGACGGCGTAGGGGCGTTGATTGATAAGGTGCGCGAACTCGGCATGGAACGGGATACCCTTGTTATCTTCACCTCCGATCATGGCTCGTGGAGACACGGCAAAGCGACGCTGTACGATTTTGGATTGCGTGTGCCCGTGATCCTTCAATGGCCCGGCCGCATTAAGCCTGGCTCGCAATATAATGGGCTGTTGGCCAATATCGATTTAGCTCCCACGATCTTGGATTTATGCGGTATTCAACCGCCGAAAGATTATATGATGGATGGCGTTAGTTTTGCTCCGCAAATTTTTGGAGATCGGAGCCCTGTTCGGGAGGTTTTGTTTGGGGAGTTGGGGCATTCTCGGATGGTGAAAACGCAGGACTGGAAATACATCGCCGTGCGTTATCCGAAGAAGTTGCAGGAAAGAATAGCTCGCGGAGCGACTTTCAAGGGGTTCGATGGTGCTACCCTGAAGCGACCGTACCTCACGCGCAATGGCCATCTAGGTCATTATGCTTCCCGTAAAAATCCACATTACTTCGAGTCGGATCAACTGTTCCACCTCAAGAGCGATGCAGAAGAGATGCGTAATGTGTACAAGCGCCATCCCCTGGTGGTGAAGCAAATGAAGGCGCATTTGCTGAGGGCTTTAAAGCAGTTTGAGAACCGTCCCTTTGGGGAATTCGTTCCTGCCCCGTAAAGCTCAGCGCTTGTGAGGGTGCGGCGTTTTTGTAATCCTCTGCTCCATCCTCACATCATGAAATTGACGTCAATGATTCTTCTTGCTTGCTGTCTTGGATTCGTCACACCCGTTTTCGCCCAAGCTAATAAAAAGAAACCGCAACCTAAGCTGCCGGCCGAGGTGGAATTGTTGAAGGATATCGAGTACGCCACGCCGAACGGGATTTCCTTGAAGCTGGATTTGTATCGTCCCAAGGCGGCCAATGAACCGGTGCCGGTTATTGTGTTTGTGCATGGTGGTGGTTGGAAAAACGGCAATAAGGATCGTGGGCGGCGCGGGGCTTGGATGGTGCCGCATGGGTTTGCCATCGCCTCAATCAATTATCGCCTCACCGACATGGGCCAGTGGCCGGATCAAATCAATGACTGTTACGCCGCAGTACGTTGGGTGCGAGAGAATGCTAAGAAATATAATCTCGATGACCAACACGTCGGCTGCTGGGGCACCTCGGCCGGGGGGCATCTGGTGGCATTGATGGGTACGCGCAAGTTTGCTGGCAAGGAGAAGATCTCTAGCCGTGTGCAGGCGGTGATGGATTGGTATGGCCCGAGCGAATTGTTGACCATGCCGCCGAATAACGTGGGTAACGGCCGCACTGAGGCAGATATCGCCCAGTCCAACGGCGCGAAACTGCTCGGGGCCACGGTGCGCGATGTGCCCAAGCTCGCTCGGGACGCCAGTGCGCTGGACAATGTGAGCCGAGGGGATGCGCCCTTTCTGATCATGCACGGTACGGCGGATAAAGGGGTGCCGCTGGTGCAAAGCGAGAAGCTGGACGCCAAGCTGCGGGCGCACGGAGTGGAGTCCACGCTGTTGGCATTGAAAGGTGCCGGCCATGGTGGGCCGGAATTTATCACGCCGGAAGCTAAGAAGATTACCCTCGATTTTTTCATGAAACATTTGAAACGCTGATCGCGTTCATTCACTCCAACATAATCTTATGAAAACCATCTCGTTATTCGTTTCAGTTTTTCTTTTGTCATTCATGGCGGAGGCCGCGGGGTTCCGTGTGTTTGCGCCAAGCTCAAGGTCCGGTACGTTGTGGATCGTGAAGGCGACTCCGGAAGGGGAGGGGCTGCAGTTGCAGGTAGAACGCAAGGTGGCTCTGGGCCTGGCGGGGCGCGTGATCACTGCACATCCAGCCAAGCCGCTGCTGTACGTGACGGCGACAGGCGGAGATCCAGGCAAGGTGCCGGGCGCCGTGGTGTCGCTGTCGGCCAAGGGTGCGTACGAGAAGCACGTGCCCTTGCAGTTCAATGACGGTGCCTGTTACCTGAGTGTGGACCGCGGGCACAAACATCTGTTGGGCGTGAGCTACGGCAACGGGCGTCTGCATGTGTATCCGCTGGGCAAGGACGGCGTGCCCGGCAAGTCAGTGGCGACGGTGGATGAAGGCATCAACGCGGCGCATTGCGTGTTGGTGTCGCCGGACAACCGGAATTTGTATATCCCATTTGTAAAGGGGAACCTTGCGTTGTTGCAGTATGGCTACAACGGCGACACGGGCGCGATCACGGCTCTGGAGCCGAAGGATGCCCGCCCGCCGCAAGGCACGGGCCCACGCCACATGGCGTATCATCCAAAGCTGCCGATGGTGTATTTCACCAATGAACAGGGAATCGGGCTCTCGACGTATCGGCGACAGGTAAACGGGCAGTTGAAGATTGAACAGGATCTCAATGTGCTGCCGCAGGGGATGTCCAAGACCGGGCTGAGTGCGTCAGATTTGGTGATCACGCCGGACGGCAAGTTTCTCTTCGGGGGCCTGCGTGGGCATCGGCAGGATTTCGATCGAGTCAGCCGCTATCGCGTGCTGGAGAACGGACACGCGGAATTTCTCGGGCTGACGGAGGCGGACAAGATTCCGTGGGGCTTCGCGTTGTCGCCTGATGGAAAATATCTGCTGGTGACCGCCACCACCGGCGCAACCCTGACGGCCTACCGTATTTCCGCCACCGGTGGTCTCACCCCCGCGGCCACCCTTAAGTGGGATGCGGGCATCTCGGACTTGGTGGCGCGCTAACTACGCCTGCAGAATCTCGTTCAGCTCGCGGGTGCTGTCGCCGAATTGCTTGGTTTCCACGCCGAGGGTGTTGAGCAGGGTCACGTACATGTCGGCGAGGCGGACTTTGTCCTCGTCGAACTTGCGGAAGTGGCCGTGTTGTAGGCCCATGTTCTTGCCGCCGGCGAGAATTAGCGGGTAGTTCCGTGCTAGGTGCGTGGTGCTGGTGGAGCAGCCGTACATGATGAGCGTGTTGTCGAGCACGCTGCCTTCGCCTTCGGGAGCTTCCGAGAGTTGCTTCAGAAGGTAGGCGAAGTTTTCGTTCATGAATTTGTCCCAGACGCCCCAGTCCTTGAAGGTGGACTTGCGGCGGTGGCTCAGGGCGTGGTGGGCGTCGAGGCCGAGGGCGGTGGGGAAATGGTCGGACTTGGAGCCGCCGCCTTCGATGCCGAGCATGTGCGTGATGACGCGCGTGGTGTCGGTGCGGAAGGCGTGGAACATGAGGTCGTAGAAGGCCCGGACGTAGTCCTGCATGTTGGCGCTGGTGGCGTCAATGCTAAGGGCGGTCTCGGCGACTTCGGCCTTGGGGCGGTCGAGCCAGCTTTCGAGGCGCTGGATGCGTTGCTCTTGTTGGCGGACGGAGTCTAGGTAGTTGTCGAGCGTACTCCGGTCGGCGGCGTTGAGGCGGGTCTTCAGTGAGCGGGAATCCTCCAGCACTCCGTCGAGCATGCTCTTGCGCACGAGCAATTCACGGCGGGCCTTGTCGAGACTGTCCTTTTCCTGACCGAACATGAGGTTAAAGCAGCGGCGAATGTTACTCTCTGCGGGAATGGGCTGGCCGGTTTTGGTGTAGGAGAGGGTGTGGGTGCGGCCGAGCGTGCCCACGCCGCCGCCGACGGACAACGGCAGAAACGGCAGGCGAGTGTCTCGGCCATTTTTCTCCGCCACAAGTTGGTCAAAGGAAACGGTGTTCTGGTAAGAGTTGGCATCCACGGGGCCGGCGGTGAGAAAGACATCGGAAACGCCGTGGCCGGCCATGTGCCGTCCGGCGGGGTGAGAGAGACCGGAAAGAAACGAAATGTCGTTGCGGTGCGGCTCGAGGGATTCGGTGGACTTGTTCAGCTTAAAGCCCTTGCCCTCGCCCTTGGGGAACCAATGCCACTCGGCGTGGTGTGGATCACTCTCTTTTGGCAGGGTGACACCGTTTGGGAAGAACATGCAGGCCAGGCGCTTGGGGGCGGAGGCTTGCTTCGGAGCGGTCGCCGCCATGGCCTCCAGAAAGGGCAGGCCAAGGGAGATGCCGCCTAAGCCTCGGAGAACTTCGCGTCGGGAAAGGTGCCAGAACTTTTTCATGTGCTTGTGTGTTGCTGAATTTACTTAGTGAGAAACGCAGTGCTGGTGACCAGACCTTCGATGAGGCTACCGGCGCGATATTCGTTGGCAATCAAATTGTCGGTGAGTTGTTCGACGAGCGGGTCATCGGAGTACTCGAGTTGACGGCCCAGCGCGTAGCCGGTGATGCGGCGGACGAAGCCATGGGCGAAGTCGCGCGATTTCTTTTCTAGCACGTAATCTTGCAAGGCCAGCAGGCCGTCGATCTCTACGCCATCGGGTAAAATGGTGGAGGCATCGAAGGCGGTGGATTTGAGGCGGCCGGTGGGATCGTAAGCCTCGAAGGCAATGCCCCACGGATCGATCTTGTTGTGGCAGCGGGCGCAGGCAGCGTTCTCGCGGTGTAGCGCGATCTGTTCCTTGAGGGAGAGCTTGGTATCGTCCTTCTTTTCCAAGGGCGGCGCGCCGGGCGGGGGTGGGGGTGGCGGGTCGGCGAAGAGGCGTTTACGGAACCACACGCCGCGGTAGATGGGGTTGGATTCTGCGCCGTCACTGCCCATGAGCAGTACGCTGCCCTGCGTGAGTACGCCGCCTCGGGCGGATTGGGTGGTCAGCTTCACAGGACGGAAATGCGAGCCGTGCACGTCCGCGATGCCGTAATGCTTGGCCAACGTATTGTTGAGCATAGCGAAGTCCGACTGGACAAAATTCAGCGCGCTGAGGTCGTGGGCGAACACGTGCTCGGCAAAGGCGAGGGTTTCCTCCTTGAGCGCTTCGCGGGTAACGTCGGTGAAATCAGGGTGCAGCTTGGGGTTGATGGCGACGTTCTCCAGCGACGGCAGGCCGAGCCATTGGTGACTGAAGTGCCGGGCGAACCGGCGGAACTTCTCGTCCTTGCGCATGCGCCCGACTTGTTGCTTGAGAACCTCGGGTCGGAGCAGTTGGCCGTTGGCAGCGAGGGCGAGCAACTCGTCGTCGGGCATGGAGGCCCAGAGGAAATAGGAGAGGCGGGTGGCCAGTTCGTAGGCGTTGAGCCGGCGGGCCTGCTTGGGCTCGGCCTCGGGTGAGGGTTCCACGAGGTAGAGGAATTTCGGTGAGACGAGGAGGGTGGCCATCGTCTTGCGCATGGCGTCCTGATCGTCGCCGGTGAGCTTCTTGAAACGCCCGAAGGCAGCGAAGGCATTGGCCACTTCCACCGGGCGGGCTTCGCGGCGGAAGGCGCGGCCAATGAAGGTGGCGAGCGTATTGCGGATGTGCGCGGCTTCATCGAGGTTGGCCGATCGGAGCGGGAAGAGGTTCTTTGCGGTCTCGCTGGGATATCCGTTCAGGAGCGGCCCTTCCATTTCCACGGACGACAGATGCAGCAGCGGCTCGTCCACCTCGTCGAGTGGCGTGAGAAGGTTGTATCGCTCCTTCGGTTCGGCGGTGTTCCAGACGTACACGGCCAGATGCGTCACGTCGTGACTGCCGCTGCCGTTGTAGTAGCCGCCTTTTTTCCCGAGCGGGAAATCCTCGATGTTGCCGATGAACTCAACGACGTGTTCGCCCTTGGCGGGATCGATCATTTGGCGCCCCATGATTTTCTTGGGATCGTAATCGCCCGAGGCGCGGTGACCGACATGAATGGTCAGTTCCGGTTTTCGGCCTGCGGAATCTGCCGTGGCTTTCACCTTCAAGCGAATGGCGAACCGACCGGAAAAGGGGCGTTCTACGAAGGTGACCTTGCGCGGCAGGTCCGCCTTGAAGTGGGAGAGCTTGAACCCGGGGGTAGGGGCGATGATGCGGGGGTCGATCCGCACGTTTTGGACCTTCGGCTTGGGCTCGCCTTTCTTGCGTTTGGGCGCACCCAATTCGCGCTGACCTCGAATCTTAGAGGGTTGGAACTTAGTGATGGTCTCCTTATAAATCTTCTCGGGCGTCTCCGGCAGGGCTTCGTCGAGCGCCATCAGCGCCACCTCCAAGTAGCCGTTCATGAGCACGGGCGACATGCCGAGGTGCTTGGCGTTGGTCATGAGACCGTCCTCGCCGGAGAGGTCGCCGGGGATGTGGGCGGTGTAATCGAGCCGGACGCCCAGCAAATCCTCAAGCGTGTACTGGTACTCGTACCGGCTCATGCGCCTCATGAGCTGGCGTCCGCCCGTGCTGGAACGCTTGGCGGCGGCCTGCTTGAGGCCCGATTCCAGCCAGGTGGTGAAGCGGTTCAGCTCGGTCTCGGTCAGCTGTGTCTCGTCCTCCGGCGGCATCTCGCCTTCGTTGAGCTGGTCCAACACCTCATGCCAGTAGCCGGCACTCTCGCCTTCGTGCAGGTTGGCTGCAAGTGTATCAATTCGGAACTTGCCCTTCTGTTTCTCTGGTCCGTGGCATTGTACGCAATGCTTTTGAATGAGCGGTAGAATATCGGTTTTGTAAGACTGCAGCGGCGATGGGCGTTCGGCCTGAAGGGACCACAGCCCTCCCAGAGCAAAGCCAAGTAAGCAGGCAAAAACGCGTAAGCGTTTATGGAAAATGAGGTATGCCAAACTGGTAATTAGACTACCGCCTTTTGGAGGCAGATTCAATCTGTTTAGCGGCAAGAATCTGGCGAAATTCCATGAGACGTTCGTTGAGATGGGGTTTTCCGGCCAGGTTCTGTTTCTCTTCTGGGTCGGAATTAAGGTTGTAGAGTTCCTCACCATCGGGCCATTTTGCGTAACGCCAGTTTTGATTACGCAATGCGTAGCCCAGCTTGGGGCCGCGTGTGACGATTGTGTAAGCAAATTTCTTTTTACCAAGTCGGTCCGGATGTCCAAGGAGTGGCCGAAGCGAGGTGCCCTGTAAATGCGTCGGCTTGGGTAAGCCTGCCAGATCGGCGAGGGTGGGATACAGATCGATTAACTCCACCATCGCCTGCGATGTGCTGCCAGCTTGGGTGAGGCTGGGGGCGCGGATGATTAATGGAACCTTGGCTCCAATATCGAATAGAGTGACCTTGCCCCAGAGAAAATGGTCGCCGAGATGATAGCCGTGATCGGACGTGATGATCACTACGGTATTGTTCCAGTGGCCACTTTGTTTGAGAGCCTCAAGCATGATTCCGATCTGCGCGTCGATAAATGAAATGCACGCATGATAGGCCTGCGTATATTCGCGGCGTAAGGCATCGTTTTCCTTGCCGAGCTCGAAACCGAACGATTCGTAGCGTTTCACCTTGGCCAATGAGGGGAGCGAATCCCAAAGTTTTGGGTGGTCTGGTTTATAGGTGATTTTGTTTAGCGGATAGAGATCGAAATACTTGTTAGGTG
>JAYOSV010000035.1:0-2752 GCA_038139415.1 Verrucomicrobiales bacterium | reverse complement strand
AATGGCTGATCTCCATACGTCTTTTGGGTTAACCATTGGGCGACTTGCCGGGCGTTTTTGCCATCCTTATGCTGGGCGTCAGTAAGGCCGCTGGGACCGTGGCCCGGCGGGGATTGGCCGCTAAGCTTCGCTGAAATCTGCTTCTTTAGCGTCCGCCATCGTCGACGGTTAGGACCCGTTTCTACCGAACCGTGCTCTGCCTCAAATTTCTGACGAGCTGCACGGACATTGGTCAACTCATCATTATCGAATAGTAGATTGATATTCCAGGCAGCGTCCCCTGGGTCGTGCTTCGGGGTGTGGAACAGTTTGCCCACGCCGCCTGTCCAGTAGCCGTGTTGTTTGAAATATTGCGGCAAACTCACAGTATTCGGTCGGGTTTGTCGGATATCGGCGGTGTTATCGAGCACCCCAGTTGATTCAGGATAGAGTCCGCTCATAAACGAAGCGCGTGAGGGGCCACAAACGGGATATTGGCAAAACGCCCGCTGAAACGTTTGGGCTTCGGTGGCGAACTGTTTCATCACCGGCGTGTGAATCGGCTCATAACCGGCGGGGGCTACGTGGGTGTTCAAATCATCGCATACGATTAACAGCACGTTTGGCCGGTCCGCAGCTTTAGTTAAGCTGGCAGCCAGTAGAAAAAGTAGGCCGCCTATGACAGGTAATATAGCGGTTATCGATCTAGTCCTTTTTATCATCAGCTGAGGTGAGGTGAGTGTACCGTAGGATTACTGATACTCTTCGACGCGCTCTTTCAATCGCTGTAAAAGCTGCATCTTGGTGGCGTTGTGGGCTGGGTCCTCGGCGAGGTTGATGAATTGTTTCGGATCTTTCTCCATGTCGTAGAGCATGAAGCCTTCCTTTTTGGCGCGCTTGGAGGCGGGGTACCACATGAAGGCCCATTTGCCCGAGCGCAGACCATGGCCGCGGGAAACGGTGGTCATGGCATCCTGCCGATCGAGTTGGGCGACCGGGTTGTTGAGTAAAGGAACGAGGCTTTGCCCTTGCACTTTGGGTTCGGGCGGCAATCCCGCGAGTTCGACAAGGGTGGGGTATAGGTCGACGAGTTCGACGATGTGATGGGTGCGCAAGCCTTGCTTTTTGCCTGGCGCCGAAATGATGAGGGGCACTTGAACGGCCTCGTTCCAGAGGACTCCTTTTTTCCACATCTGATGTTCGCCGAGCAAGTAACCGTGGTCTGAGACGAAGACGACGATGGTGTTGCCGCGAAGCTTGAGATGATCGAGCCCGGCCATCAGACGGCCGAATTGTTCATCCATGTAGGTGACGGCCCCGTAGTAGCCGCGGCGCACTTCGCGCACGGCGGATTTTTTGAGCTCCATCATGCGTCCCTTGGAACCGGAAGGCATGTCGACGTGGTCGTCCTTCGGGAAATCCGGATAAGCCAGTCGACGGGCATCATACGGTTCCAGACTCCCCTCGGTCGCCACAAACGGAAAGTGCGGGCGTATCAAGCCGACAGCGAGAAAGAAGGGCTTGGCTTTGCCTTGGCGGCCTTTAAGTAGCTCGAGGGCCTTATCGACGGCCATTGTGTCGGCGAGTAACCCGGTGTCTTTATCAGCTGCTTCGAGCACAGCGTAATCGCCGCGGATGGAGGGATGCATCTTGTAGGGAGTTCCTTCACGATGGGCGGCGGCCCACTTGATGCGTTCAGCGGGGTAATGCTTGGCGGCGTCCGGATGCGTGTAATCGGCCAGTTTGCCGGGCGTCATTGTTTCGAGGGCGGTGATATTATGGGCCTCGTGCCAGGAAGCGGCATGATCCGGGCCGGACGTCCCTTGTACAATGTCGATGGGAATACCCATGTGATAAATCTTACTCACGCGCGCAGTCCAATAGCCGTGGTTGGCAAAGTGCCGAGGAAGGGTCACCCGATTGGGATCGACCTTGCCTCCGTTGCGCATCACGCCGTTCACCAACGGATACTGGCCCGTCATGATCGAGGCTCGCGAGGGCCCGCAAAACGGAAACTGACAATACGCCCGCGTAAAGCTAACGCCCGACTTGGAAAATCGATCTAGGTTAGGTGTCTTAGATTCCGGATGGCCTAGTCCGCCGAGGGCATAGTTGAGATCATCAGATATCACAAAGAGCACATTTGGTTTAGTGCTCTCTGGTGTTGCCAACAGGCCTCCCCCCCCAAAAACACTCATCGCAATGATGGTAAATATTTTGGTCATTTATTTAGTTTTGGTTGGAGGACTACCGTTTACTGATTCATAAAAGAATTTAAACGAATTAGTTCTGGGGTTGTACCTGTAAACATTATGACGCGTAATTCTGGAACCCCAAGAGGTTAAAAACCATAAATCTTTATGTCCGTCATTGTCGCTGTCCTTCATTTGAAGATAACGCAATCCACCAGGGTCCCCATAGCGTTTAGTGTCGAAAACGTGATTATCTGTATCTCCCTCCAATGATATTGTTTGAATCACCCTTTGGGACTTCTTGTCGATTATTGTCATGCTGGAAGTACATTCATTGACCCAATTCATCTGCACAATATACTCATCAAAGCTAACTTGAGTAAGGTGTCGGATCTCTTTGTCCGTAGCATGGGCTGTAATCAAGCAGTTTAACAGAATCATTGAGAAGAGAATTATTTTCATTATTTTTTGTTGCTGTAGAAATTTTCAATTTGCTTACAAAGCAGGCACTTCATAGGAGGGAGCAAACTCAGGTTTCCTTAGTTGGTAAAATGCTTTCTCCCACTCCTGTTCAACCACAG
>JAYOSV010000034.1:0-35311 GCA_038139415.1 Verrucomicrobiales bacterium | reverse complement strand
TCCTCTGGCGGATTATGATCGTGCTGAAACAGAAATTGAACCGCGCGTTCGCGCTCCTGACGGCGAGTGCCCATGGGTTGAGAATGCGCCAGTGACGCATCAAACAAAAGGAAATTAAATCGACCTCGCTTTTTCGGGGCGCCTAATACCGCGGCACCGAGGAATCAATATCGTCACTCCACGCATTGATACCGCCGGCCACGCTCTTGCAATACTTGAATCCCTGTTGTTTCAGGAACTCGACCGCCTTGAGGGAGCGCCCTCCCATTTTGCAATGGATATAGAGCGTCTGATTCGGATCCAGCTCCGTGAAGCGTTGCGGCAATTCGCCCAGCGGAATCAATGGCACGCCTACGATCTTGGCGATCTCCACCTCGTCATATTCCCGCACATCGAGGAAGGCGATGTCGCTGGAGGAGTCATCCATCGCCTTTTTCATATCCTGCACGCTCACCTCGTCCGGATGCGCCTTCGGCTCAACAGGTTCATCTCCAATCCCACAAAACTCCTGATAATCGACCAACTCAGTGATGGTTGGGTTTTCCCCACAAATGGGACATTTCGGATCGCGTCGCAATTTTAGCTCACGAAACTTCATGTCCAGGGCACTGTAAAGCATCAGGCGATTTATTAAGGGTTCACCCTTTCCGAGCGCCAGTTTGATAATTTCTGTGGCCTGAATACACCCAATAATACCTGGCAGTACGCCCAGCACTCCACCTTCTGCGCAACTCGGCACCATCCCTGGAGGGGGTGGCTCGGGATACAGACACCGATAGCAAGGCCCTCCCAATTCCGGCGCAAACACGCTGGCCTGTCCTTCAAACCGGAAGATGGAACCGTATACGTTTGGCTTCTTCAGCAGCACACAGGCGTCATTGGTGAGATACCGTGTGGGAAAATTGTCGGTGCCATCCACGACGATGTCGTAGGGCTCGATGATATCTAAGGCATTGTCCGAGGTGAGCATCGTCTCGTGGATCACCACTTCAACCTGCGGGTTAATGGAATTCAATGTCTCCTTGCCCGACTGCACTTTCGGCCGATCTACATCATCCGTACCGTGAATGATCTGACGCTGAAGGTTTGAATAGTCCACCACATCAAAATCCACGATACCAATCTTACCAATCCCGGCTGCCGCAAGATACATGGCAATCGGCGAACCCAAGCCTCCCGTACCAATGCACAGCACGCTGGTGCCCTTCAGTTTCTTTTGTCCTGCCATGCCTACTTCGGGCAAAATCAGGTGCCGCGAATAACGGCTAATTTCTTCATTGCTTAGTTCCACGCTCATGGGATCAATAAAACATGGACAGCCGCAGGGCCATCCGGAAAGAATGAATCCGCATAAAGTGAGAGGCAAAGTCAATCCGAAAACAGCAGCCGGCGTATTACGACGCGCCTCTTCACTGCGCCCCAAATTCGCCATAGTGCTGGGTAGCGGCTTCGATGCGGCCGCCAGAAAAATCTCTCTTGTGTCCACCGTAGCCTACACAAAACTAGCTGGTTTCCTCTCACCCAGTGTTTCCGGCCATGCAGGCCAGGCTCTGATCGGCCATCTAGGCGAGACAGAAGTTCTAGTCCTACAGGGCCGAGCGCATTATTATGAAGGCCATTCGATGGCGGCGATTACCCTGCCCATCCGAGTGCTCGCTGAATACGGCATTAAATCCCTTCTGCTCACCAACGCCGCCGGGGGGATCAATCGCAAATACAAACCCGGCGATTTCATGGCCTTCAAAGATCACCTGAATTTCATGGGCGACAATCCTTTGCGTGGCCGAGCGCAGCCCGGCCTAGAACGGTTTGTGGATCTCACACAGACCTATGACCCCTCCCTCACCAAAGCCCTGCAATCGGCGGCCCGTAAAACAAAAACCAAACTCCACTCCGGCGTTTATTGCGCCGTGAGTGGTCCCAATTATGAAACCCCTACCGAAGTCAGAGCTTACGGGAAACTCGGCGCCGACGCCGTGGGCATGAGTACCGTCCCGGAAGCTATCGTGGCCCGCCAATGCGGCCTGCGTGTCGCCGCCCTTTCCTGCATTACTAATGCCGCAGCCGGCCTGACTGGCGATACCCTTACCCATAAGGAGGTGCTTTCCACCGGCGCCACCGCCAGCCAATCCGCAGCAAAACTGCTTACCGAATTTGTATGCCGTTATGAGCAACTCCACTGACATCGTCGCCGAAGCGATGAAAGCACGCGAACTCGCGCAGGCGCCGTATTCCAAATTCAAAGTCGGCGCAGCGCTCCTCACCGACGCGGGCGCCATCATTCATGGCGCCAATGTCGAGAGTGCCAGTTACGGGCTCAGTTGCTGCGCCGAACGGGTTGCCATTTTCAATGCCCTCACTTCCGGCCATCACTCCTTTCAAAAATTGGCCATTGCTTCCAGCGGCGGGGCGGCCCCATGCGGCGCATGCCGGCAAATCATTGCCGAATATGCGGCAGATGCAGAGTTAATCCTAGTGGACGTCAATCAACCTGAATCCCCTTCTCAAACGAATATCCAGACATTGCTTCCCAACTCGTTTACTAGCAAAAACCTGCCTTCTAATTGACTTCATAAGCTGAACTGATTTACTTCAACCATGCAGATTGAAAGCCTGAAGGTGTTTTGCGACTTGGCGGAGACCACGAGTTTCACCAAGGCGGCCCAGATCAACGGCGTTACGCAATCAGCCGTCAGCCAACAAATTTCCTCTCTGGAAACAAAGTTCGCTACCGCCCTCATTGAACGGAGCAAAAAGAGATTCACGCTAACCAAGGAAGGCGAGACGCTCTACAAATACAGCAAGCAAATCGTACAATCCTACGACGAGCTTCGCCATAAAATCCAAGAGATCCAAAATGTCGTCACCGGCACCATCAAGGTCGTAACGATCTACAGCATCGGCCTCCACGAGCTACCACCTTACTTGAAAAAATTTCTCAAGAAACACCCCACTGTAAATGTGTCAGTAGAATATCGACGAGCGACACAGCTGTACGAAGATATCATTTCCGGCATGGCAGATATCGGCTTAGTGGCTTATCCCCAAAAAGACCCGCGCCTCCATGTTACCTCTCTGGCCGAAGACATGCTGGTGCTCATTTGCCACCCCGATCATCCTCTGGCACAGAAACCCAGGGTAAAACTATCGGAAATCGCCTCACACAAATTCATCGCCTTCGAGCCCGATATCCCAACTCGACGCGCGATTGATAAAATTTTACGTGATCGCAATGTGGAGGTGGATCACGCCATGGAATTCGACAACATCGAGACTGTTAAACGCGCCGTTGAAATTGACGCTGGCATTTCCATTGTCCCCCGAAGCCCGGTGGCCCAGGAAGTCACCAAGAAAACCATCGCCATGGTAGAAATTGAGGACGAACAGTTTTACCGACCGTTGGCAGCAGTCCACAAAAAGAGCAAGGTCCTCTCGCCCGCGATGAAGGAATTTCTCGCGTTGCTAAAAAAGAGCTAGGCCTTTTTCAGATTCTTCGGATTCAGCGGCTGCAGATCTTTCGGCAGGAACAAACCGTCTTTGCGGATGAGTTCGCCATCGAACCACACCTCGCCTCCACCCCATTCCTTACGCTGGATCAGCACCATGTCCCAATGAACCGCCGAGCGGTTTCCATTATCGCATTCCTCGTATGCCTGCCCCGGCGTAAAGTGCAGCGAGCCGCCGATCTTTTCATCAAACAAAATATCGCACATCGGATTCATCACAAACGGGTTCACACCCAGCGAAAATTCGCCGATATATCGCGCTCCGGCATCGGTATCCAGAATCTCGTTCAACCGCTTAGTGTTATTGCTGGTCGCCTCGATCACCTTACCATCCTTTAAGGTCAACTTCACGTTTTCGAACTTCGTCCCCGCATAAAGCGTGGGGGTGTTGAACTGAATCGTCCCGTTGCAGGATTTTTTGGTGGGACAAGAGAACACCTCACCATCCGGAATATTCCGATCGCCCGCACAGGGAATCGCCGGCATCCCCGCGATGTTGAAAGTGAGATCTGTGCCCGGACCTACCAATCGCACTTCCTTGGCCTTAGTCATCCGCTTGGCAAGTGGTTTCATCGCCTTGGCCATCCGACTGTAATCGAAGGTGCAGACATCAAAATAGAAATCCTCAAACGCCTCCGTGCTCATATTTGCCGCCTGCGCCATGCTCGGTGTTGGCCAACGCAGAACCACCCAGCGGGTTTTGTTCACGCGATAATTGAGCACCGGCCGCATGGCCTTCGAATAAGCCTGCATCACCTTGGGTGGCACGTCGCTCAGTTCGCTGGTGTTTTCCGCGCCGCGAATGGCGATGTACGCCTGGACTTTCTTCATTCGATGCAGTTCCACATCACGGGTCAGTTTCGCATGTGAGTCGGTCGTGCCCTTCACCAATTCGCGCACCACGCGCGATTGACGCGTTTCCACGATTGGATTCGCCCCCGCCTTACGCGCCGCCCGGACCAGCGCAATGGTCATGCGATCAGGGATATCCGCCACATCAATAAACACGCTCTCTCCCTTTTTCAGGGCGCAGGAATATTCCACCAATAACTTGGCCAACTTATCGTATCGTGGGTCACTCATAAAATCTTTCGTCAAATTAGGCCCGCTTGCCGCGTTGTCCAGCCTTCTCCTTTTTGCGCAACGCCTTTTCACGGCGTTCGGTCTCCGCCCGGAGCAACGCCTCGGCCTGCCAACCATTCGCCTGTGCCTTTTGCGCCAGCCGAAATAATTCCTCCCCCAGAGCGCGCTTGGCACCGCCTCGTCGACCTTTCGACAATAACCCGTGTTTGCGCCCTTGCTTCGCCACCTCATGCGCCCTCATTAGGGCCGGCAGATGCCGGGGAATTCCGTCAAAGGCGGATTTGCGTTCATTTGCCGTACCCACCTTTTCCGTTTGCTTGATGGCATCCCATTGGTTCCAAACCCCATCCACATCCATCACCTTCGCATCACCGAAGACATGGGGATGCCGACGAATCAATTTATCCGTAATCGTTTGAGCAATGTCGTCGAAATTAAAGGCCCCGCGCTCACCCGCCATCTGTGCGTGGAACACGACCTGCAATAGCAAGTCACCCAACTCCTCCAACATCTCTAGGTCGTCCCCCGCTTCAATTGCGTCGACGAGTTCGTAGACTTCCTCCACGGCGTTCAGGCGGATACTCCGATGATCCTGTTCCTGATCCCAAGGACACCCATCCGGCGCACGCAGTCGAGACATAACCGCACGGAGTTCCTCGATTGGCTGTTTCTTTCTGCGCGCCATCAAAGCACCACCAAATGATCCCGGTGCACCACCACCTTGCCGGGATTGTTCTCCATCGCCTCACGCGAATATTTTGCCACGCCTTGAGCGAACTCCGTCCCGTGACGGTCACAAATTCCCACCACATCCCCGGCCTCAAAATCGCCTTCGCATTCCATCACGCCCGGAGCCAGCAAACTCATCCCCCGTTCTCGCAGGGCGGCCTTGGCGCCATCATCCACTACCATGCTTCCTTGTGGGTGATGAAAAAAAGCGATCCACCGCTTACGCCCCTTTAACTTTGCCTCGCCTGGCAAAAAAAATGTACCCACCGCTTCGGCCGCTAGCACCTTGGTCAACACGCCGCGCTGCACCCCATTGCCGATCAGCATTGGTATACCGGCGCGCATTACAATCTCTGCCGCTTTCAACTTACTGGCCATCCCTCCCACGCTAGTGAAACTCTGTGTACCGCCAGCCAGTTTCCGCGTAGCGGCATCGATCTTTTTCACCGTCGGAACCAGCTTCGCATTGGCCTTGCCAAAATTACGCACCAATCCCTCCGCCGTGGTGAGGAGTACCAACAAATCCGCCGGTAACAACGCCGCCACCAAGGCCGATAATTTGTCATTATCACCCACGGTCAGTTCCGTGAAGGACACGGCGTCATTTTCGTTAATCACCGGCACAACCCCACGCGCCAACAGCGCCATAAGGGTATTTCGCGCATTGAGATGGCGGTCGTGATCCTGAAGATCGGCATGGGTCAGCAGCACCTGCGCTGCCTGAATTTCGTGCGCCGCAAATAGCTCCTGATACACGGCCATCAGCCGCGACTGGCCCACCGCGGCGCAGGCCTGTAATTCCTCGAGTCGGGCGGGGCGTTTCTCGTAACCCAACGCCTCCATACCTGCGGCCACTGCTCCCGAAGAAACGAGCACCACCTCCCGACCTGCCTTCCGTGCTCGAGCTACCTGTGCGACGATTTGCTTGATGCGCGACGAAGCCAGCCGGTTCCGGCGATCGGTCAAGATACCGGTCCCGAGCTTCACGACCACCAATTTGGCTTCGGCAATAAGCTTGGCACGCACGGCGCGTTACTAACAAAACCCCTTGCCAGCGTCGAGCATTGACGCCACTCCGCCACGCATGCAACCTTCGCCCATGCGCAAGGAATCGCTCGCCTTTCTCAAGGAACTCGTCAACACCCCCAGCCCCACCAGCTACGAAACTCGCGGCCAACGTGTGTGGCTCGATTACGTCTCCCAATTCGCCGATGAAACCCATCATGACGAATACGGCAACTGCGTCGCCACTCTGAACAAAGGCGGCGGACCGCGCATCATGCTCGCCGGTCATGCCGATGAGATCGCCCTTTCGGTCAATTACATTGACGACAACGGCTTTATTTATGTGAAACGCATGGGTGGCGTGGACGCCATTGTCAGCAAAGCACAGCGAGTGACGGTGCATAACGCCAAAGGCCCCGTGCTAGGCGTGGTCGGAAATCCACCGCCACACATGCAACGAGTGGACGGCGAACCCAAGGCACCGAAGATCACCGATTTATACATCGACATTGGATGCGATTCCCGCAAAGCCACCGAGAAACGTGTTCGCATTGGCGACCCTATTACGGTAAATCAAAACTTTGAGATTCTGCACAAGGACATCGCCGTAGCCCGCGCCTTCGACAATCGCATCGGCACCTGGTCGGTCGCCGAAGCATTGCGACTCCTAGCCAGCTCTAAAAAGAAACTCAACGCCGAAGTCTGCGCGGTCTCCAACACCATGGAGGAAGTGGGCCTATTCGGCGCACGTCAGATCGCTTATTCGCTCAAACCCGATTCGGCCCTAGTCGTCGATGTCACCCACGCGACCGATTATCCGGGCATCAACAAGCAAACCCACGGCGACATCAGAATGGGGGACGGCCCGACGATCACCCATGGCATTTGCAATCACCCTGAAGTGGTCAAACGCTTGGAACAAGTCGCCTCGAAGGCGAAGATTTCGTTACAGCACGAAACCGTCAGCGCCACCAGCGGCACGGATACCGACGCAGTTTTCTGGACCCGCGGTGGCATTCCCAGTGCCCTGATAAGCCTGCCGAATCGCTACATGCATTCGCCGGTCGAAGTAGTTAACCTCAAGGACCTTGAGCAAATCCCGCAACTCATGGCCGGCTTTGCCGAAAGCGTGAAGAAGAACGAAAAGTTCGTTGTGAAGATTTAGTAACCCGACCGCCGTTTGGCCTCGGATACAATCCCAACCAATTGCAGAAACACCCCAAGCTCGTAATCTTTGGGGTCGTTTTCCACTTTGATCGTACGATTCATTTTGATCACCTTTGGTTTGCCACCTACCGATAAATCCTGAAAGGCAATCTCACCGATCCGAATAGTAAGTTGGCTCACCGTCGGGGAAGCCGGAGAATCGTCATTCTTTCGAATCGCCTCCTGTGCCTTGGGCATCAAATCGGTCAACCACAGGCCCTGCTTGTTTTTCACGATATTTAACCGGGTGACATCAATGAGCACGGTCTGAAAGTGTTCCCGCCCCTTAACCTTTGGGTCTCCGTACTCCAGTTCAATCTCCTTAAAATTCAATAACGGTCCCCCGCCAAACTCCTCGGGATTATTAAAAATAAAACCTTTGACCGAAATATTCTTCTCCGGCACGAGCCTCACCTCGTCAAGTTTCCCGAATCGCGCTATGGCACCGCGCAATTCCAACTCACCCAATTTATCTTCCCGAGAATTATCAAACCGCACCCGCACATGATCAACATGCACTTCCCCCACTTCCTCTATTTGCTTGGCGTCCATCGGTACCCCGGTAAAATTTCGAATCTCCACTTCCTTATTGGCGATGGAATAATTGAAGTCGCCCACATCCGCGCGCCAACCTTGCGATTCCAGCTCTGACTCAATCTTACCCACCACCAGTCGTTTCACTCCCCAATTTAGCAGAAGCACGCCAACCAGCGCCAAAGCGATCAAGCTTCCGCAGCCAATTCCCAGCCGCTTGGCCCACTTTGATCCGTTACTGGACGGCGGTGCGGCTACCTGCGGTTCTTCTGATCCATTCATGTGATAATATCCTCCGGCCTTACTTGAAGGCATTCGTCCTGATCCTCCCAAATCACCGCCGGAAAAAATTCCACCAATGCCGGTGCCAACTCGACGCCTTGGTAGGCGAGCAGCCTCTCACTTTGTTGCGCAGCACTCTCAAAGGCCTGTTCGTAATTCGCGTGATTATTCTGCCTCGTTTCGTCCCAATGCGCCACGCCATGGATGGTGGAATAATCTTCAGCCCATTTCGAGAGCCGTTCTCTCAGTGATTCGTCCGCCAACTCCTCAAGCGGCACCGCCGTGCCATTACAGTGAAGACAAATCAATCCGTTCTCCAGCACATCCCGCGTCACCATCGGCAACAATGGGGCCCGGCAGCATTTGGCCGCCGGGAAATCAACTGGCGGATTCACCAATCGCTGATGCCAGATTTGGCGATCATGGCCCACCATTGCCGCAAGCCGGTAGGAAGCCACCAAAGGATGCGACATGCGCCAAAGTTTGCCCTGCAATTGGCTCAAGGTTTGCGCCATCCAACGCGCCAGTGTGAGGTCATCAAACCCACGAAACAGCCCGGCATAATCCTGCCATAACCGTTCCACTGTATCCGACTCATGAGCCACGACAGGAGCATGGCGGGAAAGTCTCGCGGGGCAAAGTGTTAAAATGTTCGCCTTGGGCCAGTCAACGACCTTGTCTATAAACACGTCGTGCCCGAGGAGATGCCGCCAGATAATCCGCTGGATACGCCTGTTATTCACTTGAAAGGCATCAACACGGAACGCTGCCAGCAACTGGCTCGTATCAAATGCCAGACCCTCGGCGACCTTATACTCCTGCGACCTCGACGATACGAGGATCGGCGTGACATCCGGCCGATCCGGGAACTCTCCACAGAGAAACCCGCCTTGGCACGAGGCCGTATCACCGTGTCCGGCACCAAACGCCTTCGCGGCGGCCGTACGTTGTTCGAGTTTGTTCTCGAAGACGACTCCGGCCACGTCTCCTGCCGCTGGTGGAATATCACCTACATTTCACGCTACTTCAAGGTGGGCGACGATGTATTGATCTATGGCAAACTTTCTAAGGGCAAAAGCCCCTCGGTCGATCATCCGGAGACGGAGATTATTGAAAATGACGAGGACGCGCCGGTTCATGTCAACCGGATCGTACCGGTCTACCCGCTCACTGAGGGGCTATCCCAACGCTGGCTACGCCGTTTCATGCACGGAATCGTAGAGGAACACACTCGATTAATTGATACTCCTCCGTATAACGCCGCCGGACTGCCCGATCGCGCCGAGGCTGTCCGAGCGTTGCATTTCCCAATCGAACTCGATGATGCCGCCGCTGCTCGGCGGCGTTTGGCCTTGGACGAATTTGTCGTCCTCCAATGCCAGCTTCGGCGGCGGCGGAATAATCTCCAATCTAAGGCCCAAGCCCTACCGTGTGGCGGCGACAACTCCTACACGCAACCATTTCTTCATGCGGTCGGCTTTCAGCTTACCGACGCACAACGCACGGTGTCCATGGAGATCGAGGCCGACCTTGCCGGCAAACATCCCATGCGCCGCCTGCTGCAAGGTGACGTAGGCTCCGGCAAGACTGCCGTCTCCGGCCTCGCAATCCTCCGCGCCTTGGAAAGCGGCTATAACGCGCTCCTGATGGCGCCCACGGAAATTCTTGCCGAGCAACATCATCGCAATTTTACGAAATGGCTACGCCACCTGCCTGTTCGTATTCGCCTGCACACAGGCAGCCACAAGGAATCTGATACACCACTTTTCGCATCCGGAGAGCGGACGCTGGCCATCGGTACGCATGCGTTGTTTCAGAATTCGTTTTCCATGGAAGACCTCGGCCTTGTGGTGATTGATGAGCAACACAAGTTTGGCGTCAGCCAACGCGATCAGCTCCTGCGCAAAGGGAACTTCCCTCATTTACTGGTCATGACCGCCACCCCCATCCCGCGCACACTGGGTCTGACACTATATGGCGATCTTGATTGTTCGGTGATCGATGAACTCCCTCAAGGTCGCGGCACGATCCGCACTCACATTCGAACACCTGATCGATGGCCGAAAATTCTCGAGTTCATGAAGGAGCAGCTCAATGCAAGTCGACAGGCCTATGTGGTGTTCCCGCGGGTTGACAACGAAGACACGGCTGCCGGCATCAAGGCCGTGACCAAAGAGGCGCGCAAGCTTGCCGAGCAATTCGCTCCGCACCAGGTCGGAGTACTCCACGGACGAATGAAACCGGAGGAAAAGGAACAAGCCATGCGGGCCTTTAATGAAAACCGACTGCAAGTCCTGCTCTCCACAACCGTGGTGGAAGTGGGCGTAGATGTGCCGAACGCCAATTTGATGCTCATTCAAAACGCCGACCGATTCGGCCTCGCCCAGCTGCACCAGTTGCGAGGACGGATTGGTCGCGGAGTGCATGACAGCCACTGCATTCTCCTCACCACCGGAAAATCCGATGAAGCCAACAACCGCCTCAAGGTGTTGGAGAAAACCAATGACGGCTTTCAAGTGGCCGAGGCCGACCTCAAGCTCCGCGGCCCCGGCGAGCTCACCGGTCATGATCAAAGCGGCTTGCCTGACTTCAAGTTTGGCGACCTCCGCCACGACCTAGATCTCATCGAACTGGCCCGGCATATCGCCTCAGAGATCGAAGCTGGCAACTAGGTCTATTTTCGTGATAGGCTTTCCGCATGCCCGAATACGGGGAAGACACCGATGTCTTGGACGCGCTGCATGGGGAACCATCCCCAGACCAGGGCTATATCACGGCTATGTCGCACTTTTACCGGGGCGAGATCGGCCGCATGATGGTTTGGCGTCAACGTCTCGACACCACCACTACGTGGGCCATTACCTCGACCGGCACAATTTTTACCGTCGCGTTTTCATTTGAAACCGTGCCGCATCTCATCTTCTTTTTTAACCTAGCCATTGTGACGATCATGCTCTGGATTGAAGCGCGGCGCTATCGGTTCTACGACGCTTTTCGCGCCCGTGTTCGCATGCTCGAGGCTCACTTTCTAACCCCTGTACTGCTCCGCGAGGAACCAAAACTCGAGGGCAACTGGCGCAAATTGGTTGCCGAAGACCTTCTTGTGCCCGCGTTCAAGGTGAGTATGTTTGAATCGATCGGTCGCCGCCTGAAACGTAATTACGCCTTCATTGCGACCATCATTCTCTCCGCTTGGATCACCAAAATTTTTATGCATCCCCCCAACGGCAACGAGATCAATTCAGCGGGCACATTGTACGAAGCCCTTGCGGTGGGAGCATTCCCGAGTTGGTTTGTGGCCGCCGTCATGATTGGCACTTTTGTCACCGCCGCCAGCATAACCATTTATATTGCCAAACATTCCACGGGCGAAATCACTGAGATCGGCAAGAGCAGTCGAACTAACTGGATGGGCTGATGCAACTCAACCCGCAACTGGCCAACCTGCCGGTCTATCAACCCGGCCGCCCTCTAGAGGAAGTCGCCCGCGAACTCGGTCTCCCCTTGGACGGGCTCATTAAACTCGCTTCCAACGAAAACCCTCTTGGCCCCTCACCTAAGGCGATAGAGGCCATGAAGCAAACGGCCACCCAAACCCACCTTTACCCAGACGGTAACGCCTTCTATCTGCGCAACACCATGGCCGAGCGACTCGGCGTGGATACCAACCAACTGATTTTCGGAAACGGCTCCAACGAGATCATTGAGTTCGTCGCACACGCCCTTCTTGGCCAAGGCATGAACATTGTGGTCTCCCAATATTGTTTTGCCATCTACCCAATCGTGGCCCATCTCACCGGTGCAAATTGCATCACCGCGCCAGCTAAGGAATATGGTCACGACCTACACGCCATGGCTGAGGCCATCACGCCCGATACCCGCATTGTTTTCGTCGCCAACCCAAACAACCCAACCGGCACACTCGCCTCGCACGATGATGTTTTGGCACTCATCAATGCTGTTCCGGACCATACGTTACTGGTTATGGACGAGGCGTATTTCGAGTTTCTTGACGAACCACTCGACCTCATTCCTCGGCTGCTGGAAAAACCGAACCTTCTCCTAATGCGCACGTTTTCCAAGATTTACGGCTTGGCCGGACTGCGCGTTGGCTATGGCATCGGCCATCCGGAGTTCATTGCCGCACTGGAAAAAGTCCGCCAACCCTTCAATCTCAACGCCATGGCTCAAGCAGCCGCGCTGGCGGCGATTGACGACACTGCCCATCTTGAAGCCACTCGCGCCAATAACGCCACCGGCTTGCAGTTTTTTGAACAAGCTCTCGACGAAATGGGCATTGAAACCGTGCCTTCACACGCCAATTTCATTTTAGCAAACGTCGGTGATGACGGCGGCACATTCCAAAAACTCCAAGAACGAGGCGTCATTACACGCCCAATGGCCGGCTATCAACTCCCCGAATGGATCCGGATTTCCATTGGCACCCCAGCAGAAAACGAACGCTGCCTGAACGCCCTACGAGAATTGCGTTGAACCCACACGGTTTTCTCCTGATATTCCCGACCCGATATTGGCGACGTGAAACCGACTGACCTCAGAGGCATCCTGCAATACATCCCGCGATTTCGCGAAAAGACCTTCGTGATCGCGGCTGATGGCGCAGTCGTGTCGCATATTAACTTCGCCAACCTCCTGCTCGATATCGCCGTCCTGCGATCATTGAACATTCGGGTCGTGCTCATCCACGGCGCCGCCGAGCAAATTTCACAGCTGGCCGAGGAACAATCTCTCACTCCGAGTAATCTCGATGGCACGGGCGTTACTGATGATGCCACCTTGAAGCTGGCTCTCACCGCGGCTAATGGCCTCACCCATGAAATCCTTGAAGGCTTTGCCACCAACGATCTGCGTGCCGCCAACGCCAACGCTGTAGCAGCCCAACCTCTTGGCATCCTAGCCGGCACAGACCATCAAAACACCGGCCAAGTGGAGCGCATCGACACTGAACTCCTGCAAACCCTCCTATCCCAAGGCATCACGCCCGTAATTCCTCCGCTCGGGTTCGATGGCGAAGGCAATACGTTTCGACTGAACAGCGATTCGGTCGCGCATTGCGTCGCCGAGGCGTTACGGGCCACCAAATTAATTTTCATTTCTACCACAGACGGCCTGCAACGTGACGGAGCTATCGTCCGTCAGGTTCTCTCCACAGAACTGCAAGCCACACTTTCCGATGAGCCCGAACGGATCCCTGCAGAACATCGCTCCAAAGCCCGGCACGCCGCCGAGGCCTGCGCCGCCGGAGTGCCTCGCGCCCATCTGATCAACGGCCTCGTAACCGAAGGCCTTCTGGCTGAAGTGTTTTCCAATGAAGGCATTGGCACTCTCGTGTACGCCAACGAATACCGACAAATCAGACCGGCAAAAAAGAAGGACGCCGCAAGTATTCATCGCCTTTCCCGTGAAGCCATGAACGAAGAGCGCTTAGTTGCTCGCAGCGAAGAAGCCATCGAGGAATTACTCGAGGATTATTTCCTATTCGAGATCGACGACAACCCGGTTGCCTGTGTGGCGCTACACACGCATTCTGAAGAAGGCGTCGGTGAACTGGCCCATCTATTCGTTAATCCTTCACACGGCAATCAAGGGATTGGCCAAAAACTAGTTCAATTTATTGAGGACAAAGCCCGCGAAAACGGCCTCGAAAAGCTAGTCACACTTTCCACACAATCTTTCGCGTTTTTCACCAATAAATTAGGCTACACGGAAGGCTCACCCAATGATTTGCCCGCCGCACGGCAGTCGACCCATCAAGAACAGGGCCGAAACTCCAAGGTCCTAATCAAGAAACTCAACTGATGGGACTCCCCAAAAAATTACCGGAATTCGTCTTGGTGGCACTCGTCTGCCTGATGATCGGGTACGGCACCGGCACCGTCCTTACTGAACGCAAAAAAATGGTGACCCTGGAACACAGCGTCACACTCCTCTGGAGTGATGGCGAGTTCGACGAACCCGCTCTGGGTGCTCATGTCTTTTTGGAGCCGCACATGGACGGCAAATCCGTGCGACTGCGCGTGTACATCGGCCGCCGCCAACCCAAGTTTTTCATGCCCGGCCGAATTGGTGAAATCGATGTCGTGCGCACACCGGAAGAAGCCGCCGCCAAATGGAGCAAAATAGAATGGCGTCTAGACGGCCTGCATTTGGGCGTCGACGGCAACCGCACACGCCGTTTCATCCCACACGAAGACATTAAGCCAATTCTCCAATGAATCTGCCGGCAGCATTTCAGGAGGCCTGCGATCAGCACGGGCATCCCCCGACTGAGCACTGCCTCCATGTCCAGGTCTCTTGCCAAACGCTAACCCATTATCATGGCGACCAATCCAAAACCTTGACCGCCTCCACCGCCACCAACGGCACAGGCCAACAGGAATGCTCCTTTCAAACCCCCTTGGGACTACATCGGGTCAGTGAAAAAATAGGCGCCGGCGAACCCATCGGCACGGTCTTTAAAGGGCGTCAACCGGTTCGCCATGACGGCAAAGGCGACCCCTCTGCTCTCATCACCGATCGCATTCTGTGGCTGGAAGGCTTGGAGCCTGATTTTAATTCCGGGGGCAAGGTCGACAGCCATCAACGCTATATTTATATCCATGGCACTGGAGACGAATCCCGGTTAGGCAAACCCAATTCGCAAGGCTGTATCCACCTTGGGGCCACTGATCTGCTGCCTCTTTTTAATGCCGTTCCTGAAGGCACTTTGGTAATGATTACTGAAAACTGACTTTTGCCCGCCTCGACCACGAGCTACCCTGCCCTTCCCGATGAATTTAGTTGAAGACATGACTGCGCTGGCGACGGCCGCTAAAAACGCCGCTCGCCTCATGCCGCGCTTGAATACAGATCAAAAGAACCTGTGCCTCAATACAATGGCCGACGCCGTGGAGGCTCAAGCTGAGGCCATCCAGACTGCCAATGCTCTGGATATGGAAACGGCGCGTGAAATGAAACTGTCTCAATCCATGATGGATCGCTTGTTGCTAAATGAACAGCGCATTGCCGGCATGGCCCAAGGATTGCGAGAGGTAGCCGAACTGCCCGACCCAGTGGGACGGATGTTGGCCGAAACGGAACGCCCCAGTGGTTTAAAATTGAAAAAGGTCGCGTGTCCGATCGGGGTCGTGGTGATGATCTACGAGTCGCGCCCCAATGTCACAGCGGACGCGGCTGGGCTTTGTTTTAAATCCGGCAATGCCACCATCCTACGCGGAGGCAAGGAAGCACTGAATTCGAATCAAATCATTGCGCGACTAATGGTTGAGGCGGGACAAGCCGCATGCGACGAATTTCCGGCCGATGCGATTCAAGTTGTTCCAACGACCGACCGCGCGGCCATCCCCGAATTACTGGCCCTCACCGAACTCGTTGACCTCTGCATTCCCCGCGGCGGTGAGGGGCTGATCCGCGCAGTCGCCGAGTGCTCGCGCGTTCCGGTTATCAAACATTACAAAGGCATTTGCAGCGTCTACCTCGACGGGGCCGCTGATGCCGACAAAGCTGTGGCGATCACTGTGAATTCTAAAACGCATCGCACGGGCGTTTGCAATGCCATGGAAACACTATTGGTGGATACCCGATGCGCTGAAAAACTCCTCCCCGCCGTTGGCCAAGCTCTGGCTGAGAAAGGCGTAGAAATGCGCAGTTGCCCACAAGCCAAAGCAATCCTCGGCGACCTTGCCGTGAATGCTACTAATGAGGATTGGGACACCGAATACTTAGACCTCATTTGCTCAGTACGCGTAGTCGATGGCGCCGATGGCGCCTTGGCTCACATCAACGAACACGGCTCCGGCCACACCGAATGCATCGTCACTGAAGACGAAGCTACCGCCCGTCGTTTCCAGCTTGAAGCCGATGCCTCGACTGTCTTTTGGAATGCCTCCACGCGTTTCTCCGATGGCGGCGAATTCGGCATGGGCGCAGAGATCGGCATCAGCACGGATAAGATCGGCGCGCGCGGCCCGATGGGATTAGCCGAACTCACCACCTACAAATGGCTCGGCGAAGGTGCCGGCCTCACCCGCGCCTAATGCAGGCCGCCGACCAAGCGAAGGCCATCCGGGATCAACTCCCGCAAGACGGCCTGTTCGCGGGCCATGAATGGCGTATGCCCGTGGAAGCGTTCCCTCTGGAGGAAAAATTCTCCCGTGATCTGAAACAACTCGGCCGTGTGTTACATCAGTTTTATCGCGCCGCCGACTTACTCTACAGGCACAGCGTAGCGGGCAAACAACCCGCATGGGTAGCTGAATGGCTCGAACACGGTAAACCCGCCAGCGTAATTGAGCGACAGCGAGATGAGGCATTCAAGACCGCTTTGCCCCGGGTCATTCGTCCGGACATTTTACTCACTGAAAACGGCTGGCATATTACTGAGCTGGATAGCGTGCCCGGCGGCATTGGCCTCACCGGCTGGCTAAACGCCACCTATCCCAACGCCCTTGGCGGAAGCAACGGCATGACGGAGGGATTTGCCAGTATCTTCCAAGAAACAGGATCAGTGCATTTGATGGTGTCCCAGGAATCCGCCACGTATCGGCCTGAAATGGAATGGCTAGCAACCCAGCTTGGCCCACGGTTTTCTGTGTGTGAACCGGACGAATCCCATCTCGCTGATGGCGATTCGGCATATCGTTTTTTTGAGCTTTTTGATCTGCCGAACATCCCCCGCGTGGAGGCATTACTGGATCGCGCAATCGCAGGCGACATACACCTTACGGCTCCTCCCAAAACACATTTGGAGGAGAAAATGCTGCTCGCCTTGTTCTGGAACCGCAACCTGCGCGAGTTCTGGCAGCGCGAGCTGGGCGGCAAATTCACGCGTTTGCTGGAAAACGTAATCCCACAAACGTGGCTCATCGATCCAGCTCCGCTCCCGCCACATGCGGCCATTCCTGGCCTCGAATTAACCGACTGGCGGCAACTTGCCGATTTATCCCAAAAACAACGCCATCTAATCCTGAAACTTTCGGGCTTCAACGAACGCGCTTGGGGCGCCCGCAGCGTGCGATTCGGGGCAGACCTTCCACATAACGAATGGGCTACAGCCGTTCACGAAGCCATCGATCACTTTGAAACTACTCCGTGGATTTTACAGCGATACGAGAAACCCCGCACGGTTCAACACGCTTGGTTTGATTTTGACCGGAATGAACTGATCCCCATGAAAGGCCGCGCACGTTTGTGTCCGTATTATTTTGTACAGGGTGAAAACGATGTGAATCTTGGCGGAGTGCTCGCGACGATATGCCCAAATGACAAGAAGATCATTCACGGCATGAAAGACGCCATACTCGCGCCTTGTGGCATCGCTGTCGGGAATTGATTAACGCTCGTGTTTCGGAATGTCCGTGGGCGATTCCGAGGAAACCTGGCCTCGCACTATTTCCCGTTGCGTCGACAAACTTGCTGGGTCCGTAAGATGCTTTTGCAATCGCAGATCAAACTGAGGCGGTTCAAAGCGCCCAGTTCCAAACCGCGCAGGATATTCCAAGCTAGGCTGTGTCGAGGATGTGTTCCGCGTGGGAACTGGCTTCAGTCCATTCCCTGGAACCGGCGGCTTGGGGGTATTCCCAGCCTTACTTGGTTTCTGGGTCTCTCCGCCAACGCCGGGCCGATAGTTCGATCCTGAAGGACGGACTGTGGAAACGGTACTGCCTTTACCAGGATCACTCTTTTTATCCAGCTCCAGTGGAAACGTCTGCCCGCGCACTAACACTTCCACCAATCCCTGACTAAGATCAATTTTTGTAACCTCCACTCCGTGCAACTCCTCGCCCGCCGACAGAAAAACATACTCGGCCTTCCCTCCGCGCGGAGGACTGATGCGCAGAACAGCTCGTTGATTTCCACGCAAGGTAGAGATACCCGCCAATTGAGGCACGCCGACAGTTCTGGGCGCCACGATCTCCGGCTCGGCTTCCTCCGGCTCCGGCTTGATCAAGCGAAAGGGATCGTTGCGCGGGATCACAGAAAAAGCTCCCAAATTGGCCGGGATTTCCTGCTTCACCTCGGCAACGGAATTCGTGTTGGAGGCAACTGGCGGCGCATTGGTCGAACCAATGACTTCCGGCACAAGAACGGTGTTGGTGGTGACTGATGGTGAGTTGGTTGTAATGGAGACCGCATTGGTCACTGTCGTGATCGCATTAGTGGTCACGGCAGGTACAGCGACTCCATCAGCCCACAGCCCAACCGTTGTAGCTAATATCAGAAGAAATACCCTGAATGCCCCCCCATTCATTGATGTAAAACTAGTAGGAAATCGCCCGTTTTGCGAGCGTTTTTTATGAACACCGCCTGATCGCATCGTTGGTTAGACGCGATCAGACGGAGAAAGTTACCCTTAATAGGAGGCTTGTGAGCCGCCCATACGGCGCTTTTTCATCCAAGGCATCATGCCACGCAAGCGGGCCCCGACCTTTTCGATGCCGTGTTTCTCACCTGCTTTGAGCAATTTGTTGTACTGCTTGTAGCCAGCCTCGTATTCCTTGATCCAGCCTTTGGCAAATTTCCCGTTCTGAATTTCCTTCAGCGCGGTCTTCATGCGGCGCTTCACGCTAGCATCCACAATCTTGGGCCCCACGCTCACGTCGCCCCATTTAGCGGTCTCGGAGATCGAGAAACGCATACCACTAATGCCAGACTCGTTCATGAGATCCACGATCAACTTCAGTTCGTGCAAGCACTCGAAATACGCCATTTCCGGCTGATACCCCGCCTCCACGAGCACCTCATAGCCCGCTTGCACCAGCGCGCTGGCGCCGCCACAAAGGACGGTTTGCTCGCCGAACAGGTCGGTTTCAGTCTCTTCCTTAAATGTTGTCTGGATTACGCCAGCCCGAGTACCGCCCACTCCCTTGGCCCAAGCCAAGGCAATCTTCTTGGCCTTCCGCGAGGCGTTTTGATAAACGGCAACTAATGCCGGCACGCCTTTGCCTTCGGTAAATTGCCGGCGCACAATGTGGCCCGGGCCCTTCGGTGCCACCATGATCACGTCTACATCCTTAGGCGGCACGATCGCACCGAAGTGGATGGCAAACCCGTGTGAGAACAGGAGGGCCTTACCTTTTTTCAGATTTGGCTCAATGTCTTCCTTATAGCATTTGGCCTGCTTGGTGTCCGGTAAGCCCACCATGATCACATCCGCACGGCGAACAGCCTCGTCGGTGTCATATACCTCGAAGCCTTTTTGTTTAGCTACGCGGCGCGACTTACTGCCTTTGTAGAGTCCGATGATGACCTTGCACCCGCTTTCTTTGAGGTTGAGCGCGTGCGCGTGGCCTTGGCTACCGAACCCGAGCACCGCCAAGGTTTTACCCTTAAGATCCTTCAGGTTCGCGTCTTTATCTGTGTATACTTTTGCTGCCATTTTCTTTAGCGATAAATGAAATTAAGAACGCGGCAGGGCAACCTTGCCCGTGCGCGTGAGGTCCAACACCCCGAAATTATCCATCAAAGCCACAAACTTGTTAACCTTACTCTCGTTACCGGTCACCTCAATGGTCATGGTCTTCGACTGCACATCCACAATCTTAGCGCGGAAAATATCCGTAATTTGCATTACTTCCGAACGGTTCTTAGCGGTGGCCTTCACCCTCACCATCACCAGCTCGCGATCGATATACTCATGCTCGCGGAAATCAGTGATCTCCAACACGTTGACCAATTTGTACAACTGCCGAACGATCTGTTCCACCGTGGCGTCGTCCCCGCGTGTTACAATGGTCATGCGCGATTTCTCAGGATCATGCGTTGGAGCCACGTTCAGTGAATCTATGTTGTAGCCGCGGCCACTGAACATCCCCGCCACTCGCGTGAGTACTCCGAAGGTGTTTTCCACCAAGACTGAGATTGTATGTCGCATGATTCCGGATTTCCGGGCCGCGCAAACTAGCAATGGCCCAACGGGGGGTCAATGTTATTCACAGGAAGAAGCGGGGCAAAACATTAAAAAAACGGATTGTGCTCCCGTTCCTCCCCAACCGTCGTCAAGGGCCCATGCCCCGGACAAATAAGGGTGTCTTCCGGTAATTCTAGTATTTCCGATCGCACCTTTTCTTGTGCTAAGGCTGGTGTCTCGAAATCCTTCCCCATGGATCCCGCGAAAATCGCATCACCCACAATCGCCACTGCTGGGGCAGCATTCGCCCAGCCCTCAACCACATATGTCACCCCATCCGCCGCATGCCCCGGCGTCAACCGCGGTGTAATGTTGAATGTCCCTACCTTAATCGTCTCCCCTTCAGTCAATCGGCTCTTCTCCGGGGCCCCCATGTTATTTGTGTGTAATCGAATCTCAGGCCATCGCTTGCGCACATCCCTCATCGCCGCCACATGATCCCCGTGCATATGAGTAATCAAAAGATGTTCGACCTTCAAATCCTCGATCTCGGCCAACTCAAAAATATCATCCGCAAACCAGCCCGTGTCGAAAACCGCCGCCTGACGGCTCTTGGGATCCCACACCACGAAGCTATTCACTTCAAACCCTTCAGCTGTTGTGATCACGCGCAATTTCGCCCATCGCGATAAATCGACCTCATCCGGAACCCAGCCATTCGCCACCTCCATGGCCTTTCCGGCATCTAAACCCACCAATTCAGCCAAGGCCGCCACTTGGACCTCTCGCCCAATTGCCCCTTCAGTCTCCCAAGCCTGCAACTCCTCGACCTCAAGTCCGGCGACCGCAGCGCATTGGGCCAAGTCCGTCTTGGTTTGCAACCGCGCCTTGCGGCAGATATCGCCAATATGATCCTCCAAAGGCATGGCCAAACCCTAGTTCTAGAAACAGAAGATTGCCAGCCCCATCCCGCGCGCTATCATCGACGCGTGCTCCGATTACTTTTCATCATTGCGATTAGCCTCGTGAGCCCTCTCACGGTTGCCGCCGATGCTGAGAAGGAATTCGCCCAAATTCTTCAGGCCGACAACACGGCCATCACCCAAATCACTTCCTGGATTCACAACAACCTCGATCGGATACAAGAAAACGAAACCGAACGGAACGCCCTTGCCTTGCGCATCCGCGACCGACTGTCCCCGATCCGACAGCTGTATACGGATTTCCTGAAGCGCTACCCGGACCACGCGCGGGCACGCGTTGCCTATGGCAGTTTCCTCACTCACATTGATCACCGCCAAGGGGCGATTGATCAATGGAAACAGGCCCTTAAAACCGACCCAAAAAATGCCGCTGCCCTGAACAACCTCGCCATACACCTCGGCACCGTTGCCCTGCAATCCCGTCAAACCCGCGGCATTCAGGAGGCATTCCGCGCGCTCGACAAGGCCATTCAACTCAACCCCAAGGAGCCGCTTTACAGACATAATTACGCCACCCTGCTTTGCTCCTTCCGAAAACCCGCCGCACGGCATTATAAAATCAAACCTCAGCAAATCATCCAAAAGGCCATCGGCGAATACGACGCCGCCATCAAACTGTCCCCCAAACAGTTCGAGTACGCCGCCGATCGCGCAGAAGCGTTCTTAGATCTCACTCCCTTCCCTCACGCCGAAGCCATCCATGCCTGGCAGGCGGCGTTCGCTATTGCGGGAACCCCCGATGAGCGTGATTGGGCTCACTTGCAAACCGCCATCGCCCATTATAAAGGCGAAAAATGGAAACAAGTGGAAGACTCCTTAAAACGCATGACCGGCGAATATCATCAAGCACTCGCAGGCCAACTCCGTCGCGCCACTGAAGCAAAGCTCGAAGGGCCTAAGCCTTAAGACCGACTAATAGTTTTTCGAGCACACCGCCGAAGCCCCCGTTACTGAGCACACAGATCACATCGCCCGGTTTCGCAGTCGCAACCACGTGAGTCGCAATCGCATCGGCATCCGGCAGATAAGCCGCCTCTGTTCCGCCAGACTTTATGGATTCTATGAGTGCATCGGGATTCAAACGATCCCCCTCGGGCAGTTGATCCAATCGGGCCACCGCAGCCACCACCACCGAATCTGCTCCGGACAAGGCCACCGCTAAATCGTCTTGGAACACTGCCCGACGCGTCGTGTTACTTCGTGGTTCAAAAATTGCCCAAACCCGGCGTTTTGGAAAGCGCACACGCGCGGCCTTAAGGGTCTCTGCAATGGCAGTTGGATGATGCGCAAAATCATCAATCACCGTAATGCCATTCACCTCGCCCCGAACTTCCATGCGGCGCTTGATCCCCTGAAAGGTCTCAAAAGCCGATTGGATTTGAATCTCACTCAAACCGCAATGGCGCGCAACCGCAACCACCGCCAACGCGTTTCGCACATTGAGCTCCCCTGCCATAGGTAAAGCATAGTCCGCGCTACCCACCTGAAAGGCCGAGCCTTCTTCTGAGAAACATAAAGCCTCACCACGCACCTCATTCCCCGCCCTCAAGCCGAATCGTTGGACGGGGCAATGGTCGATGTTCATTAGCTCCGCCACGTTTGGGTCATCTCCGTTGGCCACTAGCACGCCATTGCGCGGAATGAGATTCACCATCCGGCGAAAGCTGGTTTGAATCTGCGCAAGGTCATCAAAAATATCGGCATGATCGAACTCGAGATTGTTAATCACCGTAATCTCTGGAAGGTAATGGACAAACTTGCTTCGCTTATCGAAAAAAGCCGTGTCGTATTCATCTCCTTCAATAATGACCCATTCACTGTCAGCGAAGCGTGCCCCTTGCGAAAAATTATTAGGAATGCCGCCAATCAGATAACTGGGGTTCAAGCCGTTGTATTCAAATACCCACGCCAACATCGAGGTGGTGGTCGTCTTGCCATGTGTGCCGGCCACCACGATCGAGCGTTTGCCGCGAATGAATGCCTCCTTCAAAAGTTCGGGCAAAGCGCAGTACCGAAGCTTCCGTTCCAATACAGTCTCTGCCTCGGGGTTTCCGCGACTGATAGCGTTACCGATCACCACCAAATCCGGCGAGTCGGCTAGATTTTCCTCTCGATACCCTTCACGAACCTCAATGCCACGCTCTTGAAGAAATGTGGACATCGGCGGGTAAACATTCTGGTCAGATCCCGTCACGCGAAAGCCGCGTTCCTGAAGCGCAACCGCCACAGACGCCATCGCGGTGCCGCAAATGCCAACGAAGTGAACGGATTGAAAATTCGGCAACATTAGCCGTTCAATATTTTTGCCAAAAGTTCCCCAACTAGCTGCGGATTCGCCTTGCCGCGACTTGCCTTCATTACCTGGCCCTTAAGGAAATTCAGTGCGGCTTCTTTGCCATTCCGGAAGTCATCCGCAGGCCCGGGGTTAGCCTCAATCGCCTCACGACAGAAAGCCTCCAGCTCGCTCGAGTCGCTCACTTGCGAAAGCCCTTTCTCCTCCACGATCGCCGCAGGCGATTTTCCGTTGGCAAATGTTTCTGCGAAAACCTCCTGCGCAATTTTGCTGCTGATTAAGCCGCCTTCCACAAGCGCAACCAATTCACCTATTGCAGCGGCGGGAAACTTCAAATCCGCCACCGATGTCTCGGTTTCCACCAGCTTCGCCTGCAAATTGTTGATCACCCAATTCGCGGCCTGCTTCGGGTTCTTCAATCCCTTCGCCGCCTCCTCAAAATAGTCTCCCAACGCGACATCTCCTACAAATACGTCGGCGTCCCCTTCAGGCAATTGATACTGCTCCATCAAGCGCCGTTTACGGGCGAGCGGCAGCTCCACCACTTCTTCACGGATCGCCGCCAGCCATTCTTCGGATGGACGATGCGGCATAAGGTCTGGGTCTGGAAAATATCGGTAATCATGTGCGTCCTCTTTCGTGCGCATACTATCCGTGATGCCAGCATCATCGTCCCAGCGCCGTGTTTCCTGAACGAGTTGGCCGCCCGTCTCCAGGACTTCAATCTGCCGGGCAATTTCGTATTCCGCCGCGCGACGCACTCCGCTGAAAGAATTCATGTTTTTGATCTCGATCTTTTCGCCTAATTCCTGCTGCCCTTCAGGTCGCACGCTAATGTTAACATCGCATCGCACCTGCCCCTTCTCCATATCGCAGTCGCTCACGGCACCGTACTCAAGAATGCTCTTGAGCGCGTTGAGATATTCGTAAGCCATGTCCGCGCTCGAGATATCCGGCTCCGTCACGATCTCTAGGAGAGGCACTCCGGCCCGGTTAAAATCGATCCCGCTATAATCAGCAAAATGAAAACTCTTGCCCACATCCTCCTCCAAGTGAGCGCGATTGATCGACACTTTTTCCAAACCGCCACCGAATTCAAACTCCACAAAGCCGGCAATTGTAGAAGGGAAATCCAACTGAGTGAGCTGATAGTTCTTTGGATTGTCCGGGTAAAAATAATTTTTCCGATCCCACTTGGCGTAGCCCGGCACATCGCAATTCAGGAGAAAACCAGTCAACGCCGTTTTTCGCAGGGCCTCGGCATTGGGCACGGGCAGTACACCCGGCAACCCCAAACAAACAGGGCAGACATTGGTGTTGGCATCCGCCCCATATTCATTCACGCAACCGCACCACATCTTCGTGCGTGTATTTAACTGCACATGCGTTTCCAGACCGATGACTGATTCGTATTCCATTAGTCCAGCTCTGGTCGCTGTGTGTGCCAATCCGTAGCTTGTTCGTAAGCATATGCCGCCCGCAGGAGATCGGACTCACCAAACGGCTTCCCCAACAGCTGCAACCCCATAGGCAGCCCGTCCCCGGAAAAGCCACAAGGCACACTGATCCCGCATAAGCCAGCAAGATTACATGAAATGGTGTAGATATCGGAAAGGTACATCTGCAACGGATCCCCCGATTTTTCACCTATCTTAAATGCCGGCGTAGGCGTGGTGGGACTGGCTATCAAATCAACTTCCTCAAAGGCCTTCAGGAAATCCTGCCGAATCAAGGTGCGGACCTTTTGTGCGCGCAAATAATAGGCATCGTAATAGCCACTACTCAATACGTAGGTGCCCAAGATAATTCGGCGCTTTACCTCCTCGCCAAAACCGGCACCACGAGTTTTACGATTCATCTCCTCGGGACTGGCTCCCCCCAAACGTGCCCCGTACCGAACGCCCTCAAAGCGCGCCAAATTTGAGGAAGCCTCAGCGGTGGCAACAATGTAATAGGCGGCTACAGCATACTCCGTATGCGGCAGCGATATCTCCCTCACTTCCGCCCCAAGCGCTTCCAATTGTTTCACCGCCGCATCGGTGGCCGCTTTGACTTCCGGATCTAACCCTTCCACCTGATATTCGCGCGGCAACCCAATGCGCAGGCCTTTGACGCCCCCGGAAAGTGCCGCAGCATAATTTGGCACAGGTTCAGGAACATTCGTGGAATCCCGTTCATCAGCCCCGGCAATCACCTGCAACAGCGTCGCCGCATCTCGCACATCTTTGGTAAAAGGCCCCACTTGATCCAACGAAGAAGCAAAGGCCACCAAACCATAACGCGAAACACGTCCGTATGTCGGCTTCAACCCTACGCAACCACACAAAGCCGCTGGCTGACGAATCGAGCCGCCGGTATCGCTGCCCAACGAGGCGATGCATTCATCTGCCGCCACAGCCACCGCGCTACCACCACTGGAGCCTCCGGGAATGCAGTCGGTGTTCCAGGGATTACGCGTCGGACCGAATGCTGAATTTTCCGTTGAACTACCCATGGCGAACTCATCCATGTTTAACCGACCAAAAATGACCGCGCCAGCGTCCCGCAATTTTTGAACCACCGTAGCATCATAAGGACTGTTGAATTCACCGAGAATCTTACTGGCACAATTGAGAGGCTGATCCTTCACTGCCAACACATCCTTCACCGCCACGGGCACCCCAAGCAAGGGGTGGTCTTCGCCCGCCGCACGCGCCTGATCTGCCAAACTCGCTTGCGCCAACGCATCGGCAGCATCGAGGCTGATAAAGGCATTGAGCCGACTATCCACTTGTTCCACGCGATCCAGACATGCCTGCGTTGCGTCGCGGGAACTCAGTTCGCCGGCGCGTAGTTGCTCAACCAACTGATGAATCGTAAGAGAATGCGCCATGATCACTCGACAATCTTGGGCACGACAAATAGTCCATTAGCAGCCTTGGGCGCATTCCGAAGGGCGTCTTCCTGAGAAAGAGAATCACGCGGTTCATCCTCGCGCATCACATTACTTAACGGCGTGGCGTGCGCGGTGGGTTCCACTCCTGAAACATCCAGTTCGTTGAGCTTCTCGATGTATTTCAACACCTCACTCAATTGTGGTGCCAATCGCCGCTCCTCCTCGGGCGTCAATTCGATGCGGGCCAACTTGACCACGCGGGACAGATCCATCTCCATTTTAGGCCTCGTTGAATTTGCTTTCCACGAGCGTTTGAATGGCATCAGCCGCCTTCTCGGCATCGTCGCCTTGCGCCTCAACCACCAGAGTTGTGCCCTGCGCGGCCGCCAAGGTCATCAAGCCCATGATACTCTTGCCATTCACAGAGTCGTCGCCCTTGGTCACGATGATTTCAGATCGAAATGTATTTGCCGTGCGAACGAATGCAGCGGCGGGACGGGCATGCAAACCGGTTTGGTTTTGAATCACCAATTCCCGAACCACACTTTGACCGTTACTGCCTGCCATTGTCATGCGAAGACGGGATTGTCCGAAAATCGGCCTTTGATGGCGAGAATTTATTCCGAACCCTCGCGAGTCATTTGCGCAATCAGGCGTTTATTTAACTCTTCTGCGGGATTATGGCCCGATCGCTTGAGTTTATTTTGAAAGGCAGCCACCTCGACCAGACGTGCAATATCTCGCCCTGGACGGACCGGAATAGTGATGTGTGGGACCCGCACGCCCAGCACCTCTGTCGTCTCATCCTCCATCCCAAGGCGATCCACCTCATCCACATCACCCCATTCACGCAGAGTCACTATGAGGTCCAGTTGTTTTTCTCGGCGGATACTTTTCACACCAAACATAGCCCCCACATCAATGATACCAATGCCGCGCACCTCCATGTGGTCGCGGGTAACCCCGGCGCTGGTGCCGATTACCACCCGGCCATCAATGAGCTTGAGCTTGGTGATATCGTCGGCCACGAGACTGTATCCTCGTTCCACTAGCGCCAGCACACATTCACTCTTCCCGATACCGCTCTCGCCTTTCACAATCACTCCCACCCCGAGAATATCCACCATACTGCCGTGCTCCTGTCCGCGCGGGGCAAATAGGTCTTCCAGCGCGAGCGTTGCGCGGTTGATAAACTTCATGGTGATCAACGGACTACGGAAGACCGGAATAGAAAGCTTATCCGCCAAGGCCAAAAATTCCTTATCCGGACGAAGGTTTCTGGAAAACACCAACCCCGGAATTTTGCAGCTACAAACCTGCTCAAAACGTTTGAGACGCTCTTCCTTCGACAGCGACTTCAAATAAGTCGCCTCAGCTGAACCGATGGTTTGAATCCGCTTGTTCGCAAAATATTTGGTGAACCCCGCCAAGGCCAAGCCGGGCCGATTGACCGTCGGCTCCTTAATGATGCGCTTCAAGCCATCCGCCCCAGCCAATAAATGTAGCCCCAGAGATGAAGCATTTTCCACATAGAATTGCTCAACGGATATCTTCAGCGTTTTCATCAGATGTTGAATTCCGGCCCGAGGTAAATCTCGCGCGCCTGAGGGTCTTCCACCAGTTTTTCTGCGTCACCTTCCACCAATACACGCCCCTGATGAATCAGGTAAGCGCGATCGACCATCTTAAGCGTTTCGCGCACGTTATGGTCAGTGATCAAAATTCCGAGCCCTCGTTCGCGCAATCGTCGAACAATCTTTTGCACTTCATAAACCGCGATGGGATCAATTCCTGCAAAGGGTTCATCCAACAGCAGCAGCTTCGGATTGGTCACCAAAGCGCGGGTAATTTCCAGCCGCCGCTTTTCGCCCCCACTCAACTGATACGCTTTGCTGTCCGACAAACTACTCAAATCCAGCTCATCCAGAAGACTCTTCAGGCGCAGCTGACGTTCAGCGGTGCCAATGTCGCAGGTTTCGAGAATTGCAAGGATGTTCTCCCTCACCGTCAACTTGCGAAACACCGAGGGTTCCTGCGTGAGATACCCAATCCCTGCCCGTGCCCGTTCGTGCATTGGGAGATCTGTGATCTCTTCCCCTTCGAATAGCACCTCCCCCTCGTCCGGCCTCACGATGCCCACCACGATGTTAAAGGTGGTGGTTTTCCCAGCGCCATTCGGCCCGAGTAACCCAACAATCTCACCGGGATTCACATGAATAGTCACGCCATCCACCACCCGGCGCTGGGTGTATTCCTTGGCGAGGCTCTCCGTGGAGAGAAATTTCATTTATCCGATGACCCCTTGGCCGGCGGCTTAGGCTTACCATCATTTTCCAATACCGCCTGCTTGGCCGAAAGTGACCCTGTGACCCGGTTATATTCGATCACTTTACCAATCAACACGCCCTGCTTGGTATACAGTTTTGGATTAATCGTCAGCACCAGAATTTCGGTGGCCGCCGTATACAACGCATGCCCCCCTACAGCCCGGGTTTTATCTTTCTTGTTAATGATCTCCACATCCCCTTCGGCCACAATACGATCAATATTCCCTCCCAATCCAACCATTGGGGCGACTGCTGGTTTGGCTTCCGCTCCGGATTTACTAGGAGGAGGGGCAACAGGCTTCTTCTTAGGCGCCTTATCCTTGTCGGAAAAATGGATGGTTAACTTGTCACTCAACAAATCCATCTGCGCATCAATCACCACCACGTCGCCCTCATAAACCGCGATATTCTTTAGCGGATTAAACATAAAGTTCTCAGCGGAGATCACCGTTTTCTCGGGTGCCTTAAGTTTATCTGCAGCACCTACAGTCGCCGCCATCAACCCGACGAACAGCCAAGTTTTGATTATATTATTCATTCAGTGAAAATCCCTGTTTCGTAATGGTTCGCACATTGTTACTGATTATCAGGTACGATGGATTTTGCCGCCAAGAAAAACCACGCCCCTCCAGCACGGCCCCGCCATCGGCACGAAAAACCCGCATCGGCCCTGAAGAGGATGCCACGCGTGTGCGAAATTCAAAAAAACATGTTGGAGCCTCCATAATCAAGTCAACTTTTCGCTGCTCTCCGTCGTATTTGTATGTCTCCAGTCGCGCCCCCTTCACCAATACCGTCCCATTCCTCTGTGGAATCGCTTGATCTCCGGTCAGCAACGACGTAATCCGGCCCTTGGTTCGGTCATATTCCGGGAATTTTATTCGCTTCTGAACTCCTTGACCTGGAATCACTTGAGCCAAACACCATCCCCCCAAAAAAAGGGCCATCCCGATACCGATGCACCTACTGCTCACCATATCCCTCCGGATGTTTCAACCGCCTGACAATAGCACTCCACTTGCCTTGTGCTCGGATTATTTTATCACACACTTCCCGCACAGCCCCCTCTCCGCCCTTTACCTTGGTAGTGTAAGCCGCTGCGGCTTTCACATCCACCCGCGCATTAGCCACGGCGATGGGAAGGCCCACGCGACTGAGTACTGCTAGGTCGTTGATGTCGTCACTCATGAAACAGGCATCGGCCCAAGTGAGCTTTGCTTTTTTCAGAATCACCTCCACTGCCGCAACTTTGGGTAAGGATTTTTGCCAAAGATAATCCACCTTCAATTCCTTAGCCCGCGCAGTGGTCGCCGCTGATTTACGATTGGAAACCCATCCCACTGGAATGCCTACATGTTGCAGCAACCGCAGCCCCATTCCGTCTTGAATGTTAAACTGTTTGAATTCGGTCTTGCCGTTCAACAAGACTGTGGCATTGGTCAGCACCCCGTCCACATCCGTTAGGAATATCTTCACGCGCTTGAAATGCGCCACTGTTGCTTTTCGACTCATTGAACCGCCTTATGCACCTTTACCAATTGCTCCAGCACCTTAGGCATTTGCCTAAGGGGGATCATATTTGGCCCGTCGCTCCAAGCTTTGCTAGGATCTGGATGCGTTTCAATGAACACTCCATTGGCCCCAGCCGCCACCGCGGCGCGCGCCAATGCTGGCGCATACTCTCCGTTCCCGCTGGATTGATCACCGCCGCCACCGGGCATCTGCACCGAATGTGTGGCATCAAACACCACCGGCCAGCCAAACTCACGCATGATCGGCATGGAACGCATGTCTGCCACCAAATTGTTATAGCCAAAGGTCGTGCCGCGTTCGGTCACGAACAACATCTTCCCGCCAGCTGCCTCAGCCTTTTTCACCACTTGCCCCATTTCCTGAGGCGAGAGGAATTGGCCTTTTTTCAAATTCACAATAGCTGAGGTGCGCGCAGCGCTTTCGATCAAATCTGTTTGGCGGCAGAGAAACGCCGGAATCTGAATCGCATCCACTACCTCCGCGGCAGCTCGCGCCTGTTCTTCATCGTGAATATCCGTCAAGATCGGCACATTCACTTTCTTACGGACGGTTTTTAATATTTGCAGCCCTTGTTCCAGCCCCGGTCCGCGGCGACTCCTACCGGAAGTTCGATTGGCCTTATCGAAGCTCGCCTTGAAAATGTAGGTTACCCCCAGCCGCTCACATGTTTTCCGCAATGAACGCGCCACTTTCAGGCACAACTCCTCGCTTTCAATCACGCAGGGGCCTGCGATGAGAAACAGGGATTTACCGTTGCTAAGCTTCCTCCAAAGTTGCCGGGTCGAAACCGCCACGCACATTCCCTAGCAGCCCATAGCCCAAATGTAAACGCCTGACCGTCCCAAGTATAACACGACGGGATTGACCGAAACGCGGTGTTCAGCTAGCATCATTCATTATGCGAGCCGCCTTGCTCATCTTATTGGCCCTCACGTTGCACACCTTCGCAGCACCAAGCCATTGGGCTTATACCGCGCCTGAGCGCCCTGCTCTGCCCAAGACCGATTCGGACTGGCCACGCAATCCCATCGATTACTTCATTCTGGCTAAACAAAAGGAAAACCAACTGGCCCCCTCACCCGCCGCCTCGCCCGGCCAACTCCTACGACGGGTGCATCTCGATCTGACAGGCCTGCCACCAACACCTGATGTCGTTGCCCAGTTTCTGGAAAACCCCAGTGACACGGCATACGAAAAAATTGTCGACGATCTCCTGCACTCCAATGGCTACGGCGAACGGTGGGCACGACCGTGGCTCGACCTAGCCCGTTACGCAGATAGCAACGGATTCCAGGCCGACCAATTACGGGATAGCTGGGCCTATCGCGACTGGGTAATTAATGCCTTCAATAGCGGCATGCCCTTCAATCAATTTGTTATCGAACAAATCGCCGGCGACCTACTGCCTAATGCCACGCCCAGCCAACGCATCGCCACCGGCTTTCACCGCACGCCCACCTGCAACGTGGAAGCCGGCGTTCATCCCGAGGAAAACCGTGTCAACCAAGTTTTCGACCGCGTCAACACAACCGGCACCGTTTTCCTTGGCACCACCATCGAATGCGCTCAATGCCACGACCACAAATACGATCCTTTCTCCATTAAGGATTACTATTCCCTCTTCGCTTTCTTCAACAACACCCCGCTTGAGGTGAAACAAAACGGCAACAGCGTAACCTTTGAGTTTTACGGCCCCACCATGGACCTCCCCATTTCCACCGAACAACAAAAGGCATTAGACACACTCAACTCCCAGAAGAAGCGGCTCGATCAACAACTCGCAAAATTGAAAACCGATTCCGCTACACAACAAACCAAGTGGGAGAAAGCAACACTAACCGCCCTCCAAAACGCGCCCGAATGGAGCGTCCTCGGCATCAGACAATTCAGCGCCAGCGGCAACCCCAAGCACGAACTGCAACCCGACGGCAGCGTGGTCGTCACCGGTGCCAATCCTGACAAAAGCACCTACACCATACGCTCCGTCACGGACCTCCCGCAGATCACGGTCATACGCCTGGAAGCACTTACTCACCCCTCCATGAACAAAGGTGGCCCAGGCCGCAACAAGTCCCCCAAGGAAAACCCAAATTTCATCGTCAACGAATTCGTACTCAAGGTTGACGGCAAAAAAATTGCATTCGCCAGCGTCACTGCGTCCTTCAGCCAAACTCGCTGGCACGTCAACGGCAGCATCGATGGCAACCCCGCCACCGGCTGGGCCATCAATCCCGAATTCGGAAAACCCGCCACGGCCATTTATAAATTGGCGAAGCCGTTAGCCCTCAAGCCCGGCGCATCCCTCGAGTTTTCCATTGCTCAAACCTACGGCGGAGGCCGCACAATTGGCCGCCCGCGCCTCTCGACCATGAACGGTGACCCCAGCGCGATCAACCTTCCTGACAACATCGCTGTCATCCTCAAAAAGACCAAACGCTCCCGGCAGGAGACCAAACAATTGGCCGAATATTTTCAGAAAGAAAACCCGCAACTGAAAGCCGCTGAGACGGAGCTCGCCGCCATCAATAAAAAAATCGCCGCCATCAAACCGCCAACCACCCTCGTGATGGTGGAAGAAGATAAACCGCGCGAAACCTTTATTATGCAGCGCGGTGAATATCTGAACCCTGGTGCCAAGGTCACTGCCACCACGCCAGCAATTTTGCACGACATGAGCGCCGACCTGCCACGCAACCGTCTCGGCTTTGCCAAGTGGCTGGTGGCCCCACAAAACCCATTACTGAGTCGAGTTACCGTAAACCGCTGGTGGGCGGAGATCATGGGGAGTGGCATTGTTTCCACTGAGGAGGATTTTGGCACCCAATCCGACGCACCCACCCACCCCGCGCTACTCGACTGGCTGTCAGTGGAGTTCATTGAACGCGACTGGTCCATGCGCCGCATTCATAAACTCATCGTGATGAGCGCTACCTACCGACAGACCTCACACGCCACGCCCGGAACTCAAGCTGCTGATGCTCCCAACAGATGGCACGCCCGCGCTCCACGCCTACGCATGAGCGCGGAGATGGTTCGTGATAATGCCCTGACAATCTCAGGCCTACTCAGCAACAAAATGCATGGCCCGCCGATTTACCCGCCCCAACCTGGAGGTATTTGGCGGCACGTGGGACGCAACGCACCCAAGTATGTGGCTGCCACAGATGAAGACCGTTTCCGCCGCGGCGTGTATGTTGTATGGAGGCGCGGGGCTCCTTATGTGAGCTTCACCAATTTTGATGCCCCGGACCGTGGAGCCTGCGTCGTCCGACGCCCGCGCACCAACACCCCCCTACAAGCGCTTACCCTTTTGAATGACGAAGCTTATGTTGAAATGGCCATGGCCTTTGCACATCGGATCACCGAAATAAACGAAGCTACCCTAGATGCCCGAATTCAGTTTTCCTACCGAAGCGCGCTGTCTCGTGAGGCTCGCCCCGCGGAAATCAATTACCTTAAACCATTGCTCACCCGTCGGATCGCCTTTTTCCAGAAAAACCCAAAGGCCGCCGCCGATCTGGTCAATAACGTTAAAGGCTGGAAAGCCCCACAGGGCTCGGACCCAGCTGAATTGGCCGCGTGGTTTTATCTCGCAAACATTTTACTGAACCTCGACGAAACAATCACCAAGAGCTGACATGGATGCCGCCCAACATTTTTACACCAACGAATCACGGCGTGAATTCCTCAAGTCCACCGGGCTTGGTATTGGCGCACTGGGCTTGGGTAGCGTACTGAATCAAAATCTCTTTGCCAGCAGCGCCACCACCCGTCAGCCGCATTTTCGCCCACGTGCCAAGCACGTAATTTACCTCCACATGGTCGGCGCGCCTTCGCAGCTTGATTTATTTTCGCACAAACCGGAGCTAACCAAGCGCACCGGCGAGAAATGCCCGGACCACATGTTCAAAGGCAAACGCCTCGCATTCATCAGACAGCACCCCCTACTGCTCGGAAGCCGGTTTAAATTCAACCGACACGGCCAAGGCGGACTTGCCCTCTGCGAACACCTACCGCAACTCGGCACAGTGGCCGATGAATTGTGTCTGATACAATCAATTCGCACGGAACATTTCAACCACGCCCCGGCGCAGCTCTTCATGCACACTGGATTTGGCCGCTTTGGCCGGCCGGGAATTGGCTCATGGATCAATTATGGCTTGGGATCGGAAAACAACGATTTACCCGGGTATGTGGTAATGATCACCGGCAGCGTCGCCGGCGCGGGCAACAGCCTCTGGGGCAGCGGCTTTCTTCCTACCGTCCATCAGGGCATCGAATTTCGCAGCAGCGGCGACCCTGTTCTTTTCCTCTCAAACCCCAAGGGCATCAACCGGGATGATCGCCGTGAAATTGTCGACGGCATCAACTTCCTGAACAGACAATCGTTTAACGCCGTCGGCGACCCCGAAATCAATACGCGCATCTCTCAATACGAAATGGCCTTCCGCATGCAAGCCAGCGTGCCGGAATTGATGGATACCACCACCGAAACAGCCGACACCCACACTATGTACGGCACCCAACCCGGCAAACCTAGCTTTGCAAACAATTGCCTACTGGCCCGGCGCCTTGTGGAGCGTGGTGTTCGTTTTGTGCAACTGTTCGATCAAGGGTGGGATCACCACAGCGGCGTATTCAACGCCATTCCGCGCACGGCCAAACAAATTGACCAGATGTGGGCCTGTCTTATGCTTTTCTTTATCAACCAGATGACATGCCTTGCATCTTTTAAAGACTTTTTCGCCTTTTTTTACGTCACCAGCCTGAACTACATTAGAGGCTAGGAATAGAGCAATGGTCGCGCTCAAGGCAATTTTTAGAAAATACATGGAATCTTTCTCACTGTTATAAAATTAGATAGGTAATGGGTAAAAAAATAGATAGGTAATGGGACAATACCAAATATAAACCAAATAATCACTCTGCCTAAACAAAATCCTTTTGCCAGACGAAAAAGTGCCTTTGCCGCACCCTCATATTAGATGCAGCTGATGTTGACCATAATTTCGCCCTGATTTGGTTTTTAACTAACATCACAACAGGACTTCATTGAAGTGCTGATATCACAACCAGAGGATAACGG
>JAYOSV010000033.1:0-35917 GCA_038139415.1 Verrucomicrobiales bacterium | reverse complement strand
TGGGTTCGATTCCCATCACCCGCTCCACCTTCAAGCGCACTAAGTGCGGCGATGCTCTATCGTTTGGTGAAGCTCTCTGCCGAAACAATCGCCAGCAGAATGTCTCGCAGTCTGAAGTCATTCTTCGCGGACTGCTCATAGAGCTGGTTGATATTCTTGCGGTCGCTAAATGTGAGCTCACGCGCCATGGCATAGGAGAGAATGTTTTCGATGAATGCTCTGGAGAAAATTTCCTTATCTTCCATCAGGATTTTCTTCAGGCCTTGAGGGCCCTCGAAGGATCTGCCGTCCATGTGGGCCGTTCTCGTGTCGACGGGAAAACGTTGCCCCTTATTCTTGTTGGAGGTGTAGTTGCTCACGTCTGTGTACTGGTCTCGCCAGCGTCCCATTACATCAAAATTTTCCAGTGCAATTCCGAGGGGATCCATCTTCTTGTGACACATATTACAACTGGCACTCTCTCTGTGTGCATCAATTGTTTCTTTAATAGTCTTGGTTTTCGTGGGGGGACTCAGTGCCGAGATCTCCAAGTCTTCGGGTGTCTCAAGAGGATCTCCGTAAAAACTCTTCAATACCCAGGCGCCACGATAAAACGGGTTGGTGTATTCTCCATTGTTGGTTGTCATCAGCATGAACCCCGCCTGTGAGAGCAGGCCTCCTCGATATTGTTCCTGATCGCCTAGCTTCACTTTGGTGAACTTGGAGGTGATTTGCTTGGGACGGTAATCCTTTGGCGATATCTTGCTTGCTCCCGGTCGCTTGCCCGGTTTTGCAACCGGATGGCCGTGGATTCGATAGACATAGTTGAGCTCCGGCGTGATCATCACGAAATCAGAGTCGATGAAATTCTCTAAGCCCAGATTGCTCGAAAGAACCTCTTTAAAAAATGCAACCGGTTCCATGCTGATTTGATCACGTACAAGGTCAAATTCATCCACTGTGAAAATGCTCAGGTCAGGCTCGATGATCTTCAGCTTTTCCAGATCAAGCCACTGATAAACGAAGTCGTTGATAAACCGGTCTGCTCTAGGATCCTGAAGCATTCGTAGCGCCTGCTCTTGGCGGACCTTTGGGCTCTTCAGTTTCCCTTGTTTTGCCAATGCAAAAAGTGTGTCGTCGGGCAAAGTATTCCATAGGAAATAGGACAAACGTGCTGCAATTGCGAAATCATCCAACGGCCCGGATTCACCTTCTTTCTTAAAGATGAACTTCGGAGAACATAACATTCCGCGAATGCCTGCCTGTAGGCCGGAGTAAATACTGTGGCCCTGAGCGAACTCTTTCTTCGCATGCTTATAGAATGGCTCCAACTCGGCGTCAGAAACGGGGCGGCGAAACAGTTTCTCTGCAACCCTCTTCAAGATGTTCTGGCATGCTTTATAGCTAGCCGATGCATCGATGTCTTTACAGTGCGTGTTGTAAAAGTGCGTCTTTGGAGGCCATGATTCGTACACAGGCCCCGAAATGGTCGCTGTTTCGATACAGAACATACGCTGCGAACCCGCTCCATTTACAGAATTGCATCTCAGAACGATCGTGTCTGTCGGGGATAGTTGCGTAATGAAACCTTCACTAAGATCGAATTCCTTCCAACCCGCATTTTTGTGGACTGCATTCACAATGCTTTGTCCGACCCCAGAATTCTTTCGCAGGACAAAGCTCATAGAATGATTGATTTGAGGTGTGTCGTTCGAATCCACCTCAGTGATGTCGGTGACAGCAGGCAACCTTTCTTGAGCACGGTTTCCTGGGACAAATTTAGCCTGAATAGAGAACCCCTTAGGAATTACTCGATATAAACCACTCGTTTTGACCGATGGATTGATTTTGATTTGGATAGACTGAGATGCAAAAACCAGAGGTCGCGAAGCTTGGGCCAGCGACGGCGCAAACCCATGAGTGTTGTCCTTGTGGCTATGTGTGTCGATGTCGGTGTTTTTAGTGGAGTAGACAACTTCACGTGGAGCAGGTTTGTCGCTGACGACACTCTCAGCAATCCGGTTGGCCACGTTGAAGTAGGACTCCATATCAACGAGCGATAGATGCAGGTTATCGGCATTGTTATCAAAGCCAGCGTCGATGTTGTCCATCGGTAGCTGGTCGAGCAGTGAGAAGTCTGCACCAAAGACATCATTGATCGTGTTCTGGTACTCCACCCGACTCAATCGCTTGAGCATGCCTGGCTTCTGTTTTTCGGCGAGTACGTGCAGTTGCTTTCCCAGCACCCTCTGTAGGGCTTTTAACTGATCAGTTTTTGGAAATCTCTTCGCATCCTCTGGCGGCATTTCCCCAAGTTCGATCGCCTCATAAATCTCATCAAGCAGACTGAGGTCGTTCCATTGCGGCTCGCCAAACTGGTGAAGACGCAAACCCCCTTTACTCGTTTCCTCACCGTGACAGGAAATGCAGTAGGTATTGAAGAACTGCTGTGATTGTCCCCGGTCATCTGCAAAACAGTCAGAGACTCGGGCGCCATCAAGTAGCAGCAGCAGGGCTGCAATCTTTGTTAATCTAAAATTCAACATGATCCTACAAATTGATGGACTTCTTGCTGTTCCCGAACCGTTCTCGTTCGATGCCGAATTTCTGAAGGATCGAGAGATAGATATCGCAAGTTGTCTCACCATTTCGGATGACATGGCTCCCATGATTTGAGAGTTGCCCGCCACCGACGTATACCGGGATTTCATTGCCGTTATGTGGACCCATTTTCTGGCTTACGCTGTTGTTGCCTGTGGCGACGGTAATGGTCTCATCCATGAGCGTTTTACCCGATTCGCTTTTCGTGCTCGATAGCTTGTCATAGAAGTTTGCCATCAGTGAAAAGAAAGAAGAGTCATACTTGGTCAGACTGGTTCGGGCTTCTTCGGATTTCGGTACGTTGTGAGTCGTAAGATGGTGGTCATTGTCGAGTCCCACCATGTAGAAGTTGACGACTCGCGTGACGTCGAATTTGAACGCCTTGTAAATCATATCGAATGCGATCCCGCGTTGAATCTGACGGGGGTTTTCCAGGAATCGCTTTTTGTCGACATCGGTCGCAAGGAAGTTGTTTTCAAATGAGGGGGCGACCGGGAATTCAACATCTTGGCGAGGCCGGTTGAGCCACTCGATAGATTTGTTGAGCTCTTGTTCAGATTCACGCAATGCGGCGAAGTACTCTTCCAGTCTTTGCTTATCTCGACCCGAGACACGTGCCATCAGGGATTTTGCTTCTTCCAATGAACCATCAAGGACGCTCTTCTTGTTCGCAAGGAGTCGTTCTTGTGTCTTTTTATCGGTTCGTGCGAACAGCGTTTCAAACAGTACTCTAGTCGATTGAATTGGCATGACGGGCAGCCTGTCCCGCCATGACGCTACAATGTGGTGGTGGGCGTGACCGATGAAAGTAACCACATTTCTTACCCGGGATTGATGGCCAACGTGTTCAGCGACGATTTGGTCCAGAGAGTCTGGGTTTGTATTGGTGTTGCCAACAAAGCACCTGTGGTCGTTGTGATGGTTCCCTCCGAAACGCATTTTCGAATACAGAGTGAACTGGTCACGGTATTTTTTCAGCGGCTCCATGTGGTCGCTGAATGCGTAGTCTGCGCCTCCCTGTTGCGGAAGCGCGTCCGTGAAAAAGCCGTAACCCATACTGACGCAGAACAGCCGTTTGACTTCGGCCTCGGCCGGATCGGGATGATTCTTCCCAAAGCTTTCCAAAGCCGGCAGGAACAATGTGCAGCCAGCGGATTTTAAAAAAGTACGTCGCTTCATATCATTGGGTCTCATTATGGATTTGCAAAGTCTATTTCAGTTCAAATCTTACCCTTAAAACTAATTCGCTCGTGGTAAAGGATGGGGATTTAAATTGTGCGACTCAAGTTCTTTTTTAGATAGAAACCCGTAGGTCCAAATTCAAAAAGTTTGAGGAAAAATCAGGTAAATGGGGGAGTCGGCGGCTTTGTGGATTCGTGGCGGTGAGCTGCTCATAGTCCACCTTGGTCGTTCGCTTGGTAAAGGGGCGGAGGGGTTAACGTGAGGCAAAACTAGCAGAGCTATCCATCTGCGTGAGGATATATTCCCTGACACTTGCCATATGCCGCAGCCGGACACCTTTCAGTCATAAGATCCCCCAATTCACGGAGGGCAACTTTTGGTTTCTCGATTCATGTGATAAAATAGTGATGTGGCCAGCCCATTTTTAACTGCTACTTGGCGCCATCTGGTTTTGCTGAACTGGCGTGTTAATGAGGACCTACTAGTTCCACATCTTCCTTCAGGAGTAGAATTGGACCGATGGGATGGAGACTGCTGGGCCAGCTTGGTGGGTTTTCAATTCCTTCACATGTCTGTCAAAGGGGTGCCAGCTTTTGGTTATCGTGATTTCCCCGAGATTAATCTCCGGTTCTATGTAAAACGCCAAATCAATGGAGAGACCCGCCGGGGCGTAGTGTTTATTCGAGAAATAACCCCTCATCTCATGGTGGGGTGGATCGCTCGTGCTTTATACAATGAGCCTTACATCACAATGCCCATGCGACAGAGCGTTGATGAGAGCCGAGCCCTTTACCAGTTACAAATTGATGATCAATGGCAGGGTTTGGGAGTTCGAACAGCGGGTGCCTGGCGGGATCAAGATGAAGCTGAATTATTTATCACCGAGCATTATTGGGGATATAATACGCAGAGAAATGGTGATGCTATGGAGTATCAGGTTGAGCATCCAACTTGGCGCGCCCGCTCCATCGAGCTGGACTGTTTAGATTTGGATATCGAGAAGTTATATGGTGCGCAATGGGCAAAGGCGCTGGGCGCAAAGCCAGACTCAATGGTCTTTGCGGAGGGTTCAGGAGTAACGGTCCGCTCCGGAGTCCGGATTTAAAATGACTCAGAGAAGCTCAGAGGGTTCTCAAAATACATTTCACTCGCTTTGCTCGTTACCCTCTTCTTTTTTCTCGGTTCTGTTCTGAACCATCAATGCCACAAAGAAAAAGAAAATCATTGGAACAATCACCCAACCACCAGAAAACCAAGCCATAGCAACTGCCGAGGTTCCAAATAAAGCTCCAGTGATATATCGGAAGAAAGAAAACCCTAGGTTATCCTTGCCCTTGCAATCAGAGGGCCTAATCCACAACATATAAAGGCCGCACAAAATGATTAATATGCCAATCCACTTCATGTATTCTTGAGAGTGCTGAAAGAATCCTGCCTCACAAAACTGATTCAAAAAAGTTCAGAATAACCGGCGTACAAAGGAATTATTTTTCGTTTTTGTGCTTCAGTAAAAAATTTAAGGCAAGGGAATCAGCAGTATCCCGTAAATCTCTTCTGACAAAATGCCCCTGCCCTTTAACCTGACATAAAGCCACTTCTATACCGGTTTGGCTTGCGTAAGTGTAAACCACAATCTCTTCGCCTTTTTCATTAACGACCGGATTGGGTGCGCATTGGTTGAACTTTTTCCAGATATCTATGCGTTCGGCTGCTGAATACATCGTTACTTTAGAGTTTTGTGAACCGTTGTAGCTCTTGTCTTGGTCTCCGATAACTTGAAAGATCGGAACAAGCTTTGTCTTTTGATTGGGCTCATGAGCGCCCTTTATCATGCCGCAACTCATTGGAGATAACGCAGCAAATGCGGCAACTTCTTTAGCCAAACGATAGCAAAAGAGCCCCCCACTAGAATGCCCGGTTGCGTAAATGGTTTTCGAATCAGCGACCTGGCTACTGACCAAAGCTTCAATCACTTTCATTATAAAACCGACATCATCATGTTCTTCATCGTGAAACTTGTCCCTAAAGTTCCACTTTGCTTGAGGCTGTACCGCTTCAGCACTGATAACAACCAGATCACGCTTATCGGCATGAGGACTCCATCTCCTACTGGGACCATCCGCTTTACCTCCTGCACCGTGAAAACAAAAAAGAATTGGATAGAGGTTTTGGCGGTTAAATGTTTTTGGTGTAGTGATAATTAGTCTTCTTAGTTGACCACCGTGCTGAACTTTAATTTTATTATCACCGGGAAGAATCGCACCAAGTTTAACTGTAAGAGCATCCGCTACATTGACTTCGGCTTGAATGTTAGCTTCCGTCACCTTGACATCATCAAAAGCCTTAACAACTTTCTCCGCCCCGAATTCTCTGCACCCCACAACCAACCAACCTACAACAATTAAAATTAAAACGTTCATTGTTAGAGCCAATCCTATCCCACCATCCTGACCCAAAGAAGTTCAGAAAGTCTCCAATCCAATCCCACACACTAACATCACTGAGATATTGTGAGAATTGGGTCTCAAAGGGTTATCTAAGGGCTTGGTATGATAGCAATATTTCCCCTGAAAATGGGGATTTGATGCTCGTTGGGTTCGATTTCCAAAACGCATTTATTTCTTTGAAAGAAGCCCGTTGCCCAACGGCAAGGCGTTTGAATCGTCATGCGAAATGAAGACGCTGTTGCTGGATATGCAACAGTGGCGCCGTCTTTGCACTATGCTTTTTGAATTATTATCCTCGCCTTGCGTCTTGAAGGGCGTGCGATATAGTCAGCTGAGTTGAGGGGAGCACGATGAACCGAAACGCATATCTAATCCCGCGCCGGACCTTTTTGAAGGGGGCGGGGGTGTCGTTGGCACTGCCGTTCCTGGAGATCATGAAGCCGGCGGTGAGCCACGCCAAAACGGAGTCGGCCAAGGCTGATCCGGTGCGGTTGTGTGTGCTGTACAAGGGATGCGGGGTGAATCCGCATTCTTGGGATATTGTCGGCGGCACGGAGACGGAATTTGAGCTGTCCAAAATCCTGCGACCTTTGGCCCCGGTGCAGAAGGATATCGTGGTGCTCGGCAATCTCGATAACGACGGCGTGTCGAGTCACATGGATGCCCCGGGCACCTTCATGAGTGCGACGAAGCACAAGGATGCAAACCGGTATTCCTTTGATCAACGCATTGCCGATTACATTGGCCGCCAGACCCCAATCAAGTCGGTGCAACTCACGGCGGATAATGTCTGGAAGGCGCATCCGTGGCTGAACATTTTGTCGTACGACAAATCGCATCAGCCGTTGCGCGGCCAGCACGATCCGCAGTCGGCGTTTGATTTGATTTTCAAGAACGCCGCGCAGGCCACGCGCCAAATGGAGCTGGCCAGTGTGTTGGACGGCGTTCGGGATGCCTCATCGTCGTTATTGCGCAAAGCCAGTTCGCAGGATCGGCAGGTGTTGCAGCAGTATTTCGATTCGTTACGCGATGTGGAGAAAAGCATCGAGCGCGCGCGGGCCAATGGCCAGGTGACGGCTGCGGACCCGAAGCTGGCGGAGATTGATCCGACACTGGAGGCCGGCAATCTAGGCGAGCGGGTCAAGTCGATGATGGATCTGATCACGCTGGCGTTTTGGACCGACTCCACACGCGTCGCCTCGTGCATGCTGGCCAACACCAACAGCCGCATCCATTACGATTTCATGGGGGTGAACGCGGAGTTTCATTACGTGTCGCATCATGTGCGTAACAAGAAGGTGCTGCCGGCGTACGACAGCATCAACATGTGGCACACGGCGCAGTTGCGCTATCTGATCGAGAAAATGAAGACGCTGCCGGACGGCTCGGGCACGTTGTTCGACAACTCACTGATCCTCTGGGGCTCGGGCATCAAGCACGGCGATTATCATTCGCTGACCGATCTGCCGGTGGTCTTGGCCGGCGGCGGTGGCGGACAGGTGGAGCTGGGCCGGCATGTGCGTTATCCCGAGGCGCGGCCGTTTGGTAACCTGTTGCTCACGCTGATGAAACTGATGGGCGCACCGGCCGAAAGCATCGGCGATTCCACCGGGCTGTTGCCGGGCATCAGCAGCAAGGCCAATTTCAAGCCCGTCAATCCGGATGACGGCAGCTGGAAGATTGCCCAATGCGACGGGCAAACGCTCACCGCAAAGGGCCTGTTACGGATCGAGATCGAGCGCGAGCAGGAATATTATCTGTTGCGACTGTCCGACAAGAGTGACCTGATGATTCGGATTCCGTTCATGAACAATCATCGGCTGCGCTTCGACCGAAACGTCGGCAAGGTGGTCGAAGTGACCGGCCAATACAAGGTGATCGACGGCAAGAAAACCCTCGTGTCGCTCAAGGCGGCGAAGGCGCCATAAGCCGATGACCTCCGCGCGCCGTTTCCCTCAGGTGTTCCTCCTCGTGTTTGTGGTGTGGGCTGTGCCTTCGGCGTGGGCGGCGGAATTTACGGCTGCCGCGGAAGTGATCGAAGACCGTTGCTTGACGTGCCATGACAGCGACACAAAAAAAGGCGGCATCGATTTATCGCCGCTGCTGGAGAAAGACAATGCCTCGTACGGCAACTACACCCGGCTCTGGATTCGGCTGGAGAATATGGTGGCCCGCGGCGAGATGCCGCCCGAGAACAAGAAGCCGCTGGCGGCGGCCGAGAAGGCAGCGATCCAGGGGTGGTTCCATGAATCGTTTGTGTTGCGGGACGGCAAATCACACATCGGGCCCACGCCGTTGCGCCGGCTGACGCGGTACGAATTCGTGAACACACTGGAAGCCGTGCTGGCCGTGCCGTTGAAGGCACCGTATCGCGATTCCATCACCGGTACACTGGCGGAATCCAAGATCACCATGCTGGTGCCCTCGGATATCCCCGGCGAATCCGGCTTCGACAACGACGCCCATCGGCTTGGTGCGCTCAAGCCGCCTCTGAACGCCTTCGCGGATGCGGCGAATTTTGCGCTGGGTCAATTGCGCCGAAACCCCGTGGCCATCAAGGCCGTGCTGGGCCGCGCGGAGATTCCGTCCGCCGCCAGCGAGGCCGAAGCCAAGGCGATCATTTCAAAATTTCTGCTGCGCGCTTTCCGCGGCAACGCCGCGCGGATGCTCGATTACGAACGCGTCTTTCACGGGCTGTACGCGAAACACGTGGTGACGTCTAAAGACAGCCGCGCGAGTCTGCTGCATGTGTTCGAGATGATTCTGGTGTCGCCGGAATTCCTGTATCGCTTCGAGCATAGTCAGGCTCAGAGCACGCCGTATCCCGTAAACGGCCTAGAGCTGGCCACACGCCTGTCCTATTTCCTCTGGGCCGGCCCGCCGGATGCCGAGCTGCTGAAGCTCGGGCAAGATGGCAGCCTGCTGAAGGAGGCTGTGTTGAAAAAACAAATCGGGCGCCTGCTGAATTCGCCCAAGCGGATTGCCTTGTCGGAAAATTTCGCCGGCCAATGGCTGGGCTTCGGCGAGTTGATGGCTAATCGCGAATATTTGTTGAACGAACGCTGGAACCGGGAGACGTATGATGAGGCGCTGTTTTTCTTCGACGAACTGATCCGCTCCAACCGCAGCGTGCTGGAGCTGGTGCAGAGTGATTGGCAGTACAAACGGGCGTCGGCCCTGCAGGCGAAAGGGCATGGCCACCAACAGCTGAAGCCAGACGTGTTGTCCCGGATGTACGCGGACATTTTCGCCAAACGCCAAAGCAAAACCCGGAACCGCAAGACACGCTATGATCCGCCTGTCCTCGTGCAGCGCCGGGGCGATCGCGATGGCGGTCTGCTCACCAGTGCGGCCATCATGCGGGTGACCTCCTCCAAGACCCGCACCAGCCCCATCCGGCGCGGCGTGTGGGTGCTGAACACGTTAATCGGCAAATCCATGGAAGCTCCCGAGGATGTGCCGTCGATTGAAGAGGCGCGTGAGGCGCTGAACATCAAACGAAACCCGACCGTCGCCGAGCTGCTGAAGCAACACATCTCGAAGGCCGTGTGCCATGCCTGCCATAAAGAGATCGACCCGTTGGGGCTGGGCCTGGAGAACTTCGCGCAGTTCGGCGAATGGCGCACGAACTATCCCGACATGACGCCGGTCATAGCTTCGGGCGAGATGCCCAACGGCAAGACTTTTGAGTCGCCTTACGAAATGAAGGTGCAATTACTGGAATTGTACGGAGACGACATTGCCAAAAACTTTGCGCGCCAACTCTTTTCCTATGCGCTAGGCCGTCAACTCCAGCCGTATGACCGCCTCTCGCTTGATCAAATCGTCAGCGCGGCAAAGCAAGACGGTTACAAGGCGAACACAATTATCGAACAGATCGTGTTATCGAAACAGTTCCGCTACCGGCAGGATCCCTAAAACAACGCCTAGATGAGGCGGCCTTCACTGGGCGGAATTGCGAAGCCGTCGGGGGAGAGGCGTTGGGCGGTTGGAAATGGAAGCAGGAATTTCATGGAGAAATCAATCGGTCAGTTGAAATGTGGGCCATTGCGCCGCGGAGTAGTGATACATCAAGTTCGGCAATCCGTCCCCGCTGGAGTGATAGATCGTGCGCTCCTGAACACCGTTGAGTTGGACGGCTAACAGCGAAAGAATCGTGCCGATCGCGGGCGTTGTTTTGCGACCCAGGTCAAAGACCTTAAGCGCCTAGTGTTTTCCCAAACGGACGTCACAGATGCCGATGTCGAGGCCTTGCAAAAAGCATTAATGAATTGCGAAGCAATTCAGTGATGCGGCTCTTTCATTACAGAGACACTGCGTTAGTTTCTCTGCTTTCTCCGTGGGGTGTGATCCCTCCTTACCACTTTTTAATGAGTCAAAGTGAATTCACCTCTCCCATCGTTCGCATAATCATATCTCCAATTCGGTTTTCACTTCGCCGAACTTGACGATGGCAAATTCGAGATCTTCCCGGGTGTGCGCGGCGGAGATTTGGGTGCGAATTCTGGCTTTGCCTTGGGGCACAACGGGGAAGGAGAAGCCGATGACGTAGACGCCTTTTTCGAGCATCGCGTCGGCAAAGCGACTTGCGAGCGCAGCATCCCCGAGCATGATGGGTGTAATGGGATGTGTGCCTTCGAGGATTTCAAAACCGCTACCGGCCATTTGGTCGCGGAAAAATTTTGTGTTGGCTTCCAGGCGATCGCGCAGCTCGGTAGATTCGTTGAGCAAGTCGATAGCTTTGATGGAGCCGGCGACGATTGAGGGTGCCACGGTGTTGGAAAATAGATACGGGCGTGAGCGTTGGCGGAGGTACTCGATTATCTCCGCACGACCGCTGGTGTAGCCGCCACTGGCGCCGCCGAGGGCCTTGCCAAGTGTGCCGGTGATAATGTCGATGCGCCCCATCACATCGTGATGCTCGTGCGTGCCGCGGCCACGCGCACCCATGAACCCGACGGCATGTGAATCATCGACCATCACTAGTGCACCGTGCTCATCGGCAAGATCACAGATGGCAGGGAGATTGGCGAGGTAGCCGTCCATCGAGAACACACCGTCGGTGACGATGAGAATGCGCCGCGCGCCCTTAGCCGCCTCGAGTTTGGATGCGAGGTCGGCCATGTCGTTGTTCTTATAGCGAAACCGCTTGGCCTTACAGAGGCGCACGCCGTCAATGATGGAGGCGTGGTTGAGTTCGTCGGAAATGACGGCGTCCTCGGAGCCGAGCAACGTCTCGAACAACCCGCCGTTGGCGTCAAAACAGGAGGTGTAAAGAATTGTGTCCTCGGTGCCCAGAAACTCGGAGAGCTTTTCCTCGAGTTGTTTGTGGATTTTTTGCGTGCCGCAAATAAACCGTACGCTCGCGAGGCCGTAGCCCCATTCGTCGAGCGCCTCGTGCGCGGCGGCGATGACCTCCGGGTGACTCGCGAGGCCGAGGTAATTATTGGCGCACATGTTCAGCACCGGCGCGGTGCGGCCCACACCTACGCGCGCGGATTGCGGCGTATCGATGACTCGCTCGCCTTTGTACAAACCGGCGGTGCGAATTTCGTCCAGTTCGGATTGTAGTTCTGTTTTTAAATTGCCGTACATTTTATTTTCACCAATTCAAGATCACTTTCCCGCTTTGGCCACTCAAGGCGGTTTCAAAGCCTTCCTCGAAGTCCTCAAACCCGAACCGGTGCGTGATTACGGGTGCGAGGTCAAGGCCGGCTTCGAGCAGGACGCTCATCTTGTACCACGTCTCGTACATTTCGCGGCCGTAGATGCCCTTGATTGTCAGCATGTTGAAGACCACGATGTTCCAGTCGATGGCCATCTCGCGCTCCGGGATGCCAAGCATGGCGATCTTGCCGCCATGGCACATGTTTGCGAGCATGTCATTAAACGCATCCGGATTGCCGCTCATCTCGAGGCCGACATCAAAGCCTTCGTCCATGCCCAACTCGGCCTGCACATCAGCGAGCTTTTCCTGCGCCACATTCACCGCACGCGTGACGCCCATATCCTTAGCCAGTTCAAGTCGGTACTCATTGACATCCGTAATCACAACATGCCGCGCACCGGCGTGGCGTACGATGGCCGCAGACATGATCCCGATAGGTCCCGCACCCGTGATCAGCACATCCTCGCCCAGCACCGGGAAACTCAGTGCCGAATGCGTGGCGTTTCCGAAGGGATCGAAGATCGACGCCACGTCTCGGTTTATCTCCGGCTTGTGCCCCCACACGTTGGTCTGCGGCAGTGCTATGTACTCAGCGAATGCCCCGGATCGCGTCACGCCTATGCCCGCCGTATCATTGCACAAATGTCGCCGACCGGCCATGCAGTTGCGGCAGTGCCCGCAAACCACGTGGCCCTCGCCACTGACAATTTCGCCCACGCTGAAATCTTTCACGTCGCTACCGATCTCCACAATCTCGCCCACAAACTCGTGCCCCACCACCAACGGCAAAGGCACCGTCTTGCGCGCCCAATCGTCCCACTTATATATGTGCAGGTCAGTCCCGCAAACGCCCGTGCGATCGATCTTGATCAACACATCGCGAGCCCCGGTCACCGGTCGTGGCACTTCCTCCAGCCACAGCCCCGGCGCGTCCTCACGTTTTACCAATGCTTTCATGTGCATGTTAGCCATAGTGCCCTCCTCGCAAGCCTCTCATGCCATCATAAGCCGCGCCACCGAAAAGAATCCGCGTCATGTGAGGGCCGAGGTGGAACTCACCCCTCCCGACACGCTTGCGTTTGGGGGCACACTGGATACCATTTGGTCATGCGTTGTCTTTGCGTTTGGATTCTCTCGCTAAGCTTTGGCGTGTCGGCCGCCGAAGGGCCGCCGACCGTGGCGCAGGCGTTGAAGTTGTTTCAGATCGAAAAGAGCGCGTCCATTGAGATTGCCGCGGCGGAACCGCATCTGCGCGATCCGGTGGCGATGTGTTTCGATGCGAAGGGACGTATGCTCGTGGTCGAAAGCCCGGGATATCCGTTTCTGCCCGGCGACGGTAAAGCCGTGCCGACGCTCGGACGCGTGGCGTTGCTGGAGGATGCCGATGGCGACGGGCGATTTGAAAAGCGCACCACGTTCGCCGAGGGATTCACCTTTCCCAATGGCATCCTGCCGTGGAAGGGTGGCATCTTCCTAACTTGCGCACCAGATATCTGGTATCTCAAGGACACCACCGGCGATGGCAAAGCGGATGTGCGCCGCGTTGTGCTCACCGGTTTTGGCACCAAGAGCAGCAGCGAACAGCTCCGTGTCGCCAGCCCCACGCTCGGGCCCGATGGCTGGGTGTACGTCACCAGCGGGCTCACCGATGCCAACGTAACCAGCCCGCTGCACCCCAAGCGCAAGCCGGTCGTTTCCAAGCGGCAGGACGGCCGGTTTCATCCGGAGACGTTCATCTATGAATCGCTCGCCGGTGCCGGCCAGTTCGGCCAATGCTTTGATGCGTTCGGCAACCGGTTTGTCTCCAGCAATCGCAACCCGCTCATGCACGTTGTCATCGCGCCCGGGCTGCTGCAGCGCAATCCGCATTATTCATTCACTGACACCATCGAGAACGTCATTCCCGTCGCGGCCAGGGTGTATCCGCTCAGTCCGGACACCACGGCGGCGAGCTACATTCCCAGCCTCATCAGCCGCCAACACGCCGGCACCTACACCAGCGCCAGCGGAATCGTCATCCGCGGACGCAGTGCGTTCATTTGTGAGCCCGCGCAAAATCTCGTGCAACGCCAAGTTCTTACCCCCGCCGGGGCCACCTACACCGCCGCGCACCCCACGCCCGGCCGCGATTTTCTTGCCACACCCGACCAATGGTTTCGCCCGGTCCACACCACTGTCGGCCCCGACGGCGCGTTGTATCTGTGCGACATGGTCCGCCAATACATCGATCATCCTCGTTACCTGCCTGAAGCCATCCGCGGTCAACTCCCTTTCAAGGCAGGCTCTAACCACGGCCGTATTTGGCGCATCCAGCTGGCGACCCCCGCCCCTCTCAAGCCCACCGCCACCCACCAAGCTGCCGCCCGTCAAAATCTCGCCATTCGCCAAGGCAAGTTTTCTGATACTCCAATGAAGGATTTGTTGGAACGAGCCCTGTCGAAGGACGCGAATGAGCGGTTTCTGGCGGTGTTGCAATTGGGCAAAAAGGAACATCCTCGCAAGGCCGATGTTCTGGCGACAGCACTCATGAAAGACCCCAACGATAAGTGGCAGCGCGCCAATGTGTTCAATGCGCTTTCCAAAGGGGAATCCATGTCCGTTTTGGATCTCATCCGATCACAGCCATACCGAGTCGATGGCGTGGCTCAGCCTAGTTTACTCACGGTCCTCAAGGAACTGGGCGAGATCGTCGCGCAAGATTGCATGCCGGACCAAATGATTTTCTTTTGGAATCTCGGCACGCAAATGGCCCAACCGGAACTCAGAAAGGAGCCCCTCAACATTTCGGTCTGGGAACGTGTCGCCTTTCTCAATGGACTGATCCTCGGAGCCAAAAAGAAGGGTGTGAAGCTGACCTCCACGCACCCCGATGCGCATCCCCTGCGAAACTTAATCCCGTTGAAATCCAAAATCACGCCGGCCGAAATCAAGGCCCAGTATGGCCGCAACGAACTGCCCATGGACGTGGTGGCCGACTTTACCATTAAATCAACCCTTGGCTCAGCCCGGAATTCCGTCGTGGCCGGCATCTCGTTGCCGCGCCGCTTGGCCGCAATCGAGTTGATGGGCAACACAGACTACGGCTTTGCCGGAGATACGTTGCTCCGCTTGCTGAAACCCCGCAATGATCAAACCGATATCGGCCTTCGCACACCCGATGTCCAATCCGCTGCCGTCCAAGCTCTGGACAATTTAAATGATGCGCGTGTCAGCCACATCCTCCTCGAACCGAAAGCGTGGGCCAGTTACCATCCATCGGTTCAAGAATCCGTATTGAGCATGGTCGCCAGCCGCGCCCTGCACCACCCGCCCCTCATGGACGCCCTCGAAAAAGGCTCAGTCCCTGTCCATGCCATTACGCCCGCTCGACGCAAAGTGTTGGAGCGCAGCAAAACGGTTGGCGGCCGCGCCAAGAAACTCTTTGCCCAACACGCCGGCGGTGATCGTATGAAAGCTTTTGAAGCCGCCAAGGCCGTCTTGCAAATGAAGAGCAACGCCACCAACGGCGCAAAGATGTTCACCCGCGCCTGCGCCACCTGCCACACCCACGGCGGCCAAGGCCACTCCGTGGGACCGGACCTCACGGGTCTGCGTAACCAGCCCGCCGAAGCTCTGCTACTGCACATCATCGTGCCGAACAAAGAAGTCTACGGCCAATACGTAATGTACGAAGTGGACACTCAGGATGATGAAACCTTTGCCGGGCTTCTCGCCGCGGATACGCCCGAGCAACTCACCCTTAAGTTGCCCCTCGGCCTCACCAAAACCATCCCCCGCAAGACGATCAAATCCGTCCGCGCCTCCGCCAACTCCCTCATGCCCGATCAGCTCGAGAAAACGATGTCCCAGCAGGAGCTGGCCGATCTGCTGGCGTTTCTGAAAAAGTGACGCCCACCGAGCACGCAACACCGGCTTCCCTTGCGTTCAGCCTCTTTTTGAGGCACGTTTGGCCCATACGCATTTTCATTTTACGGAAAATTGTATCTTGATGCTTTTGGGGAAACGACTCGGATTGGTGGCGGCGGCGCTTTGGGCGCTGGTCGGTTGGGCGGCGGAGAAGAACATCGTGGTGGTCATCGCCGATGATCTCAGCCCCACGATGGGGTGTTATGGGGACATGACGGCGGTGACTCCGAATATTGACCGGCTGGCGGCCGACGGCACGCTCTTCCGCTATGCCTTTGCCACCACAGCCAGTTGCAGCGCCAGCCGCAGCGTGGTGCTTTCCGGCCTGCACAATCATCGCAACGGCCATTACGGGCATCTGCACAGCTACCACAAGTTCAGTAGTTTTCCGTGGGTGAAAACATTGCCGGTTATGTTAGCCAAGGCAGGGTATCGCACGGCACGCATTGGCAAACATCACAATGGACCGGAGGATATCTACTTTTTTGAAACGAAAATCCCCGGCAACAGCCGCAGCACCGTGGAGATGGCCAACAACTGTGAAGAGTTCATCAAGGCCGATTCGGACAAGCCGTTCTTTCTGTACTACGCCACCAGCGATCCGCACCGCGGCGGCGGACGCGCCAATGAGCTGGAGCATCAACCCGACCGGTTTGGCAACAAGCCCAACAAAGGCGCGTACCCAGGTGTGCAGGAGGTGTTCTACGATCCGGCCAAAGTGACCGTGCCGCCGTTCCTGCCTGACACGCCGGAGACGCGCGCCGAACTCGCGCAGTATTACCAGAGCACCTCGCGCGTGGACCAAGGGCTCGGCCGGTTGATGGAGATCCTCAAGAAAAACGGCAAGTGGGAGAACACGCTGATTCTCTTTACCAGCGATCACGGCATGGCCTTTGCCGGCGGCAAAACCACCGTGTACGAAGGCGGCCTGCGTGTGCCGTTCATCGTGCGCAACCCGTATCAAAAAGAACGCGGCAACACGAACAACGCCATGCTTTCGTTCGTGGACATCACCCCCACGCTGCTGGACTTCGCCGGCGGTTACAACGCCGAGACTCAGGCCGCCAAACCCGAACTGGCCACCATGGCCGCCGGCCGGCGCACGAAGAAAGGTCCGTACAAATTTCACGGCCGCTCGTTCATGCCCATTCTCGCCGAGAAAAATCCGGAAGGCTGGGATCAAATCGGCGCCAGCCACACTTTCCACGAAATTCAAATGTACTACCCCATGCGCGTCGTGCGCGACCGCAAGTACAAGCTCATCTGGAACATCGCCCACCCACTGCCGTACCCCTTCGCCAGTGACCTGTGGGCGGCGCCCAGCTGGCAAGCGCAATGGAAGAAAGGTCCCACTGCGCCTTACGGCAAAAAAACAGTACGTGAGTACATCCAGCGGCCGCAGTTTGAACTGTTCGACATCAGCGCCGATCCGAATGAGGGCGTGAATCTGGCTGGCGACGAAAAATACGCCGAGGTACTGGAAGAGTACAAAACCAAGCTCAAATCCTTCCAGAACGCTACGCAAGACCCGTGGGTCATGAAGTGGAAATACGAGTGATTCGCATTTATTCTCAAGTTATTCACAATTGGCAATTTGCGCCGATACGCCCGGTTTTCAGTAGTTTTTAGGTGGCAATTTTGTGTCAGCCACCTTTTTTCACACTTTTTCCCCAATCCTCCAAACTAACGATTTCGGTTATCCCTCTTCAAGGCCGATGTTCGGATGGCGGACTGTGCACGATGGTGAATAAGCGCGTAATGGTGATGGAGGATTTGCCGGATTAAAATCAGGCATCCGCGAGATCGCTCAAGCATACAGCCGATTATAATTTTAACAGTATATTATAATAGACATTAGTGGTAGTTTAAGGCATTGTGCTGGTGCTTGAATGAAGAGCATGCCTTATGAATGAACCCGAACCGAATCCTGTGCCGTCGGAGCAAGCTCCGCCGGGCTCAACTCAATTCAACCCTCGTATCGGCCAAGAAACCGAAGGAAACTTACCCATGGCCATTGTTGGCGGGGTTATCGCCGCACTCATCGGGGCTGGGGTATGGGCCGGCATCTTGATCGCAACCGAATATGAAATTGGCATCTTGGCTTGGGGGCTCGGGGTGTTGACTGGGTTTGGCGTTGTTTTATTAGGCCGCGGTGGCCGCCCATCGTTTGGCCTGATCGCAGCAATTTGTGCTTTGTTTTCCATTTTCATGGGAAAATATTTCGCTGTCGGTCACCTCCTCCCCAACATGGCGAAAGAAGCTCGAGTCCAAATGGAATCGATTGACCCTGAGATGGCGGCCTTAATGGGTATGGTTGATGAAGCAACTTTGAATCAAGCGATGGAGGAAGAATTAGGCTTCAACCCATCCGAGGTGACCTACGCGTCTGTTGGAGCCATTATATCATTTATGATCAAAAACTCGGGCGATGTATTTGGCGTCTATGATCTCCTTTGGATCGGCTTAGCCGTTGCTTCCGCATGGAAAATCGCTGGCCGAGCTGCCTTTGGCTAACAAATACAATTAATTCAAGAATAACGATCATCTCGCCAGGGGTCGGCGGTATTGGAGTAGCCGCGGACTTCCCAGAAGCCGAGGATGTCGCGGTCGAGGAAGATGATTTCGTTGACCCACTTGGCCCCTTTCCAAGCGTAGAGTTTAGGGATGATGACGCGCGCGGGGCCGCCGTGCTCCACGGTGATTGGCGCGCCGTTCCATGTGTGAGCCACCAGCGTATCGTCATCCAGCACGGCGTCCAGCGTGGTGTTGGTGGAATAGCCGTCGTAGCTCTTGTAAAACACATGGCTCGCCTCGAGCTTTGGCTGCACGAGGTCAATCAACGTGAGCATCGACACGCCTTCCCAATCCATATCGAACTGGCTCCAGGTGGTGACGCAGTGAAAATCGCTGGTGTCCTGAAACTGCTCCAGCGCCATGAACTGCTCCCAATCGAGCGTGATCGGATTCTCCACCAGACCGTGAATCTTCAGGCTCCATTGCGCACGCGGCACTTCAGGATGGACGCCCATATCTAGCACGGGAAAATTATCGACCTCGCGCTGCCCCGGCGGCAGGCGTTCGCCGGAGCGTTCGGCCGGCCGCGGTTGCCCCGCGCGCTTGGCGGCAATACGTTCCTTAGCGGCGATGTATTTTTCGTTCATGGCCTAGTTCAACCGCACCACATCGCCGGCGCGCAGGACGGTAGTGGTGGTGGCTTTTATCTTTCGGGCGCCACGGACTATTTCCACGGCGCGACCGGTGGTGTTCAGCTTGGACACGCGCAGACCCTCTTCCCACGGCACCTTGCGGCTGACGCCGGTGCCAGTGTCGATCACGGTCACCGCCCCTTTCTTAAACGCCGAGCTGGCGACATCGAGCGTGGTGTTGACGGCTGTTTTGGTGACTTGCCCAGTTACCTTGAGCGTGGTCTCGGCTACGGTGCCGGTGGCTTGTATGGTTTTCTTGACCACAGTGGTGCAGCCACACAGCGCGACCAGTACGATGAGAGCGAGGTGTTTCATCGCTGAAAGCGCAGCACATCGCCGCGTTCGAGGACGGTTTTGAAATTGGCCTTAACGGTCTCGTCGCCGCGTTCGATGAGGCATTGGCCGACCGGGCCGGTCAGGCGGGCGGCGCGGCGGGCGGAATAGACGGTGAGATTTTCCTTCCACGGAATGACCTTTTGCACGCCGCGATTTTCGGAATAGACAGTTACAATCTTCGGGCGTTGATCCTCGAACTGTTCGCCCTTGGGATCGCGCGCCACATCGATCGCGGTGCCGATGGCCGCGCTCTGGGCGCCAGCGATGGGGTTGCCGCCGGACGTAAGCGTGCCCACGGCAAAACGCCCCACGGCGTTGACCGTATGTCCCGCCGCGGATTTACAGCCCACCGCCGCCAGCAGAGCCAGCAAAAGCAAACCGAACACACCGCGGCGCGCGATGCGTGTTACATGGTGCAAACCAAGTCGCGCTCGGGCACGATGCCCCAGCGGTCTCCAACCTCCTTGTGCCCGGGCTGCAAGCCCCAGCGGTCCGGCAACGGCTCCGGGCCATCGAAATTCGGATTGGCCCCTTTCAGGTCCATACAGCCCTTGTTATTGCCGATGTCGGTAATGAAATCGCGTTGCTCGTCGGTGAGCGTGAGAGCCGGCAAGGCTGCCAAATCGTCCAGCTTGGACTCGATGGTCTTGGCGTCTTCACCCGCCTCCTGAATAAGCGTGGGGATCACGCTGGCCACGGCCGGATGTGCGAGATTCCAGAGACAGGCCAACTGCAGCAGGGACACGCCGTGCTCCTCGGCAATCGCGCGCATGCGCTCCATCTTTTCATTCCCGACCTCCACCCAGCCGGCCGGACGGTACACGCGGTGATCGCCCTCGGCAAACGCGTGGCCGGGGCGCACGTCGCCATGGAATAATCCACCATAATCCACCACGCGCGTGATTACCTTGATGCCAAATTTTTCTGCCGCCGGCAGGAGCAATCCGCCGGGCCACGGCTCGAGCGGATTCAGAATCACCATGGCCCAATCGATTTGGTCGGCGAATTTTTCCATGCACGCCAACATATCCAACGTAAACCCATTGGCCGGGCCGGGCGCGATGCCGATGCGATCGGTGAGGCCGGCGTCCTTCAATGCCGCCATGCCTTCCCACACTGCTTCGTGGGTGTACCCAGTCACATCCGGATTATGAAGAAGCAGCAGGTCAAATTTCTCAGTACCGCAGCGCGAGAGGCTTTTCTCGGTGGCCGCGCGCAGATAATCGGCGTAGCTCTCGGGTCCGCGCAGGCTGGCATCGGTAAAGCGCGGAAATCCACGGGCGCCTGCGCGTTCGCCCTCGTAAAAATCATGCCCTACCGCGCCTACGAGGCAGTAGCTGTCGCGGTCCTTGCCAGCGAGGCCACGTCCGAGCATTTCGTCGGCCGCGCCCTGGCCGTACACGTCGGCCGTCATAAACGTGCGCACGCCCTCGTCATACGAACGTTTGATGAGGGCGAGAAACCGCTCTTCCTCCAGCTTTTCTCCAAAGTGCATGTAGCGGCCTCCGCCCCACACGCCAAATGCTGTGCGCGTCAAATCCATCGCGGGGAGCATACTCACAAACAGGGTTTTTTCAACGCTGCAGTTGTGAACGGAAAAACGTTTCCGGCCCGTGACCCTTCACCTAGGCTCGAACCATGTTCACGCCGGCGGAACTATTCGACCTCAGCCAGACGGAGCACGCAGCGGTGTTTGACGCCGAAGCGCCCGCTTGGGAGACCTTGCCGCGCCTCGCCAAATACCTCGCCGCCGAATTGCAACCGGCCAATCACGCCACCGTATCGCCCCAAGCAGTGATCGGGGCCAAGGTGTTTCTCGGAGAAGGTACCGTGGTGGAGCCCGGCGCGTACATTGAGGGCCCAGCTATCATCGGGCGGAATTGCCAAATCCGCCACGGCGCTTATGTGCGCGCCAATGTGATCGTGGGCGATGGCTGTGTGATCGGCAATTCGAGCGAGTTGAAAAATAGCCTGCTCTTTAACGACTGCCAGGTGCCGCATTTTAATTACGTGGGCGATTCCATCCTCGGCCATCACGCGCATCTCGGCGCGGGCGTGGTGCTCTCCAATCTCAAATCCATGCCGGGCAATGTGACCGTGGGTCAGGCCGACGACGCCCGCGACACAGGCCTGCGCAAGTTCGGCGCCCTGATTGGCGACCGCGCAGAGCTCGGCTGCAACTGTGTACTCAATCCCGGCAGTATCATCGGCCGTGACAGTGTGGTGTATCCAAACACCAATTGGCGCGGCGTCCTGCCCGCCAACCGGATCGTCAAAAACCGTGCCCAACAGGAAGTCGTGGAGCGCAACTCGGCGCAATGATCCTGTCCACCGATTATCAGCCATCCGATTCCAATCCGGAATCCGGATCCGACGCCGAGGTGCCCAGCCTAGAGTCGCAGGTGGGGGAGGTCTTCGGGCCGGGTGGACTCCTCTCGCAGGCCAGCAACTTCGAATACCGCCAACCTCAGCAGGCTATGGCCACCGGCGTGATCCGCGCGTTGGAGGCGGGCAAAAACTGCGTGGTCGAGGCCGGCACCGGCGTGGGCAAAAGCCTCGCCTACCTAATTCCCGCGATCCTGTTTGGGCATGCGCACCATCGCAAGGCTCTCATTTGCACGCACACCATCAACTTGCAGGAGCAGTTGGCAGAAAAAGATTTGCCGATGTTGCAGCGCATTTTGCCTGTGGATTTTACCTACACCCTGCTCAAGGGACGCGGCAATTACCTGTGCACTCGGCGGCTGGCGCGTGCATTGCAAAAGGCCGATGGCCTGTTTACCTCGCCTGAAATTGCCGAGCTGAAACGCGTGGAGGCGTGGGCCAAGGAAACGACCGACGGCAGTCTGTCCGACTTCGACGTGGAACCCGATCCCAAGGTGTGGGAGGCCGTGGCGTCCGAACGCGGTTTGTGTTCGCCCAAGTTTTGCGGGCGCGGGAGTGAATCGGCTTCGTTGCACGGTGAATGTTTTTTTCAGAAAGCGCGCAGACGGTTTATGTCCGCCGATGTGTTGGTGCTGAATCACGCTCTCTTTTTTTCCAACCTCACCCTCGGCCTGGCCGAGTACATGGACGAGGATGAAGATCCCGGCGAAGGGCTAATCTTCCGGAACGATTTCGCCATCTTCGATGAGGCCCAGCACCTCGACCGCGTGGCCTCACGCCACATTGGCCTCAACGTATCAAGCGGCCAGATTCGCTTTAACCTGCAGCGCCTGTGGAATCCGCGCACCGAAAAAGGCCTGCTCTCCACCCTGCGCAAAGGCGCCATGGTGCGGCAGGTCGCCGATGCGATTGACGAGGCCGACAAGTTGTTTGGCGATGTGGAAACCGCCTGCGACGCCGAATACAAAAAATCTCCGCGACGCCAGCGCGACTGGAGTGAGCTGCGTATTCGAGAGGCCGAACTGGTGGACGACACCGTGTCGCTGCCGCTCCAGAGAGTGCGCGAATCGCTCGGTGGCCTAATCGAGGCCAGTGAAGATGAGGAATCCACCGCCGAACTGATCGAGTGCAATCGGCGTATCGGCGAAATCCGCGAAGCCGTCTCCACATTTATCGGCCAATCGGCTGAGAAACACGTTTACTGGGTCGAGCGTACCGGCCGCCAGGGCCAAAGCCTCGCACTCAATGCCGCCCCAATCGATACCGCTGCATTTCTACGGCGCCACCTTTTCGGTCGTGGCGTCCCAGTAATTTGTACCAGTGCAACGCTGTCCATTGCCGATCCCGAACGCAGCGATCTGCCGCCCGAGCAAAAGGCGCTGTGTCCCGGCCTAGAATATTTCATGAAACAAGTCGGCGCTGAGACCGCCCGCCGCGCGCAGCTCGGGTCGCCTTTTGATTACCAGGAACAGGTGAAACTCTACATTGCCGGTCGCATGCCCGATCCGCGGGATGACGAATACGGCGATGCCCTTGTAGATTGGGTTGAACATTTTGTGCGCATGACCCACGGCAAAGCGTTCGTGCTATTCACCAACGGCAAACTCATGCGGGACGTGGCAGCCGAGCTGGAGCCGGTATTCGATGACCTCGGTATTCGCGCGCTGGTGCAAGGTACGGGCTCCCCACGCGCCGCGATGCTAGAGGAGTTCAAACGCGATACGGACTCCGTGCTCTTCGGCCTCGATAGCTTTTGGCAGGGCGTGGATGTGCCGGGCGAAGCGCTCAGCAATGTGATCATCACGCGCCTGCCCTTTGCCGTACCGGACCATCCGCTCATCGAGGCCCGCGTGGAATCTATCGAGGCCCGCGGCGGCAATGCGTTTATGGAATTTAACGTGCCCGAGGCGATTTTGAAATTCCGCCAAGGTGTCGGCCGCCTCATCCGGACACGTAATGACAGCGGCATCGTGGCCGTGCTGGACAACCGCGTGCTCACCAAGCGATACGGGAAGCATTTTCTCAACTCGCTCCCCCAGATGGAGATACAAACAGTCTGATCAGCCGCCGCCGAGCTTGATTTTGAGGCTTAGCCTGCTAGACTCGGCGCATGTCCGAGATCGCAGACTTCGTTCATCACAACGCCGCCAAGGTCACCCCTGCCATTTTGCAGGGTGTGCATCATCGGCTGCCGCAGTTGAAGCTGGAGTTCGCCGAGATTCACGCACCCAAGTATCCGCACCTCGTCGATCAACTCGAGCTGTTGGCCGATGTGATCGAGGATTACGCCGAGGGCGCCGATCAGGAAATTCCTTATTTCGTGATTGCCGAAGCCTCCTTCGCCCTCGCCTACGCGCATAATCAAACGCACCTCATTCCTGATCACGTGGCAGATATCGGTTTTGCCGATGAATCCGCCGTGGTGCGCACGGTGTTGATCGAGAACGAAAAGGCCCTCAGCGAATACTGCAAACGCCACGGCCTCGACTTTGCCGAAGTTACCACCGAGGCCTAATCGCCTCGTTTTCCCGTTTACAACCCCCTCCTTGGCGGTAGCCTTGGGCTATGACACGCCTGCTTTCCTCCGTCCTCACGTTTGCCTTGGCGGCACTTGCCACCGCCAAGGAAATCCGCATTGGCCTGATTGGGCTCGATACCTCGCACGTTACCGCCTTCACCAAGATCATCAACGATCCCAAGGCCGAGGGGCCACTGGCCAATGCCCGGGTCACAGCCGCCTTTCGCGGTGGCAGCGCGGATATCCCCTCCAGCTCCGAGCGCATTGATAAGTTTACCGACACGCTCACCCAGCAATACGGCGTGAAGCTCTACCCGACAATCGCCGAGCTTTGCAAAAACGTGGATGCCATCATGCTTGAGAGTGTCGATGGTCGGCCCAAAGTCCGACAGGCCATCCCGGTAATCGATGCCGGGCTGCCGTTGTATATCGACAAACCCATGGCCGGCTCGCTCGCAGATGTACTGTTCATTTTCGATTACGCCAAGAACAAGGGTGTGCCAATCTTTAGCTCCTCATCGCTGCGGTACGGCAAAGCCACACAGGCCGCGCGCGCCGGAGCCCTTGGCAAAATCATGCACGCGGAAACGTTTAGCCCCGCGTCCATCGAGGTGCGTCATCCGGATCTCTTTTGGTACGGTGTGCATGGCTGCGAATCGCTCTTCACCGTGATGGGGCCTGGCTGCGAGACAGTACAACGCCGGAGCACGGCGGACGGCAAAATCGAAGTAATTGGAAAATGGAAAGGCGGCCGCACCGGCATTTTCCGCGAAGGCAAAGGCTACGGCGGCCATGCCAAGGGCACCGAGGGCGAGGGCGAGGTCGGCAAATACGACGGCTACGCGCCGCTGGTCGTTGAGGCTGTGCGCATGTTTCAAACCGGCAACGTGCCCGTAGCCCCGCAGGAAACCATCGAGGTCTTTGCGTTTATGGAAGCGGCCGACGAAAGTAAGCGGCAGGAAGGCAAACTCGTGAAACTGGCGGACATCATCGCCGCCGCGCGGCAGTAATTAGCCCAGCTTCAAAAAATTCCGCAGTAGCACCCGGCCATGATCGGTGAGGATGCTTTCGGGATGAAACTGCACTCCCCAGATGGGGTGCTCCTTGTGGCGCAGACCCATGATGTCGCCGGCCTCCGTTTCGGAAGTGATCTCCAGACAATCCGGCACGGTGTCGCGCTTCACCACGAGCGAATGATAACGCGTAGCGGTAAACGGACTCGGGATACCTTCAAACAAATCCTTGCCATCATGGGTGATCGGGGATGTTTTGCCGTGCATCATCACGTCGTTCACCACCACCTCGGCGCCGAACGAATGCGCAATGCACTGGTGTCCTAAGCATACGCCCAACAACGGCAGCTTCGGGCCGAAATGTTGGATGATCTCATTGGACAAGCCCGCCTCGTGCGGCGTGCAGGGGCCAGGAGAGATGAGGATGCGCTCGGGTTGTAGCGCCTCCACTTTTTCGAGCGTGATTTCGTCGTTGCGATGCACCTGCATATCCACGTTTTCCTCGCCGAGATATTGCACAAGGTTAAACGTAAACGAATCATAGTTGTCGATGACGAGGAGCATGGCGGTCAGACCTTGGCTTTGCGCTTGGGCTTGGGCAAGTCAAAGAGCTCCAACTGCGGCGGCGCGAAGAGATCGTAGTTTTTCAAAATACGAATCACCTGCAGCAGATCGCTTTTCTGATAATTGCGGTTCACCTCGATGTGCTCGATAAGGTCGGACAACATCGTGCGGAACGGGATCACCGCATCGATACCCTTGCTGTGGAGCAGATCGATGCTCTGCTGTCGCGCCTCGCCGCTGGTGGGGAGTGCGGGGATCACGAGAATTTTTGTGAGCGGTCCCGGGCCGCCAAAGGCATTTGTCGCGCGGGCAAACGTTTCCGGCCCCGCGAAGCGAAACATCTCCGGCGCATGCGCCAGCACGGCCTGAGTAAATACTTCCGTGTGCCACGCCTTAACCACCACCACCGCACGCGTGAGCGTCTCTAGATCGCGTGCGTTCTCCAGCACGAACGGCACCTCCCCGCCATCAGTTGGGCCGTTAGGGTTGTGAACGTAAAAATCAATCTCATCATCCTCGCGCTTGGGCGCGATGTGTTTGCGGTTTTGGCGCACGAAAAAATCGTGCAGCTCAAAATACTCGCGGACAATGGTTTCGCTGACGGCCATGCTAAGATTTCCTGAGCGCGCGACGCACGGCTGCGTCCGGCACGGATTGGCCGATTTTCACCCGCCCGATCGATTCGGCGAGCACAAACTTGATTTCGCCGCCGCTCACTTTTTTGTCCAACTTCATCGCGGCAAACAGGCGCTTGGTCTGGGTGGCGTTGAGATTCACCTCGGTTGGCAAGCCAGCCGCCGCAAAAATGGTCGCTATTCGGTCCACTTCCGCATCCGGCAGGCCGGTCAATTCATTGGAAATCTTGGCCGCCACGGCTTGGCCGATGCTGATGGCTTCGCCGTGCAGATATTTGCCGTACTGAGAAATCGCCTCCAGCCCGTGGCCAATGGTGTGGCCGAAGTTGAGGATCGCGCGCAGGCCGGCCTCTTTTTCATCCTGTCCCACCACCTCGGCCTTGATCTGACAGCAGCGGGCGATCACCGCGCTGAGCGTGGCCGTATCTTGCGCCAACAGCTTGGGCAAATCGCGCTCCAATCGGCGGAACAGTTTCGCGTCATAAATAATACCGTACTTGATCACCTCCGCCAGACCGGCGCGGAACTCGCGGGAGGGTAACGTGCCGAGTGTGTCCAAATCGCACAAGACCAGCTTGGGCTGATAAAACGCGCCGACGAGATTCTTCCCTGCCGGCAGGTTCACGCCCACCTTGCCGCCCACCGAGCTATCCACCTGCGCCAGCAACGTGGTAGGCACCTGCACAAAATCAATCCCGCGCAAATAGGTAGCGGCCACAAACCCACCCAAATCGCCAACGACGCCACCGCCCATCGCGATCACAAACGAGCCGCGCTCCAGTCGGTGTTTGGCCAGTTGATCATAACAGGCCTGCACATTCTTTAAGGTCTTGGCCTGTTCGCCGGCTGGTTGGGAAATAAAGATCGGCTCAAAGCCGGCGGCCTTGAGCGAAGCCAACGCCGGCTGGCGATAACGCCGGGCTACCGTGGCATCTGAAATCACCGCGCATCGGCGGCCGAGCTTGAGTCGCGCGCATTGGGTGCCGAGATCCGCGAGCAATCCGCTCCCGATACGAATCGGGTAGGCGCGGTCCGCCAGCGGTACCTTGACCGTGCGCATGGCTTAAGGTCAGGAAGCCAGCGGCGCGATGGAATCCACGCGCATCCGGCGGGCCTCGTCGCCCAGCTGCACCTCTACTTCCGCGCCCGGTTCACTGCCAAAGATGGCTTGACCCAGCGGGGTAAGGTAACTGATGCGGTTGTTGTCGGGGTCGCCATCCCACGCGCCCATGAGGGAATATACCTCGCTCTCATTGTTCGCTAGGTTGGTCACCGTCACGCGCGTGCCCACGTTAGCTGCGCTGGTATCGGCATCGGCGTAGTTGATGCCGCGGGCGCGATCGACGTCGTTCTCCCATTCAGCCTGCAAAGCCATGAGCACCTTCTGTTGCTCCTTGGCGGCCTTGAATTCGGCGTTCTCGCGCAGATCTCCATACTCGCGGGCAATCTCGATCTCCTTCGAGTTGGCCGGAATGCGTTTTTGCATGAGTTCCTCGAGATCGTTCTTCTTCCGCTCGAGGCTGTCCCACGAGACAATGAGCGAGGAGTCAACGGGTTTTGACTCGTTCTTGTCCTTGTCACCTTGGGTGATGAACGACTGAATCTCGGGGTGCGCTTTGACGATCTTGCCGAGCACCGAGCGCTTGTCCATGCCCTCGAAGCAGGTCGACATCTGAATCGCTCGAACGACATCCTGCACCACTTCGACATCCACGCCGCTGGTGATGAGGTCGAAAAACCTAGGATCGGTCAGCAGGAAATCGCGCATCTTGCTCGCGCGCTTTTCATCGCTGGTTTCCCGCTCAATCGCCGAAAGCATCGCGCCAAATGTCTCTGGCGTGAGCAGCGCGGCGTAGTCTCCGCTCTTGTCCTTGGCCAGCCACAATAGCAATTCACCCGTGGCGCCGTGGTGGTTGATGAGGGAATTTAGTTCCTCCGTCAGTTCCTCCTTGTGACCGCCTCCAGCCAGCAGCGTGACGCAATCGCCCACCAAACGAGCGGGGACTTGGGTGATGAGATTCAGGAAATCCTGCGGCCAATTTTCCGTGGTGCCTTGATAGGATTCCAGTGCCCGAAGTTGGCGGGCCACCGGCATGGCGGGGATGATTTCCTGCAGCTTCGATTCGCCGGCCCAGATCGCGGTTTCAGCTGGGGCGCCTTCGGCCACTTCGGCGCCCAGTGCTCGGGCGAGGTCATCCCGCACCATCACGGCTTCCAACGCGAGCGCCGGTTGGGTGCGGGCGTGGCTGTTAATTTCTTCGTTCAGCTTGGTTAAAGTCACTTCCGCCGCCGACGCCTTGTCATCCAGATCGGCGGCGCTCTTGCCCAAGTCCACGGCGATGGGCAACCGTGCTTTCAATCCGCGGGCGCCGGTGAAGTCTCTCAGCAGCCGTTCCTGCAACGGAATGTCCTCGGACTGATACCCGATGGCCTCGGTCTTTTTGGTGGGCACCTTAAAGTGGCCGCCTTTTTTCATTTCGCGGCGCGCGGTCTCCCACCATTTCTTGTAGTCATCCGCCTCCACCACGTCGGGCACGAGCACGTCTTTCACCTTGTCCGTGGTGGCGAGGTTGCCGTAGCTGTCCACGATAACCTTAATCACTTCATCATGATGCAGCGCGGCCATCTGTTTCAGGCCATCCATGTCCGTGGCCTTGCGGGCTTCGATGTGATCCTTGGCGATGGGAGTGAGAATCTTCGGAGCGAAGGCGAGGTCAATGGCGTGGCCTGGGCGGCCGTCGAAATCCACCGACAATTTGCCGAGCACCACATCCACGGTCTTGATCTGACCGAAGCCCCAACTCTTGTGCATACAAAACCCCTCCGTGGCCAATTGAACGAGGGTGTCCACATCGGCGGCGCGGATTTTTCCGCTGGCCGCCAATTTCTCAAATTCTTCTTTCATACCGGTGACAATGCTCCGCCCCGCGAAAGGGCTCGCGTGCAACTGCGTGTGCGCTGATAGTACGCGCGTGCCGAGGCAAAAACCAAGAGAAATCGCCGCCCGATTATTGCGGGAATGGGAGCGGGACCCTATTCCCGCCGAAACGCTTCTGACAGAAGCTCTGCCGCAGTTGAGCGAACCGGACCGCGGGCTGTGCCAAGAATTGGTATTGGGCATCATTCGCCATCGCGCTTGGCTGGATTGGTTGGTGGAGCAAAAAACCGACGGCCGCCGCCAGCAACCGCTGGCGCAGATCCTGTTGCGCCTCGGTTTATACCAGATATTTCAGCTCGACCGAGTACCGGATCACGCCGCGGTGAATGAAACGGTCAACCTCGCCCGACGGCATGATCTCGGCAACCAAGCCGGGTTCATCAATGCTGTCCTCCGCAATGCCCTGCGCGAAAAACCCCAGTGGCTGGAGCGCCTGGCTGAACTGCGTGAACGCCAGCCGGCGGTCGGCTATTCCCATCCGCAATGGCTCGTAAACCGCTGGCACCATCGTTGGCCGGATGACACCGATGCCCTGCTGAAATGGAATAATCAGCCCGCCCCTATTTATGCGCGGCGCAATACGCTGCGCGTCACGGCCGAGGAGCTTGAGGCGCAGTGGATGCAGGAAAAAGTTTCGTTCTCTCCCTGCGATCTCGCATGGCTGAGTCCTGGCCTGATGTATCGGATCAAGGCCGAAGGATCCCCCGCGGCGCTGGCCAGTTTTGCCGAGGGTCAGTTTTACATTCAAGACCCCAGCACGATGGCTTCCGTGCAAGAACTCGATCCCCGACCAGGGGAGAACATTCTCGATCTTTGCGCTGCGCCCGGCGGCAAGACCACTGCCATTGCCCAACGGATGCAGGATGACGGGGCCGTGCTGGCCATTGATATTGATGAAAGACGACTGGATCTGTTGCGAGACAATGCCGAACGTCTCGGAGTCTCCTGCATTCAGCCCAAGGCGTTGGCGCAGATTGACCTTAAAAATGCCGGCCCGTTTGACCGGATTCTGATCGATGCCCCCTGCTCCAACACCGGCGTCATGCGGCGACGCGTGGATGTGCGCTGGCGACTCCATGCCCGCGAACTGCCCACGTTGGCTCGTACTCAGTTGGATCTGCTCAAACGCGCCGCGCCCCTGCTGAAACGCGGCGGGGTGCTGGTATACAGCACCTGCAGCATTGAGCCGGAAGAAAATGAGGAGGTCATCGCAGCGTTCCTGCACAAGCATCGCGATTTCCGCCAGGAAAATGCCCGCACCTTGACTCCCATGAAGGACGGTACCGATGGCGCGTTTGTCGCCCGCTTGCGCTTGCCCGAGCCAGAGACGGCTGAAAGCTAACGCTCTTTGCTTTTGAGCAATCCGCCGGGGGGCGCGAAATCATCGGTCAATACCCCCGCATTAGCAGCACTCTTGGGGGCCTGCGCCCGGATACGAGCCACGCGTGGCCCAAAGGATTTCGGCAACTTTGGCCGCGCAGCCCGCAAAGCGGCAACCTTGTTTTTGAGGGTGGTGCTAGTCAGCGGCTCCTTAGATTTCACCGCCAGCATCACAATGTTGCGCGTGTCGCTCGCCTGAAAGTGATACACATTCGGGAACACGGACTTCAGTGTTTGATACATGGACCCCACGATGTCGGACCGCCAATCGTCATAGGTGCCGATGACGTTGAACACCAGCACGCCTTCCTCCGTGAGATCTTCGGCCGCCAAGCGAAAGAATTCTTTGGTCGCCAAATGAAACGGGATGTGGGTGCCGAATTGATTAGAGGTGTAGGCGTCCATCAAAATGGCGTCGTATCTACGCGTTTTATTAAGCCGCAAAAATTGTCGGCCATCGCTGAAGTGAATCTTGTGCTTCGGCGTTTCCTTCACGTGAAAAAACTGCTTGGCCACCAGCGCCACTTTGGGATCGAGCTCGACGGTATCTAAATGGATGTCCGGATAATAATGCTGGAACGCCCGCACCGTGCTGCCGCCGCCCAGCCCCATCAACAGCATCCGTTGCGGCTTGGGGTTGAAGAGGAGAGGCATCTGAAAATATTCGGTGTACTCAAAGTGACCAAAGAGCGGGTTGGGCAACCACATGCGCGTCTCCATCGATCCATTAAACCGCAGCAGCCTATAGCCGCCGGCGTCCTCCACCGTGATCTGGTTGTACGCCGAGCTCGTACGCAGGCGCACCTGCCCTTGAACACCCCACACCAACGCGAGCAGTAACACTACTCCGGTGAGTCTGATTCGTTTGACGAAGATTCCGGCCATAAAATATCTAAACAAAAACATAACCCCGCCAACGCGAGCGTCAACCATCCGGTTGCCCGAAACAGGGTCGTATTGGAATAATGATCTAACAGCACGTACGCCGTGATGAACACTCCAGCGATGCTGCCGACCGTACTGGCCGCATACACCGTGCCACTCAGCGTGCCCACTTTTTCCACCTGCTGCGTTGCCAGTCGAATGATGTACGGCGAGATCATGGCCAACACAAAACAAGGCAATAAAAATACGACGGCACTGCCTAAAGCCGGGGCCATTTTCTGCCAGAACGGCGGCACCTCGGTCCACGCATCCTCCGGCGCCGGCTCCGTTGGGGCCTCGCTGGGGGCACCAGAGTCGGCGCCTTCCAAAAAATCTGCCGGCAACTCGCCGATCAATTCACTGGCCGGTTCGCCTCCTCCATCGGCAGAAACCTCAATCGGTGTGGCCACGGCGTAGCGTTCCATTATGGCATCCAACATGCCGCCGGCAAAATTGGGGATGAGCAAAATGAAAATACCGGCCGGGATCAACATTAGCCCCAATGGGCGCGCCTGCTGCCAGCGATCCGCCAGTCGGCCACCCCCCGCGTAGCCCAACGCCAAGGCCAACATCACCACGCCAATTTGGCTCGTCCAAATGTAAAAGGAACCGCCGAAGAACGGCTGCAAAAACCGCGCGCCCACAATCTCCAAAACCATCACCGCGAAGCCGCCCAAAAAAACCAAAGCCCCCAAAGCCCATAAGCGACCCCGCGCATTAATTTTGGCCTCGTTCATGGTTATGGATAAATGGAAACCCTCAGATCCGTCCGTTCCCGAACCGTCGCGGCCATTGCTTCGAGTTCGGGCACTTCCAGCTTGGTGGCAAAAGCCTCGGGTGTGGGTCGCGCCACGGTGTAGAGATGCACTTCGCTGATCTGTCCGCCGGCCGCTGTGAGGTCCCGCAGGCGGCCGCAGTAGGCCTCGAGCTCGGCGGCGCTCATGGCTTCGCCGTGCACCTTCAGAAACAGGCTTTGGATGATGATTGGTCGCGTGCGCGATGTTTCGAGCAGGTTATTCAAGATGCGCTCGAACTTCACATTGGAGCGGTTTACTTGCCGGTAGTATTCCTCTGTGCCCGCATCGAGTTTGCCCCAGATTTCGCCGTTGTGGGCGTCCATCGTTTCGAGGCCTCGCTTCACCTCGGCCTTATCCAAGCCGGCGGCGTCGGTGATGAGGACAATCTTCGTTTCATCAAGGCCTTCGAGTTGTTGCACTTCTACCACCGTTTCCACGCATTCGGCAAAGTTTTGGATCATGGTCGGCTCGCCGTCGCCGCTGAAAGCGATGTCCTTCACCTCCCGCGTGAGCCACGGCACTTCGTTAAACTTGGGTTCCTTGGCCAGCCCGCCGTCCTTAGCGAATCGCACCATAGCGGTGAGCTCATCTTTCATCTGACACAGATCCACCTCGGTCACGGCGCCGGGAATACGACGGTCCACCTCGCAATAGATGCAGTCGAAATTACAGACCTTGTCAGGGTTAAGGTTCACGCCGATGGAGAGGCCTTTGCTGCGGCGGGAGATGACCGGGTAGACGAAGGTAAAATCCGAGAAGTGGCGCGTGTGATCCTGCACCGCTGCCCATGTGGATTTAATTTCGCCGTTGCTCATCGGCCCCCACCCTACGCTGGCGCCACGGCCTTGCCAACGCCCAAGCGCGTCACCGGCCAAACCGGTTTTTCGCGCGGCTGTAGGTTTGATCAGTGCCGTCGTGCCGATATTGCTTCCACTGGTGCAATTGTCCATCACGATATCGGCTCTGAAAACTTTTTGTCCCGTCCTCATGCCAGCCACGCCATAAACCCGCTCGCTCGTCCAAGATGTAAAACCCTACCATCTCCTTTTGCCCATCGGGATAGTAATAGGTGATCATGCCTTGTTTTCGCCCGCGACTGTATTCGGTCTCCTCGCGCAAGTTACCTTGCTCGTCCCATCGCTGCATCAGGCCCTCGCGGTGGCCGTCCACCAGCTTGTATTTCAGCTGCGGCGTTCCGTTGGGGTATTCAACGATCACTGTTCTGTTATTCAATAAATACCGCTCTCGCCACTTCCGCTCTGCCTCTTCTCTACGTTCACGCTCTTCTTTTTCTAACCTGTTTTCTTCCGCTTCTCTTTCTTTGCGCTCCCGTTCTTCTTTTTCCTTTTTCTCTCTTGTCGCTCTTTCTGCTGCTTCTCTACTTTCACGTTCAATTCTTGCTCGCCAGGGGTAATCCTTTGCCGGCACTCCTTCAGGCCACAATAATTCAGTGAGGTTTTTTTTGCTGTCCCAAGTCGTTTTGAAATCCCATTGTTCCCACTGATAATTTCTTGTATGCCTGAGTTCGCCGATACTCACACGTTCCGCCCATTGGCGGGGGTCCATTTTATAAATTCGCTGCATCCATTTATAAACCTGAGGCCTCAAAAATTTTAGTCTTTCAGAGTTTTCAAAAAAAGATTCGGTGGCGCAGGTAAGGAATTCTGCTTTGTCTGACGTAGCATATTTGCGAATCGCCGCACAGCCGCTCACTTTCTCCCAAGCTTTACAAAGGTCTTTATATTCAGATTTTAAAAATGCCCGGTACTCCCTGATGGCGCTACTTGAATCGAAATGAGGAACGCTTTCGAAGGACCGTTCACGATAATCAATCATGTGTACAAACTCATGAATGGTAGTGCAGTGATTATCCTCGCCGTCCTGCATCCCCCTAAGGGTTGAAGGCCAACTTTGCTCAATGTAGCCCCGTGAGTTTGCCCAGCCTGCCCATGTTTTGCCGTCATCGTCTTTAAGGCTTGCGGGGTGAAATACGAAGGTGTGGAAGTGCTCTAAATCTTTTTTTGACCGGTTTACAATTAACAGGCATGCCAGAAAAGACACGCACACTTTGGCCATCTCCTCGTCCGGCTTTGGGCCAACCCACGGCTCCCACTTCCAAGTCACCTTTTTGATGAACCATGGCACCAGTTCCTCGACGCACAGAGTCAGCTCCTCCGGCATTCGACGGTACAAGGCCACGTGTTCCTCTAGAAAATCACGCCACTTAGGTTTAAACCCCGGGGGAACCGGAGCCATATGGGAGAAGATCGCCATGGCGAAGTGCCATGACACAATGAAGCGGTTTTAATTCCAAGCAGAAACCTACCCGGCCTACATTCCCATAATCTGGTACCCGCAATCAACGTACAACACCTGCCCGGTGATGGCCGCGCCGCCGTCACTAGCGAGAAACGCGCCCGTGGCTCCCAATTCCTCGGGCAGCACATTGCGCTTCAACGGCGCGTGCTCGGCATTATGCTTGAGCATGCTGGTGAAACCGGCGATGCCGCGGGCGGCTAGGGTGTTGACCGGGCCGGCGCTGATGCAGTTCACGCGGATTTTTTGTTCGCCCAAATCACTAGCCAGATAACGCGTGCTGGCTTCCAGCGACGCCTTGGCCACACCCATCACATTATAGTGCGGCACCACCCGTTCCGCGCCGAGATAACTCATCGCCACAATACTGCCGCCCTCAGTCATTAAAGGCGCCGCCGCGCGGCTCAAGGCCACCAGCGAATACGCGCTCACATCATGGGCCAACCGAAACGCCTCGCGCGTGGTTCCCACAAACGTCCCCTCCAGCGCTTCCTTCGGCGCAAAGGCCACCGAGTGCAGCATCAAATCCAATTTACCATCGAACTTTTCACCCACCTCGTTGAACACCCGATCGATATGATCATCCTGAGTCACGTCGCACTCGGTGATCAACGTGTCCTCGCCAAATGTATCGGCCAGTTGAGTCACGTTATCCTTCAGCCGCTCGCCCTGATAGGTGAACGCCAACTCCGCGCCCTCATCCTTCCACGCCTGCGCAATGGCCCACGCGATCGATCGTTTGTTGGCCACGCCAAACACCACACCTTTTTTGCCGGATAAAATGCCCATGACCCCGCCAGCCCTACGGAAAACTAACCAACCGCGCAAGGCGCAATTGTTCCGTGGCTCGGGGGGTGGTAGGATCGTCGCATGAACCGAATGATTTTCATGCTCACTGTGCTGGCCGTGTTCTCCACCCAGGCCGCCGACACGCCGGGGCAGGCGCGGCGGGCGTTGGTGAAGGGGGCGGCGTTCATGCGGTCGATCTCGGCGGAAGGCGGGTATTTATGGCGTTACTCGGCTGACCTGCATTTGGTCGCGGGAGAAACCCGCGCTAGCCGATCGATGATGTGGCTGCAGCCGCCGGGCACGCCGTCGGTGGGCATGGCCTTATTGGAATCC
>JAYOSV010000032.1:3244-37402 GCA_038139415.1 Verrucomicrobiales bacterium | reverse complement strand
TCCACGCAATGAGCAAGGCCACCTTTTACTTTGTGATTTCCGTTCTCGTACTCACCGAGGTGGTGCAAAGCCGTTACAAGAAAAAGCTTCTGCAACAGAAACAAACCCCAGTCACTTCATAATCCTCCGGGCCGTCATCATTGCCCTAATGCTGGCGGGCGCTTTGCGCGCCTATTTGCTGCTGTTTGATCAATCGGTGGATATGAAATCCACCGCCACCGACGGCCTTGTCGGCAACGCGATCTTCTTACGTGGTGAAAAATTCCTCTACTGTTTGGCGGAGGATGGCGACCGAGCTGACTTGGGTGCGATTGGTTTTTTCAACTCCACGCGCTCCGGCAGGTTCCATGCCGTTACCCAGCGTGTGGCTTTACGCTCGAAGCCCATTTTCTCGATCATGCGCTCCTCCAAATCCGGCAAGTGCGCGGCGCCATAAAAGATCGCGAGGTTCTTTTTGCCTGCCGCCAGCTCGCGGGTCAGCACTTTGAGCGCAACCTTGTTGCGATCGGTTAAAATCACGGAGCCCTTTTCATCGTTCAACCCGGCCGTCAGCCGCTCCATTTCATTGAACTGCCTAGCCAGTAGGTATTTTAATTCCACCGATCGATTGGGATTCAACAAGGCTCGCAGCAATTCTGCTGAGCTGATATCCGTTCCGGTTTTATTTTTGGCGCGGCGGGCCATGTCGTCCTTCATCAATTTAAACATTAGCTTAAACATGCTTTCACCGCGGGACTCTTGGCGTTTTCGAAATTGTTTCACAGTCATGTCCGCGTGCACAAAATTTTTCGCGGTGTAATCCACCTCATCCAATTGATAAGCCAGATCCAGCTGCTTCTGCATAAAGATCTGCATCATACTAACGCTCGAAGACGGCCGATTTTTAAACTGTGCCGGATCCAGCTTGGCTGGCTTTACCATCTCGTACAGCACCGACTCATAGGTTTTAAACTCCTTGTTTAGCTGCTGGTAATACGCCGCATCGCCGATGTGTACCGCTCCCACCAAATCCACCAGCGCCCCGGTCTCCTTGTGTTGCATGCGAATCACGCCCACTTCCAGGGCTGCGCCCTTGGCCTTTTCTTCAAAGCGCAAATACGGCTGCGCTTTAGCCGCTTCCCCGGCCGGTTCCGCAGCCAACAGTCCGATACTGATGAATCCGCATAGCCAGTATTTCATACGGGCAATCTAGCCTGCCCCGGAAAAAGTAGCAACGCACATTGCGCTACCTCCATAATGGGTTATGTTGGAATAGGCATGGATTCAGCCAAATGGTACTACTTGAAATCGGGTCGACAACGCGGGCCCATGGATATCGGTGATTTGCAAGGATTGCTAAAATCCGGCGCCCTTCCTCCCAGTACGCTGGTTTGGGCCGCTTGCCAAAAGGATTGGCTTCCCGCTCACGCCAGCGCCATTCATACCAGTCGCTCCGCCACTGGTAGTAATAGTCCAGGCAATGCGGGCTGGATCGCCTTGCTAAGCCTTTTGGCTTTGGGGCTGGGGGGCGGAGGTTACTACTGGCACACCCACCGCAATTCGACACAAGCCATCGAACCCATCGCTGAAAAGCTTATTTTCATGGGAAAAATGGTAACAGACACCCCACCTTTGGCTCCTCTGGATACCGCGCCACTCCCCGAAGTCCCGTCGCCAACCGTTCAACCCGTCGCCGTTACCCAACCCACCGCACAGCATTGGCAACACAGCTTCCAAACCTTGAGCGCGCAATACACGCAATTGCAGACCGAACTTACCCGAGTGAAGGCCAACGAAACTCATTGGCAGCAAGCTGCACAAAATGCTCAGACCGAGCAGACACAAGTTTCAACCGGCCTACAAAAAGCCAACGCCGAACTAACGCGCCTCCAGCAAACATTGGCCGCCGCCTATCAAACCAATCAAACACTCTCCACTCAGGTCAACGATCTGCAAACCCGCGCCGATCCATTGGCAAATGCCAAGCTCGCCCAATTGGAGCGTCAGTTCCGTCAACTACAGGAAGACCTAGCCAAGGCCACTGTGGAAAACAAAGCCTTACAGGCACAGTTTACCCAAGCTGCCAAACAGGCTTCCGACCCCAAACCCCGTGAGATCGAGCTGACGCAGCAACTAGCCACCGCACAGGCCCGAATTTCCGAACTGGAAAATACCTTAAAAAACCAAGCGCACCCCGCACCACAACCAGTCCCAAAGACCAATGCACCCCCTCCTGCCGATCAGGCTGTGGCACGAGTGAGTAATGTAAATCCAAAGCTCGGATTTGTGGTTTTAACCCGCGGCTCCACGCACGGTCTGGCGAATCAGGATTCCTACCGCATCTTTAGCCGCACCGGCCAATTCCTCGGCCGTTTACGTATTGAAAGTGTCCAGCCCTCCATTTCGATCGCCCTTTTCGAAGGCAAAGGCATCGATCAGGTCGCTCCCGGCGATTACATTCACCGCTAGGGAATGAACTAGACTTGATCTTTGCCCTACTCCCCCTACGCTGAGGGAGAACGATGAATGAATCGGAACAGTGGTTCTTTGTCCATGACGGAGAACACAGTGAAGGCGTCAGCAAAGTCACATTGCAAGGCATGATCCGCGACGGCCAGCTGGGAGCCGATGTGCCCGTGTTTCGCGAAGGCATGAGCGACTGGATGCCCGCCAGCGAAATGGGTCTCGTGCCCAACGTTCCCTCTTCTGATCAATTACGCTCCGAAATCGCCCGCGACACGGTCCCCAAGAAAACGGCTATCGCCCTCATTGCCGTCATCGTCCTGACCGTGCTCACCAGCTTAGCAGGACTTTGGCGACAAAGTTCCCAGCATAAAAGCAACACAAGCAAACTGAACACAGACCTTTCCAACCTCCAAACGAAACTCACCCAAACTCAGACCGATCTAAAAAACTACACTGGCAGCACCAACCAAACCCACCTACTCATCACCAACCTCCGGTCCAACCTCGCGGCCCTCCAACCCCAAGTCGGTAGCCTCAGCAACACCGTAAACAACCTGAAGGTTGAGAACTCCAATTACGTCTCTGGCCTCAGCTTTAAGGATGATGAAATCAAGAAGCTGACCGAACAAATCGATGAACTCAACGGCTCCTTTAAGATCGAACAGGCCGCCCGACAAGCCGCCGACCGTCAGGCTGCCTCGTCCAAATCACAAATCGAAGCCACCCGCCGCACCCTGACCAACACCGTCGCCCAAGCCAAACAGGCCGCCGAACAACTAAACCGGCAATTTCAAACCGACAAAGCTGCCCTCCAAAAACAACTCGCGGATGCCGCCGCCGCGCAGGAGAAATTGAACGAACAAATCCAAACCCTCCAAGGCAACCTCAACCAAGCCAACCAAGTCATCACCAACCTACAAGCACAGCTTGGCCAAACCCCCATCCGCATCGGCGATCCAGACGGCCCCAAGCCGCCCGTCGACTCCCAACCCTTCGGGCAAATTGGTTCCGTGGATGAACAATTTAATTTTGCCGTCATCAACCGGGGCTCCGAAGACGGCGTCAAAGCCGGCGACACCTTTCGCATTGTCAGTAAGGAAACGGGCGAATTCCTCCTACAGCTCAAGATCGATCGCGTCCAAGCCTCCATCGCCGTCGGCAGCCCCGGCACCCTAAGCGTCAAAGCCCTCAAACCCGAGGATCTCGTCTACCGCGAGTGAGGTGGGAAAGGACGGACCCTCCCACAGCCCTCTCCCTGAGAATGAGTGAGTAAAATCGCCCCCTGCCCCCTAGCACCGTTCGATCACCACCAAAAGCTTCCGCACCTTTCCTCTTTCCTGGGTAGAGGGTTAGGGTGTGCGGAAAAGCCAACGTCCTTATGTCGCATCATCTGTTTTACCGACAGGACTAAACCACCACTCCTTGAACCCTTTAATCCGATTTGAAACCCCATCAACAATCATCTCCGTCTCAGTCGGCGTCAGGAAACAGGCATAATACACAATCACCACCCCACCAAACACAGCCAAATCCATCAGAATCCAGACGCCCAGATGAAACGCCAGCCCCAGTACCAGCACCCATCTCCGGGTTCCTGCAAACCAAATTAAAAACGGAAACACCACCAACTCAAACAACATCACCCCATGCGTCAACAATGCGTTTACTACCGGGTATTGAGTGATCAATGAAAAATCAACGCGCGACGATGAAGCCGTCCAGCCCAGTGCAAAATGCATGGCCGTCCCATTCTGCCATACATCCGAAGTCACTTTCCATAAACCACTGAAAAAATAAATGAAACATAACTGCACTTGGAACACTCGATAGATCCACGCCGGAGCCGTCCCATCTCCGGAGGATTCCCGCCGCAAAGCATACCAGTGCGCCGAATGCCCCCCCAAGCTGGCAACCATCATTAGAAACGTCATTATCGAAACAATGAAATCCACCCCGGCAAAACCCCACGCCAATGGAGTGATCAGGGAGTTCAGACAAACCCAGGCCACTACCGACGTCACACGCACCCACCAGCCTAAAGCCATGGCAACCGCAGAGAGCAGCGCCGCGCCGTACACCAATTCAAACCATGGCGAACCGTTCGACGCCCACTGAAACAAACTCCAGAACCCATTGGTGTATCGCCCTTCCGGCATCCAGCCCTGATACCGCAACCCTTCCGCCCCAGAGTACAGATGCATCAGCCACCAACCATCAATCAGATAAAACACCAGAAACACGCCCCATAACAACCGGAACAACCCTAAGGGCTTCGACGAAAGGCGCTCGTGAAAAAAACGGTCCATCTTTATCTCAGCCCCGGATCCTCCATCACCCAAGTCTGCACTAGTTGATGCCGCCGCGGCACACGCTGTTCCAGCAAAATGGTGGATGTATAACGGCGCAATTCAATCTCCGCCAGAGGATCGGAAGATAACGCCTTGCGTTTTCGCCAGAGATAATTTTCCAGCACCTCATCCTGCTGCTCTGGATTATAAGCCCCCGAATTAACAATCAAGTTCAGCTCCCGCATCCCCCGTACCCGATACATACGCTCTCCTCGAACATCCCGTACCGTTAATTCATAGTAATCATTCAAAGCCGAAGGCCGTTCAAACATCCTCCAACCATCCTGCCACTGGCCCGTCCCCCTCAGATACCACGAATAAAAATCATCCAGCTGAACCGACAACGCTGTGGGCGGCATATTGCAAATGAACAACATGCCAAAATGAAGCAGCAACAAACCCGTCACCAAGCGCCGATATTTCGGCGCCCTCGAATCGCCCTTAAAATCATTCATAGCGCACCTCCCCAAACACCCGACCACCACACACTAAATCCAAAGAAAACACAATCCCACAGCCTAACCCTACCATCACCACGACCTTCTCCCTGAGGGAAAGAGAAATTTGACCGATGCCTCCCCTAACACCTAACACCCCTTTGGAATTGACTTATTCACAGACGTTTTTTAAGTTGGATTCATGCCAAAATTCTCTGAATCGCCTTGGATTCCCATGCTCCTAAGCACCGGCATTATTCTCAGCGCCTTTGCTGGGATCACTTACATATTGTTAAATAAACTGGAGCCGGATTCCGCTCACGCAAAGGTTTCCTATTCCGATTCCACCCTGGATAACATAGATTCCACCCCGGATAACATAGATTCCACCCCGGATAACATAGATTCCACCCCGGATAACACGGATTCCACCCCAGACAACACGGATTCCACCTCGAAAAATACTGGATTCGAGAGGGATAAGACATCAGCTCTGGGGCACTTGGCGGAAAGTGGTATACGACAATCGCCGATTAATCTCGTGATGGATCGCGCGCTTAACCCCGCCAACATAGCGCCCGTGAGTTTTCATTATCATGATTCGATCATCGCCCTGAAGAATACCGGTCACACCATTCAGGCTGATTGCGATTCAGCCAACGGCATTATCATTGATGGTCATCATTACACCCTCCGGCAATTTCATTTTCATGCGCGCAGCGAGCATTTGGTGGATGGACGCGATTACCCGATGGAGGTGCATTTAGTTCACGTCATCTCCGACCAGCAAAATGAAGAACTGCCTCCCACGCTGGCCGCTACCAAACCTGCGCCAAATTCACTGGCCGTCATTGGGGTGATGATCAAGGAAGGGCTCCCCCATGAGTTGATTAAGGATCTTTGGACAGAATTACCCAAGGCTGGTGATGCCCCGTTGCGTTACAAAATCAAAGGTCTTAACGCAAGTGCCCTGCTACCGCCTGCAGGCAAGCGATCCTTCTTCCGTTACAATGGTTCATTGACCACTCCGCCCTACACTGAAAACGTGCTCTGGACAGTGATGACGGAGCCCATCGAGTTTTCCCAGGAGCAGATCGACGCATTCAAGAAGCTTTATCCGAGTAATAACCGCCCGAAGCAGGAAACCAACCAGCGTTTCGTGCTCCATTATCAAGACCGCACGCGAACTACCGAGCCGCCGAGCCTACCCACTCAACCGACAACTCCACTGCGCCCTGCCCCCCCCATTCCGGCTCCAATAACCAGCCCCAGCTCGCTGCCCCTCGCTCAACCGGTGGAGCCAAAATTGGAAAAACCCTCATTACCCTCATCACCACTCCAGAAAATCCCTGAACCCCCTCAACGCCCACAGCCGCCTTCCAGTCAGCCGGCTCCCCCTACCCCGATAAAGGGCACTCCTCTCAAGCCAATTTTGAGCCTTAAGGATTAAGCAATCGGCGCATCTATTTTCAATCGCCCATTGATCAGAAATTAATGTGAGTTCGTTTTCATCCGGACCACATCCTCACCCTTTCCGGCACCGCCTCCACGCCCATTCCATTTAATGCCGATGGATTGAACGTCAAGTTCACCAATCCCGCCAGTGACACCGTCGCTTCCGTTTACTTAAACAAAGCCTAACTCAAAAAAGACGATGAATTTATTTTGAACCATCAAGGTTAATCACTGGGTACCCCTATTCTGGTGACGGAATAACTCCCCATTCATTCCCGCTTCTCCACTTGACCGGCGGCGGATTCGGGCGTCTTATTTCATTATGAAAGCGGGAGTTAACACCCCACTCAACCGCCGCACCGCCATCCATGCCGGTGCATTGGGTTTGATGGGCCTAAGCATGAGTGATCTAGCGCGGCTCCAGGCCGAAACCGATTCGCCGCGCGCCGCCAAATCGGTCATTTACGTCTTTCTTTCCGGCGGCTTGGCTCAACACGAGAGCTTCGATATGAAGCCCGAGGCTCCCAAGGAAATTCGTGGGACATTTAACCCAATCCGTACCAAGACTCCCGGCATTCATATCTGCGAACATTTGCCGCTGCTGGCCCAGCAGTCAAATAAATGGGCGCTAGTTCGGTCATTGACTCATCCACACAACGAGCACTCGCAAGGCCACCATGCGATGTTAACCGGGATGTCAGCCATGCCTGCGGGATTCAGTGGCACCAAGCCGCAGGATACTGATGATCCCAGTATTGCGGCGATTGCCAACTCCCTCCTCAAACCTCGCGGGCATGCGCCAACGCCGGTTATGGTCATACCCGATAAAATCGTGCATCGAACGGGCCGAACCATTCCCGGTCAGTTTGCTGGCCGAATGGGTGCGGCCCGCAATCCTTGGTTTCTTGAGTCTTCCCCGTATCACCCGTTGCATTATGGCGCCTATCCAAAATACCTCTTCCATCATGCAAACGGTGCCATGAAAGATTCAGGGTTGGCCTTTCAATCCCCGCAACTGGCGCTGCCGCATGGATTGAACATGCGCCGATTACAAGACCGCATCGATTTACGACAGAGCCTGGAAACCCAAACCCGCGCCTTGGAAGCCGCAGCAAATCAGGAGGACTTTGATCGGTACCGGCAAGCAGCCGTTTCCCTTTTAGCCAACGGCAAGGCACATGATGCATTTGATTTGTCCAAGGCCCCCTCCAAGCAAATCGAACGTTATGGCGACAACAGTTTCGGATGGTCACTGCTCATGGCTCGTAATCTCATTGAACTGGGTGTGAACCTAGTTCAGGTCAATCTCGGGAACAATGAGACTTGGGATACGCACGGCAACGCCTGGCCTCATTTGAAGGACTACTTACTGCCGCCGATGGATTTGGCAATGAGCGCTCTATTGGACGATTTACAATCCAGTGGGTTACTCGATGAAACACTGATTGTCATGGCCGGTGAATTCGGGCGGACCCCGGAAATCTCCCTACTCGAAAAGCATTACAACGGGCCGGGCCGGGATCATTGGGGCGCGCTCCAGTCTGTTTTTCTTGCCGGCGGCGGAATCAAGGGAGGCAATGTGATCGGAGCATCTGACAAGATCGGTAAATTCCCTTCAAGCAATCCTCAAAAGCCTGAAAACTTGGCCGCAACTATCTACGACGCTTTGGGGGTACCCCGTGATGCTACTTACGATGACGTAACCGGTCGACCGCACCCGGTTTACAATGCCAATCCAATTGGCGGCCTGACTTAGGTCGGCTTTATTTCAACACGTCCAGCGGTAGGGCCAGAGTATCTACGGCAGTGGAGAATGGCAGATCCAAAATCATGGCCGGCACGCGGGCGGCTCCCCAGTCGGCTTCGGAATAGTTGTCACTCAGATTACGGACGCCGGGGTACGGGCCGCCCTGTTGATGGACGCCCCGCGCTTTCATGGAGGAACAACCCACCGAAAGTACGGTGACCATAAGTAGGAGGAGAATAAAACTTTTTTTCATGAGGGTGGACTTGGTGGTTATTTATTTTCGTTGGCACCACCGAGGGTGACGCTGATTTTATATTTTGTCTGCAAATGCGCGTGCGCCTGACTGGCGTGACTGGTTTTGGGATACAACTTGCAGGTTTGTTGAAACCATTTGATTGCGTTTTCACGCCCGCCGGATTCTTCGTAGGTGTAGGCGATTTTAATACTGGCCTCCGCAGCCCTGCTTTGGTCCGCCCTTGCCTGATGATACAACACCAGTGCCTCCTTGTATTGCTTAACCCGCCGGTGACAGGAGGCCATAGCGAAATAGACGTTGGGATATTTGTCTGACTGCTGATAGCTCCGGATCGCCTCCTTCAGCCGGCCGCTGCGTTCATAACAGTCTGCGATGGCCCAATACCAGTCTCCGAATTTACCTGGCTCCACGGTTAACAGTGTTTGATAGGTGGCAATGGCTTTGTCCCATTCATTAGCTTTCCGCCAAACCAAAGCAATGGCCTGCTGCCATTGGCCTTCCTTTTCTTTATTTAACCCAATGAGCTGGTTGTAGGTATTGATGGCATCGTTCCATTTCATTTCCTTGAACCACACTTTGGCAATGGCAGCCAGCCCGGCCTCGCGGTCGATGTATTGCCCATAAATGCGCCGGGCCTCGGCGTAGCGTTCGCGGTCCAAATGCCATTTGGCCTGTTTACCGCGCAGATCATCATCCAGCCCCAGCACGCCCGCGGCCTCGACATACACATCCAGCCCTTCCTTATCCCGTCGTGCGCGGCTGTGCACGTCAGCGATGGTGTAAAAATACTCGCGTGTCACGGCGGCGTTTCGCTCACTGGCAGGGTCCGGCGGGATTTGTCTACGAATGAAAGCGATCAGTTCATCTGCCATTTTGGCGCCGGTGGCTGCCTTTTCGGTGGTGCCGGTCAGGGTGCTGATCGGCGTGCCACCGTATTGGTACAAGCGCCGCACTAGCGAGAGCCCCTTGTAAGTCGTCTCAAACGCCTTCAACGCTTCCGGGAAATTCCCAACATAAAAATGATGCTGCCCAAGGTAGTTGGCAGATTGTGTGGTGTAATAGCTGTTCTCTTTGGTACGCGTTGTTTTGTAGGCGAGATCCTCCCAAATCTTCACGCGTTTGACCTGATCCTTGCGCACACGGTAGATGTCCGTCAGCTCCCATTTGGCCAGAACACTCGTGTAATGTTTGGGGTTAACGGCAATGGTTCGCGCATAGGCCTTCTCGGCGTTCTGCAATTCACCGGCGGATTGGTAGCTGCGTCCTATCAAAAAACCCGCAAGCATAGCTTCATGAGATTCGGGCCAGTAATCCACAACTGACTGAAATCCGTCCTTGATGGCTGTGTACACCTTGCGCTGCTTGAGTAGGCAATGACTCCACATCAACTGCGCATAAGGCGCCGCCGTGCTGCGCTCGTAGAGGGTCAGAAATTTTTCGTACTCAGACGCCGCCGCCTTGAATTCACCTTTCAGGTAAAATTTCTCCGCCACCTTAATCTGGAAACGCTCGACCTCACGCATTTTAGCGAAGGTCTCCACGGAAATTTGCTCGAGATAGGTCAGCTCCGCACGTAATCCGGCGGCGCTTAGCAGTAATCCAATGCTTAACAGAATATGTTTCATCACTTGTCTTCTTTCCGCCGGGCCTGAACCCATTTGCTGTATTCAGCATGCGCGTAGAGCATCACGTTTGCGCCCAGCACATAGCAGGCCTCGTAGACCGTGGGTTTGACACCCGCATGCCCATCGGCCCAGGCATCCCCGATATCGCCGGGATGATAATAAGCCACCAACCGGCTATCAACCACCCATCCATAGGCTTTCGTGCCGCCGTGTGGTGCCACGATGGGAAGAAACGGCATACCCCGATGTACCGGATGATCCAGCGGCACCTCGATCGGTTCCACGCCCGGCAGCACCTGCCGCATCAGACTGAAAAACTGGCTGTGCCATGCCGCGCTGCCGCCGTTATCGGCAAAGAGCATGCCGTGTTTATCGGTCAAATACTCGCGCAACACCCCCTTCTCACCCGTCGATATACTACCGAGCGATTTCTGGCCGGTCATGTAAACCAGTGGAGGGCTCTTGCCCACGGGGAAATTTCGCAACTGGGCGATTGTACGCACCTCCGGCTGGGGCGCAGTTTCCTGGCCGGTGTTGGCCGCGTACCAGAGCAGCATATTGAGATCCGAATGCAACTCCAGATCCTGATCCCAGTCGCCTCCCGCATACCGCAAACGAATGAATCGCACCTTACCGCGCTTGGTGCCGGCTGCGAACCCAGGGCCTTTCCCCTCGCCCTGACCGACCTCATAGATATGCCTAGTGAGTTCTATCAGCTCCAACTTGATCTTCTCGATGGGAGGTGGGTTAAACAAAATCGCACTGAAAGGATTGATCACGTACTTCTTCTGGATCACCTTTTGAATTTTCACGACCTTCTGCTTCAGCATTTCCTGCCCGCCGCCGGCCGGAAGTTCATACAATTCCCGACACCCGCTCAGGCTTAGGATCAACATGACCAATCCAACAAACATCACCGTGTAGCTGAATACTGCATTGAATGACTGTTTCAGCTTCTGGCGCCGCCGTCCGTAGTACCAGGCATCCTGATCAAATGGATTCCACCCACGTTTTTTCGGAGGCGCCACCGATTGACTCATGGCTTCCAAGGGCCCGATTTGGCCCAGCGTAGATTTCCCGCCAACATGTCGCGCCAATTGGAGAGCGCGGGACTTCCGTTCTACCAACCACACCACCCAGAGCAAGCCGGCCAAAAAGGTGATCGCCATTCCGCCACGCGCACAAGCCACGCGCAACTCCGCCCAGCCCTGGTAATTGGCTCCAAACACCAGCCATTGCCACAGTGGAAAAATGCCCAGCGTCACGGCTAACCAAAACGCCCAACGTGGCCAGTCGCCCTTGCGTGCCAGCCAACGAAAGCTCAATACCACCCCTAACGCCATCGCCATCGTAATGGAATAGGTGATCATTAGGCCACGCTCATCAACCGGCGCCCCCCAAGCCCATTGGCTCCATAGCCCAGCCCAAGCGGTGCCCGTGGTGAGAAGAAAAGTGCCCAAGTAAATGATTTTTCCGGCCGACAAACCGTGTTGTTCCAATCGAAACCGAAGTGTGCGCCAAAGGATTTCCGAACCCACCAACCCAACCCAACCCATGCCGCTAATCCACAGGGGCCAAGCGCGCACTGCTAAAGATTCCACGCACAACCCAATCCAGCATAGGCCAATGATCAGAGCCCAGAGAATCGGCATGTTACGCCACTCGTTCATTAATCAATTTTCAGGTCACCCAAAGGGTCATCCAACGGGCCGCTTTTATTCTCGAACGGATTTACCTCTGCCGGCTTACCCTTCTTCTCGCCATTCACTCCCAATACATCGGGTACCTTGGTGGAGGGGTTGGAGGGCACCGGCGGCACGGGCGTAGTAGGGGTCGGGTTCGCCGACGGCGCGGTGGCCTCACTGGACTCCGGCTGTGATGATGCCTTCTCCGTTTCTTCGTCCGTCATGAAATAGGGTACGGCGGTCAATGTAAGCATCAACGCCATGATACTGGCGGTGGAAACCATCAGACTACGTACGAGTGTGCTCTGCGCAATGGCTCCGAGCATTTCCGCGGGACTTTTGCCGCGCATTTCCCGCATGAATCCCCTCAACTCCCCGGCTGTGGCCGAGCTGTTCCGTTTCAGGTTCCGAACGTCCCGGGCCACACTGGCCATTGGCGCCACGCCGCCGGATTCGGTTCCGCCCGCCGGCGCATCGCCGTCAGGAAGGCGCGCAAACTTCGAAACCATGCTCCAGTTCTCATCCCCTTCACGTAGCGCCGGGGTGTCAGGCTGGATTTGCCCGGACTCGAGCAGATCCCGCAATTCACTGGCTGTGAGTGGACCGCGCTGGTCCCCGTCGATTACCACAAAGATATTCATCGCTGATTCTTTTCTTCCTCCAAAATATGATGTAACTCGCCGCCCGCCTCGCTGACCGCCTCGATCACCGGCTCGAAATACACTGCGGTTACTTCATGATGTACCTTCATCATCACCGTCCGCCGGCCGGCCGGGTTCTCTCCGAGCAGTACCTTTAATTCTTCAGCCAATGTCCCTACCGGAATTTCGCGCCCATTGAGGTACGTCACATTGTATTTATCCACCACCACACTGGCGTTCATAGTGGTGGGCCGTGTCAGTTCCTGACCGGTTGCCGGTTTCCATTGCAGATGACTGTCATCGCGGGCGCGCGCCAGGATCACAAAGAAGATCAGCAACAGAAACGCAATGTCCCCCATGGCCATGGCGGGCACGCTGGCATCAAGTTTTTTGCGGCGCACAATCATTTTACCTGAACCGTTTGTTCCTCCTCCAGCTGCAACGTGATAATGCCGCCGGAATCTTCAATGATGCCGGTGACCGTCATCCAGTGACTGTACGGCACTTCCTTGCGGCTTTTCACCGCCACAATCTTATCTTCGTCGCGCGTTTTATCAGCGAGTTTCAGCACGATTGATTTACGAAAGGTCTCAGGCGGCAGCGGGTTCCCATTCAGAATCACGACATTCCGTGTGAGTTCCACATCAATGGTCTGGCTTTGCTTATCTTTTTGAGGCTCCGGCTCCGCTCGAGGCAGAACCTGCGCTCGGCCCTTGTCCGGTTCCACCGAGGCGCATACCAGAAAGAACACGATCAAGATGAACGCGATATCGCTGGTGGCACTGGCCGGGGGTTCAACCAGAAGTTTGGTGCGCTTCAGTTTCACGAATCACTTTTATCACTATTATTTAAGGTCATCTGCAGGGTCACAGCCTCCATTAATTCCGCAGCACTTTCCTCCACATCGAGCACAAAGTTGTTGATCACGCTGGAGAAATAATTGAACGCCATGAATGCTGGAATGCCGACGATCAATCCGAAGCAGGTCGTCAACAGGGCCACCTCAATACCCGATGCCGCCGCCTGAATGATGTTGCCTCCGCCCGATTCATCCATGGCAACAATGTTACGGAAGGCCACAATCATTCCCTGCACGGTCCCGAGAAAACCCAACATCGGCGCCACGCTCGAGACAATGGCCAATACTGGCAAATGCCGTTCCAGTGCCGCGACGATGTGCACGCCGTAGCTTTCCATGCTCTTGACCACCTGTTCCTCCAGTCGGGCGGGGTCGTAGTTGAGTCGGTTCAGCACAAGATATTTGCGCAGGCCATTGGCAAGGATTGCGGCCACCGGGCCGCGCTCACGGTCGCAGCGTTCCAGAGCCTGTTCAATCCGGTCGTTGGTGAGATCCTCCAACACCGCTTGGCGCAGCGCTTCGTTGTCGGTATCGAGCATCTTCAGGCTGCGCCAGCGCTCAACAATCACCGCCAGGGCCACGATGGCCATGATTAGGATTGGCCACATGAAAAAGCCGCCATCGATCAATAACCCGATGGCGCCTGAATCGAGGAATTCAGATAATGCCGTGGGTTCGGCAGCTACCGCTTCCGTGCCAGTCTCGGCACCTTCAGCCAAAGGTTCCCCTGAAACCGAGTCAGCGGGAGCCGCGTTGGTGCCAGGCGTATTGGTTCCCGGTGCGTTAGTGCCAGGCGTATTGATAACTTGTGCAAACAAAGGTGTCATTGGTTGAAATAATAGAACGGGATTGAACGAGCCGATTTAATTGTCGTCGTCTATCGAGTTGGCCTCGCTCTCGAACTGGGCCAGCATTTCCGGTAACGCCAAACGACCGCGGGCGTACTTGGCTGCTTCGCTTTCAGGGAAATCCCAGCGGCAACGGTTGTATCGCCGGAAAGCGAACGGCACATTGCTGGCACTGCGGTAACTTTCTCCGGCCCAAAATAGCGACTGCGCGGTGAGCGTGTCCTCGGGAAATTTCTTTGAAAACAGATCGAAGACCTCGCCGGCATCCGCAAATTTCTCGGCCTTGTAATGACACTGGCCCCAGCGGAAGCACATCTTGGGCGCGAATTCATGATCGCCGAAACGGTCCATGAACTTCTCGGCCACCTTGGCGGCCACCGCGTAGTTCTCCCGTTTGTAGAAGTATTCATTGATGCGAATCATCACATTCGGGATCAGCGGACTCTTCGGATAAGTCGCCGCCAGCGTGACGTATTCCTCCAGCGCGCGGTCGAAGTCATTGGCCTCCTCGTAGCATTGCGCCAGCTTGTATTGGGCATCAGCCGCCAGTGTGTGATTGGGATATTGGCGGACAATCAACACATAGCTATTGGCCGCCTCGTTCCAGTCCTCCAACTCCTGAGAGAATTGGCCACTGAGATAGGCAATACGCGGCAGGTATTTGGGATCGGGATAATCGACCATGATTTCCTGCAGCACACGGCGCCCGGCCTTAAGGGCCTGCTCACTTTCAGCATCACGCTCAAGTTTGAGGTTGTTTTTAAACAACTCGAAATAGCTTTCCGCAATATGGAACTGCGTTTGCACGGCGAGTTGTTGGTTGCCGAATATCTTACTGAACGCCGATACAATACCATCGGTACCGATGGCCACGGGCAATTTCATAAGCAACTCACCGGCACCCTCTTTCTGACCCGCCGAGGCATCGACGTACAGCGCCGTCAAATGATCCCCAAAGAAGCACTCGATCTCCTTGTCGATGTCGCTGAAGTTCGCTGCCGTGGGTTTCTCGCGCGCCTTCAGTTCGAACGATCCGGTAAAGATGCCGCTGTGGCTCAGGGTTTCATGGAGCTTCACGGATTCCTTCTCACCGCTTTCACTGGCAATCACCACCGTGGCGCTGTCGCGTTCGTCGCTGATATCCAAATCTGGGTCGGCCACCAACACGAAAAGTTTTTCGCCCACGTGCAGCAACTCAACGGCATCCTCGTAGCCTTCATCGGTCACGACCAATCGACCGGCCGTTTGCATTCGAGCCTCCGAGCTCAGCTCTTGTGCCTCGCCTTCCGGCCGAACGGCATCCTGATAGGCCGCGGTGATCAGGGATTGCCCATTCACGTTGAGCACCGCATCCAGCAACTCATCTCCGGGTTGCTCCTCTGCTTTTGGATCAATCCCCGCTGGCCATGCCCGTCCCACCAATCCGCTGCCGGTTCCCAGCGCGCGAGGCAATAAAATCGGACTACCTTCTCCTCCCAGTTGCATTTTCACTTGGCCAACAAAACGTCCCATCCGCAGAGCTGGGTTACCTTGCTCCGGATCTTCTCCGGAAAAATCGCCGTACTGCGTGGACAGCATGCAGGTGACTTCCACCACGTTGGTGGTCCCGGCATTGAGCAATACCTTCACGGTGCTTAGGCTGTCTTTCGCGGCATCAGGATCAATCACTTCCACCGTCAGCGGCACGAAATAATCCACGCCTACCGGCTCGGCAATCGGCTCCTCCTGTGCTGGCAAATAAACCGGATTCGGTCGAGCCTCCGAATCCGCCGGCGGCTGTGTCCGCGTAGTGCCAATAATCCGCACCAATCCCTCGGTGGGTTCATTGGCAAATACCATCCCTTCGCGAAATACCGTGTGGCCCGGGAAAGTGTTTTGTTGATCGGCATAGCGACAGAACAACTGATCGCCGGGCACAATCTGCAGCTTCGCCGGATCCGACTCGGCACTGGTATCCACCTCCACTCGGAAGATGCCGGAGTATTCCTCCGTCTCGGTGGCGGTGAGCTCTTTCCACTTGGCGCCGTTCAACCAGATTTCGACCGGCACAGTATCCCGCTCGTCGGATTGGTCCATGTCATAATCCACCACCTCAAAGGTGACCCGATCGCCCGGATCAATCCGGAGCAGTTCTTTCCGCGTCTGATTCACGCCTCCGTCGGCGTTCCGTTGGAAATCAAACCCCACCGGCACCACGCGGGCATCGTTGTAGGTGGCCTGGAGGGTTTGCGTCAGCAACCGGCTCCCGCCGCGGGTGGCAACGGCCGTTTCATCTGTGTAACTCGCCATCACCCGGTCGCCTCCAGCAATTTCCAAAGATTCATTCCCGGCCAGCGTACTGACGTCCACTTCTGTCGGGATAAATGTCTCCTCCAAATCGCGGATTTCCACGTGATTAATCGACACCGAATCTCCGAGATACTCGTCCACCTGCAATCGGGTGTAGCGGACTTTGATCGGATCAAAGAAGAATTCCCATTCACGATCGCGCTGAATCACACCCGCGCCGGAGGCTGGCCGCAATTCCAGCTGCGCCAGACCCATCAGGCCTTCCCCCACTACTTCCACTGGTTTCAGAGACAGGATCTGCGCCCCGGCCTCATCGATCTGTACCAACCCGACGCGTTGCCAGGCGAACCGGTTCCAGTCGCCGGTATTCTGAGTAGCCGCCTCGATTAATTGATCCCCAAACTCGACGCGGAACTGGGAGCCACCGGTGTTGTGCGACGCTTGAATCCATACTTCATAAGCGCCCGGTTGTTCCGCTTCAAAGGCCCACTTCACCCAATCCCCCGGCTTACGCCAGGCCCCAAGATGCGCCGGCTTGCCATTGGCAGCCTCGCGCAGCGCAAACTCTTTGTTCTCCCCATCCTGATGCAGTTCAAGCTTTGTCAGATCCATAGCCAATGTCTCAACTGCCGGCGCCGTGACGTCTGTATTGGCCCCCAGGAATTCCTGGGCAGCCGCCACATCGAAATCGGTTTGCTGAAATGGTTTCAACTGCGGTTGCGCATTGTTGCCATTAGCGCGCGCCCGTGTGACACGCAGGCCTTTGGCACCCTGTTTGGAGGCGGCAAATACCGTGAGCTCATGCACGCCGGCTTCCAACCAGACATCCACCGAATTCGTTTCGTTCGAAGGCGCTAGTTGCACCGTGCCGTTCACCGCTATCGCCACCTGATCGGCCTGCACGGCAATGCGCATGGCGCCGGCCCGTCGTTGAACCAGTTGCCCGTGCCAGATCACTGCCATCGGTCCACCCGCGTTGTCCACCTCTTCCTCCGGTTGCCAGCTCAGTTCCGTCACAGCATTGGTCGCCGTCGCGGCGCCCTGCCCCAACTGGGCCACCTGCGCCCAGGTCGTGATGGCAGTGTGGTCGCCCGCATAGATGCGTTGCTGCATCGCCCCAAAAGCTGCCGCCACGGGCGCGGCATCGGTCAAACGTGGATGTGCTGCCAGCGTGAACCAATACACGCCATCATGACTCCCCAGTAACCGCCCGCGAACCGGAGCGTTCTCGGTTGCATTCGGGGTATTCACCCGCACGCGGGAAATGGCGTGCAGTTGTTTCATGTCTACTGTCAACGTCTTGGGCGTGAGCCCGTCCGGCTCGCTTTGCCAATAGGATTCCCGACTGTGATCAATGGCCATCAAGGGATTGTGATCAATGGCACTGTCCGAAGCCGAGGCACCGGCGGGCAATTCCGAGGTGGCAATGGCCGCACGGAATTCGCCTGTGTGCGGGCCGGTCTCCTCGAGCTGCACCTGCACCTGATCGCCGCTATCGGCTCTGAGTGTGACGGTGAGCTTGTCGGCTTCATCGCCTAAATCGCGGTCCTTATCGCGCACACGCAGAAAGATACGGTTGCCCGGCTTTACCTCATTAGTCGGCCGACCTTGAGAGACGCGTCGGTCTTCATTGGCCTGCTCCGTTTGTTCGCGCTGCAATTGTTCGGTGAGGGTTTCCTCCTCCACATCCACAATCTCGCTGCTAGCCACCACAAAATCGCCGTTAGCCGCCACGCGTATTTCCACATCACTCAACGGCACCGTGCGGAATTGCTTCTTAAAATCTTCCGGATAATCACTCTCAATCACATCCCGCCCGGTCAACTGCAGCACGCCGTCATCGACGGCCACGGAGCCAAGGGTGGTATCGATCTCACCTCGGAACAGTCCTTTACCAGCGCCCGAAGTGCTGCGCAGCAACACGCTTTCACTGTCGCCGCCCGGTTTGGTGGTGATGATCACCGGGATACTGTTCTGGCCGCGGCTCACACCCAGATCGCGGTCATGCACGACAATAGACAACGCGTTCCCGGGCACATGCAGTCGTTTACTATGCTGCCCCAAACGGCCGACCGTACGCAGGAGGTTGAGCTGCTGAAGGTAGCGTTGCTCCAGACCATAAATCTCGGACAAGCTGAACAGGGTCCGGTTGGCCAACTCCACATCCGGCACGCGTTCTAAAATGTGCTGAAACTTCTCACGCGCCTCATCATGTTGTTCCTGACGGAACGCCAACAGGCCCGTGAGGAACTCGGCCCGGACAGAGACCTGTTGATCCGCGCTTCCCTCCAAGCCCTTGAATACCTGCGCGGCTTGATCGTAAATCTTCTGAGCCATGAACGATTCACCTATACCAAACTTCGCCTCCACGGCATGCGGGGTGCCATTGAAACGGTTGGTCACTGTAGCGTATTCGACGCGGGCCACATCATAGCGTTGCCCCTTGAAGTAGCTCTTTGCCAACAGCAACTGCAACCGTGCCTTGGCATCTTCGCTTTGCTCCTTGCTCTCCGGCTTTTCCGGGTCCGTGAAAATAATCAGCCAACCACGCAGAATATCCTCCACATCGGCTAGCCGATCCTCGTCTCCGCCGGTCATCAGATGGTTGCAGACAAATTCAATCAAATCCGGCGGTAGATCATTGCGGTGTTGTTTAAACAACTCGGCATTGTCCTGATACAATTCCAATGCCTTATCGCGGTCGCCGAGGCGCAGGTACAAGGCTGCCTGAAGAAGCGGCGCCATCGGGCTGTCTTCGTCAATGGTTAAGCCTACCGCTCCCATGCGCGAGTGCGCGCGCAAGATGGCGCCCCGGCCTTCATTCTTGGATTCCTTGGATACACTAGTCAAATGCGCTAGCGCGCCCGTCATCAGCGTGGCGCTCTCCACATAGCGCTCTTGTTCGAAGGCCTTTTGCGCATAACTCCGGAAGGTGTTCCAACGGTTCTGGTCGTTACCCACATCGCGAGTGGAACGTACGAGCGTCAGCAACCGGCTCATGGCCGGCTCGGTGTCTGATCCACCGGCCACCAACAGATCACTGTTGGCCCAAGCCGAGTAATCCTGTGAGCGCAATCCACGAATCGCCCGATACACATCCAGCCGCGCAGATTCCTCCAGCTTCTTGAAACCCTCGTATACCGGATTATCGCCCGTGGTGTACTTGTCGTTATTCAGTGCATAATCCCGCCAAACACTGGCGAAATCCCGCCAACTGCGATCGGCAAAGGGCACGTTCGCCGCATCCTTTTCTATCTGCGCCACGGCTTGAGCAAAGCCGGCCACGTTACCCTGCAACCGAAGTATATCCGTTGCGCGATGAGCCGCCATACGCAGCTTCAGCGCCGGCCAGCGGTATTCGATCTGTTCACGCAAGGCGCCGTTCGGCTGACCGCCATTCAAAAGGAACCGCTCGGCAGCCGTACGTTCTTCGCCACGGTTTTCTGAAGGCTTATCCACTACCCGACGCCACCAATCCAGCGCCTGATTTTTCTGGTTTAATTTCCACAACACATCTCCGATATAATCGCCATAGACCGAACTGATCTTGCCACGGACGGCCCATTGGTAAACCTGATTAGCCAAGGCGCCGTCCTGTTCCCGATCGGCCAGTTGCATCAACTCACGCAACAACGAATAATTCGGTGAATCGGCCATCGGTTGCATGCGGACGATTTGCTGTACAATCCGCTTCCGCTCTGCCTTGTCCTCATCCGTGTCCCCGAGGTACAGGCTAAACACACCACGGGCCGCCACCGCGTCGTGCGGTTGGCGTTGCCACAGGGCGCGGGCAATGGTCCGTGCCGTAGCCGGATCCTTGGACTTAGCATACTGGACGAGGGCGGCCCGCTGCGCGTCGACCAACCGTAGCTGATTCTGCGGGCTGAGACTGTTGAATTGTTTGAGTGCCTCGGCCCGCAACGGCACGGCCGCCTTTGGGTTGTCCTGCGGATTGGGATAACGCAACAACGCCTGCACCAATGACTCGCGGTTTTGCGCCGCCAATTGGTCGGCCACAAACTTGCTTTTCACTTTCTGTTCCTTGACTGATTTGGCCACCTTGACCCAGTTTCCAATATAGTCGCGGTAATAGGTCACCCATAAATAATCCCGGCGCTCCTTCAAAATCATGGCGACGTCGCTGCGGAATTGCCCGCCATCCTCTTGGCCAGACAGCAGATCGTTCATCAACGTGTTTAAATTCGTACTGTGAACGTGCACTTCCTTGAGAGCTTCACGCGCATGGACCAGCGCCTTGGCATCATCCTTCACGCGATCCCGATACAAGGTGCGTGACAACGCGTACCGCAAAGCCAGCACGTCATGGTCTCGTTTGGCCTGTTTCGCGGAATTTACCGCTGCCACCAGCACACGCTCAGTATCCGTCACGCGCCGCTGAAAATCAGCATCCTTGGTCTTTGCATCGGCAACGGCCTTCTGCAACTCCTGCTGGCGTTGCTGCACTAGCTTGGTGGCCGTGGCCAGAGACTGTTGGGCGGCCTGCTTGGCATCGCCTTGCGCCTTATTGAAAGCATCCCGTTTAGTTTGTTCATCCGCCTTGGCGGCATCGAGATTCTTCTCGGCCGTGACCACCGCCGAATGCGCCGTAGCCCGGGCGCTGTTGGCCTCGTTGACCATCCAGATCACATAATAATAAACCATGTTATGAGACCCCGCCGTGTGCGGCAGCGCGGCCTGGACGACCCGCGCGGCCTGCGCCACATTGCCCTCACGCGCATGGGCGTGTGCGGCAAAGACCGCCACTTCCCAGCGCTGCCGTTCATTACCATATTTACTGGTGATCCCGCGTAACTCCGCTTCGATCTGCTGGGCGGTCATGCTCGCATTGTGCATGTAGGAAATCTGCTGAGCATACAAGGCCGCGCTGTCCTGAACCGCGCGCGCCTTGCGCAGGCTCTCCACGGCGTTGGCCCATTGGCTTTGCGAGGCGTAGCTTCTCGCCATGAGATCATGCAACTCGAACTGCTGCGGACGACTGAACGGCAGGCGTTTTTGAATTAGCTTCTGAGCTGCCTGATTAGCCTCGGCCCAGCGCGAAATCGCCCGATATTCATGCACCGCCCGCAGTCCGAGGCGTGAGGTGTAGGCATCAGCCGGCAATTTTTCCACGAGGCTTTCACACAATTGGGCCGAACGGATCCGAAGCCGGGCATTACCTTCCTTACCGTACAATTCAGAAGCCCGTTCGGCAGCTTTGCGATTGGCCGCCACGGGCTTGTGCTCCCACAGCAGCCGCAATACATCTGCGGCCTCGGCGCGTTTGCCGTTTCGTTCCAGTCCGTCAGACACTCGCAAGGCTACATCCAACGCCTCGCCCGAATCCGGATAACGTGATAGATATTGGCGACCGTACGTGATGAATTCATCCCGGCGCGCCATCGCCTCCAATCCATCAAGCAATCTCAGCATCACTTCGCGATGTCGTGCGTGAAGGCTCTGTGCTTTCACAAAGCGTTCACTAACACGCACCAAGCCGAATACCCGGCCTTCGGCATAGTATAAGTCGGTTAACTCCAGCATCACCTTGGCCGCTTCCGGCGAAGCGTCGAGGGATTTGTTGAGTTGTGACTCGAGGCCGGTCGCCCTCTCATCCACGGTATCCGTTTTGGGAGGGACTTCGGCGGACAACACCAAAGGCAGCACTAACATCAGTGGTAAAATAATTTTTTTCATCGGCTAAATTGTAATGGTTTAAAATCCAGATTTGGCGAGTGCCTGTGAAATCCGTTTGGCTTCGGGAGCTAACTGACTTTCCGGGAATTCATCGATCAATTGATCAAATCGTTTTCGCGCTTCTGCCCGACGATCGAGGCGGAACAGGCAACGGCCATAATTGAAGAGGATCACATCCAAAAAATTGGCGTCTGGATGATCGGACAGCACTTTCTCGAAGACATCCACCGCCCGTCCATAATCCTTTTTCTGATAATAGAAACTCGCCATCTTGGCGACCGCATCTCCGACACGGCCGCTCTCGGGGTGTTGATCGAAAACGATCTTGTACGCCTGAAAAGCGCGTTCGTACATTTGCTCCGAGTTACCACGCGCTGCCTTGGCCATATCTTCGTAGCACTCGCCAATACCGTACTGGCCCTCGCCGCGCAGCTGGCTTTTAGTGAGGCGCGTGAGGTTGCTGTACAGCGCGATGGCCCGGGCATGATCGCCTGACTTCTGCGCCACGCGGGCCTGCTGCAGGATTGCTTCATCCAGATAAATGCTTTCCGGAAATTCCCGCTGCAACCGCAGGCTCATGGCCGCCGCTAGGTTCAGACGGTCCATGGAAAAATAAATCCGCCATAACTGAACATATGTTTCCTCCAATAACCCGCCACCGATCTTTCGGGCTCCCACGGCAATCTCTTCGCACACGCCCAGAGCTTCCTCGTATTTGCGCTGCGCTTTGTCATCCAAACCGAAATCGCGGTATTGGGTGCCGATTTGCGTGAGCGCGCTGGCGGTCTTGAGCTGTGTCTTGAGAGCAAGCTCAGCGTCTCCAATTTCAGTGCGGGTCACACGAACGCCTCCCAAATTGCCCTCCACGCATTTGGCTGCCGTACTGAGATCCTTCGGTCCTGCTGAAATATTCAGGGCATCGTGATAGGTAATGCGAATCAAGTCCCCGGCGCGCGCCTGAAGTTTGGTGTCGCCAGCCACCACATCCTCAGCCGAATCCACCGGCACGGTTCCGCGAAATACGCCAGTGTGGATGGTGTCGTCGTGTTCTTCCACTTGAATTTCCTGCACCAAATCCTCCCCTTCCGGTTTAGCCTCCGGAGCACCGGGCTCGGTCGGTGAGGGGGCCGGCTTCTCAATCACGTTCTCCTCAGCTTCGCGGGCCGCTTCCGTCAAAGTAATCTCCAACGTATCCACCACCTTGAAGGGATCCACCTCCAGTTTCTCTTCCAGAGTATCTTCGGTCGGCGCCCCAGGCACACGGGGTGTGGAGGCCGGTTGTTCAGCGGGATCCCCCTCAGGCACCACGCCTTCGGCGATGAGCTTGGCTTTCTCCTCTTCGATCTCCAGCGGGGTCTTTTGCCGGAGCACATCAATCTTCACTTTGATCGAATCCGCTTTATCGCTAATGTCACGATCCGCATCAGTGACCTGCAAGTTGGCCTCTTTACCGAGCACCACGCCTTGCAGTGATTCGGAAAATGCGCCGTCCATCACTTTCACCAACGCGTTGCCCACCACGGTGACCGCCTTATCACGTGCCACATCAAATTGGCGATCCGCGGTATGGGAATCCTGATACTCTACTTGCACCTTGGCCGTACCGGTGACTTCAATGATGCCGTTTCCTTTGCGGGCTTTGCCTAGGCGCGTGGGAATGGAGCCGAGCACCACCCGCACGTTCCGACCAATTGCTGTGCATTGCACGATCTCTTCGTCTCCCTCAGAAGTGATCACCTTAACCGGCACGGTTTCGTCTTTTTCAAGAATCGCCAAATCCGCGTCTTCAATTTTTACAAAAAACCGTTTACCAGCCTCCAGCTTCTCGGCGTTTTGATCCTTCTCACTGACGGCCGTGCCGACCTTTTCCAAGGCCGTAATGGCGCGCCCGTAATGGCCCTGTTTAAAATGTCCCAACCCGATGTAGTAATAGGCCTCGTTCACCTGCGCTGCCACGGGAAACTCTTCAATCACCCGCCGCATCACCTTAAAGCACTGACCATAATGACGGCCTTCGAAGAGGCACACGCCCATCTTCAAAGTCGCCTCGGCGCGTTGTTTGTTGTCCGTGTTTTCCTCACTGGACACTGCCTCGTAATGCACGCGAGCCTTGTCGTAGGCGTTGCCCTTCATGAGATGATGTTCGCCCAGCATAAGGTGCGCCTGAAATCGGACCTTACTGCGCGGGTACCGCTCCACAACCGATTGCCAAATCTCCAGTGCTTTTTCCTGTTCCCCTGCGTCGTAGCGCAATTCGCCGACCTGCAAAAGTTTGCGGGCGGCGCGGTCTTCGATAATGGACCCGCGAACCGGAGGGGCAGCCTGTACGGCCAGAGTGAGGAGGAGAACAGTCGGGAAAAGAATGCGTGGGAGCATGGTGTTTTGGACGAGTAACACAGATTATTTGATCAATATATCCGACAACAATTTACCGTTAGTGGCTGTTGCGGGTAAGGTGAGATTTTACGCCTTACCCCAAACAACGCAACCTCTACCGACCATTCGTGAACAATTTCCGAATAACAAAAAAGGCCCCGCCGAAACCAGCGGGGCCGTGAATGATTTAACCTTAACCGAAAAGTTCCGTCACCGGCTTGGCGCCTTCGCTGATCAGGCGCATTGGCCGGCCCAGCGGCGTTTCCACCTCGCGCTTATAATCGATGCCCAACGCGTGACAAATGCTGGCGTGAAGGTCATTGGGATTCACCAGGCGTTCCGCCGGCAGCATGGCGTCCTCATCGGATTTACCGATCACCTGACCGCCCTTGATGCCGCCACCAGCCATGAAACAGCTAAAGCAGCGCGCGTGGTGATCGCGGCCTGCATTGGTATTGATGCGCGGGGTCCGGCCGAATTCGCTCAGCACGATGACCATGGTCTTTTCCAGCTTCCCACTGACCGACAAATCTTCGACCAGCGAAGCCAGTGCCGGATCCATTACGTCACCATGATTCTGCATAGCGGGGAAGTTGTTATTGTGGGTGTCAAACCCACCGCGATTCACTTGCACGAACCGCACGCCAGTTTCCACCAGACGTCGGGCTAGTAAAGCACCTCGGCCAAATTCCGTATCGCCATAGCGCGCCACGGTCTTGGGATCCTCGCCATTCAGCTCAAAGGCCTTGAGGGCTGGACTGCGCATGAGATTGACCGCCTCTTCCGTGGCAGTGTTCACCGCCTTGGCCTGATCCACACTGAGGTTACGCGCATTGCGCACATTCATTTGGGCCAAAATATCCAACCGTTTATTGCCGCGGATTTGGTTGATGCCGGCGGGGAACGCCAGATACGGATCCTTCTCACCCGGCCGACCCACATAGTAGGCCTCGCATCGTTGGCCAAGGTACCCAGCGCGACGCGCATTGCCGCTGATGGTGATAAATGAGGGCAAATCACCGAGCCGCTCCTTCTCGTGCGTAACGATCGAGCCAATGCCCGGGTGCACGAGATTGCCCGTCTCATTATAGCTGGTCTGAAGCTGGTACTGGGCCCGACCATGCGCACCGTTAACGCCGGCGATGGATCGAATCAAGGTTGCATGATGCATCTGCTTGGCCAACTGCGGAAAGATGCTGCTGATCTGGATGCCGTCAGCCGAAGTGTTGATGGGTTCAAATTCACCGGCCACTGGACGCCCGGGCTTTGGATCCCAAGTATCAATGTGACTCATGCCCCCGTCCAACCAAAAGAGGATGACATTTTCGGCTTTGGACTGTTGGGTTTCGCCCGCGCGAGCCATCATTTGAGCGATGGGCATCCCGAGCAACGTCGCACTCGAGAGGCCGAGCATGCGCCGGCGGGTCATTTGGTAGTCAATGCATCCTTGGTTCATAATCGTTCCTAGTTGGTTGGTTGTTTAAAAATTAAGGAATGTACCGGAATTCGTTGCTGTTCAACAACGCCCAGCGCAAATCCGCCATGCCGTCCAAGGCGGGCTTCCCAGTGCCCACCACTTCGCGGGCAAACGCCAGTTCTTCCGCATCTGGTTCGCGCGTGAGAATCTCCAAATAAGCGAGCTTGATCGCCCCGGCAACGTCCTGCTTGTCGCCGCCTAACAGGGTATGCATCGGCTCCATCGGCCCAACACGCGCGGCCTCGTGGGTCGCCTTGCCGTTCAGCATCATCAGCTGTTGGCGCATGCTGGGGGTGTGTTCGCGGATATTAGCGAGACTATCTCGGGCCGGTTGGCCGAATACCCGCAGGAAATGCGCCGGTGGCGCCGGAGTGGCAATGCGCATCGTGCTTCCGAAGCGCGGATTATCATCCACCTTGCGCTCCACTTCCACATACTTGTAGGTCCGGCGCGGGCCGGTGTTGCCCGGTTGGGCCATCGCCTGCATCTGTTTTTGACGTTCCAGTTCGGCGTCGCTCATCATTTTCATGGAAGCGAGGTCTTTCTCCAATTCGCTCTTGAGCAGTTCACCAAAGTTCAATGCAATCTGCCCTTCCAAATCATAGCCGCCACCGCCCATTGCCGGGGCCATCATGCCCGGATCCATATTCGGGGTATTGCCCGGAGCCGCTGCCGAGTCGCCTTCGACCACGCCATCCACCATCCGGACGCGCTCGGTGTAGGTGCGCACATTGGCGCCGGCCGGCCATTTGTAGTCGGTCAGATGCCCGGCCACCACGATGCTGTCGTAGAGCACCTCGCTCACCATGCGCCGGGAGGCCGCCGAGGCAAAGTTCTCTTCAGACGACTGGCGATCCGCCAACGCCACCTCGGGCGCAAGATGGCCGCGCGAGTAGGCCTCTGTCATCATGATCATGCGGATCAAGCCCTTAATGTCGTAACCGCTGGCCACGAATTCATCGGACAAATAATTTAACGTTTCACGGTGTGTTACGATGTCCTGAAAATCATCGACCGGCTCATAGAACCCGCGACCGATCAGTTCGGCCCACATGCGGTTGACCATGTTGCGAGCGAAGTACCGGTTGTAAGGGCTGGTCACTTTCTCAGCCAACTCCGTCCGCTGCACGCTTTGCCGATAAAGATCGCCCTCAATATCCAGCGCTTGGGTCGCCGCCTTGACCTCTTGAGATACCGCCTTACCAAAGCCACGCTCGTTTTCAAACGCCGCATCCGGATTGGCATCATCCAATAGCGCGGACAGGCTCTTGCCTTCATCCGTGCCGGAAGCCGCCAGCGCTTCCTTCGCCCGTTTGGCTTCAAAGCGCTTCACGTGCGAGGGTACCGAGGTAAATTCTTCCAGCTCAAAGGGGAATTTCGGAACCACCGGATTGCGCACCGGCGGTTTCTTGCGCTCGGGCGGCCAGAGCACCGTGGTTTCTTTGCCTTCGGTGGTGTACACGCGGCGGGAAAATTGATTCTCAATACGGCGCGTTTTGCCAAAGTACGTGGCCAGCTCGTAAAACTGTTTTTGTTTCCAAACATCAAACGGATGATTGTGGCACTGCGCACATTGCATGCGCACGCCGAGAAACATTTGGCTGGTCGCCGCGGCCATCGCCATTGCGTCTACTTCCTCGCCCAGAATCAACCCCACCGCCGGCACTTTACCCGAAGAACCATTGGCGCTGAGCATCTCGCGGCTCATCGCGTCCCACGACCGGTTCTTGCTTAGGCTCTGGTGAAGGTATGCCAGAAAAGCATTGCCGCCTGTGGCGTTGGAGCGAATGCGCAGGATGTCCGAGAAAAACACCGTCCAGCGATCGGCATAACGCGGATGGGCCAGAAGTTTTTCCACCAATTTGGCCCGTCGCTCAGTTGCCGGCCATTTTTGGAATTCGCGCACCTCGGCCGCCGTCGGGATTCGGCCGATTACATCCACCGAAGCGCGGCGCAGGAAAGTAAGATCATCAATGCCTTTAGCAACTGCGATCGGCTGTTCCGCCTTGGCATTTTGCTGGGCCAAAAGGGCATCCACCTTCACGGACCCGCCCAATAGGGAAAGTGTAGTGGTTAGAAGAAAAATAGTTGAAAAAAATGAGACAGGTTTCATGGCCCTTCAATACGGAATTTGCCCTAGAATACCGACGCAAGCAATTAAAAAGACATTCACAATAATACAATGGATTACCCACAGTCCTGACCATGGCTCTAGCTCGATCTCGCCACCATGGCCGAGCAAAAAGGAAGTCTTATTTATAGAGGGGAACGAGGTGGTTCAGGATCGGCTCCAATGGTTTTCCGATCAGCCCCTTGTTGTGGGATGTGGCAACGGCGACCAGATTTAACTCAGGGAAGGTCGCCATATACTGCCCCCCCGCTCCGATGCCGCTGATAAAGTTCACGGTCTCTGAGCGTTTCTTGCGATTATGGAAAAAGTAAAAGTACCCCTCACCCTTGTCCTGATCCAAAATGAGCTTGGCGTAACTCGGATGCAACAACTGCTGATCGCGATATCGCCCGCCCTGCAGCACGGTGACCCCCAGCTTGAGCAAGGTCCGTGACGTGAGACTACTCCCCGCTCCGGCCTTTGGCAGACCGCATCCGTGCTCGCCCCAAAGATATGGGCCACCATCCACCCGATCGATCAGTTCCTTCCGGATGAAATCCTGCACGTGCCCCGGCACGCGTTGCTCGAGCACCATCATCACCAACAATGGATCCGTGCCCGTATATTTAAACTGCTTGCTCTGCTCGGTGACCGATGCTGTGTTCTCAAACAGCTTCTGGAAAAACGCCTGCCCCTGGAAACGCGCTGCCAATTGATGCTCGAGAGCCCGATCCTTAAACCGCAGACCGGACTTCATCATCAGTGCATCGCGCAGCGTAATGGTCTCCACCCCCGGTTGAATGGTTTTACGGTTAATCGCGGGCATGAACTCGATCACTGGCCGATCCAATTCCTCCAACTTTACATGCCCCAGTTGCATCGCGCGCCCCAATATCATGGAAGTAAGGGTCTTGGTGATCGACATCGCATAATGCGGCGCATCCACGCGACCTCGGCGGGCGTACATCTCAAACACCAATTTGCCGTCCTTCCAAATCAGCAAACTGTCCAGATTGGCAAACTGCCCTTTTGCATCCGCCTGCCGCAAGGCCTCGATGGCTTGATCACTTCCGGGAACCTCCAACCGCCCCACCGGCAACCCATCCTTCAAATCCACTGGACTCGAGGTCATGTATGCACGCGGCAGATCCGGAACGGTCGCCTGTTGTTTAAAATCAAGCGTCGCAGCCGGTCTGGTTTTCGGCAGCTTGGGAGGCGTCGCCCATAAGCTGGCTTCGGCCAAATATAATACGGTGAGGAGAAGGGGATAGTTCACTAGAAAATCTCGGAATGAGGCCCCGACTCTACCTGTTAGCGGATTTATCAGGCAAGACAGCATTCCCACCGGCCAGGGTATTTAGCGATTGGAACACGTCGCAAGAACCTCCATCCTTCAGCACATGTTTCCGGTCACCATCAAAGAAGCCGAACTGGACTGGCAAGCCGGCCCGTACAGTGGTGTGCAATTAAAAGTCCTCAACCGAGACGAAGCCACTGGCGGAGTCACGGTGCTGCGTAAGTTTGAAAAAGGCACCATCGTGCCTGCTCATATTCATCCCCAAGCCAACGAGACCGCCTATATTCTGGAAGGTCAATGGGAGGAAAGTGGCACGACCTACTCCCCTGGCACCCTATTCTACGCCCCGCAAGGCGAACCCCATGGACCGCATATCGCCCAAACCGACGTGATCAGCCTGACAATCTTTGACGGCCCACTGACGGTGAAGCCCATTGAGTAGGATCACTGCCACGAGGAAATCATGAAAATCTTTCTGCCGGAACCTTGCGGAGCACCGTTGATTCGCTGACAATCGGCCATGTTTCGTTCGTTGCTTTGCGTCCTCGCCCTCGCGTCCTCGGAGGGGGCGGCCTATTCAGAACAAACCGTTCGTGTTCTGGACGCGAACGTGTATCACCTCGGCACACCCGGGTTTCCTGAATGGGAGGAATTCGCAAAAAGCCAAGCCCATGGCCGGCGTCTGGACATCCAATTCAAGGCCGAACCGAATTCCACTCCACAAATCTTGTTCATCCGTCAGCGCCAAGTCAAAGCCCGCTGGGTCGTGATGCTGAACAACCAGCGCCTCGGCAATCTGTTGAACATCGATTCCAAGCTGGTGCATTCCATTACGGTGCCGCCCGGCAAGCTGAAAGCCGGTCTCAACACGCTCTCTATCGTCGCCCCCAAGACTACCGATGATATTGAGGTGGGCCCCATTACCCTAACCGCCCAGCCGGAGGCAGAAATATTTTCCGCGTCTCTCAATGTCAACGTTACCAACAAACAAACTGGCCGCCCAACGCCTTCACGGATCACCATTGTGGATGCCTACGGCGCGCTGGCCGCACTTCGTCCGGCGCCTGAACAGCGTCTGGCGCATCGCCCCGGCGTGGTATACACCGGCGGCGATCTTGTCCGCCTGAAATTGTTGCCCGGCCAATACACGGTCTACGCTTCCCGCGGATTTGAGTATAGCGTGGCCAAAACCACGGTCACCGTTCGCGCCGACCAGCCCTCAAAAGTCCGGCTCGCGCTCATACGGGAAGTGCCCACGCCGGGTTTAGTCGCCACCGACACTCACATCCACACACTCACCCGAAGCGGTCATGGCGATTCTACCGAACATGAGCGCATGTACACCATCGCCGGGGAAGGCATCGAATTCGCTGTAGCCACCGACCATAATCACCACGCCAACTATCGGCCTGTGCAGAAATCCACCGGCACCTCCGCCTATTTCACCGCGGTCACCGGCAACGAGGTGACCACCAAGACCGGCCACTTCAACGCATTCCCGATCAACACCACCAGTCCCATACCCGACGCTAAGTTAACGGATTGGACACAGCTCATGAAATCAATCCGCGCCACCCCCGGCGTGCGGGTCGTGGTGCTAAACCATCCGAGAAATACCCATAGCGGGTTCAGCCCCGTGGCACCCGAACATTTCAACCGCATCACCGGGCGCAACCTTTACGGGGCGCCTTACAGTTTCGACGCCATGGAGGTGGTGACCTCAGCAGCCATGCAATCCGATTTTATGGCGCCCTATCGGGACTGGTTTGCGATGCTCAATTGGGGGCACCCCATCACCGGCGTAGGCTCCAGTGACACCCATGATGTCAGCCGCTTCATCCTCGGCCAGGCCCGCACCTATGTGGAATGCCCCGACACTCATCCAGATAAAATTAACATCACCAAAGCCTGCGAGAGTTTCCGGAATATGCGCGCCTATATCAGCATGGGTTTGCTCGTCCACATGCAAGTGGATGGCCGATACCGCTCCGGCGACGTCGCCACTGGTTTGAACAAGGAAATGAAAATTCACACGCGCGTCTTGGGGCCTTCCTGGGTTCGGGCCGATCGGCTGGAACTCTTCACCAACGGCCAACGCATTCTCACCCGCGACCTTCCGCCCACCTCCAAGATCGAGAAAGCCAACCTCACCTTCACCCTTCCCCGCCCCCTGCACGACGCCCACCTCATCGCCATCGCCACCGGGCCAGGTATCACCGAGCCGTTCTGGGAAAGCCCACGACCATACGTACCCACCACACCCAATCACACGCCCCGCGTTCAAGGTGCTACCAACCCCATTTTCATTGATGGCAATGGGGACGGGAAATACAACGCCCCTCGCGCACAAGCCCGCCAACTCCTCGCCAAGCATGCCCGCGATTTAAGCGCTCTGTTTAACGCTCTGGCCCAATACGATCAGTCCGTTTCCGCCCAAGCCGCCGCACTCCTCTATCAAGCTGATCACGACCTGAACACCCCAACTCTGCGCCGTCATTGGACTCGCACCCCATCAACCAAAGCCGGATTCACCGCCTACCTAGGCACTCTTCAAAAGAATCGACCGAATCCGGGGATCATGAAATCAGAGTAAAAAGTGGGAGTAGAGGTTAATCGTGGTCGCTGACGATTTTGCACTTCGGTAATGGTTTTTGCAGTTGGTCAATCTGAGCCTTGGTGACGTTGGGGTTCTTATAAAGATCCAGCCTCTTCAAATGCGTGAGCTTCCCCAGACCTTTTACAGAAGCCAATTTATTGTCGTCGAGATTCAGATTCGTTAACTGATTGAGCCTGCCCAGCCCGGGTGATAGCTCAGTCAATTGATTGCGATTGAGATGTCTTTACTGAACCGATGGATTCATCTTCTGGGTCAGAGCAATAGATAAGCCCCACACAAAGCACAATTATTAGGCCGATAATAAGGCAGCCTTTGGGGTTTTCTAAAATATCTAAAATTAATTCAATCCAATCAAACAAACCCATAACGCCCAACTCTACGCCAACTGTATGAAGGCTGCATACTGTAAAACGGCCGGTTTTTTATAATCGATTACTGCGCGAGCGTGGACCCACGTGAAAACACCCAATGCGCTTAAGGAGTTTCACGGGAAGGATTATGGGCCGTAAAGATAAAGCAATTCGGAAACGCCTTCCCTTGTTTTAACCCCGGCCTTGGAGGTAACTTTGAGGCCGCTCAATTAAAGCTGTCCTTCTCTTGCCCAGAGGAACAGAAAAGGCATTGAAATTGAGGGTTACTGATCATAGCCCATCAGCCGACAGCGATTCAGCTGGCTCTCATGAATTGGCCGATGGCTCCTGTTTGCTTGAGACGATTACGTTCCATAGTGAGGTCAAGGTCACCATAATGATCGATGGGGTTACCGTAGGCGTTCAGTAAGGTAGTGTACCAGTTGCTCAAGGTCTTGTGCCCTTCCTTACCATGGAAGGGCAAACGGATGTAGCGGCCAGCGAGGTCGAGTTTAGAGTTTACGCCGGACAAGAGAACCATGGGTGCTTCATTGTCAGGGCCGTGGTGACCGGCTCCGGTTTCGGGCATATAAATAATAGTGGTGTTGTCGAATAAAGTGCCGTTGCCTTCAGGAATGGACTTGAGCTTAGTAATTAAGGTGTGAACCTGCTTCATGTGATGGGTCTTGATGGCATTGCGCATGTAGGCGGCGCGGCCGCCAGGATCCCCGCCGCCGTGGCCAACCGCGTGGATACTTGTCTTTTCTTTGTTCTCGGGTAGGGAGGCAATCTTTGTGCCAAGGTCGTCAATGGTGTAGGTCACGACGTTGGTCAGACCGGCAGCCAGCGCGGCGATGATAACGTCGGTGAATGCGGCCTGCTTCTGAGGCAGGGTAGCATTCTGCCCTCCTCCAGCATGGATCGGGTCGATTTTCGGGAGGTGTTGGTTGATCTTGTTCCCGAGTGCTGTGACCTTTGTGTTTCGGTTGCGGATGGACTGCAAGGAGTCCACCTGGTTTTGAATCTTAAGATATTCCCCGCCGTTAAGCCCATTAAGGCGTCCAGATTCCTTTTCGCGCAGGTAATCTAGCAAGGCGTTATCGGACACGACCGCACCTGGATCTTTCACGGACTTGAACAGTTCGTTGTACGCGGTCATCGGGTCTGCATAGCAGTAATTGCGTTGTTGCGGCGCAGGCGCCGAGTAACCGGAGACGATCCCTGTCCGAATCTCACGGCCATGAGGAACCGCGAGGGACATTTCCACGTGTCCAAAAGGGGAAGGGAAAAGTTTGGCGAGTTCAAAGTCGATTGTTGCCCGCTTAATGTTGCTCAAAACGTTGCGCCCGGCCTTAAACGCCCCCATGCAGCCGGAGTAGGAGTAATGCCCTCCTCCGCTGACACACATGGATATGCCGTGCAGTATGGTCATGTTCGCCTTGTGCTCGTCCAATCCTTTCAGCCAGTCGGGCAGCTCATGTTTGGATAGGTCCAATTCGAAGGCTTCCTTCTCCTTGTGTTTCTTTAATTCCTCAGAGGAAAATGAGGGGAGCCCAAATTGAGACGGTAGGTTTCCGTTAGATTTACGGACAAAGATGAATC
>JAYOSV010000032.1:0-3234 GCA_038139415.1 Verrucomicrobiales bacterium | reverse complement strand
TCGGTTCGGAGCTCCACTGTCCTTTCTCTTGCTCTTAGCGGCTGCATGGTGGGTGAACGATGGTGTGAGTGCCTGACTGGCGTTACCCAGCGCGGTTTTTTTCAAGAGTTCCCGGCGATTGATCAACATGGCTTATTCCTTGGTGTTGGGTTTACGATAAATAAAGGAATCGGAGGTTAAAAGAGAAACGATCACTTCATCAAAGCTGCCGTCGTTTTCGAGGTACGCTTTGTCCGCATCCATCAATGTCTTGGAGTCGGAAAGGGTTTCATTACGCCCCAAAAAGTAGCGAAAAGCATGGCGGATGATCGATTGGCGAACTTTGGTAGATTTTGCCAGACGGTCAACCAAGTCGAACGCATCCTTGACCTCCCCATCTAACTTGAGGTCACCGGTCCCTTCCAACACTCCACGCGGATCCACGGGTAAGGTCTTGTAAACTGCTAGTGAGGCGCCAAAGGAATTCAATTCTCCTCGCTTAGCCTCCTTGATCAGATTGTCCGGGTGTTCGAGATTTTCCATGATTCGGTAACGACCAAAGTCATCATAGTTCTCGAAGGTCAAACCGAGTGGATCCATTTTTTGGTGACAACGCCAGCAATAGGATTCGCCAGTGCGATTTTCCATGCGTTGTCGAAGGGTCTTATGTGGATCGGTAGGAATCACGGCATCTACGGTGATGGGAACATCAGGGATCGTTCCAGCCAATAGCTTTTCACGGATCCATTTGCCGCGGTGGATCGGATCGGTCTCTAGGTTTTGTGCGTGGGCAATCAGCCATGCGGGATGGGTCAGGATGCCCTTACGGTTCGGGATGGTTGCGGGCTGATTGGGAGGGTAGTTCCAGGTTCGCCAGTCAAGGTTCCAATAGGTCGTAACCTGTTCGCCGCGCATCTGTTGCCCGCTCCTGCCGAGCACTGGGCCGCCCCACCAGAATCCCATACCGTTCTTCATGTAAGGCAGGGCACCGGATTGGCCTTCGCTGAAGTGTAGTTCCAGTCCTTCCATCAACTTTTGGAGCTTCCGTAGGATTTTAGGGTGATCACCCTTTTTCTCACGCTGAAACTCCCAGTGGGTTCTCAGGAATTCCTCGTGTGGAGCGACATCCTCTGGTTCCCACGCCTTCCATTCTGTGTCCTTGAACCTGTCATAAATGCTTTTCAGCGCATCAGAAGCAGCTTTCATTGATGCATTATCACCATTGTGAAAGACATAGAACTTGTCGGTTGTAAGGAGCTCCTCAAAAACGTTTTTGTCTTTTTCCAGGATGTGTTCCACCAACATATCCGCCTCTTCGATCAATCGGCTGACGGCTGGCTCATGCCTACCAGCGCCGAATCGAGTATCGTCTTTGAAGACCTTCAAAGCCTTTGGGTAACCGAAAAAATCGCGGAAGAACCGAAGCTTTCGGATTGGCTGATCGGTCACGCTGGGGTTGATATTGGCCGCCTGCACAGCTTCATCGATGATCGCCCATCGATCCCTGCGTTTGAGCATCCGCCGAACCTCGCGCTCATAATCCTCACGCGTCTTAAGGCGACCTTCCCTCACCGCCCTTGCCAGCTCAGAGTCCGGGGTAGAGTCGGTCAGTGCATAGGCAAGGGCATAGCTCGCATCCCTTGGTGCCATCATCTGCCGACCATGTTCGTCCGCAGTACCCAAGCCAAACTCATCACGGTATACGAATTCGGTATTTAAGATTAACGACTCAACCAGTTTGCCAATTGCTTGTTGCCGCTCAAGGTTACCCGTCAACAGCTCGAACAGCCTGCGGTTTTCCGCCCGCTCCGCTTTACTTGGCTCACGCTCAAAAACCTTTGCGTACAATTCATCGATCATCGCATTAACCCGATCGTCGCCTGCTCCAACCTCCGATAAACGCTTCCTCTTGAACGAATGAGTCCAGTCAGACATGCATTTATCAATAATCGCTCGATAGGAGTCACCCTTCTTACGATGCTTCCGGATCGTCTCAGCTATCACTTGCATCTCGGCATGCTCTAGCGGCTCGTAAGCTGGTGCGCGGCCGCGCTTCTTGGCTTCGCTGTAAATGAGTTCCATGTCCCAGTGATCCCAGAACAACTTCATAATTTCTACGCGATTTTGAATACGATGGTTTGTGACACCTTGAACAAACCAGTCGCGCTCGGCCCGCAAGATTATGCTTTCGTAATCCGCTCGCTGGTCGTCGAGGTAAGGAGCCCAGAGCTCGCCCTTTACATCCTTTTCCACCTTGGTCACGTTCTCGGTGACTTTGTAAGGGGTTTTTTTGTAAGTCACTATGCCGCGAAACACCGCGTCGACATCTTGCTTGTCGAGCCCATTGATAAACTCGGAACGCTCAATCCGATACGTTTTCTCTCCGGGAAACTTTCTTGGCCGCATACCTGGGAAAGAAATATCAACACGAACAAGCTTGGGCAAAAGCACCTCGTGCCTGTCGCCATAGATTTTTTGCAGAATCCGTTCCATGTATCCGTCGGTTTTCAGGAAAGCCTCCCGTGATCGCAGGGTGTCCCGTTGCCTTAGCTCGTCAGCCATCAACGCGTACATCGCTGGGTACTTCGCCTTCATCACCGACTCGGACGACATATGCCCGGCGATCCGCTTGGCATTGCCAACCATGGTCAGCAGATGGCCGGCCGTCAGGGCTTCCTTGCCGTAGTAACGGACACCGACCTTTTCTGGCAGGAGAAAGGGATTAGTAATTGTCCGACGGAACTTGTCGCCGCGCTCGGTCTTGGGACTCCAGTGAACGCCGCTGTCCCCGGCGACCTCATAGGAGGTACCGTAAATAGTGCGCGTTGGTTTATAATCGAGCAGGCGATTGACCTTCTCGTTGAAAATAAACTCACTGATCATCCAGCGTCGGTCATGAGAGTACCCCGGTAGATCCGCGTACTCGCCGGAGAAAAGGTCCTCGTGGTTGACGACATTGCCATACTCAAACCTTTCTAATTTCTCTGCCAGCGCTTTCGCTGCCTTACCTGTGAGTTGGCTATCCAGCCATTGCTTGAGAATTTTCTTCTCAGATTCTGACGGCTGTTTTTCCTCCTCTGGCGGCATCTCGCCAAGTTGGACCACTTGTTGGATTTTGCTGAAAAGTTTCTGAAGATCGACCGCGTCGATGGTTTCCAAAGCGTCTAGCCGTACTTTAGCCTTTTGTTTTTCAGGGCCATGGCAGGAAATGCAATAGGTGCCCAGCACACGTGTTGCCTGCTCCATTAGGGCAGT
>JAYOSV010000031.1:0-41881 GCA_038139415.1 Verrucomicrobiales bacterium | reverse complement strand
CGCGCCGGGGGCCCCGCCGGGGGCGCCGGCGGGGGCCCCGGCGGGCGCATCGTCGGAGGTGTCGTGGGCGCGTTCGGGTTCAAGTCTCGTCCAATTACCCCAGTCATGCTTGCTGAGTCGGATTCGGGACGACGGCCTCCAGAGGTAACCGTTAACGTCCCGCCCCAAGATGCCGACTGACCGGTGTCACCTGGGTCATTTGCCACAATCGTTAGTGTATAATTCCCTGCCGCCACACCAGATCCGTAGTTGACCACATTCCCGGAACCATCCGTCAGCCGAAATTCCGAGCTTGGAATGCCACTCGTACCGCTGAGTTGCAAATCCACGTCCGTAAGCGCCTGAATAGCAACTTGAAAAGTGTGGGTCACCTGCGCTGGCCAACCTGTGGCAACATCCAATGGAAAATCGAAATCCCGATTGGCGGGAGTGATGGTAATCGATGTCTGTGCCGACAAAAACACGGGGGAAATCATAAAAACCACCACCCAAATTAATCGGGTAATTTTGCGTAACTGGTCTTGCATCATTTTCATCAGCCCAAATATCGCCGTTCGCAGTTTCTAAAGTTTACATTTACAAATGAAAAACACAACAGAATCTGTTCCCTTATAACTTAAATCCGTTGTCTTCGTACGACCACTCGCACACCTATTATTCGTACGGCCGACACGAATCTTAACCTCAAATATCACTCTTTTCCCGATTTTTTCTCAATTGCGCCATGAAGGTAGGCTCACTTCCGGCTAGGTCTGCTTGGCGGGCGCGGGCGAGGAGGGTGCCGTAGGTGGCAATATCGTGCACGGCCATCTCCAGCCTCTCCCGAAAGGCATCGCTGGCTATTTGGCCGTCGATCACATCCTTTTTCTCCTCGAAACTTACCGCGTAGGGCAGGCACCAAGCATAGCATTGGCGGGCGATGGTGCGGATTTGATCATGGACTGTGAGGCCTTTTTCGTGGCTGGCCACGATGGGGGCAAAGAGTTTACCGGTGAATTCCTTCCAGAAATGATCGGTAAAATTCTTGAGCGCCCCGCTCACGCTGCCGTGGTAATCGGGTGTTCCCAGAACAAACACATCAGCCGCCTTCACCCGTTCCTTAAGCGGGCCATAGTAATCGGCCGTAAACGTGGTATCCGTATTTACCAACGGCAGGGATTCTGCCGAGAGGTCCAGAACATCCACCACCGCCCCCTGCTTGCGCAGCCCCTCGGCCACATGGAGGACGGCCACTTTGGTCACAGAAGATTGATGCAAGCTGCCGATTACGGCCATCACGTTTAATGGATCACTCATGGCGGGAGGTTACCTGTTATGGGCTTAAGCGTCGAGCATGTGACGGTTGCCCGCAGCGCCGGTTCGCGCTAAGCTTCGGTGATGGGTCTATTCGATAAATGGCTGGGCAAAGAATCAGCACCGAAGGCTTCTGATCAGGCGGCCGAATCGCCAGAGCAAATTCACATGGCTTGCGCCGCCTTAATGCTGGAGGTGGCCGAGGCGGATTACGTGGATGAACCGGAGGAAACCCAAGCTATCCTCAAGGCGCTGGAGGCCGAGTTTGGCCTGACGCATCGAACGGTCACCGACCTACTGGAGCGCGCCCGCAAGGAAAGCGCCGGGGCTTCTGATATGTTTCCCTACACGCACCTATTGAACCAACGGCTGGATCACGAGCAAAAATGCCGTATCCTCACCGCCATGTGGCGCGTAGCCTTTGCCGATGGTAACGTGGACAAGTATGAGGAACACCTGATTCGCCGCGTTCACGAGCTGCTCCACCTCGACCACAGCGACTTCATCGCCGCCAAACAGGCGGCTCGGGGAACTCAAAATTAGCTACGTATCTCCGCGGCATACGCCTCGAATTTAGCGCGAATTTCATCCCGCACACGGCGGAACACAGCGCGAATTTCCTCTTCACTACCCGTCGCCTTGGCGGGATCATCAAAGGGCCAGTGATGTTTCTCTGCTTGGCCGGGAAAAATGGGGCACGCCTGATCCGCATTGCCGCAAACAGTGATGACGGTATGAACTTCCCGCTGCAAAAATTTATCCAAATGCTTGGAGGTGTGCGCGCTGATATCGATCTCGATTTCTTTCATCACCTCACCCGCCATGGGATGCACATAACCGGCGGGATCGGATCCAGCACTGGCCACCTCGGCAGTCTCCCCCACCGCGGCCCGAAGAATACCTTCGGCCAGATGACTGCGGCAACTGTTGCCGGTGCAAAGAATCAATATCAGCGGCTTGGCCATGCGTCAGGTTGAGCCGGACGGTGGCCGGTTGTCCAGACGGGTTTGATGACAATTAGGTGAAGACGCACCGGTGCCGTGTGGGTTGTCTAGGGGTGGGTGTAGGTGTTGACAGGACCTGTTGTTTCCGGCACCGGGCGATCCTGCAGCCTCCCTGCGAGGGCTGGCTGGGCTGTCTTAACGTCCCGTGTCAATGGAAGCCATGCCGCCTTCGTGATTAGCGTTGTACGCTTCGGCTTTCCGCGGGGCATGGGGAACTTGTTGGAAGCTATTGAGGGACTATTCCAAGGTTATTCACCCGGGCTGTTCCTGACCGTTTTAGTTTGGAATGAAGTGGGCTACCAGAGAAACGAAATTTCCTCGTCCAACATTTCTTCGCCCTTCCAAACTGAAACGCGCCAAGCTTCGGGCTGGCCGAATGCCGTGTAGGTTTCCTCATCAATATGAATGAAGGTCCAATGAGTTACGCGCGCGCCGGCGGCCACTTCCTTCTCAACGGTCATCGGCTGGACGCCAGCCTTGGTGCTGCGTAATTCGAGCCGCACGGTGACGGTCTGGCGTCCATGCCAGTTCACATCGTACCGCACTCCCTTGACGATATCCGGATTGCCCCGCAGATAGTTTTGGTACACATCCCGGTGCAAGAGCGTGGGGCCATCGGTGCTTTTACCGCCCGCATCCAAGTAATGCGGCAACACCTTCACAATGCCGGTGCCGGTCAGCGTTTGCACCGTGCTGCAACCGGCCATCCATGCCAACATCACGCCCAAGGCCAACAATCTCATGGGCCGAAGTTAATTTGCTCCGGCCAAAAGGCAACGTCTTGCGGACAAAACTTATGCCCAGCAGCTAAGGTTTTGAGGTCTGAAAACATAGGATATTGATGCTTTTAACACGCAAAAATACATTGCGAATTCTGTAAAAAAGAGTAAACTGCCTAAACAAACACGCACACAGGCCATTTACCTGGTCCAGCCTGATTTAGCCATGAACGACAATCACAATTACCCGCTCTACAACAAGGCCGATCATACCGCCCGAGTTGAGGATTCCTTTCTGACCCGCCGCGAATGGCTGGAAAAGACCGGCACAGGCTTTGGCGCTTTGGCCCTGTCCACCATGTTGTTCGAGCAGGGGCTCAAGGGGCAAGCCGGTGGTGGCGGTCCGTTGGCCCCCAAGCAGCCGCCCCGCACCGCCAAGGCCAAGCGTGTACTGAATATCTTCCTCGCCGGCGCCGCCCCGCACATGGATTTGTGGGATCCCCGGCCCGAGTTGAATTCCAATAACGGCAAAGCAGTCGGCAACCGCAAACTGCTAGCCTCCCCGTTCAATTTCCCAAAATTTGGCCAAAGCGGTCTGCAAATGTCCGAGATATGGCCGAACATCGGCCGGCACGCCGATGATGTGGCTATCGTGCGTTCCACCTACACCGACGCCCCGGCGCACGGTCCGGCCACTTACATGCAAAATACCGGCGAGATGCAGGAGATACGGCCGGCCGTTGGCAGCTGGGTACTTTACGGGTTGGGCACGGAAAACCAAAACCTGCCCGGCTTCATCACCATGAGCCCCGGCGGCGCGCCCGATGCCCGAAATTTTACCAACGCCTTCCTTCCGGGCGCCTTCCAAGGCACCTTCGTGGATTCCAACAACGCGAAGATTGAGGACATCATCAAAAACATTAAGAGCGAATTCGCCTCGCGCCGTGACCAGCGCAAGCAGCTCGATCTCCTGCTCAAGATAAACGAGGTGCACAAACAGAAGCGTCAAGCCGAGGGTGATTTGGAAGCGCGCATCAATTCATTTGAATTGGCTTACCGGATGCAAACTGATGCCCGGGAGGCCTTTGACATTGCTGGTGAAAAACCAGAGACAGTTGCCAAATATGGAGCAAACGCTCAGGGCCGCCAAATGCTGATCGCACGCCGTTTGCTTGAGCGTGGCGTACGTTTTGTACAGGTGCGCCAAGGAGGCTGGGACTTGCACGGAGGCATAGCGCAGCGTGCCGCCAACAACGCCCGCCAGCTCGACCCAGCTATTGGCGCGATCATGGATGATCTCAAAGAGCGCGGGCTTTTTGAGGATACGCTTATTTACATTACCAGCGAATTCGGTCGCAGCCCCACTGAGGATGGTGGCGGTGGACGAAGCCATAACGCCCGCGGATTGAGTACGGTACTCATGGGTGGCGGTATCAAGGGCGGTATTGCCTATGGGTCAACTGACGAAATCGGTGGCGCCGCTGTGGAAAACAAAGTCCACGTTAAGGATATTCACGCTACAGTGATGGACTTGCTTGGGTTCGACCATGAGCAACTGACTTATCGGACCGCTGGCAGAGACTTCCGTCTCACTCAAGCTACCCGGTCGCTACCTCAGGGTGGCATGCCGGTTAAGGGCATCATTGCCTAGAATTAAGCAAAGCAAGCAACTGAGCTGATTCGCCGATCGCATTAAAAGCGATAGACCTGTTTGTTAAAAACCAAGATTTAGCCTCTCAATCTATTTTACCATGATCTCGATGAAACAACTCATCCGACCGGTCGCCATAGCAGCGACCTTTTTTTATGGGAGCACCACCAGTGCCCAACAACTTTCACCAGCCGATCAGGAGTATTTTGAAGCCAAGATCAGACCCATCTTGATCGATTATTGCTACGACTGTCATGGTGATGGGGCAACTAAGGGAGGTTTGGACCTCAGCACAAAAGCCGGCGCGTTGGCCGGGGGCTCTGCTGGCCCAGCTGTTGCCCCAGGAGATCCCGGCAAAAGTATCATGATCATCCGGATGAAGGACCTAGGCGATCCTATGCCTCCAGCCGGAAAAGATGCGGTACCTGATGAATTAATCGCCGAGTTAGAAAATTGGATCCGCCGTGGTGCTCCGGATCCTCGCACAGGCAAATCTGCCGGTGTACTAAAAAGCGAACAGGACTTTGCCAAAGCAAAGGAGCACTGGGGTTTTCAAAAAGTTAAAGAACCCAAAGTTCCCTCTGCCGACTTAATCTTCAGCGGTAAGCTTAAAGGTTGGATCAAGAATCCCATCGATTCATATGTCCTCGAGAAACTTGAGGAGCAGGAAATGGTGCCTTCCTTACCCGCCGACCAATGGTCGCTCCTGCGCCGGGTTTACTTTGACCTGATCGGTCTGCCGCCTTCCTACGAGGATATGCAACGATTTACTTCCGGCCAGGAAACCTTCGAACAGGTCGTCGATCGCCTACTCGCAAGCCCGCAATACGGCGAGCGCTGGGGTCGCCACTGGCTGGATGTCGCCCGTTATGCAGACAGTACAGGGAATGACAATCGGCGTGGACAACTAGCTCGCTATATCTATGCACACACCTACCGGGACTGGGTCATTGAATCCATGAACGAAGATAAACCTTATAACCAGTTCCTTATCGAACAATTTGCCGCAGACCGCCAAAAGGGAGACCACGGCGATCTAGCTGCTTTAGGCTTTCTCACCTTAGGTCCACGAATCGCCGGAGGCGATGAAATCATTGATGACAGGATTGATGTCACTACCCGTGGAATCATGGGTCTCTCAGTTTACTGTGCGCGCTGTCATGACCACAAATTTGATCCAGTTCCCACGGCTGATTATTACTCTCTCTACGGTGTTTTCCGAAGCAGCCGTGAACCCAATGAACAGGACAAACCAATCTTGATCCCGAACCTAGCCAAAGGAGCCAATGGAAAACCCGCTGCCGGCTCCTCCGGAAGCTACGCAAGTAACCCCGATTATGCGGAGTTTCTGGGAAAGATGGATAAGTTGGAGAAGGACCATGAACAGTTTCGTCTTAAAGAGGAATACGAACGTGAAAAAGAGTCCCGAGAAAAAGCTAAGACATACATGTATTGGACAGAAATGTTCACCAAAGCCGAGTTACGTATAGATCGCAACCGAGGCCAGTTTGAGCGGGCCATTGAGGAAATGCAAAAAGCCCGGAATATTAAGGTGGATGCCAAAAACCGAATTCGCCTGAAGGCCGAGGTTGGCGAAGCCTGGCAACGGTTCCTCAGTCGCAAACGCGAAGACGACGCCGTCTTTGGCCCGTGGAAAGTGTACGCCAACACCGCCACCAACGCCGTGGGCGCCTTCATCCCCGCCGAGCTGGCCAAAGCCCAGAAGAAGCTCGCCCCCCTGATCAATCCCGATCCCAAAAACAAACGGGCCAAACGCATCAACCCAATCGTCGCCCAATATTTTAAAACCCCGCCTCGTACACTCGTGGAAGCCGCAGGCCGTTATCAGGCTATGTTTGATCTCTCCGTGCAGCAGTGGATGTACGCCAATCAAGTGTACTCCCAGCACCGCCAAGTCGCCTTAGCCAAGGGCGACGATGAGCCTAAAAAACCGTCCAGCATGGAAGACGCCCAGAAACGGTTCGAGGTCGCTTTCGACAAACAATTCGGCGATGGCTACGCCAAGAACATGGAAGGCATCCGCCGTGTCATGTTCGAAAACGGCCATCCCGGCAATTTCCGTTTTGACGATCTCAAACGCCGGAACGGAGGCCTTGAACGCGAGGAGATGGAGCGCTTCATCTCCAAAATCGAAAGTCTTAAAATTAATCATCCCGGCTCCCCGCCAAGAGCTATGGTGCTTGAAGACGGCCAACTCCGTGACGAAGCCATCATGATCAAAGGCAACCCACGTCAACGCGGCAAGGTGGTGCCTCGCCAATTCCTCGAGATTTTATCCGGCGAAGATCGGCAACCTTTCAAGATAGGTTCTGGACGCCTCGAACTAGCTAAAGCCATTGCCGCTGATGACAATCCGCTAACATCTCGCGTAATGGTTAATCGTGTTTGGAGCCATCACTTTGGAAAAGGATTGGTAAGTTCACTCAACGAATTTGGTCTGCGCGCCATGGAGCCTACTCATCCTGAATTGCTCGATTATCTCGCCTGGTATTTTGTGGAAAATGGCTGGTCTCTAAAGACATTGCACAAGCACATTGTCATGTCCAACACCTACCAACAGACCAGTGACGATAACCCACGCTATAGCGTCAAGGATCCGGACAACCTGTACTACTACAAGATGGACCGCCGGCGACTGGACTTCGAGGCCTTCCGCGACGGCCTACTGCATGTGGCCGGCCGCCTCGACTTCAAGATGGGCGGCAAGCCCATACGCCTTACCGGCGGCGAAGCTAACTACCGCCGCACCGTGTATGCCCTTGTGGACCGGCGTAACCTGGACGAGATGTTCAAAACATTCGACTTCCCCAGCCCGGACTCCACCGCCGGCCAGCGCTTCGCCTCCACCGTGTCGCAGCAGGCCCTGTTCATGCTCAATAGCCCAATCGTGGCCGATCTATCCCACCGCATCGTCAACCGGCCCGAGTTCACCAAAATCGCCGATGACCGCAGCCGAATCACCACCCTGTACAACATGATCTATCAGCGGGATCCCGAGCCGCTCGAGATTAAGCTTGGCCAACGTTTCCTTCAGGAGCAAACCGGTGGCGTCACCACCGGTGGCATGGCCAACACCCCCACTTGGTACAATGGCTATGGCCAATGGGGCATCATTGATGCGGATAAGAAGGTGTACTCCGTTTCCTTCCGCCGATTCCCCTTCACCGACGGCAAAGTCTGGAAAGGCAATAACCCTGCCTTCGGCCAGCTAAAGCTAACTGCGCAGGGCGGCCATCCCGGCCCGCAACCTAACGTCGCCGTGATGCGCCGCTGGGTCGCCCCCATGAACACTACTGTAAATGTCTCCGGCCGGCTGGAGCATCGCTTGGACGACGACGCCCAAGCTGCATTTGACGATAAGCTCACGGATGATCTCCGAAAATGGTATGATAATAATGCTTGGGATGGCGTCACCGGCTTTATCATTCACAGCCGCGCCGGCAACGCCAGTGGCCAACGCTTCGGCAAGGAAGTCGTCCGCACCGATGTGCGCCGCGGCCGCCGCGATTTGAACAGCGGCGATATCCAGGTGCAAACCGGCGACACCATCGACTTCATTGTCACCAGCAAGGGTTATCAGGCGCCCAATACGCTCGCGAGTATCGCGCGCCAGTTCCAACTGGAGAACCCGCAGCAGGATAACTTTACTTGGAATCCCAAGGTGAGCATGAAGTCCGAGATCGCCGAAGAAATGAAAAAAAATGCCGGCTCCCTCGTGGTTTCTTCCTGGACCGCCAGCGATGAATTCGAAGGCGCCACCTACAAGCCCAAACCCCTCAATGCTTGGGAGAAATACACTCAAGTCCTCCTCCTCTCCAACGAGGTTGTTTATACCGACTAAAGGTAGAAAATCACTTCACCGAAAACGGCGGCCAATCGGTCGCCGTTTTTTATGCCGCCGCAGTGGTCGGCGCTTGTGGCAGCACTTCCTGCTTTTGGCCCAACAAATCGCGCTGCTCTTCCAGCGTACGCAAGAGTTCTTCCTCGGGCAGGTTTGGCTGCGCCAATAAACGGGTGAGGTTGGCCAATTGCCGATCGAGAAAACGATCGCGCAGGCGCGTCACCAAATCCTGAAGCTGCCGCCCCGGCTGGGGAATCTCCGTGGCGTCCACCAGCGCAGCGGTCAACAGCCGACTGGAAGGGCCATCCAGCGAGTTCACCAACACTTCGGCCGGATCCCCCGTTTGCGCCGCCGTTTCCAGAATGGCGCGCACCTGCGGATGCTCCACCCAGCGCGGATCCAAACAATCGGCCGCCCAATCTCCAAACGCTGGATCCTGAAAGGCCAACCGCAACAGCCATTGTTCCTGCTGTGTCGGTGGCGCAACTGTTGGTTCGGACGCAGGCTGCTCGGTCAGCATCGGCTCTGGGGGATCGTAGCCCAGTCTCGCTTTCGGTTTAGGAATCCGTTGAAATTCTGCCCGCACCGCTTCCGCCGAGGCTCCCACTGCCAGCGCCGTCTGTTGGGCGCACCGATCGAGCAACACCGCATCCTGTGTCTTGCGCACCGCCAGACCCATGGCTTGCGTCACCTCGCGACGGCCGCGTTCATTGCGCACATCGTGCTCAGTCATGAGGTGGTTAAGGTAAAAATCAAAATAGTCCGGCGCTTGAGCCATCATTTCCCGGAATGCCTCCACGCCGTGTTCCCTGATAAAGCTATCCGGATCATGCGGTGCCGGCACGGTCATTACGCGCACGGCCAGTTCCGATTCCAACAACGCATCAAAGGATCGCACGGCCGCCTTTTGCCCGGCGGTATCCGAATCAAAACACAGCACTACCTCCGAGGTGTAGCGTTTCAGGATGCGCGCATGATCAGACGTGAGCGCCGTGCCTTGCGGCGCAACCGCTTGTTTCAAGCCCGCCATGTGGCAAGCCATAGTGTCGAGCTGTCCTTCACACACGAGCGCGGATTTCGCGGCCAAAATTTCCCGGCGAGCCTTGTCCAGTCCGTAGAAGACCTTGCTCTTGTGAAACAACGGTGTCTCCGGCGAGTTCACGTACTTCGCCGCTTTCACCTCCGAATCCAGCACTCGGCCACTGAAGCCAATCACTCGGCCCTGTTCATCATGGATGGGAAACATCAGCCGGCCACGAAATCGCCCATAACGTTTGCCATCCTTGTTGGCGACCAGACCGGCTTCCTCCATCAACTCCAAGTCAAACTTCTGGGCCGCCGCCCAATTCACCGTATCCTCCCAGGATTCCGGGGCGTACCCGAGTTGGAAAGTCTCCGCTGCACCGCGGGTTATGCCGCGGGTTTTCAGATAATTTCGTGCCGGTTGACCACCAGCCTCGTTCATCAACACGCCGTGCCATCGTTTGGCCAGCTCCGCGTGTACGTGCAACAACAAATCCTTTTTGCGCCGCGAACGCTCGGCCTGCGGGTTTTGATCAAACTCCAGCACAATCCCCCCGCGCTCAGCCAGTCGCTTGACCGCTTCAATGAATTCCACGTGCTCGTATTCCTGAACAAACTTGAAGACATCTCCGCTCGCATGACACCCAAAGCAATGATAGATTTGTCGCTGTGGGTTGACGTTGAAGCTCGGGCTTTTCTCCTTGTGAAACGGGCACAAGGCCACGTGATTGCCGCCGGCGCGTTTGAGCGGGAAGTAGCTTCCAATCACCTCGACGATATCACTCGCCGCCCGGATTTGCTCTATAGTGGACTGGGAGATGCGCCCGGCCATAGCGCTAACGCTGGCTGTGGTTGAAGAGCCATTGCCGAATTCCGGTCGCTTGTGGATGCTGCGGACTTAGCTCCAGCACTTTTCGAAAGTGCACCGACGCCTTGTCCGGATCCTTAAGATGATCCGAATACAACCCGCCCAACGCCAAGTGCGCCGACAGGTCGTTCTTGTACAAATCCAGCAATCCATGAAATTCCTTAGCCGCATCCACGTAATACTCACTTCGGCTCAAGGCCGAGGCAAAGCCATGCCGTGTCACCTTGGAAAACGGGTTGATGGCCAAAGCCTTTTCATAAACCGGCAAGGCCTGCTTCACTTCTCCTTGCACCTGCAGGGCAAGCGCAATATTCACGTATGCCTGTTGATAGGCGGGGTTCACCTGCAGTACCTTTCGATAGCCGTCAATGGCGGCATCCAGTTCGTTAATCCGATGTTGGTGTAGTGCTTTTTCAAACATCTTGGTTAACCCTTCCGGATCGACCACCGCGCCGGGTTCTGGCCGTTTTGGCTTCACATACCGGTACCGAACCACACCGGGCACGGCTTTGACCTCTGTTTTTTTCGTGGTCTCCGGGGCAACAGACGGCTGGGTTACGGTGGTCTTGGCAATCTTCACCGGCGGCCGATTGGTCGGTGTGACCGGCGGCGCGGTTACATCTACAGGCGGCCGGTTGGTCAAAGACGGCCTCACTTGCGTCACGCGCAGCGGCGGCTTGTTTGTCGCTGGTGGAATCTCCACCACTGTATTGGTCGGCGACGGCACTTCCACCACCAGATTGGTCGGCACAGCATTGGTGGCGGGGGGAATCTCAATGACCAGATTGGTGATGGCCGCATTGGTGCCTTGCGGCGACCACACCGCCGTCAATTGGTTGGTCTCTACGATGGGAGGAATCGGTGCCGGATTCGGCCGCACCTTGGCCTGCAAGGCATCTGCCAAGGCCTGCACGCCGGGGGCCGGTTCTCGCGTCAGTTGCAAATACTGCTGAAAGGCTTCCAACGCCTTAGCATCATTGCCCGGAAGATACCATTGATAGGTCATGGCCAAGTTCAGATGGGCCTGCACAAAATCCGGGTTACGCTTCAAGGCCGCCTCAAAACTCTTCGCGGCTTCCGAAGGCTGAATCATCCATAACTGCGCCATCCCCAACCGGTTGTGTGCCACGGCCGAGTGATCATCCTGCGCGAGGGCTTTTTGGTATTCCGTGCTAGCCGAGGCCCAATTCATTTCCTTGCGATACACTTCTCCCAACCAGAAGTATGCATGAAACGAGGGCTCAGCCGAAATGGAATAGGCGTGTAATTCTGTCTTAGCATCCGCCAACCGATCCCGATCAATGGCCAGCCGGCCCGTATTGAATTTCAAAACAAACGAGGCGTCCTCCGGGGAGTTCCGCCGTTCACCGGCCATTTCCATCGCCCGTTGAAATGCTTCATGGGCTCCATCCAAATCGCCCGCCCGGTGGCGCGCCAAGCCCAGATAATTCCAGGCCCGCCATTCGCCAGGCAGCAGTTTCACCGCCTTCTCAAATTGCGCGATCGCCAGCTTGGGTTCACCGGCCTTGAGCCGGGCTTCACCTTCAAACAGCGCCCGTGCCCCCGGTGGTTGGCAACCCAACACCAGCAGCAGCAGCCCGCACACAGCAATAACTTGGAACTTTTGTCTCGTCCCCATGAGTAGAAAACCTATCTTGGTGAGGAAGCATGGTTGCAAATCTGGCACATTTGGCAAAGACGCATTATTCACCGGGAAAACGCAGATTATTCACGGTCATCATCGGACTCCTTCTCGCCGGGCACACGTTGGGTGCGGCAGCCAAAGTGCAGGTTATCAAAGTGAAGGCCGCCGATGCCACGCGCCATTTTCAACCGCGAATAGACCGTGTCAACGCCATGCTACAGGCCGGACTACAAGCCTTGGCCCCTGATTCTCACTGGCGGCAGTTCATCTCTACCAACGATCTCGTAGGACTCAAAGTCAACGCTCATTTGGGCACGCTCACCGGCACGAGGCCCGCCGTCGTGTGCGCCGTAGCTCAAAGCCTGATAGCCAGCGGTGTGCCGGCGAAAAACATTGTGATCTGGGATCGCAATCTGGCCGACTTGCAACGGGCAGGCTACACCCCGTTAGCGCGCGAATTGGGAGTGCAATTGGCCGGTAGCCGCGAGGTGGGTTTCGGAGAATGGGATGCCTATGCCGTGCCTGCCCTGCACTGGGAACTAGCCGCTGGCGATCATCTCTTTGGAAGAACCAAAACCAGCACCAAGTCACATGTTTCCCGATTAATCACCGATCGACTCACGGCGATTATTAGTATTCACCCTCCCATTGCCGACCGGCAAAATGGCGCCCGCGGGCATTTGCAGGAACTGGCCTTGGCCGCGGCGGACAACACCGATCGGTTCCGGGTCTCCACTCCCCACCTCACTCCCGCCATTCCCGAGCTGCTTGATCGAATTGCCTTTTCCCACGCCCTGCCCGGCGCGATGTTTCAAAAAAAACTGCATCAGCTCCAAACCCAAAAAACAAAGCACGCCTTCCCGTTGCATCTGCTACAAACCTCCGGCCAGATTTTTTATTACTACGAGGAAGCCGCCGAACGCGCGCTTCCTCCGCATACCGCCTTTACCTTGGCCTACGAAACGGCCAAGGAAACCGGCCGGCGCCAAACCTTGCTGATTCGCGGAGACACCCATGAATGGGAACAGATCATTCATCCCAACGGCCGCAACACCCTGCAGCGCCGAACGCTCGGCAAGGAGGAAGCCCGGCAAACCAAACTGCGCTTGCACATCACTGACGCGCTCCTGTGCCAATTCCATCAAGGCGACCAATCGCGGCCTGATTATGCCACGGCCATCAACGAGCTATGGATTAGCCGCGATCCGGTCGCTTTGGATGCCTTGTCTGCCGAATTGATCGCCTCCTTGCGGCGCTCATTAAATCTGCCCGTGCGGCGGTCGCCCGATGCCATTTTGCGCTATGCCGCCAAGATGTATCTCGGCTCAGATCGCCGGGAGGATTGGGACCTTAAAACGATCAAGCTTGAGGACCGCGCGCCTGAATGAAATCGCGGATGAGGCTCAGTTCTTCCACGCCAGCGATAGTGTGTTCCTTTGCGAATTCATGCGCCTCGATCTGGAGGCCGCCATCGGTCTGAAGCTGGTTTAGCTGGCCCTTCACTTTTTCCGCCGGAATGATCGGATCAAACGTGCCGTAGGTGAATAGTATCTCCTGCTGCGTGGCCACTGGGGAGAGTTCCTGCAAGGCGGTGTCCGGTTCGTGCACGTAGCCGCTCACCCCAATGCAGCCAGCGAGCCGGTGCGGATAACGCATGGCCATCTCCAGTGTCATCAGACAGCCTTGGCTGAAACCGAATTGAAAAATCTGTTCGGCCGGAAACCCCGCTTCCCGCTGGGCATCGATCAGTTCCATCAACGCCGCCCGGCTGCGTTCCACGCCGGGTGCCGGGTTCTCAAAGATATCGTACCACGAAAAGCCGCCGTGATAATCGTCGAGGGCATTGACCAATAGGTAATTCAGCCACGGCACATTCAAGCCAGTGGGCAACCAGCGGTAGCCTTCCATGCTGTCTCCGAGCCCGTGCAGCACGACCATCAACCATGGGGATTCCTTATCGGCTGCGGGGATGAGTTCGTGTGTGAGCATGGTTACATCCGCGGGATGGTGATGCCGGTTTGGCCCTGGTATTTACCGCCACGGTCGGCATAGCTGGTCTCGCAAATTTCTTCGGCCTCGAAAAAGAGGACCTGCGCAAGGCCTTCATTGGCATAGATCTTGGCCGGCAAGGGCGTGGTGTTAGAAATTTCGAGAGTCACGTGACCTTCCCATTCGGGCTCGAAGGGAGTGACGTTGACGATGATGCCGCAGCGGGCGTAGGTGCTTTTACCAAGGCACACGGTAAGGACGTTACGCGGGATGCGAAAGTATTCCACGCTGCGCGCCAGCGCAAAGGAGTTAGGCGGCACGATACATTCATCGGCGGTGACGTTCACAAACGAATCCTCCGCAAAGCCCTTGGGATCGACGATGGAGTTGAAGACATTGGTGAACACCTTAAATTCGTTCGTCACGCGCAAATCGTAGCCGTAGCTGGAGACGCCGTAGCTGATCACGCGGCGGCCGTCCTCGGCGGCGCGCACTTGACCGTCGGCAAACGGCTCAATCATGCCTTGCTCCTTCGCCATCTGGCGAATCCATTGATCCGAATGTATGCCCATGGGTGCGCGCAGGATACGGGGTACTGATATGGGTGCAAAAAAAAACGGCCCCCGACTTATTGACGAGGGCCGTTTGAGTTGAAGGGGCGCTGGCGGCACCGCAATGCCGCCAGCGCAGTGTTCTCCACCTACCAACTTAAAGCGGATGCGGTCTGGTATTCGGTGACGCGCGTCTCGAAGAAGTTTTTCTCCTTGGCCAGATCGATGGTCTCGCTCATCCACGGGAAGGGATTGTCCGAGCCGTACTTGGTGCCCAAGCCGATGCGCTCGAGGCGGCGGTCGGCGATGTGTTGCACGTATTCGCGGAAGAGACCGGCGTTGAGGCCGAGGATGCCGCGCGGCAGGCAGTCCTGCGCGTAGGCGATCTCCAGCTCCACAGCTTCCTCGATAAGGCCGTCGATTTCCTTCTGGAACTCGGGCGTCCAAGCCTCAGGATTCTCGGCCTTGATGCCGTTGATGAGGTCGAGGCCGAAGTTCATGTGAATGGATTCATCGCGCATGATGTACTGGAACTGTTCGCCAATCCCGGTCATGCGGTTGCCGCGATGGAAGGACAGGATCATCACGAAGCCTGAGTAGAAGAAGATGCCTTCCATGATCACGTAGAACCCGATGAGGTTCTTGAGGAAGGTCTGAATCCCCTCGGTGGTGTCGGTGTTGAAGCCTTCCTGCATGATATCGCTGGTGAGCTTCATTTCGAAGTTATCCTTATCGCTGATGGAATTCACCTCGTGATACATGTTGAATATCTCACGCTCATCAAGGCTGAGTGATTCGCAGATGTAATGGAAGGTGTGCGTGTGAATGGCCTCCTCAAATGCCTGACGCAGCAGGTACTGGCGGCACTCAGGGTTGGTCACGTGTTTGAAGATGGCGAGCACGATATTGTTACCCACGAGGCTCTCAGCGGTGCTGAAGAAGCCGAGGTTTCGCATGATCACGCGGCGCTCGTCGGCGGTGAGCTTGTTGGATTTCCATAGCTCAATATCCTTCTGCATCGGCACCTCGTCGGGCATCCAATGGTTTTTGCAGCCGTTGAGATAATGTTCCCAAGCCCAGTCATACTTGATGGGCATGAGCTGGTTGACATCCACGGCTTTACAGTTGATGAGCCGTTTATCTTCCACGTTGATGCGCTTGGCGAGGTCATGAGCCTCTGGGCGCTGGTCGCTAACATTGCAACAAGACATAGGTTTTCCTCCTTGGTTGGATTAATGGTTGGTTAAATTACTGGCAGGCTTCGCACTCGGGATCGAGGATACTGCAGGCCTTCGGCGCCTCGGCCACAGGGGCCACTTCGCTGGAGGCAGATTTGCTCTTCATCCACTTAGGCTGCACGCCGTAGCTGTTGATGTTCACAGTCGATTTCTCGATCTGCGTGGCGGCCAACGTGCGCAGGTAGTAGGTGGTTTTCAGTCCCGCTTCCCAGGCGAAGAAGTACATGTCACTCAGGACTCGACCGGTCTTCTGGCCTTCGGGCACCTGATTGATGTCAAAGTACAGGTTCAGGGATTGGCCCATATCGATCCACTTTTGGCGGCGGGCCGCGCAGGCGATCAGCCATTTGGAATCAATCTCGAACGAGGTTCGGAATACATCCTTCAGATCATCGGGCACCCGGTCGATCTCGAGCACCGAACCGTCGTGGTACTTGAGGTCCTGCACCATCTCGTCATCCCACAAGCCGCGTTCCTTGAGCTGGGTCACGAGGTACTCGTTGACCACGATGAAATCTCCGGAAAGATTCGCCTTGGCGTAGAGGTTCTTGTAGGTCGGCTCAATGGATTGGCTCACGCCGATGATGTTGGCGATGGTTGCGGTGGGCGCAATGGCCATGGTGTTGCTGTTGCGCACGCCGTGTTTGGCGATGGATTCGCGCACAGGCGCCCAGTCCATCTGCGAGCTGCGATCCAGCGTGAGATGCCCGCCACGCTCCTGTTCCAGCAGGTCGATGGTATCAATCGGCAGCAGTCCGCGATCCCATTTGGATCCCTCGTAGGTCTGGTAGGCGCCGCGCTCGGCCGCCAATTCGCTGGAGGCGAGGATGGCGTAGTAGGAGATCATCTCCATGCTGTGATCGGCAAACTCCACGGCTTCCTGGCTGGCGTAGGAAATGCGCAGTTGATAGAGCGCATCCTGAAAGGCCATCACGCCCATGCCCACCGGGCGATGCTGCATGTTCGCGTTGCGTGCCTCGGGTGTAGGGTAGTAGTTGATGTCGATCACATTGTCCAACATCCGGACAGCGGTACGGACGGTCTGGGCGATGAGTTCCTGATTGAGCGCGCCATCCTTAAGGTGGGCGGTGAGGTTCACGGAGCCGAGGTTGCACACGGCGGTTTCCTCGGCGCTGGTGTTCAGGAGAATTTCGGTGCAGAGATTGGAACTGTGCACCACACCCGTGTGATCCTGCGGCGAGCGGACATTGGAGGGGTCCTTGAAAGTGATCCACGGATGCCCCGTCTCGAAGAGGCTCATCAGCATCTTGCGCCAGAGATCCTCGGCTTCCACAGTCTTGAAGAGCTTAATCTCGCCGGCTTCGGCCATGGTCTCGTATTCCTCGTAGCGTTTCTCGAACGCCGCGCCGTAGAGATCGTGCAAATCCTCCACATCGCTCGGGCTGAAGAGGGTCCACTTACCCTTCTCCTTCACACGCTTCATGAATAGGTCCGGTATCCAATTGGCGGTGTTCATGTCGTGCGTCCGACGGCGTTCGTCACCAGTGTTCTTGCGCAGCTCCATGAAGTCCTCGATATCGAGGTGCCATGTTTCCAGATAAGCGCACATGGCGCCTTTGCGTTTGCCGCCCTGATTCACGGCCACCGCAGTATCATTGGCCACCTTGAGGAATGGAATGACGCCCTGGCTTTCGCCGTTGGTGCCCTTGATGTGCGATCCAGTAGCGCGAACATTGGTCCAGTCATTGCCCAAACCGCCGGCCCATTTGGATAGGCGCGCGTCATCGGCCACCAGCTTGAAGATACTCTCGAGATCGTCATCCACCGTGCTCAGGTAGCAGGAGGAAAGCTGCGGATGCAGCGTGCCTGCGTTGAAGAGCGTGGGCGTAGAGGACATAAACCGAAAAGAGCTGAGCGCATTGTAAAACTCAATCGCACGCTCCTCCTTATTGGCTTCATTAGCCGCCAACCCCATGGACACGCGCATGTAGAAATACTGCGGTGTCTCAATGCGGGTGCCGCCGATGTGGATGAGGTAGCGATCGTAGATCGTCTGGATTCCCATGTAGGCAAACTGCTGATCCCGCTCCAGATCGAGGGCGTCGGCCAGTTGATCGAGGTCGAACTTCAACAGATCCGGCGACAGACGCTCGGCGGCCACACCCTGCTGCAGGTACTCGCGGAAATGTTCGCGGTGCACCTTGGGCAACTCGGCCGGTGCACCGAACTTCGGCAGCACTTCCTCATAAATCTGATTCAGTAACAAACGGGCCGCCACATAAGTGTACGCCGGCTCGTTCTCAATGCGGGCCTTGGCGGACATGATCATGGCCTTGTCCACCTCGGTGGCGGTCACCCCGTCGTAGAGGTTGCGCATGGTCTCATCGAAGAGATCATTGGCCTGGCACTTGTCCTCCACGCCGCGGCAGGCGCCGTAGATATCGCGCTTGAGCCGGCTGGGATCGAGCACCTCTTGGCCGCCGTCCGGCAGGGTGATGAACATCTGCTCCTGCGGCTGGCCGTCCACCGTGCGATCCCCGCGAATGGCACGCGCCTTGCGACGTTCTTCGCGGTAGACAATGTAACGCCGTGCTGCACCGCGGAAGCCCATCTCCATGAGCTTGTCCTCCACCGTGTCCTGAATGCGTTCGATCTCGATGGGCGCTTCGTCAGTGGTGCGACTGAGACTTTTTTCCACCACCGCCTGCGTGAGGCGTTGGGCGTCGGCCTGCATCGTTTCGTTGGCCGGTGTATCCTGATCCAGTTCTGCGTCGGCCTTCAAGGCCGCCTCAATGGCAAGATAAATTCGCGTTTCATCAAAGTGGATGATGTTCCCGTTTCGTTTTCGAACTTGGAACTGCTTACCTTCGAGGGGGTCTAAAGTGGCCATCCGCAATTGGCCATCGAGTTGCTCATTGATCATGGATATCTTTCTCCGTCTTCTTTCCATGCGACATGCCACGCCGCTATTCATCAGTGGACAACGCAAGCCGGTGCAAGGTCGCCCGTAGGTGGGTTCAGGTTGGGTTAAACCGTTCCCGCTGCCATGGCCCGGCAGCAGCCCGCACGCTCGTGCGGGGCTCGTTGATAGCCCGACTCGTCCGTTTCCCGTCCGCAAGACGGTTCACAATCGAGTTGGGTCCAAAACAGCCTCATTTTTCCGTAAAAACAGGTCGTTATTCACAGACGCCGCACAACCTGTTGTGGAGCTTATTTACCAGGGTATCCACAACCTGTGGTGTGACCTCTCGATCAACTGCGCGATATATTGGGGTATCTGAAAATAGAGTCAACACCTTTCATGTTAAGATGTGAATAAACACAGCCCCAAAAACGTACCTGTGTCATAATACCCCTATATTTGACACTGATTTGTCACAAAATAATAATTCACACCCCCGTATTCACACCAAATCCCACTTTGCCGGAGTGATTTAGGTGAATAGCTACTTAAACAGGCGTTTTTGCCCCTTAGCCTGTGGGCAAGTCCGGAATTAGCCGATTTTATCGCCAATTGCCCTCTCCGCAGGCCCTCCAAAAAAACCCGATCGGCCTCAGCCGATCGGGGAGATGTTGAGTTGTGTGTAGCTCTATTCGCCTCGGAGCCAATCGACGATCCGCTCTATTTGTTTGCGAGTCAGCTTCTCATCGCGCCCGAAGGCCGGCATGCGGTCGTTCTTGCTTCCGTAGAACCGTTCGTGTTCCGGATTATGCACAATGCCCATCATCCATTCGCGGGAACCATAGCCAGTAAGATCTGGTGCGGAGTAATCGTCTGCATTCCAATCTCCTAAGGCGTGACAATCCACGCAACCGATCTCTTCAAATAGTTCATGACCAGCCTCAATGTCCAACTTGTCTGATTTATCCACTTTCACTTGAGAGGGCAGTTTAGCTTCCGCCGAGATGGCTTTGACTAGTTGATCCATTTCACCCTCTTCAATAAACTCGAATTCATCCTCAAGGAATCCCAGCATCTTACTCTTCTTAATGTGCGCGGTATTGCCAAAAAATTTCTCAGAACCATAACGCTCAGGATGAAGCAATTCCGTTAGATACTCACGACTTGCAAACCCCTTAAGATCGGGCGCACTAGGTTTATCCACCTTTCCACCTAGACCGTCTTCCCCGCCGTAGGTATGGCAGCTAGCGCAATGCGCGGCGAAGAGCTTAGGCCCTTGGAGAAGGGCCAGTGCCCCTTCGGGCGGTATTCCGTTAGCGGCCATTTTCTTAACTAATGCCGCCTCGCGCTCGGCCTGTGCTTTTGAGGCTTGGAGCGATTCGTTATTCTTATCTGCATTCACTGCCGCGTAAGTCAAAACGGCGGCAAATAAAAGAATACCAAAGAGCAACCCTACGTTAAACTTATGCCCCTTTTCGCTCTTACCAATGATGGGCATGAGGAACACCAAAGTCATGGCGATACCCGGTAAAACAATCGCTCCAAGTATTTCCCAATGGCCGGGGAAATACTTCAGGAATTGAAACAGGAACAGGAAGTACCAGTCCGGCCGAGCGGGATAATTGGTAGAAGGATCCGCCGGCGCATCGAGATGCGCACCGTTGAATGTAAAGTGCAGCGCCAAGATAGTGACCAGCACGGCCAGGCAGGCCACAGCATCCTTGAGCACCTGTTCGGGCCAGAAGAACTCGTCCGGTCCCTTGAGCGGTTTCTTAGGATGAATACCGTGCCGCCGAAAGAGATAAATGTGGCCGGCGGTCAGACCAATTACACTGAGCGGCAAAATGCCCGCGTGCAGTGCGAAGAATCTTGTGAGCGTGTGGTGTCCGTAGTCGGCCCCGCCTAGAACGAGGGTTTTGAGGTATTCTCCCACCAGCGGTGTGCCTCCCAAAATATCCGTCGCCACCTTGGTGGCCCAAAAACCTTTCTGATCCCACGGCAGAAGATAACCGGTCAGCGACAGCGCCAACGTGAGCTTCAGCAGGATTACTCCGAACCAAAAGTTTACCTCGCGCGGCGCCCGGTAGGCGCCATCAATCACCACCTGCATAAGGTGAAGCACCAGCAGTACGGTCATCACCTGAGCGGTCCAATGATGCAATCCCCGTAGAAAATGCCCGCCGGTCATGTGGTTATTGATATAGTACACACTCTCCCACGCGGTTTGCCCGCTGGGGCTGTAGCCCATCCACAGGAAAATGCCGGTGATAAACTGGATCATCAGGGCGAAGGTTAGTGTACTACCCCAAACATAGCGCCACCTAGAACCTCCTGGCACATTTTCGAACAAAGTCTCGCGGATATGATCGCGAATACCAGTGCGGTTATCCAGCCAGTCGTAAAGTTTCTTGATGTGTTCCATGCGTCGGGTCGCGGGGGGTTAGAGGGCGATTTTCTCCTTGGTGTTGCCTTTGAACCGCTGAAACTTTACCCATACCTCGCCGGCCTTGAGCTTCTCCTGGTCCACCTCCAATGTATCCATAGCACGTGGGCTCACGCCTTTAACCAGTTTCCCATTTAAATCAAAATTACTATCGTGGCAGGGACAGAAAAAATCCTGCTCTTTTTTACGATAATCAACAAAACAACCCAGATGCGGGCATACCGTGTTGTAGGCGATCACAGATATCGACGTCTCGGGCTGCTCCTCGGTAGCGGTCTTAACCAAATACACCGCCCCAACCGGCACATCCTTGTAGCGGCTCCATTTGTCTTTCTTATCCTCAACAATAGCGAACTTCATTGGCTCGCCTTCCGGCAAATCGGACACATCAGTCAGGCGGATAAACTCCGCGTCCCCTTCCGATGCCGTTTGACGGGTTAGAGGATCAAGCACCACGCGCACACCGGCGGCCATCGGCACCGCGCCGATGGCTGCTCCGATGGCGCACGAGGCGCCTTTGATAAAATCCCGCCGATCCGGCTGGGAATCCTCTTGGGAAGAAACGTTTTCCTTGGACATAACTGCGGTGGGAGTAGCTCCGTTTTCATGGAGTCTTACATAAGACGCCTGGACCTCCCCAGCAATTCGAAACGACTACCGCAAGAAACCACAGGAGACAATCATCAATGTTAATCACTTTTCAGTGCAAGAATCGCAGTATCCATTAACTTTGGCGCATGATGGTGTTGGCTTGGTTTCCCGGCGACTCGGTGCTGCTGCTGGCAGCAGCCCTGCTTGCTGGAGGCCTCGCACTGGGGCATCGGGCTGGCGGCTTGCGGCTGGCACTCCTTTGCTCCGCCGGCTTGCTGGCCGCCTTTGCCGCGCCCTGGGTGCGCCAGACCGTGCCGGACGCTCTCCTGCCCGACCATCCGCTCAGCCGACTAATGGGGGCCGATTTTGTCTGGGCCTTCGGACTAGCGTTTCTTGCCTTGGGTTTGGCCGGTCAACTGTTGCACGATCCATTAGCCGTGAAACTGCACACCCACTGGGCAGCCGACCGACAGGAAGCCTGGCAGCGGTTAAACCACCGCCTCGGCTTGGTGCTGGGCGGCGGGCTAAGCCTCTGTGCGGGTTGGATGATCCTAACCCTGACCTTGCCGTTAGGTTTTTTGGCCAACCAAATTCCCGCGGCGCAACCGCAACAGGATCCCCTCAGCCAGCGTTGGGCCGCGCGCTTGTATCGCGACGGCTCGGCGCTGGGGCTCACTCCAGTGGCTCGCTGGCTGGATCCGGTTCCGGCCGATTTTTACACCGCCGCCGAGGTCGCCGGTTTGGTTTATCAAAACTGCAGCACGAACAACCTGATGCACATTCGCCAATTCCGTTCACACCTACTGGGCTATCCCGGCTTGCTGGATAGCGCACATCATCCGCGTATCACTCAACTGGCCCATGTCTGGACGACCAACACTTTTTTCATGGGACTGCACCAGCGCACCAACCTCCATCAACTGCTGGCCCATCCGCAGCTTCAGGCGGCCTGGACCGACCCGGATTTGAGCGCGCAAATCGCGCAGGTGGATTTACTGGATCTCAAAACCTACCTGCAAACCGGTCAATCCGCGCAGTACGCCCCACACACCTTGGCTCTCCAAGGCCGGGCGCCGTTGCTGGGCAGTTGGCGGCTGGATGCCTCCCAGACATTGGCGCAGTTTATATCCCGTTATCCCAAAATGAACGCCGCGGAACGCACGGCGCTCGAGCATTATTTTCAGGAGCTGGCGGCCGACTTGGCCCTGAGTTTTTCCGATGGCACCTGTTATCTGGAAGGCCGCGCATTTCCCGAACGCGCCCTCGGACAAACAGCTACCGCTCAGCGCGAGAATGTCTCGCCCCGCGACTTCCTGCCGGTCATTCCCGAATCCGCCAGCGGTCGCCCAATCCAACTTCTTGCTCAGGGCGCATGGGAGAAAAAGCCCGGCGGCAGCTTTAAGACACATTGGAAGTGGGGAACGGCGGACAGCCCGGTGTCGCTGCAAATGTTTCCAGACCGCCTGCTGCTCACGGTTGAATCAATGCGCGGGGAAAAATATGTGTTCCAGCGACCGCGCCTGTAGGCACCTTATTCGCTGAGCAAATCCAGCTGTACCGTCAGGCAAGCCGAAAGCCCGTGCAATGCCAAAGCCGCCGGCAAATCAACAACGCTGTCGTTGGCTCGTTGAATGTAGCCTTCCACAACCTCGCGACAGGCTCTTGGGATTTGGCGAGCCAATAGACCATCGCGAATGGTGTTCACCTGTTCGCCTCCGTCCTTGAGCATCGAGAGCCACGCCTTGTGCTCGATTTCATCCGCGCGCTCTAGGGCGATCAACACCGGCAATGTTGCCTTGCCGGTAATGAGATCGGTGCGCAGCGATTTGCCAGCGCGGACCTCTTCACCGAACACATCCAAGCAATCATCGTAAATTTGATAGGCCGTGCCGAGTTGCTCGCCGTAATTCCGTAGTGCAGCATGCACTTCCGGCTCGTCCGGTGCTGCAAACCGCGCACCTAATTCGCAAGCCAACGAAAAAAGCTCTGCAGTTTTCATTCGCACCAGTTCAAGATATTCCTCGCGCCTCAGTTCGAAGTTACCTCGCTGCAAGGTCTGGCGAATTTCACCGGTGCAAACAATCTTGGCCGATTGACTTACCAAACGGCACACCTCATTGGAAGGCAACGTGGCGGCGAGCTTCAAAGCCTCGGCGAACAGGCAATCGCCGGCCAGAACCGAAACCTTATTACCCCAGTTGGCCGCCAGTGTCGGGCGATTTCGCCGTACCTCTGCCTCATCGACCACGTCGTCGTGCACTAGAGTGGCTAGGTGCACCATTTCAATGATCACCGCTACATGAACATGCTGCGGCTTGATCCCTCCGGCCGCCCTCGCCGCCAATGCAACCAATGCCGGACGCAGTTGCTTGCCACGACTGGCTAAAGCGTACTGCACAAAAGTGGTTATCTGGGGATCGAAGTTCTTTACCTCATCCTGCAGGCGATCAGAGACCTCATCCAAAAACGGCTGTATTGGATCGCAGAGCTCAGACCAGTTTTTTGGGATGGCAGCGTTTTTAGTTTCAGCCAACATGAATGAGAATTATAATGAAAAATGAGTTAAACTCAAATCTTCGTTTGACCTAGCTGTAGTATTCGCCGGAATTCAGGCGGACGCAACGGCATCACAGAAAGTCGGCTTTGTTTGATCAGCGCAATCTCAGACAATTTCGAATCAGCCTTGATCTGCTTCAAAGTCACAGGTTCGACCATGGCTTTGACAGCCTTTAGATCAACCACACTCCAATCACCTTCCTTGGCCGTAGGATCAGGATATGCCTCACGTGTTACTTTGGCCACTCCCACCACGGCCTTTTCGCTAACGCTGTGGTAGAAAAAAACATGGTCACCTTTTTTCATGGCACGCAAATTATTACGCGCCTGATAATTCCGTACGCCATCCCAGTATGTGCCCTTATCCTTAACAAACTGTGACCACGGATATTTTTCCGGCTCCTGTTTCACCAGCCAATGGTTCATCCCCGAGTAATGAATGGCGCGGAGCGAGTCGTCACGAAAATCCTACTCACCATCCGCCATTCACACTAACATCACGGCGTGCCGAATATCGCCGAAAACTTGGCCGCCGTGCAGGAACGCATTGCCGCCGCCTGCGACCGCGCTGGACGCGCGCCTGAGGATGTGCAACTAGTCGCGGTAGGTAAAAAATTCCCCGCCCCCATCATTCACGAAGCCGCCGATTGCGGCCTCACGCTCTTTGGCGAAAATCGCGTGCAGGAAGCCAAGGCTAAGATTCCCGATTGTCCCGGTCATCTGCGCTGGCATTTTATCGGCAACCTGCAAACTAACAAATGCCGGGACGCCGTCGCTCTATTTGATTTCCTGCACGCCGTGGACAGCCTGCATCTGGCCGCCGAACTCAACAAACGCTGTGAACAGGCCGCCAAAGTCATGCCTGTGCTTCTCGAGGTCAATGTCTCCGGCGAAGGCAGTAAACACGGCTTCACTCCCGAATCTGCCTCCGCCGCCATGGAAGCCTTTTTCGAATTTCCTCAGCTCGAAATTCACGGCCTGATGACCATGGCGCCGTTCACCCGCCAACCCGAAAATGCCCGGCCGTATTTTCAAAAACTGCGCGAACTCAAGAGTGCCTGTGAAGCCCGACTCGGCGCGCCTCTACCGGAACTGTCCATGGGCATGAGCGGCGATTACGAAATCGCCATCGAAGAAGGCGCCACCATCATCCGCCTCGGCACCACCCTCTTCGGCCCACGCTCAGAAGCGAATAAGGATTAAATTCCTGAGCCTCAATAAGGTTGAAAATACATCTCATTTTGGGAGTGATTTCAAATTAAGCACATGATAGGTTCCGCCCCTTTATGGACCTGACTCCAGATATGTTTACTGAGGAGATCGCGGCGGCGGTGAAGTCGTACGACAAGCATATCGTGTGTCTGGATAAAACGCCTGATGATTGCCAAGTGGCGCTGGAGAGTTTGTTGGTCAAGGCGATTCGGGCTTATGAGACGCGCGGGGAAGGCATGCGGCACGGAATTGCGCTGGATAATCAGGTGACCATTATTCTCAGTCAATTAGATGGTGGCCCGTTGCCGATGTGCGGCATTTATTTCAACCTCCATTCGCCCTACAAAAAGAAGTCCCAACCGCCCGCGCCAGAACCGGCCGAGCAGTAAAGTAAAAGGGCCCCGAGGTTTCCCCCGAGGCCCTTCTCCACCCATCCGTACTATTCGGGGCGAACAGAGTCGCCCTCACGGATGTCCCCCTTGTTGATATCAGCCACCTGGAAGGTTTCATCAGTCTGACTGGTGGTCATAATCTCTCCCACCTGCTGATTCCCTCGGTAGACAAAATAGCGTTGCTCGGCCGGCGGCATTTTGGCGACGAACATAAAGTCCACCACGCAAAATCCCAGCGCCTGATCCACCAACATCACCTTGCCCTGTTGAGCATAGGACACGAGCGCGGTGCCCGGGTTGCCTTGAGCCGGCGGCGCGGTGACGTTTGTATCACTGCCCGTCTCCTGCGGAATTTCTTTCGACGGCTCTCCTATACTCTTGATGCTTTTACATCCCAAAATGGAAATGCAGACACCAATAGATAGCAATGTGTGGCTGGCGAGTCTCCTTGACATTCTCACCGGCGGTCAGACTACGCACTAAAACCTCAGACTCAACGATGTATTGTTCACTCTCGTAACGTTGTTTGTGAACAAAAGTTCCAAAAAACTCACGCAAAGGCGCACGGAAAAACACCCTTTTTTTCAAGTGTCCCTAAAAAAATCGTTTTCGTATTGACGGGTATAGCCCTGTTTGCAATGGATAGCGTTTCCTATTTTTTGAAAAATTACGATGCCACGCGGTAAAAAAGGTACACGAAAGCCGGCCCCTAAGAGTGGGGCCGCCATGAAATATGACGCTCACGCTTCGGCGCTGGATGACGCGTATGGTATGCTGGCTGAATTGCGTCGCGAACTCTCCGATACCCGCGAGGACAAAAACGATCGCGAGGAATTGCTCGACCTCTTCGCCACCTGCAAGGATTCCCAACGCGCTTGGATTCTGCTAGAGGATTACTTCAACAAACTCAAGCTCAGCCGCAAAGATTTCCCTGGAGACGATTGGTGGGAGGATGTGGTGGCGGTCAAGGGCAAGAAACGGCTTGAGGCCCTGTCGATTGTGTTCCTCCGCACGGGCCGTCAAATGCCTTCGGAATTGTCCGAGCACGCGAACCTCAAGCGGTTCAATGAAATTGAAAAAGCCGAAAAGGAACGGGCGGTGTTCGCCGAGCTGGAGAACTGGATGTTCCCGCCCGCGCCCAATCACCTCGATGCCCCTCGCGCTTCCATTCGCGCCGTGGCCACGCCCGAGCCCGAACGCGCTGGCTCCAGCCTGCATCGGCTGAAGATTGAATTCATCATCCGCCGGCCGCGCACCGGCGATCGCAAAAAATCACTGGCGAACCTCGTGGACCTCACCGTGCGCGCAGCGCATGAGAAGGAATTGTTCCCGCCCAACGACTGGGAATTTATTGAGTGGGTAACCGAAAATTTCGCCGCCGATGCCCGCAAAGGTGATCTCTTCCTCTCCGGCCAACAACTCCTGCAATGGCTCGCGCATTGGGGCGATGAATCCCGCCTGCAACCGGCCGTGACCAAAGCCCATCACCAATTCCTCGGCCAATTGGCAGAGCTCACCGAAGCCAAAGGCCATAGTCCACGCCAGCTGACCCTGCCCGAAGGCCTCAAGGTGCCGGTGAAGGACGCCGTGTTTTTCACCGGCCGCCCGACGCTGGTGCTTTGGAACAATACCTTTTATTTCCTGCGCAACTGCCCGCCAGTCAAGCAATTGGCCAAATGGCTTGCCGATGATCCAGCAACCCCGGCGAAAACAAAGCAGCCAGCCAAAGCCAAGAAAGCCGCCCCAGAGCTGGCCACGGTGGCCGCAGTGGCCACGGCCGAATCGGAGGATACCGATTCCAGCCTGAACCTGCTGAAGATTGAGTTTTATGTCCAGACAGCCAGCGGTCCTTGCAAGAAATCGCTCGCGCAATTGACCAAGCTGATTGCGAAAGGTTCGGCAGAAAAAGAACAGTTTGCCGCCGCGGATTGGGAGTTCATGGAGTGGGCTACCGGCCTGTTCGGGGAAGAAGCCGGCTCGGGCGATCTCTTTTTGGCCGGCCCACAACTCCTCCAGTGGCTCGCCCATTGGGGAGAGGAATCCCGCTTGTTGCCGGGATTGGATGCGCCGCAACATCGTTTTATGGGGCAGCTCACCGAGCTGTCGCCCAGCCTTCGCAATGGAACAGCCGAGCTGGCCTTTACACATCAGCTACGCCTGCCCGACGGCACGGAAGCGCCCATCCAAGAGGCTGTGTTCTTCGCCGGCCGCCCGACTTTGGTGCTCTGGAACAGCACCTTTTATTTCCTACGCAACAGCCCACCGGCCAAGCTGCTCACCAAGTGGGTGGCCAATCCACGTGCCCCCATCACCAAGCTGAGCACGCGCTTTATTACTGCGCTACGGCGGTCTCATCACAGCGAAGGGGTGGACTGGAGTAAGCTTTGCGATTCGCTGGAGGCGCAGCCGCGGTTTGTGTTTGAGCTGCACGGCGATCGGCTGGAACTGCGTTTGCAAGCCAAGGCCAAGGACGCCAGCCAATGGGAATGGACCGGGCACGAATGGAAGATCATCACCACCGGCCGCCGCAAAACCAAGCGGCCGCAGGTGCTGGAGGATGATCGCCTAGATCCCGCGGTGAACTGGCTACGCCAGTTGGATTGGTTCACGCCGGACCCGGGATTGTGGATCGGCGATGCGAACGAAAACTTTCTGCAAGTGCTCGCCAATGTTTGGGATGATCGTCCGGAAGACGCGGAGTTTCTTGGCAACGATTCCTTCCAGCGCCTGTTCCTTAAGCCCAAGCGCCTGAAGCCGAAGTTGGTGGTGAAGGGCAGCGGCATTGATTGGTTGTCGGTTTCGGCCGAGTGGGAAGAGGAAGGGCTGAAGCTTACCAAGAAGGATTTGGAGAGCCTCGCGCAGGCGACCGGACGGTTTGTCAAACTGCCCAACAAAGGCTGGGTGCAGCTGGACGAAAACGCCACGCAAAAGGCGCAGGAAACCATGGCCGACCTCGGACTAGACGGGCTCGAGCCGGGCACACAGAAGATCGCCATGGAGCAGGCTGCGCACTTGGGCGAGGATTCGCTAGCAATGTTCGGCGACTCCAAGCAAGCGCAGAAACTGCGATCGCGCATTGATACATTCGAGGGCATCCCGGCCATGAGTATCCCGAATAATATTCAGGCCGAGCTGCGACCGTACCAGCAGCAGGGCTTTGATTTTCTGTGCCATCTTAAGAGCATGGGGCTGGGCGGTATTCTGGCGGATGACATGGGCTTGGGCAAAACGCTCCAGACGCTCACCTATCTTTCTTGGCTCAAGAAACAAAAGAAACGCGGCAAATCCAACCCGTCGCTGGTGATCTGTCCGGCTTCGGTGATGCACAACTGGCGGCGGGAAGTGGCGAAATTTACGCCCGATATGTCCGTACTAGTCCTGGAGAGCGGTGCGGCGCGGCATCGCATGCGCAAGAAGATTCCCGATCACGATATCGTGGTCACCAACTACTCTCTGCTCCGACGCGATCTGGAGGATTTACAGACGTACAAGTTCAACGCCATCGTGCTGGACGAAGCGCAGTTCATTAAGAACCCCGGCGCGCAGGTAACACAGTCGGTGAAGCAGCTGAAGTGCAAGATCCGGCTGGCCCTTACCGGTACGCCGCTGGAGAATCGTCTACTCGACCTCTGGAGCATTACGGATTTCGTGCAGCCGGGCTATCTTGGCGACGAGAAACATTTTCACGAAATGTACGATCCCGGCGGCGGCGACGGCGAAGAGGCCGTGGCCAACCGCCGCATTGCCCGCAAACGCCTGTCCTCACGCCTGCGCCCGATCCTCCTGCGCCGTGTGAAAAAACAGGTGGCTAAGGATCTACCCGACCGCATCGAGCAACGGCACGATTGCGAACTAGGCAAGGACCAACGCACGCTCTACCTCGCCGAGCTACGCCGCAGCCGCGAGAAGGTCATGGAAACCATCCAGACCAAGGGCGTGGCCAAGAGCCGCATGCAGGTGCTCGCCGCGTTGACGCGTTTGCGCCAGATTTGCTGTCACCCCACACTGGTGGGCAGCGATTATGCCTCCGGCAAAACCGAGGCGTTGTTCGACCTCCTCGAACCGTTGGTGGCGCAGGGCGAGAAGGTGCTCGTGTTCAGTCAGTTTGTGCAGATGCTCAAGATCTTGGAAAAGGATTGCGGCACGCGGGAGATTCCCACGCACATGCTCACCGGCGAAACCAAGGACCGGCAGGAAGTAGTCAATGCCTTCCAGGAATCCGAAGGCGCTGGCGTATTCCTGCTCAGCCTCCGAGCGGCCGGCACCGGCCTGAACCTCACCACGGCCAGTTACGTGGTCCTGTACGATCCATGGTGGAACCCCGCCGTGGAAGCGCAGGCCATCGACCGAACCCACCGCATCGGCCAGACCAAAACGGTGAACGCCTACAAGCTCATTGCCCCCGGCACAGTCGAAGAAAAAATCTGGAACCTACAACAGGATAAACGCCAAACCATCTCCGACGTCCTCGGCGAGGAAGGGTTTGCCAAGAGTCTCGACAAGGCGGATTTGGAATTCCTGTTCAGCGAGAATTAAGCCGCGGTAGGAAAAAGGGGAAATGGTTGTCCCGCAGGGACTCGAACCCCAACTAGAGGTACCAAAAACCCCTGTGCTACCATTACACCACGGGACAACCGTGAGAGGCGTAAGGTAGCGAGCAAAGCAGCCCAAGCAAAGCGAAAATTGCACCGTGACCCCCGCCGAAGCATTTCAGGACACCCTCACCCGCCCGCCCTTCACTGCGCTGGCGCCCATGCAGGATGTCACCGACCGGCCGTTCTGGAAACTGATGGCGCACTACGGCGGACCGGATCTGTACTACACCGAGTATTTCCGAATTCGCGAAGGCTTCAAATTGGAGCGCCCCATTCTTAAGTCCATCACGCACAACCCGACCGGCAAACCGGCTGTTGCCCAAATGATCGGCAACCATATCCCGTCATTGATCGCCGCAGCCCAGGAACTCCAGCAGCATCCGGTCGCCGCCATCGACCTGAATCTCGGCTGCCCGGCTCCAGTGGTTTACAAAAAATGTGCCGGCGGGGGCCTCCTGCGCGACCCGGATCGAGTGGACGCCATCCTCGGCGCGCTGCGCGAGGCCGTGCAGATTCCGTTCACGGTAAAAACCCGCATTGGCTTCGATGATCCCGGCGTGTTTGCCGAACTCCTCCCGATCTTCGAACGTCATCAAATCGATCTGCTCACCGTGCACGGCCGCACCGTCCGCGAAGGCTACCGCAGCGGCGTGCATTACGATTACATCGCCCGCGCCGTCGACACCCTGCCCTGTCCCGTACTGGCCAATGGCAACGTCTACTCCGCCGCCAAAGCCGCCGAAGTCCTAGCCAATACCCACGCCGCCGGACTGATGATCGGCCGAGGTGCTATTCGCAATCCGTGGCTCTTTCATCAAATCCTCCAATCACAGGCCGGTGAAACCCCATTCGTGCCCGCCGGCCATGATGTGTTGCAGTATCTGCGTGATCTGTTCGAAACCGTGCGTCCGCCCAGCCTCAAGGACCACGCCCACGTGCAGAAAATGAAAAAGTATTTCAACTACATTGCCATCGGCATCGAGCCCACCGGCGATTTCCTCCACCGCATCCGCCGCGTCACGACAGCCAGCGAACTGTTTGCCGTGTGCGAGGAGTATCTGGATCACGACCGCCCCATGCCCCTGGAGCCCTTCGATCTCAATTTGAAATCCCGCGACGTCCTGGCCGGCGAACATCGCTAACCTTCCCAGCGAAACTCCGGCATTTGCAATCCTGTCAAGGAAGGCTGGGCAGCTCCGGCGAACACGCCGGCGGATACTTCGTCGAAGATCAATCCGCAATCCCACCAGAACCCTTCGGCGGTCACGCCACAATGGCGCAACAACCGCCCGTGATCCCACCAAACCAGCAGACATGCCACCCGAAACATCACACGCCAAATACCGGCCACCAACACGCGCAGGATAAACGAACGGCCTTCGAACGCTTGCCGGAGAAAATCCACCTGAAACGCCAGATGCCCTTCCTCGTCATGCCCGATCTGTGCGGCCATGCCTTGGATCACCTCGTCCTTCATTCCCTCCCGCAACGCGCGAAAATAGCGTTTGGCAATCATCTCCGCCACGAGCAACACCATGATCTCCATCTTCAAGCCCATCAGCCGGCGCACTTTTTCAAACCCCCAATCTGTCCAGTGCCACTCAAGCCGCGGCTCCTTCAAGGCATCCAGCATGCACCCCATTAACCGCGCATGCTCCTGTTCCTCTCGGATAAACCACTCTAAGGCCTCCCGGTATTCCGGCGACTCGGCCAGCGCATTCCGACGCAGACACCGACCATCGCCTGATTCGCCCAGTTGAAAACGCTGGAGCGACTTCGCAAAATCCGCACGTATCCCTTCGGACACCTGCACCCCTTGTTGCCACGGGACCACCCGACGTTGTTCGTGGTTCAGTTTGAAATACTCCACCCACCGCATCACGCTACCTCCTTTTCACTACGCGCTGACAGTTCGATCAGGCGCTGTTCCACCGCGTCGATCAATGTATCGGGCGTCGATGTTCCCGCCGTCAGACCGGCAACACCGCCCCAAGGCAACCATTCGGCGCGTATATCCTCGGGCCCTTGCACATGATAAACCGCCTCGCAGTAACGCCCGCAGGTTCGGGTCAACTCCTTTGTATTATTGCTGTTCACGCCTCCCACCACAAACACCACGTCTGATTGTCGGCCCAAGGATTCGGCCGCCGATTGCCGTTGTTTTGTCGGCTGACACACCGTGTCCACAAACTTCACTTCGGCTTTCGGAAACGCCTGCCGAATTTGACCCACCAGCAACCGGACCCGAGCGATCGGCTGCGTCGTTTGCGCCACCACCCCGAAACGTTGGCGCGCCGCCATCCGTCTTACCTCCTGCTCCGACAACACCACGTCCACCACGTTAAGGTCGTCTGTCATTCCCCTAACCTCCACATGGTCGGCGCGGCCAATGACCACTGGATGATAACCCTGCGCCACCAAGCCCTGCAGTTGTCTGTGCGCCTGATGCACGAGCGGACAGGTGGCATCGTGCAGTTGCAAACCCGCAGATTCAGCCCTCGCCCTCGCGCCATCCGAAGTGCCATGCGCCGTGATCATAGCCGACGCCGTTTGAACATGCTCTGGTTGGTTCTCAAAATTCACTCCGCTTCGGCTCAACTCCCTTAACACCGTAGCGTTGTGCACTAATTCACCTAGCACGGTCAGGGGCGCCATCGCCGCCTCACGCTTGGCCAATGCGATTGCGTCTCGCACTCCGAAACACATTCCCATGTGGTCAGCGCGGCGAACAGTGAGCTTTGCTTTGTGGTACAAAGTATTAGTCGTCATGTGATCTCTCCTTGGTTTGTCTGTGGTGTGATTACTCTCCTTGTTTTGCTTGCTGGACGATGCCTTCCAACAAATTCACATAACCTTGAAACGCTTTCCGGCCTTCAGCCGTCAATGCGCAGGTGGTTAAAGGCCTATTATCCTGAAACGACTTGGCCACGGCCACGTACCCCGCCTTTTGCAGGGTGCGAATGTGCGTGGTGACATTGCCATCAGTCATGTTCAGCGTGTCCCGCAACTCGGTGAAGGATAATTGCGGCAAGGCGGCCAGCATGGACATAATCGCCATGCGGCTTTTCTCGTGGATCACCTTGTCCAGTTGCTGGAACGATTCCGGGTTCACTCTGTTTCCAGGGGTTCCGCCGTCACTTTCAGATAAATTCCGTAAATCAAATTACCCAAGCCAAACGCCGCAGCCATCAGCCAGTGCGGCTCGACTTTGACCCATGCCCCAGGAGTAATAACTAGTTTTAAGAGAAGGATTCCCAAACCTCCTATCACGTAGGCACAGCCCAACAACTTCAGACCGCGCCTCATGAAGAAACCCGCCGAATGCAGCGCGCCGCCGTACAGGATCATCCAAAGCGCCACCAATCGGATGCTGTCCCGGCTCGCCACAGGAGTCAGTACCTCCAGCACGCCAAGCCCTAACCCCGCCATAAACATTGGCAGCAGAGCCCGCGCCACTCGACGGGCAGGCGGCGACCAGAATTCCTCCCCGGCCTTGACCGCCTGGCGTCGAATCAACCCCAACGCCGCCGTGCCGGTCAAGAACGCCACTGCGAGCCAATAAAATGCGAAATGACTTTCGGTTGTCCAGCCGGCGCCCTCGGCCACTACTGCCGCGATTAGTCCCATGCCTCCGGCGGCCATGGAAACCGGTGCCAACGCCCGCCGATACACGCTGGCCCGCTCCATCAAAGTGCGGATGGTTTGTAAATTATCTTCGGCCCAATTGGCGCTCATGCGGTAACTTTGTACTGCAAAGTGAATTAAGCAAGCGAGATTTATTTACAATGCACGGAACTGGAGACCACCCTAGACTTGGTCTGCCGCCACCTTCTGAAGGGTTTCCTCGAGTGTGGTTTTGCGGTCGACCACGAGTTGCAAACCGCTATCCCACAAAGTGCGCATGCCGTCCTGCACGGCGAGGGCCTGAATGTCACGCGAAGCCCGTTTCTGCATCACGGCTTCCCGCACCGGCTCGGTGCAGACGAGCAGCTCGTTGATGGAGGTTCGTCCGCTGAATCCGGTGTTACCACAGGCAGAACATCCGGCACCGCGATAAAAGCCATGTTGATCGAGCATCGCCTGTAGATACTCATCGCCCTCGAATCGACGGAGTTGCTCGAGCGGAGCCGGGTCTGGGGTATAGGGCCCGGAGCAATGCATGCAGTTGGTGCGCAGTAGACGTACGCCCATCACCCCAATTATGGTGGAGGCGAGCAGGAATGGCTCGATGTCCATGTTGATCAACCGTGCAAACGTGCCGGAGGTGGTGTTCGCGTGAAGGGTGCTGATCACAAGGTGACCAGTCATCCCCGCGTTAATGGCAATCTCAGCGGTTTCTTCGTCACGAATCTCACCCACCATAATGATTTCGGGATCCTGCCGCATTAGTGAGCGCAGAGCCGCCGGGTAATTGTATCCGCGGGCGGGGTTGAGTGTTGATTGGTTTACCCAATCGAGATTTTGCTCTACCGGATCTTCCACCGACGAAATCGCCACGGCGTTGCCATGCTTTTCGAGCAGATAGCCGATGGCTGCATAGATAGCCGTGGTTTTGCCGGAACCGGTCGGGCCCGTGAGCAGCATTAACCCGGTTGGTTTGGCGGCCAGTTCTTTAAACCTCTCCAATGTTTCATCATCGAATCCAAGCTTGGATATATCAAAGACCTTTGAATTTGGATTAAACACACGGCAGACGATTTTTTCACCATAAACGGTCGGGAAAATTGAAACGCGAAGCTGCACTCCACCAAAATTATCCGGTGCGGCTTTCCCGTCCTGCGGCAATCCCGTGGTATGACTCTCCAAATTTGCCATTACCTTGAACCGACCAGCAATATTTGACTGATGCTCAAGCGGGATTCCAACTAACCACTGGAGAACTCCGTTAACCCGAACACGAACTCCAACCATGTCTTCCCATGGTTCGATATGAATATCACTGGCACCCCGCGCAAGAGAATCCTGAATGAGGTAATCCACCATCGTTGGAACATCCACCGCTTCGCTGGAAGCGATCATTGACTCCAGATATTGCTCGGTTGCACTACTCATATCTCCGTGAACTCCCTGTTTTTAAGCTATTGCAGCTTCAATGCAGTAAGTTGATTACCGCCATCACGCAAACCATCTTTGAGATAAAGAATGCCGTTGGAATAAACGGGAAAATTCCAGCTCAGTTGGCTGGCCGCGTCGATACGACCAATCTCAGTGTAGGCCTTGGGGGTAGCCTTGATTAGAGTCACGGCCCCACGGGAACCATGAATGAGCAGGGTGTCTCCCAAGCCGATCACCGAAGCATAATCATCATAGCCGGCTTCGCTCCAAACCAGTTCTCCGGTTTTGTGGTTGAGGCAAACAAATTCGGAATTTTTTCCGCGAGAGGTGCCCAAACCGTAGAGATAGCCATCCTTGAGCACGGGCGTGGTGATGTTGGTCTTCACATCTTTATTACTCCAAACCGGCTCGGCAACCTGGCCATCGCCACTGTTGCGAATGCGCACTTGAAAGGTGCCGACGGTGTGGCTGGCCAGAGTGACGGTGTCGCCTTGAAGGATAGGCGTTACGATATTGCGAGCGGCACCGGTTTTCACCGGCACACTCCAGAGCTCCTTACCGTCAGAAGCACGGTAACCTTTCATGTTGGCGGCAGTGACGTAGACGATCTGCTCAACTCCGGCGAGCTTGCCGAGCATGAGGCCCGAGTACGCAGCGTAGTCATTACCGCTTTTCCATACGTGCTTACCGGTCGCTTTTTCCAAGCACACGAGGCTCGCGCCTTCGTGCCCACCGGCCGCGGCGTAGATGTGCTTGGCATCGGTGACGGGCGCTCCGTTGTTGCCGTGGCGGCTAGCGGCCGTGCCACTGCTGCCAGGCGCGTTGCCACCAAACCATTTGGCCCCAAAATCTTTAGAGTATTGTTTGCTCCAAATCAGTTTGCCGGTCTTCAAGGAAATGCAGGCGAGCACGCCGGTGGCGCTTTGGCAAAACAACAGATCGCCATCAATCATCGGTGACGTACGCGGGCCCGGGCCATAGACATTGGTGTATTGCCAGGACTCGGAGTAGGGCGTTTGCCAAAGAGTCTTGCCGGTGGTGATGTCGATGACGGCAGCTGTTTCCATGGGCTTCCCGCCCACCACGGTCTCGTGGCACATCACGAGGCGGCCTTGAGAAAGGATCAAGCCGCCCTGCCCTTTGCCCACAGGCACCTGCCATATTTGCTTGGGCTTAGCCGAGAGCGTGTTCAGCGGCTTTTCGTTTTGGGCGAAGCCATCCCGTTGTGCGCCGCGCCATTGCGACCAATCGTCGGCGAAAGTGGTTTGGAGGAAAAGAAGTGAAAGGAATGTGGCGGATGCAGCTTTCATGGGCGCGAGTGTCCGCCAACGCCAGTGTGGGGGCAACTACTTTATGGCGTGGCCGCGGCGGCTTCATTCCATTTGCCATCTACGATGAATGAAGTAGCCTGACGCGCCAAATGATCGGCAATAATTGGCACCGCCTGTCGCTGGCCGGCCGTGAGATCGTTCCCCACGCGCACCGTGCTGTTGCCGGTGATATCGCCTTCGTACACCACTTCGCCGGTGCCGGGCCGGGTAACCTTAATGTGGGCCGTGAGCGACATACTGTAATCTTTGACCGACAACGAATCGCCGGGCGTATAGCTCACGCCGCTACGGAGAAACTCCGTCAATTCCCCGGTGACCACCAGATCCGCATTGCCTTGAGTCTCTAATTTGTAGGTGCCGTCCTGCTGCAAATTTCGTTTGAGAGCGCGGTTCACGGCCACCACCAAACGCGGTTCCAACGTTTCGTTTTTGAAGAACTCCACACGTACGGACTGCGCACCGGCCGGCAGACCGTTGGTGGGGCCTGCCACATAACCGACGCAGCCGGACAACATTCCCAAGCTTAGGCTGATTAAAACAAGTGCGAAGGCTTTCATCAAAACGGGTTACTAATCTTCTTTGGAACGGGCTAACTCGCGTTCATCGAGCAGTTGCTGAATCCGCGCCAAATCGGCGGTGACCGCTGATTGAATTTCCTGCAACCGAGCCAAATCAATCTCCGTCGCCATCGCTGCACGTTCCAGATCGGCTGGGAGGATTTCAAGATTCAACTTCACCTTACGATATTCCCGCTGCGCGCTGTAGGGCAGGTTTTTCTTCTCAGCCTTTTGCGCCTCGGCGTACTGCTCCAGCGCGTCGCGCACACGCCATTGGAAGAGCTCTTCGCTAAGTCTTTTGTTGGCAAAGGACTGCAACTCCTTGGCCTCGGCTTCGTGCTCGGGATCGTTGAGTACATCAATGATAAGCGCCTGATTGATTTGGCCGTAATAGGTGTGTGCGGCCACCCATTGGCGTTTCTTTTCGTAAAACCCCGCAATCGCCTTCAGTCCGCGGGCGCGCTCCAAGCGCATGGCGTTCATATGCGCCTTGGCTTCGGTCACTTTTTCTTCGCGATCGGAGTCGGCCTTGTAAAATTCTACGAAATCCCCAAAGGCTTCGATGGAACGTTCCGCCATGCTTTGGTCGTAAATGCCTTCGTTGGCTTGGGCCTCGAATAATTCCGCCGTGCGGAATCGGGCTTGGGCGACCATCTCATTCAGCTTCTCTTGGTTCTCTCGTGGGGCATCGCCCACGCGTTGGCTGTATCGATCAGCCAACAGTTCATACGCCCGGGTCGCCTTGTCGTATTCCGTGGCGTTTGCAAAGAACCCCCAGAACCCCTGCAGCGCCCTTTCGTGCGCCTGCCCAATGCCGTACTGTGACTCGGCGGCATGTAGGCCAAAAGGCGCATTGGTCACCACCTGCGTGTAGAGCTTGGAGGTCTTGCTCATGGAAGGAAATAGCGGAATGTAAATGCTATCCTGATAGGGAATCTTCCAGCGAAACCGTTTGCCGTTCAGGAAGAGCGTGGCGATCTCATACATGCGCGCGCTGACCTCATCGCTCTTATCGTAGCCGGGATGCGCATCCAGCAGCTTCTGGTATTCCTTAAAGGCGTACTCCTCCAACCCACGGCTCTCATACACCTCGGCCACCACGCGGCGCATTTCCGGCACATCATCCGCACCCGGCGTACGCTGGATAAAATAGCGCGAGCCAAACATCGCATCATCAAAACGCTCCTCAGCCATCGCTTTGCGCACGTACTCGAGCAACTGCGTGTTGGTGTAGGTCAGCACCTCAATGTCAAGGCCCGGCTTGATGTAACGCCACCCAATGCCCTCGTAGTATTTCAGACCATACTCCGAATCCTCATTCTTCTGGGACGTCTTCAGCCGAAACGCACGCTTGCTATCGTTCGAATTACCGGATGCCTGCCCAGAGTTGTCCGACTGACAACCCAAGCTTAACACCAGCATACCAATGATACAGACAATGCCTCTTGTCATCTCTCCGAGCCTACCGAGCAGCCGAGAGAGCGTCAAGCTGGCGCCCTGCACAGGTTGTTCACCATCCGGGATTGACCACCCGGAAACCCAGTGGGATGGTCCTCCGCCCATGTTCCGGCTCGTTTTATTTGATATCGACGGCACCCTCATCCGCACTCATGGCGCGGGCGTAAGGGCCTTTGCCGCGACCTTCGATGAAGTTTTTGGCCTACCTCAAGCCACTGAGACCCTGTCATTTGCCGGCCGTACCGACCGCGGACTTGTGGAGGAGGTGTTCGAGCAACACCAAATCGAACGCACCCAACAAAACATCGACCGCTTCTTTGAGGCTTACTTGAGTCGACTCACCGACTTTCTGCCCGCTGATCAACATGAGCCCCTACCCGGCACACGAGAATTAATTGCCCACCTTCGAGGCAGGCCCGACGCACCTGTCATTGGCCTGCTCACCGGCAACCATCCCCGCGGTGCAGAATTGAAGCTCGAGCACTACGGCATTTGGCAGGAATTCGAAATGGGCATCTTCGGCGGGGAACACACCGACCGCAACGACATTGCCCGCAACGGACTAACCTGGGCTCAAACCCGCTGGCCCAAGCTGGACCCTGCCGAGATTCTCATCATCGGCGACACCGAACGCGATATCGAATGCGCTCGTGCCATCGGCGCCAAAGTTCTGGCCGTCGCCACCGGCAACCGTACCATCGCCGATCTTCAATCCCATACCCCGGACTGGACTGCTCCTGATCTGCACCCGAAAACCCTGTCAGATTGTTTATAAGCAAAAAACGAGGCGACCCAAAAGGTCGCCCCGTTCTCTCTCCACCCGGTTCCTTAATTGTTATCGTTCCATGCAGGATTGGTCGTGATTACCTGCGATGTGGCATTTTGATCTGCTACAGACTCTAAGACAATACGTCTTGAATTTGTGGCATTAACATCAGCCCAAGACGAATTGCGGTCATATATGACTTTGCCTGAGATTACAATTTGAGACCCGTCTGCTGCAAATGTGATACCTGAGGGAGGCACAGCAGGATTGATATCCGAAACTTTAAAAGAAAGATTCGAAGCATTATCTTCAAAATATATAGTTTTAACTCCGAGGAAGTTTTGGCCATTGATTACCAACGGCAGGAGATTATCCGGGGCCGTCCCAGTGGTGGCATTAATATCGTAAGTATCAACCCCATTAAACCCACTGCCATTACCGACAAAGGTAAGTGCCGTAGTCGTCGGGAAGATCGGCGTCGCGCTCAGGGTAAAGGCGCCCGACGCATTATCATCGGTTAACACGGTACCCCAAGGCGTGGTCAAGCGGACACGCCGGTTTAGTGCCGTCACTGTATCCAGATAACCGGGTGTAACGGAGAACGCAGTGCCATTGATTTCCAATGACGTATCGCTGGTGGTAGTCACATTGGCGTTGGGCAACAGGACACCAGTGTTTGCCAGAATGGTAAGACCATTTTTATCAACGATCTCCACACTATCCACCAGTTTGAGCCCGGTACCCGTCAATGTGGCGGCGGAAGCTTGGACGTCACGCCGCCAATGATTTCCACCGCCGGATAGTGCAAGGCTGGATACCTTGGGCGGTCGACCAACCAAGAAGCGTTCGGTTACGCCACCGCCGGTGTTGACACTGTTTCGCGCGCTGTCCAAACGGAATCTCATAAATTGTGTCTTGGCTAGTGCATCCGAATAATTGGCATCAGCAAACTGCGCCACACTCGAATCAATTTGAATTAATGAATCGGTCACAGTCACACCCGGGGTGCCCTTTGGATCAAGGGTGATCAAGGGTTCAGTGCCTAGGGCGGTCCCGTTTGCATTTTCGATGTAGATCCGTTCAATGGCCTTGAGGCCCGTCCCCACAAAGCTCAGGTCTTCCCCGGTATCCGCATCCCGGTTCCAGATTTTACCATTGATATTGAAAGCTGCCGCAGGCTGCGGCATCCCTCCCAGCACCACCAATTCATTCGCCGCTTGAGTCCCATCATTTGGCTGAATGTTCACGTTGAATGCCGGGCTGTATATCGCTTCTCCAAAGGGATTAATGACTCGCAACTTGGAGCGAACCGCCCCATGCCCATCAGCATCGGAATTGGCAAAGGAGTATTTACTCAAACGAATCAAGGTGCCGTTCTCTTCCAGGTTGGATGGTTCCTGAAAGGCAACCAAGGGAGTCGGATAGGAAAGGCCATTCTCCTGCACCAATTCGATACTGGTGACGGTGTTCAGGCCGGTTCCCCGAATGAAAATTGCCTCATCCCTCCTGAGCGAGCTCGTAGCGTTGATATCGGTTTCAGCGTTATCCCCAAGATTCACCCAATCCAGAGCCGTTACTGTAGGCTCCGTGGTGACTGCAGTGAATGCGATCGGACTACCCGTGTCCGTCACCCTGTTTGCGCTTAAGGTATGGGTATTTCCTCGCGAGACGCGGATCACACGCACATAACCATCAGTCGATGCCGGCAATGTGTTGCCAAGTAATATGGCCCGACTGTCACTCAAAACATCTAGCCGTGCACTGACATTCACCCCTGAGCCATTTCCGTCCGTGGGATATAATCCGTTGCCTAATCCATCGTCTACACGGATATGTGAAATCGTGGCGTTTCCATCGTTAGTGCCGATCTGCTTGGACTTGAAACCAACACCATTGATCGTGAGAGGTTCATTACGATTTAAAATCACACCGTCATGAGATGTGGAGGAGATTGAAGGCGGTCCTGTTTCAATGTTGAATTTTTCTTCACTCAACGGGCTGGGGCCAATGGTATTCCACACACGCACCTGACGATTACTGCCCTCCGAATCGTATCCAATGACACCCACCGGAATCTCAATTAAAGAATCATTGATCACATATTGACTGACCGGATATATAAGCTGCACCACCTCTGAATTCACACCCACCAACTCAATGGCCGTTGCTGTGCGGAAATGTTTTCCTTCTAAAGTGAGTGTTTCCAGGGTGCGAGTTAA